>CBFHTR010000008.1:0-55775 GCA_965658695.1 Spiribacter sp.
GGTGACCGCCACCACCGTGCCGGGGAACTCGGCCAGAAAACGCTCCAGCCAGGCAACGGATTCGGCATCAAGGTGGTTGGTTGGCTCATCGAGCAGCAACATATCGGGGTTAGAGAGCAATAACCGGCACAGCGCGACGCGTCGGCGCTCACCACCAGAGAGTTTGCTCACGTCTGCTTCCCAGGCCGGCAGTCGTAGGGCCTCGGCCGCCTGATCGAGCTTGCGCTCAAGATCCCAGGCATCGGCTGCGTCGATCTGGTCTTGCAGTTTTCCTTGCTCGGCCATCAGCGCCTCAAAGTCCGCATCCGGGTCGGCGAACTGGGCTGAGACCTCGTTAAAGCGGTCGATCAGGGCCTTGGTTTCGGCAACACCCTCTTCAACATTGCCGCGTACGTCTTTTTCGGCGTCGAGCTCTGGCTCCTGCGGCAGATAGCCGATGTTAATCCCGGCCTGGGGTCGTGCTTCACCTTCGATGTCCGTGTCGATGCCGGCCATGATGCGCAGTAGCGTTGATTTGCCGGAGCCGTTGAGGCCCAGCACACCAATTTTCGCGCCGGGAAAGAACGACAGCGAGATGTCTTTGAGGATGTGTTTTTTCGGCGGGACGACTTTGCCGACCCGATTCATGGTGTAGATATATTGTGCCATTCGCGCAGTTTACTATTTCAGGCGTTGAACAGCACCTTGCCGCATTCACTGATGTCATAGCCATGCATGCTCGCCGCATAGCCGCGGAAGCGTTCACTTTGCGTGAATGCCATTAAACGCTGCACGGGTGCCTCAAAATAGTTGCGCCGCTTCATGGCCAGATCGAGTGGCTCATCGATCAGTGGGATAAAGTCCAATCCATGGCGGCGGGCTGCCGATTCAATGGCAAGCCCGCAGTCGGCACGGCCACTGCCCACTTCGACGGCGACGGCATCTTCATCCAATGCCGTATGTCCTGGGCGGGGTGCCGGTGGTGGGTGCAGGCCCGCGCGATCCATGAGATAAAGCAGCAGCGCTTGCGCGCCTGCACCGGGCTGTCGCTGGCAGATGCGCAGGTCGGTTCGCTTCAAATCCTCAATGCCGCGGATGCCAAGCGGGTTGCCGGCGGGCAGGACAAGTCCCTGTGTTCGCCGCGCCCAACGCACCATCACCAGGTCCCGCATCCCGCCAAGGCCGCAGTGGGTTGGGTCGTTAAACTGCCCGGTGCGGGAATCAATGATGTGAATACCCGCGACCTGTGCACGGCCATCGAGTAGTCGCGCTACACCATCCCCACTGCCATTGCATAGCTGGGCCAGATCCGTGCCCGCTTCGCGCAGTGCCCAATCCAGCAATGGATCAGAACTGCCGGCATAGACCGGCGGGGTGTTGGCGGTGCCGGCCTGATCACCTTCCAGGTGCTTCATAACCCACAGGTCAATCGCCTGTCGCGGAAACACCAATTTGCCAGTGACGCGGGCATAGGGAATTTCACCCTGGCTGACCAAATCGTAAATCTTGCGCTCTTTTAATCGCAGATATTCCGCTACTTCGGCGGTTGTCAGCAAATCCATACTGTTTCCTTGCGCATAATCCTGCAGCGTTTACCAAGCTCTCTATCTATTTACCGCATCATACCTAGACTGGGCCTTCCAGAGGAGGAGCCCAATTCGATGCTCGATGCGTTTGCAAGCGCCTTTGCCCTGATTATCTCCGGTGATGCCGAATTGCTCGGCATTGTTGGGTTATCGCTGCGCGTGAGTCTCTCGGCGGTCTTCTTTGCCAGCCTGCTGGCTCTGCCGGTGGGCGCGGCCGTCGCGCTGTTTCGTTTCCCGGGGCGCAATGGCGTGATTGTGGTGTTGAACGCGCTAATGGGATTGCCACCCGTCGTGGCGGGTTTGATTGTGTATTTGCTGCTCTCACGCGTTGGACCGCTCGGGCCATTGGGCCTGCTGTTCACGCCAACGGCGATGATTATCGTCCAAAGCCTGTTGATTTTTCCGATTGTCGCGGCGCTTACTCGGCAAATCGTGAGTGATCTTTGGGAGGAATACCGCGATCAGCTCACGTCATTGGGTGCAAGCCGCCTGCGTGCCATTCCAACCCTGCTTTGGGATGGCCGATTCAGCTTGATTACGGCACTGCTTGCCGGTTTTGGCCGGGCTGCTGCTGAGGTCGGTGCGGTGTTGATTGTTGGTGGCAATATCGCCGGCGTCACCCGCGTGATGACAACCGCGATCGCGCTTGAGACCAACAAGGGCAATCTCACCCTGGCGCTCGCGCTCGGTGCCATCCTGATGATGCTCACCTTAGTGATCAATGGCCTTGCCTATGGGCTGGGTGAATTCTCTCGCAGGCGTTACGGGGCATGAGTGCAACGCCATCGACACTGCCCCTGTCGCTGCGCGATGTGGTGTTAGAGCGCAATGGCCGCCGGCTTCTCGGGCCGATTAATCTGGAGCTTGATGCCGATGGCCGTACGGTCATTCTGGGCCCTAATGGTGCCGGCAAGAGCTTGTTGCTGCGCCTGTGTCACGGGCTGCTGTCGCCAACAAGGGGTGAAGTCCTCTGTGCGGCGGCCGGCGCGCCGACGCGCTCGGAAGTCAGGCGCCGACAGGCAATGGTGTTCCAAAGACCCGTGCTTTTGCGACGCTCGGCGCTCGCGAATGTCATCTATGCGCTGAATCTGCTGGGTGTTCGCGGTGCGGATGCTCGATCCAAGGCTATGCAGGCACTAGATCTGGTTGGACTTGATGCTTTGGCCGATCGCTCGGCGCGGGTGCTCTCAGGTGGGGAGCAGCAGCGTCTTGCGCTCGCCCGTGCCTGGGTGCTGCAGCCAGAGATTTTATTTTTGGATGAACCAACTTCGGCCCTAGATCCAGGTGCCACACAGGCTATTGAATCGGCCATCAACCGCTTTGCAGACAACGGCACCAAAATTGTCATGGTCACGCACAACCTTGGCCAGGCACGTCGCATGGCCGATCACTGCTTGTTTCTGGCCGGTGGGCACATCGTCGAGAGTGCGCCGGCATCAACTTTCCTTGCGCAGCCTGCCACCCCCGAGGCAGCGCATTTTCTGGCTGGAGAGCATGGGGCTTTTCTGAAGGAGAGAGATGATGTTTCGAAATATGGTTCGGTTTAGTACCGCAGCACTTGTCGCGTTGGCACTGGCATTCGGTGTAAACGCGCAAGAGCGTGGATTCATCACTATTGCCTCAACCACATCGACAGAGAATTCCGGATTGTTTGAAGAAATCCTGCCGCAGTTCACTGAATCAACGGGAATTGAGGTGCGGGTGGTGGCCGTTGGCACAGGTCAGGCCCTCCGGATTGGCTGCAATGGCGATGCGGATGCCGTACTGGTGCATGCCCCCGCAGCTGAGCGCAAGTTCATAGACGATGGCTGTGGCGTTGATCGTCGCGAGATTATGTATAACGATTTCATCGTAATTGGCCCTGAGAGCGATCCCGCCGGGATAGCGGGTACCGAGACCGCGGCTGAGGCATTCCAGATTATTGCCAATGCTGAGGCCGCATTCGCTTCGCGTGGCGATGATAGTGGCACACATAAAAAGGAGCTCTCGATTTGGGCCGAGGCAGGTATCGAGCCGGCCGGCAGCTGGTACCGTGAGCTGGGCTCGGGTATGGGTGCCGCGCTCAACACTGCCGCTGGCATGGACGCCTACATCATGGCCGATCGTGGCACCTGGATCAGCTTTGATAACCGCCAGAATCTGGACATTCTGGTTGAGGGTGATCCGGTCTTGTTCAATCAGTACGGCAGCGTGCTGGTAAACCCGGCCAATCATGACGTCAAGCATGAGCTGGCGCAGGAGTGGCACGACTGGCTGGTGTCTGATGAGGGGCAGGCGGCCATTGGTGCCTATCGCCTGCGAGGTCAGCAGTTGTTCACGCCCAACGCTAACTGATCGAATCCTTCAATCAAAAAGAGGGCCGTTCGGTGTTCAGCACTGTTCGGCCCTCTCTTATTTTGTGGGCTTATCCTTTATCATGTCGGGCTCCGCCAACAAGAGGACAAGGCATGTATCCCATCAGCATGACCGTGGCCGGTTTTGATCCGGAGCTTCATGAAGCGATTGAGAAAGAGCGGCATCGTCAGGAGACACACATCGAGCTCATCGCCTCAGAGAACTACGCCAGTCCGCGTGTTCTTGAGATGCAGGGTAGTGTGCTCACCAATAAGTATGCCGAAGGGTATTCGGGCAAACGCTACTACGGTGGTTGTGAGTTCGTTGATATTGCCGAAGATCTGGCTATCGAGCGAGCTAAGGCGTTGTTTGGCGCTGACTATGCCAACGTCCAGCCGCATTCAGGCTCAAGCGCCAACTTGGCGGTTTTCATGGCGCTCGCCAATCCGGGCGATACGCTCATGGGGCTCTCCCTCGATCATGGCGGGCATCTCACCCACGGTGCAAAGCCAAACTTCTCGGGCAAGATCTACAACCCGGTGCAGTACGGTATTGACCCGAGCACTGGGGAGATCGATTACGCCGAGGTTGAGCGGCTTGCCCACGAGCATAAGCCAAAGATTATTGTCGCCGGATTTTCGGCCTACTCCCGGGTGATCCACTGGGCGCGGTTCCGCGCGATTGCCGATGCGGTGGGTGCTTGGTTGGTGGCGGATATGGCGCATGTCGCAGGCCTGGTGGCTGCCGGCGTTTATCCAAGCCCGGTGCCATACGCTGATGTGGTGACTACAACCACGCACAAGAGCCTGCGCGGGCCACGTGGCGGGCTCATCTTGGCGCGTGAAAACCCAGATGTGACTAAGAAGTTGCAGTCACTCATTTTCCCGGGTACCCAGGGCGGCCCGCTGATGCATGTTATCGCTGCCAAGGCAGTGGCCTTCCGTGAGGCGCAGGATCCGGATTTCCGCCTCTATCAGGAGAAAGTGGTGGCCAATGCGCGAGCCATGGCCAATGCCGTCATGGAGCGGGGCTACAAGGTGGTCTCTGGTGGCACCGACAACCATCTGTTTTTAATGGATTTGGTGGACAAGGGCTTAACCGGCAAGGAGGCGGATGCTGCGTTGGAGGCTGCGCATATCACCGTCAACAAAAACACCGTACCAAACGACCCGCAGTCGCCGTTCGTGACTTCGGGGCTTCGTATTGGCACCCCGGCAATCACTACACGTGGATTTGGCGAGGCAGAAAGCCGGGAGCTTGCCGGCTGGATCTGTGATGTGCTTGATCATGTCGGGGATGACGCCGTGCGTGCCCGGGTTATCGAACAGATCACCAATATCTGTCGGCGTTTCCCGGTGTACGAGGCCCTGCAGGGGTAGTCCATCCGCATGCGTTGCCCCTTTTGTCATACCCAGGATACCCGCGTTGTCGATTCGCGCCTTGCCGGTGAGGGCGATCAGGTGCGTCGGCGGCGTGAGTGCGTGGGTTGTGGCGAGCGCTTCACCACCTATGAGGCGGCTGAGCTTGTTATGCCTCGGGTGGTTAAACGCGATGGCACGCGGGTGCAGTTTGATGAGTCGCGTCTTCGCACCGGCATGATGCGCGCACTGGAAAAGCGCCCGGTGGCCACTGAGGCGGTAGAGGATGCACTCAATCGCATCCGTCAACGCATCCAGGCTCTGGGTGAGCCGGAAGTTGCCGCGAGCACCATCGGTGAGTGGGTGATGGAAGAGCTGCGCGAGCTCGATGAAGTGGCTTATGTGCGCTTTGCCTCGGTTTATCGCAGTTTTCAGGATGTAAGCGCCTTCCGGGAGGTCATCGAGGGCCTGGAGCATAGCGCGCCGCCATTGGTCGATGATGGTGAGTCCTCGTGAGCGAATTCAGTGCCGCTGATCACGCCTGGATGGGGCGGGCGCTTCAGCTTGCCGAGCGCGGGCGGCTAACCTGTGAACCCAATCCTCGAGTGGGTTGTGTGCTGGTGCGCGATGATGAGTGTATTGGCGAGGGCTGGCATGCCCGAACCGGCGATGCACATGCAGAAATACGTGCGCTCGAAGCGGCGACGGGCGACGTTGCCGGAGCAACGGCCTACATTACCCTTGAGCCCTGCAGTCATTATGGCCGCACACCCCCCTGCGCCGATGCGCTGATTGAGGCGGGCATCGCCAGGGTAGTCGTGGGTGCCACCGACCCCAATCCCAAGGTCTCTGGCCGCGGACTCGAACGGTTGCGCGATGCAGGTGTTGCCGTTGCCGCCGGTTTGATGGCTGAGCAGTCCGAAAAACTCAACCCCGGTTTTTTCCGTCGCATGCGATCCGGACTGCCTTATGTGCGTGTGAAGCTTGCCATGAGTCTTGATGGCCGGACTGCGATGGCCTCCGGGGAGAGTCGTTGGATTACTTCCGCGGCAGCGCGAGCGGATGTGCATTATTGGCGTGCAGCGAGCAGTGCTGTGGTCACCGGTGTGGATACCGTGTTGGCTGATGATCCGCGGCTGACAGCGCGTGATGTTGAGGCAGAGTTTCTCCCCCCGATGCGTGTTGTGGTGGATACCCATCTACGCACGCCAGTCGAAGCGCAGTTACTCAACGACGAAAACGGCGTGGTGATTATTCACGGCGGTACGATGCCCACGCGCGAGGCCGAGCATGTGCAGGCAGGCGCCGAGCTTTGGCAGCTGGGGCTGGATGCCGACGGACATGTTGATCCAGTTGCCGTCCTCGGGGCGCTGGCTGAGGCGGAAATCAACGAGGTCTGGGTGGAGTCCGGCCCGCGTCTGGCCGGTGCCTGGATTCAGGCGGGCGTGGTGGATGAGCTGGTGGTTTATCTGGCACCGCATTTAATGGGGCACGATGCAAATCCTCTATTGATGCTGCCTGGTCTGGAATCCATGGCAGACCGCCTGCCGGTACGTTGGTTGGATACCCGTCGTGTGGGTGAGGATCTTCGGCTGAGGTTGCGGCTGCATGAATCGGAGGACGTCTAAGTGTTCACTGGCATCATTCAGGCCAAGGGCCATTTGCAGGAGAGCCGGGAGACCGGGGGCGACCGACGCCTTGTGTTCCATGCCGGCGGCCTCTCACTGCAGTATGTGAAAAAGGGCGACAGTATTGCCGTGAATGGCTGCTGTCTGACTGCGGTTGATCTGGGTGATCAGACCTTTGCCGCTGATGTCTCGCTGGAGTCATTGCAGCGGACAACATTGGGTGCCCTGAGGCCAGGCAGCTCAGTCAATTTGGAGAAAGCCCTCACGCTCTCAACACCGCTGGGTGGGCATTTGGTCAGTGGTCATGTCGATGGGGTTGGCGAGGTGCTTGTGCGTGAACCGGCAGCGCGCTCCGAGCGCTGGCGTTTCCGCGCCCCAGATGCACTGGCCCGTTACATTGCCGAGAAAGGCTCGATTACGATTGAGGGCATTAGTTTGACGGTCAATGAAGTCGCCGGCAGTGAATTTGAGGTCAATATTGTCCCGCACACCTCAGCGGTGACAACGCTGGGTGAGTATCAACCCGGCCAGGCCGTGAACATTGAGGTGGATTTAGTCGCGCGCTACCTTGAGCGGTTGCTTGCCGGGGATGTAACAGCTGGCGGCGGTGTGAGCGAGGATCTGCTGCGCCGCAGTGGTTTTCTTGGGGGCTGATGCATGGCATTTAACAGTATTGAGGAAATCATCCAGGACTTGAGCGTCGGGCGCATGGTGCTGATGCTTGATGACGAAGATCGCGAAAATGAGGGCGATCTGGTGATGGCCGCCTCCATGGTGCGACCGGATGATATTAATTTTATGGCGCGCTACGGCCGCGGCCTGATTTGTCTGACGCTCACGCGTGAGCGCTGTGAGCAATTGCGCCTGCCGCTTATGGTTACTGGCTCAAGTGATCACCAGGGCACGAAGTTCACCGTCAGTATTGAGGCGGCCCGAGGTGTGACCACGGGTATTTCTGCGGCGGATCGTGCCCGTACGATTCAGGCTGCGGTGGCCCCGCAGGCATCGCCAACGGACATCACACAACCCGGCCATGTGTTTCCGCTGATGGCGCAACCCGGTGGTGTTTTGACGCGGGCCGGGCATACCGAGGCCGGCTGCGACTTGGCTCGCCTGGCGGGTTTTGAGCCCGCCGCGGTGATCGTTGAGGTGCTGAATGAGGACGGCACCATGGCTCGGCGGGATGATTTGTTGGCTTTCGCCCGTGAGCATGATCTAAAGATCGGCACGGTCGCGGATCTGATCGCTTATCGCATTCGCAATGAGCGCACGGTGGAGCGGGTGGCCGACTGCGAGCTGCCCACCGAATACGGGCGTTTTCATCTCTATGCTTATCAAGATACGGTGGATGGTGCCTTGCATTTCGCGCTGCTGCGCGGCCGGCCTGAGCCGGATCATCCGGCGCTGGTGCGTGTGCAGGTAGAGAACACACTCTCGGATCTGTTCGCGGCCATGGCGCCGGATCAAACCTGGTCGTTGCGCCAGGCACTGGAGGAGATTGCCGGCAGCGAATCGGATCCCGCTTGCTTGATCATGCTGCGCCAAGCCAGTGATCAGGATGAAGTGCTGGCGCGTATGCGTGAGTTCCAGGTGCTGGCACAAAGCGGGCAAATGACGCCCGAGCCGCGCCAGGCCAGTGAGCAAAGCCAGGCACTGCGCACCTATGGTGTGGGTGCCCAGATTTTGTCCGATCTTGGTATCCGACGGATGCGCGTGCTCTCTTCACCCAAGATTATGTACGGACTCTCGGGTTTTGGTATCGAGGTAGTCGACTATGTCCAGTCGGCGGTTTAACCTTGTCCTGATAACGACTAACACGGTAAGCGTATGAAAACCCTCGAAGGCGATTTCACAGCCAACAATGCACGAATTGCCATTGTGGCCACTCGATTTAATAGTTTTATTGTCGATGCGCTGGTCAGCGGCGCACAAGACACGCTCCGGCGTCATGGTGTCTCCGATGAGGCCCTGACACTGATTCGCGTTCCTGGTGCCTGGGAACTGCCATTGGTAGTGGACAAAGCAGCCGCTAGCGGGGACTACGACGGCGTGGTTGCGCTGGGCTGCGTGATTCGTGGTGGCACTCCGCATTTTGACTATGTAGCCGGTGAGTGCGCTAAGGGCATTGGCCAAGTCAGCCAGCAGCGCGGTGTGCCGGTGGCCTTCGGGGTGCTTACCACCGACACCATCGAGCAGGCCATCGAGCGTGCCGGCACCAAAGCCGGTAACAAAGGTGCGGAGGCGGCACTGTCTTTGCTTGAGATGATCAGTCTGCTGCGACAACTGTGACCGCGGGTCGATCCAAGCAAGAGCGCGTCCGTGCCCGCAGGCGCGTGCTGCAGGCATTGTATCAATGGCAACTCACCGGGCAGGAACCGGCGGATATCGAGCGTCAGTTCCTGAGTATTCATCGGCTCGGTCGAGTCGATTTGGATTATTTCTCAGCGCTCTTTCGGGGTGTTACTGCGCAGGCCGAGTCACTGGATGCTGCCTATGATGGTTATTTGGATCGGCCGGCGCGTACCCTCGATCCGGTAGAACTCTCCCTGTTGCGATTAGGTACATTCGAGCTGCGTGAACGCATTGAGGTGCCTTACCGTGTCTGCATTGATGAAGCGGTGGAGTTGGCCAAGGCGTTTGGTGCTGAGCAGAGCCATCGTTTTATCAATGGCATTCTGGATAAAGTTGGCCGGGATTTCCCGCTGCGGCAGGCAGAGCTGAAGACCCGACGGGGCTAGGGCGGACAGCGTATGGCTGGATGCGCTGAATTCACTTTGATTGAACGTTATCTCTCGGAGCTTGGCGCCCCGCGCGCTGACGTCGTTCTGGGCGTCGGTGATGATGCCGCCATCGTTGATATTTCTGGACAGCGCCAGCAGGTGATGGCACTGGACACGCTGGTGGATGGGGTGCATTTTCCATCCGATCTGCCCGCCGAGTGGATCGGGTATCGGGCGCTTGCCGTGAATTTAAGTGATCTTGCCGCCATGGGTGCGCAGCCACGTTGGGCATTGCTGGGGCTGACTTTGCCAACTGCGGACGAGGCCTGGGTTGCCGACTTTGCGCGCGGGCTAGATGGTCTGGCTAAGGCTTTCAATGTGGCGGTGATTGGTGGTGATGTCACCCGCGGGCCGCTCACGATTAGCGTGCAGATTACCGGGGTAGTTGACCGAGCGCCGCTGCGACGTGATGGCGCACAGCCGGGTGATCGGCTCTGGGTATCCGGGCGCCCCGGCGAGGCGGCTGCCGGGCTTGCCGTGTGGCAGTCAGAGCTGGCGCGGGGCTGCACGCGTTGGCAGGGCTTGCGGTCTGCTTTTACCCATCCGGTGCCACGTTTGGCGCTCGGGGCTGCTTTGCAAGGCATCGCCTCAGCGGTCATTGATGTCTCTGACGGCCTGATTGCGGATGCCGGTCACATCGCCGAGCGCAGTGCCGTGAAGCTGGTGATGGACCCGGCTGCTTGCCATCCCTCCGCCCGGCTGCGGCATTGGGCTTGCGAGGCGGCCAAAGCCCAGCAGTATTACTGCGCCGGTGGTGATGATTACGAGCTTTGTTTTACCGCGCCCGCCGCCTGTGACGGCCTGGTGACTGCCGCGGCCCAGTCTGCAGCAGTACCGGTGCGGTGTATTGGCCGTGTGGAGGCAGGTGAGGGGGTGTTCTGGGGTAATCAACCCTGGCGTGAAGATGCCGCGCCCGGCTATGCGCATTTTTCTGCGCAAAGCTAACTGGAAAGCGGGTTTGCGCGAGCGTATAGTTCAAAGTTATAAACTTAGAACCAGGAGGAATGGTCGCTGCTGCGACCGAAGGCAGGATCGCCGATGAGTGCCTCTGACATTTCCGACTTCCGTATCTCCAACCTGCGCCAAGCCTGCGCGCGTTGCAGTCTCAATCAGCTCTGCCTTCCGATGTCCCTGAGTGAGGCGGATATCGAACAGCTCGACGCAATTGTCGAGCGCAAGCGGCCACTGCAGCGCGGTGACCATCTCTACCGCGGTGGCGACAATTTTCAGGCCTTATATGCTGTTCGTTCCGGATCGCTCAAGACCTACACCACCACCGAGTCGGGTGAAGAGCAGGTCACGGGTTTTCACTTGCCGGGTGAACTAATTGGGCTGGATGCCATTAACAGCTGGGTCCATCCCTGTTCGGCCTCGGCGCTGGAAACCGCAAGCATCTGTGAGCTCCCCTTTGAGCAGCTTGAACATCTGGCTGCTGATATCCCAAGTTTGCAGCGGCAGTTGCTGCGGTTGATGTCGAAAGAAATCTTCGCCGATCAGGAAATGCTGTTTGCCATGGCTCGGCGCAGTGCGGAAGAGCGACTGGCCATGTTGCTGTTGAGCTTTTCGGATCGGTTTGGGCGTCGTGGTTTGTCGCCTACGCGTTTTCGGCTGCCGATGGCACGCAGTGATCTGGGTAACTATCTGGGGTTGGCGCCCGAGACCATGAGCCGGCTGTTCCGTCGTTTTCAGGAAAATGGCTGGTTGCAAGCCGAAGGCCGAGAAATACAGTTGCTCGACCCCGATGCATTGAGTGAGTTATCCGGCCGGCGTAGTCAGGACAGCCCGGCGGGTCAGCAGTTTTGCGACGGCACAGACTAGGCGATTACATCATCCCGGTTTGTAACTTGGCGGCCTCCGACATCATCTCGAAGCTCCACGGTGGATCGAATACCACCTCGACTTTCACTTCCTCAACGGTGGGTACCTGGCGGACTTTTTCGCGCACGTCGTAGGCGATGATGTCGCCCATGCCACAACCCGGCGCGGTCAATGTCATGTCAACTTCAACCATCCGTGTGCCATCGTCGTTCAGATGAATATCGCATCGATAGACTAACCCCAGTTCGACAATGTTTACCGGAATTTCCGGGTCAAAACAGCGCCGCATCTGATCCCAGACCAACTGCTCAACATCGCCATCGGAGGCGTTGTCCGGTAGCTCTGGAGTGGGTTCCGGTTCTTTGCCGATGGCATCGGCATCTTTGCCGTCAATGCGAAAGAGATTGCCCTGAATGTATACCGTATAGCTGCCGCCAAGCGCCTGCGTGATCATGCCCTCGGCACCCTTGGGGATCATGCCGGTGTCGCCGGCTGGGATGAGTGCGGCCTCGCAGTCACGCTCAAATACCACCGGCTCATTGCTTTGCATCGCCATTGTCTGAGTCCTCGTCCTTTTACCTATGAGCAAAGCATAGCATTGGTTGTGACCTTGCCCGAAGCATTGGCGTGGGAGGAAATGCACGTTCAGATCGCGTATGGTAGACACCGAATCCGTTAATCAGGAGACAATGTCATGTCCGACAACGTCCACCATCTCTCGCCACTGCTGCGCCAGTCCAGCGACATTCTGGTCGAGCGCGCGCAAGGTATGTACGTCTACTCCGAGGATGGCGGCAAGTACATGGATTTTGCCTCGGGTATCGGTGTGCTCAGCACGGGCCACTGTCATCCGCGCGTCGTCGAGGCGGCCAAGGCGCAGATTGATAAGGTCGTCCATGCCCAATATGCCATTATGAAACACCCGCCGATCCTGGAGCTTTCCGACCGGTTGGTGGAGTTGCTGCCCGATGCTATCGACAGTGTGTTCTTCTCAAACGCCGGTACCGAGGCGGTAGAGGCTTCCATTCGACTGGCGCGCCAGGCAACCGGCAAGCCCAACATCATTGCTTTCCGTGGCTGCTTCCATGGCCGGACCATGGGATCGCTCTCTACCACCACTTCGAGTGCTGCCGTGCGTCAGGGTGTGGCTCCGATGATGGGTGGCGTGGTCACGGCCCCGTTCCCGGATACCTACTGGTATGGCATGAGCGAAGATGAGGCCGCTGACTTTGCCCTGCGTGAGCTCGATTACATCCTCCAGGTGCAGAGCACACCGATGGAAACCGCGGCGATGTTAATCGAACCGATTCAGGGTGAGGCGGGCTATATCCCTGCTAACACCAAATTCATGCAGGGCCTGCAGGAGCGCTGCAACAAGCACGGCATCCTGCTGATGATGGACGAGGTCCAGTCCGGCAATGGACGCACCGGCTTGATGTGGGGCTACGAGCATTTTGGCGTTGAACCGGATGTCGTGATCTCCGCCAAGGGTGTCGCGAGCGGTTTTCAGTTGTCATTTATGGCTGCACCCGCTGAGCTCATGAGTAAGGCGCTGCCAGGCTCTCAGGGCGGCACCTATGGCGGCAATGCCGTTGCCTGTGCTGCCGCTTTGGCCACACTGGATGTCATCCGCGATGAGAAGCTGGTTGAGAATGCTGCCGAGCGTGGCGCTCAGTTACTGTCGCGGCTGCAGGCAGTCCAAGAGCGGCATCCGGAAATTGGCAATCTATCCGGCCGGGGTCTGATGATCGGGACTCATTTGGTCGATGCCCATGGCAAGCCGGATGGCGATCGTGGCGCGAAGATGCTCAAAGCCTGCGAGCATCGTGGGTTGTTGATGATTCGTTGCGGCCCCTGGGGCGGTAATGTGATTCGCTGGATCCCGCCGCTGATTGTCACCGCCGAGGAGATCGACTGGGCGGTGGATCAGTTTGAAGCCGCGTTGATTGAAACCGGCGGCGGCGAGACGGCTGAGGCCATGCGCGGCACGGGTTAAATTGCGTGCTGTCCGGTTCTGACCGGATTGCGATGAAAAAAGGCCCGGCAAAGACCGGGCCTTTTTAATGCGCGCAAGGGTTAGCCCACCGGCACGGTCTGTGCTTCGGTAAATTCAAAAAGCCCCTCAAGCCCGCCTTCGCGGCCATAGCCGGACTGCTTCATCCCGCCAAATGGCGCCTCTGGTGTTGGCCCGGAGCCGGTGTTGAGTGCCGCATGACCAAAATGCAGCTGCTCGATCACCCGTTGACCTTTGGGCTCATCGGCTGTGAAGACATAGCAGGCGAGACCAAAGTCGGTGTCATTGGCCATCCGTACAACTTCCGCTTCATTGGCAAAGGTGATGATCGGCACTAAGGGCCCGAAGGTCTCTTCGCGATAGCAGGCGGCATTCTCAGGCACATCGAGCAGAACCGTTGGAGCATGGAAAGTGCCGGCGAGGCCGCTGGTGTCACCCTCGAATACTTTCTTGGCACCTTTCGCCACGGCATCATCGACATGACGGGCCACTTTCGCCACGGCATTCTCATCAATGAGCGGGCCCAGATTAACGCCCGGCTGCATGCCATCCCCTACATTCAGCTCGCGAACGCGTTCGGCAAGTTTCTCGGCAAAGGTTTGGGCAACATCGCGGTGGACAAAAATGCGGTTGGCACAGACACAAGTCTGACCGCCACCGCGGAATTTGTTGCCCATGAGCTGATCGGCCGCTTTGTCCAGATCGGCATCCTCAAAAATGATGTAGGGCGCGTTGCCGCCAAGCTCCAGGGTAAGCCGTTTAACGCCAGGTGCGGCCTGTCTGATCAGCTCCCGGCCCACTTCGGTGGAACCGGTAAAGCTGATGACCCGCACCGAGGGGGCCGCAAAGAGGGCATCAGTGATCGGCCCCGCCGACCCCATGACCAGGTTGACCATGCCCGCTGGCAGATCCACTTTTCGGTCGAGTAGAGTGAACAGCGCAATCATGGTGAGCGGCGTTTTCGATGAGGGCTTGATGACGCTGGCACAGCCGGCGGCAATGGCCGAGGAGAGCTTTTTGGCGATCATGCCGATGGGGAAGTTCCAAGGGGTGATCAGGCCAACAACCCCGGCAGGCCGGTGGTGGATAGTCCAGGTGCAATCCCGTGGTTTTTCATCAAGCGTTCTCGGGCCAAGGGCGTCGATATGGTTGGCCGCATAACGGAAAAAGCCCGCGGCATAATCGACTTCGCCCTGTGCTTCAGGGAGTGGCTTGCCGTGTTCCATGCAAAGGATGCGGCCGATTTCTTCGCGCTCCTCAGTGAGCGCATCGGCAATCGCGTTGAGCCAGTTGCGGCGCGCCTCGAGGCTTGGGCGGTGGGCCATTGTGGCTTCGGCCGCGGCAATCGCCCGTTCGGTCTCAGCAACACCCATGGCAGCGACTTCAGCCAGTGCGGAGTGGTCTACCGGATTGGTGACGGCAAGGGTCTTGCCGCTGTCAGCCATCACCCATTGGCCGTTGATATAGCCACCCAGATTCTGCAGGAGCGGGGATTCGATCATGATCTGCCTCATTCGCGTTCGTTGCTTTCAGTTATCGGCCGGTGACAAAGCCGTGGGCTTTGTCGACGACATTGTTCAGGGCTTCACCGCGCTGCCAGCGGTAGAAATTATCGATAAATTGCTTGGAGAGGGCGCGCTTCCAGCCAATGAAATCACCAGCCATGTGAGCGGAGATAGAGACATTGGGTAGATCCCAGAGTGGATGATCGGCTGGCAGTGGCTCGGTTTCAAAGACATCCAGGGCCGCTCCGTCAATTTCGCCTTCGGTAAGCGCGTCAACCAAATCATCCGTGCGCACAATCGGCCCGCGGCCAATGTTAATGAAGCGTGCGCCGGGCTGCATGGCCTGAAATTCAGCCGCGCCAAAGAGGCCCTGTGTATCCGGTGTCAGCGGCGCGGCGATGACGACATAGTCATAATCCCCAAGGATGGAAAGTAAATCAGCCTGAGCATAAATGGCGCCAAATTCCGTATCGCCCGGCCGTGCCCGTCGGCCGACACCATCCACCTCCATGCCAATTGCGCCGCATAGCTTAGCGATGGTGCGGCCAATTGAGCCGGCGCCTACCACCAGCACACTGCCACCCGCCACGGATTCGGTTTCGCGATGCTGCCATTCATGCGTCTGCTTGAGCGCCCAATTGCCCGCGAAATCCTTGGCAAAGGCGATAATCTGGCCAAGTACGTACTCAGCAATGCAGCGGTCGAAGATACCGCGGGCATTGGTCACGGGGATATCACTGCCGCGCACCTCCGGTGTGAGCAGTGCATCAACGCCAGCGCTGGTGGCGTGAATCCACTCCAGTGCATCGGCGGCTGGCCAGGCATCACTGACGGCCTGAGTGCGAAAGTCAGTCACACAGAGCACCTGAGCACCCGGGAGCGCGTTGCGCAGGCTGTCGCTATCGCTTGCCAGACGAAAATCCACCGTATCAGTAAGTGCCTCCAGCCCCTCGGGTAGGGCCTCGTTTGGGGCGGTGAGAACAGCAACGGCGGGCCGGTCAGCAGGCATAACATTCTCCGGTGGCGAGCGTGTGGAAAACCCCCGACGGTAGCGATCGACTCATCCCCCGTCAACCGCGCCATAATAGGGTCTGCGGGGGTTGACCGATTGCCCGGGTCAGTCTAGCTTCGCGAGTGTTCTAGCAAAGTCATCAATCTGTCATAGATAAAGGAAACGATTATGGTCAATCCGGTTGAGATGGATCAGGGCGATCAGGCCGAGGCACCCCTTTTCAGCCCCTCGCTACAGGCCATCCCGATGCCGGGTATTCGACGCATGATCAATACCGCTGCAGACCTAGAAGACGTCATTCATCTATCTATTGGCCAGCCTGATTTTCCAACGCCAAAACATATCGTCGATGCGCATATCGAAGCGCTGCAAGACGGATTGACCGGATACACCATGGATGCCGGATTGCCGGAGCTGCTCACCGAACTTGCGCGCTATTACAGCAAGCGCTATGACCGGGAGCTTACCGAGGACAACTTCCTAGTGACCACCGGCGCCACTGAGGCGATGTATCTGGCGCTCACCGCGACCGCTGCACCGGGTCGGCAGTTCATCGTCACCGACCCCACCTTTTTGCTGTACGCACCGCTCATTCGCATGAACGGTGGTGAGGTCAAGCTGATTCCAACCCGGCCTGAACACGGCCATCAGATTGACCCGCAGGAGGTGATTGATGCCATTGGCATGCGCACCTTTGCCATCGTCCTTAACTCACCGAGCAATCCAAGCGGGGCGGTTTATCCGCGCGAGACTATCGAGGCCATCGTGCAGGAAGCCGCCTATCGCGGTGTTTATGTATTTGCCGATGAGGTGTACGACCACATCCTTCTGGATGAGGGGTTGGAGTTTCCCAGTGTGATTAACTGCACCTCCGATCTCGATCATGTGATGTCAATTTCAAGTTTCTCCAAGACCTTCAGCATGGCCGGATTCCGCATTGGCTGGATGATCTCGAGTCAGGGAGCCATTAAGAAGCTACGCCGCTACCATATGTTCACCACCACCGTTGCCAGTACACCGGCGCAGTGGGCTGGCGTAGCGGCACTCAAGGGCGATATGCGCTGTGTTGACGAGATGAATGCGGAGTATCGGCGTCGGCGCGATCGGGTGGTGGAGTTGGTCAGCGAGACCCCACATCTCACAGGCTATGTCCCGCAGGGGGCTTTCTATATCTTCCCGTCGCTGCCGCCGCGCACGGATGGCACTGATCTTGCCCTGCGCATGCTCCAGGACACAGGGGTTTGCGTGATCCCGGGTGATGCCTTTGGTGATACTTGCGGTAACGCCATTCGCATCAGTTTCTCTAATTCGATGGAGAATATCGAAGAGGCGTTCGCGCGGATGCAGCCCTGGCTTGCGCAGCAGAAATTCTGATCAGCTGTCGTGGTCGTCGAGCCAGTGGACGCGATAAAGGTCTAGCCGACGGTCTTTGGAATTCTGAACCGAGCCTTCGGCCCGCAGCTGCTTGATTTTGTCCATATCAAGATCCACCACCAGCGTCATTTCGGTGTTGGGGGTGGATTCGCTGACGATGCCGTCATGCGGGAAGGCAAAGTCTGACGGCGAGAAGACAGCGGCCTGTGAATACTGGATCTCGATGTTCTCCACGCGTGGCAGGTTGCCGACACTGCCGGTGATCGCGACATAGCATTCATTTTCGATGGCACGCGCCTGGGCGCAGCGGCGCACACGTAGATAGGCGTTCTTTGTGTCGGTCCAGAACGGTACAAAGAGAATTTGCATGCCCTGATCGGCAAGCAGCCGGCAAGCCTCGGGGAACTCCACGTCGTAGCAGACCAGAATGCCAATTTTGCCGACATCGGTATCAAAGGCCTTCAGGGCGTCGCCACCCTGGACACCCCAATAAAACCGCTCATCCGGTGTTGGATGCAGTTTGTGATGCGAGTCAACAGTGCCATCCCGGCGGCAGAGATAGGCGACGTTGTAGAGGGCATTGTCGTCATACACAGGCATGGAGCCGGCGATGATGTTGATGTTGTAGGAGACCGCGAGCTGGCTCATCGCATCGACAATCTCATTAGTGTATTGCGCCAGCCCGCGCATGGCCTCAGCCGGGTCTTCCTGATTGAACTGCGCAAGCAGCGGGGCGTTAAAAAGCTCCGGGAAGAGAATGAAATCGCAGTTGTACCCCGCCATGGCATCAATAAAGAACTCAATATTGGTCATGAGATCTTCAAAATTGGTCACGCGTCGCATCTGCCATTGCACGGTGCCAACACGAATCATCGATTTGCGCCCGCCGATCAGGGGAGTGCGGTCGGATTCGTAGAAAATGTTGTCCCATTGCAGCAGGGTGGCGTAAGCCTTGGATTCCTGATCTTCCGGCAGATAGGCGGTGATCACTCGGCGGACGTGAAAATCATTGGCTAGCTGAAAGGAGAGGATCGGGTCGTAGAGCTCGCGGCGCTTGACCAGATCGATGTACTCCTCGGGCTTCATTTCGGCGGCATGTTCGCGGTATCCGGGCATACGCCCTCCGGCAACAATCGCCCGCAGGTTAAGACTGCGACAGAGCTCTTTGCGCGCGTCATAAAGCCGCCGGCCCAGACGCATGCCGCGATAGTCCGGATCGACAAAAATATCCACGCCGTAGAGGACATCGCCATTGGGGTCGTGGTTGGTCAGATAGCCATTGCCGGTGATCTCGTCATACTTGTGCCGGTCGCCATAGCGATCGTAGTCCACAATCATCGAGATAGCGCCCGCCACCACACGGCCATTGTCTTCGATGCAGATCTGGCCTTCGGCAAAGCGGTTTATCTGCGCGGCATACTGCTTACGTGTCCAGGCGCCGCCAAGGTCCGGGTAGACCTGATCCATGATCGTTTTGACATCCTTGTAATCGGACAGTCGCAGGTGGCGCAGTCGCAGGCGGTGTTCTTCGGTGTTGCTATCGTTTTCGCTCATGGCGGGAGGATATCATGGGGCTGTCGCCGGTCAGACAGCTGCACATTGCCAGATAAAGGAGTCCGCAATGCATCAACATCTCTCGGCAGAACAGTGCCAGCCCCCTGAACAGGCTGGAGGCCGGCCGCCACGGCTGTGAGCACCCCACGAGGCGGTCTGCCGGGCTGGGTTGTCGGCATCCTGTTGCTGGTGAGTCTGTCGGCCGCCGCCGAGGTGCGTCTGACGCTCGAGGGGGTGGAGGGTGAACTCGCCGAGCGCATCCGGGTGGTGGTTGATCCGGCTGTGCAGCTGGATAGCGATCTTGCCGCGCGCTTTTATCGTGAGCGAATCCGTGAGCAGATGCACGAGGCCTTACAGGCGCATGGCTACTATGAGCCTGCGCTTTTCGTTGATTTAAAGCCGGTGCAGGGGCATTGGGCGCTTGACGTAGAAATCACACCCGGCCCGCAAGTCCAGTGGCGTTCGGTCGCGATTGAGGTGGTCGGTGAAGGTGAAGATGACCCAGAATTCTCCGCGCTTTTAGAGCGTCTGCCGATCAGTGCCGGGACATCGCTCAATCATGCCGACTATGAGCGCAGTAAACGTGCGCTGCGTAATTTAGCGCTGGAACGTGGCTATTTTGACTACCAATTTAAAACCGCACGCCTTGCCGTTCATGTGCCGGGGTTGTGGGCAGATGCTGAGCTCACGCTCGATACCGGCGCACGCTATACGCTTGGGGCCGTGAGCTTTTCGCCATCGCCTTTGCGTCAGCGCTTCCTTGAGCGCCTGGTGCCGTTTGCGCCTGGTGCGCCCTATTCAGCCGATACCTTAGCCCGACTTAATGAGCGACTGCTTGAGAGCGGTTACTTTGATGATGCGCTGGTGGAGACCCAGCGCGATCTAGCAATCGATAAGCAAATACCGGTGACGGCTCGGTTGTTCACACGCCCGCGTAACACGGTGACCACCGGCATTGGCTTTTCCACCGACGAGGGCCCGCGTGCCCAGCTGGGCTTCACCCGACACTTTATTAACAATCGCGGACATCGTCTGGAGAGTCGGCTGCGCGTTTCTCCGGTCAGGCAAGTGTTGAATGCCCGCTATGAGATCCCGCTTGCTGACCCGCTTAACGACAGCTTATCGCTGGCGACGGGCTGGGAGAATGAGGATGTTGAGGACGCCCGCAGTGAGCGCTACACCGTCGCGTTGGCCCGACGCCAGCAGTTTAGCTCCGGGTGGGTGCGCACGCAGTCGATTCGTTGGCTCGATGAGCGCTTTACGGCCGGTGTTGATCGGGGCGAGGCGCAATTGCTGTTACCTGGCATTGCCTTTTCTCGCACACGCTCCCGGGGCGGCATCGATCCCTATCGCGGCGATCATCAAAACTACTCCCTTGAGGGCAGTGCCCGGGATCTGCTCTCTGATGTGGACATCGCCAGATTGCGCCTGAGTAATACCTGGCTGCGCAGCCTTGGGCAGGCGCATCGGTTTCAGTTGCGCGCCGATCTGGGGGCTATCGCCACCAACGATTTTAATCGCACACCGACTTCGCTGCGTTTTTTCGCCGGCGGTGATCAGAGTGTGCGTGGCTTTGCCTACCGCAGCCTTGGGCCCCAGGACGCCAACGGCGAAGTCACTGGTGGCCGGTACCTGGCCACTGGCAGTGCCGAGTACAGCTATGCGGTGCGCGGCAACTGGCGCCTGGCCAGCTTTATTGATGGCGGCAATGCCTTTGATCAGGTTGATGAGATGGATGCCGAAGTGGGTGCGGGGTTCGGTCTGCGCTGGTCATCACCCGTGGGGCCACTGCGCCTGGATTTTGCCTGGGGCATTAGCCGTGATGATCCACCGTTTCGGGTGCATATTTCCGTGGGGCCGCCTTTCTGATGCCGGGGCTTCGCACAACATTGCTTACGCTCATTCTGGTCCTGGCCCTCGGCTTGGCCTGGCTCATCAGCACGAGCACGGGCGCGCGTTGGGCAACAGCGCGCCTGAACGCCTGGCTGCCCGCCCTGAATGCCGAGTTTGTGGATGGTGACCTTTGGCAAGGCCTGACCTTGGCGGACGTCTCCTGGCGCAGCGGGGCCGTCGCGGCACAGGCGAAGCAGCTGAAATGGCGCTGGGATCCTTGGTGCCTGATTCAGGGGCGATCCTGCATGCATCAGCTCCAGGTCTCGGAGCTTGTCCTCGCCGACCGGGTAGTTGGCGATGTCGATGTGCGCTTGCAAGGCGCCTTGCAGTCGCATGTCATTCGGATGGACATGGCGTCGGCCCCAGCACAATTGGTTTGGCAGCTGGAGGGCGGTTTTGATTGGGAGACTCGCCGCTGGCAGGGCATTCTGGCCGATGCCAGGCTTGATGTGGTGGGTGGACCCTGGCAAGTGTCGGGCCAACCTGAGTTGCTAGTAGACCTGCGTCGCTCGGTATTCAGGCTTGAGCCGCACTGTTGGGTAAAGGATGAGGTCAGCCTTTGCGCCGAGCCGTTGGTTGCCGACCGCAAATCCGCCCGGCTTGGCATCAACCTGAGTGCGGTTTCGCTGACGCGGTTTGCCGATCAGTGGCCGCCGGGGCTGCAGGTCAGTGGTGAAATCACTGGCACGGCGGTGCTTTCTTGGCGCAGAGGAAGCGCGCCCCAGGCACGTCTTACGTTGGTGAGCGCAGGTGGTTTGGTGGAATTCGCGCCGGCTGATGATGAATCGCCACTGCCGCTGCGCTACCGCCGTATTGTTGTTGATGCCGATTTACGTGCTGATCGGGCCGATCTGCGCGTGGGTGTTGCCTCACCGGACATTGGCAACGGTGGCTTTGCCGTGCAGACCACGCCGCTGGCGCCAACGCGCCGGCTGGAAGGTGTTGTCTGGCTTGATGGCTTGCCGCTTGCGCCGCTCGCTGGCCTGATGCCGCAAATCAATCGGATTAGCGGCGCAGCGTCCGCCCGCGGCGAGGTCTCGGGCACTCTGACCGCTCCGAGATTTCTCGGCGAAGTGTCGGTTGCGGACGCCTCAGTTCTACCGCGTGCATTAGCGGCACCAATTGAGTCCATTCAGGCCAGTGCAATGGTGGATGGCAATGCCGCGGAAATTCGCGGTGATTTCCGCATGGGCGATGGTGAGGGAAGCATAGCTGGCAATCTGGTCATGGTCGCAGATGGTCTGCGCGGCTCGCTGCGATTGACGGGCCGTGAGCTTGCGCTGCAACCCGGGGCGGTGACGCGACTCACCGTCACCCCGAATTTGCAGCTGCGTGTCAGTCCCGAACAAAGCATCCTGACGGGGCGTATCGATGTACCAGCCGGTGAGATCAATCTGGATACCCGATTGGGCGAGCGTCTCGCGCGAGTCTCGCCGGATGCTGTGCGAGTGGATGCAGCCGGTCGGCCTTTACCCAGCTCGGATAACGCTGTTGGCGCGAAATTACAGAGTGATTTGCGTGTGACCTTTGGCGAGGCAGTGAAGGTGAGTGCCGGTGGCTTGACCGGACAGCTTGCCGGTGAGCTGGCTGTAAGTCAGGCGGGTGCAGCCGCTGCGGAAGCAGAGGGCGTGCTGACACTGGAGGATGCGCAGTATGCCGCCTATGGCCAGACGCTTGCCGTGCGACGAGGGCGTTTGATCTTTGCTGGCCCAATAGATAACCCGCGGCTGGATATTGAAGCGGTACGTGAGTCGGCGGATTTGCTCGCCGGGTTGCGCGTTAGTGGCCCGGCCAAAGATCCGCGAATCGCGCTCTTCTCCCGTCCCACGATGGAGCAGGCGAGTATCCTGTCTTATTTGATTACCGGTCGACCACCAGGCCAGGGTACGCCCAATCAAGAAGCGCTCGTTGGCGAAGCCGCATTGGCGCTAGGCGTCTTTGGTGGTGAGCGGATTGGCCGTGCACTGGCCGAAGAAATCGGTATTCGTGACTTTCAGCTCGAAGCGAGCGGTCAGGGCGAGACTGCCGAGGTGGCGGTCAGTGGTTATCTGGCGCCGAATTTACTGTTGCGCTACGGCGTTGGGGTGTTTGAACCTGAGAACACGCTTACACTTCGCTACTACCTGCGGCCCCGACTTTACTTGGAAGCAGTGAGCGGGGCCGAAGGGGCGCTCGATCTTTTCTATTCTTTTGACTACGACTGATCCGGCGTCTGCGTAGTCGATTTCTCTGCAGCGGGTTGCTTGGGCTCAGTGGCTTGTTTTGCCTCGGCAGTCTCGGGCTTTTTCGCGGTGCTGCTGCGCCGCCGTGTGCCGCTGCCGCCTGAGCTGCTGCCACCGCTGCGGCTGCGACTGCCACTCCCAGTGCTGGGGCGGCGGTTGTTCATCTTTGCCGGTGGTTTGATATCGGTGGCCATGAGATCGCTCGGGGCCATCTCTGAGGGGATTTTCTGCTCGATATACGTCTCAATATCGGGCAGCGAGTAAACATAGGATTCACAGGCAAAACTGATGGCTTCGCCAGCGGCGCCCGCCCGCGCGGTACGGCCGATACGGTGGACATAATCCTCCGGATCCTGGGGCAGATCATAGTTGATGACGTGGCTCACCTCAGGAATGTGCAGCCCCCGCGCTGCCACGTCCGTGGCGACCAGAATCGGCAGTTCGCCGGCCTGGAACTTGCCCAGCAGTTGCTCGCGCTTGTTCTGCGCGATATCGCCTGAGATCACCGCTGCCTTAATGTCATTACCCAGTAAGTACCCCGTGACCTTGTCGGCATCGCGTTTGGTATTGACGAAAATCAGCGTCCGGTGCGGATCCTGTTGCTTGAGGACACCAAGCAGCAGCGCAATTTTGTCATTGTTCTCAACATGATAGAGCTGCTGGCGGACTCGGTCGGCAGTGATGGTATCGGATTCGATCTTCACCGATTCCGGTTCATTCATATGCTCGTAGGCAAGCTCGCGTACCCGCTCTGACAAAGTGGCCGAGAACAGCATGTTAAGCCGTTTCGAAGGCTCTGGCATGCGTCGCAGCAGATAGCGAATATCCGAGATGAATCCCATATCGAACATGCGATCCGCCTCATCAAGGATGCAGACTTCGATGTTGTCGAGGCCAAAAACCTGTTGCTTGTAGAAATCGATAATCCGCCCAGGGGTGCCGATGAGAATATCCGTGCCTTTCTCAAGCTGTTTGCGCTGGCTTTCATAGCCGGTGCCGCCATAGATGCAGGCGAAATCCATGCCGGTAAACCAGCCCAGGCGCTCGGCATCCTTGTGGATTTGCAAGGCCAGCTCCCGCGTCGGGGCCAGAATGATCGCCCAGGGGCCGGTCTTCTCTGCTGCCACCGGTTTGGTCATCAGCTGATGCATGCAGGCCAGCAGGAAAGCGGCCGATTTACCAGTTCCCGTCTGTGCCTGACCGGCAACATCGCGGCCTTTTAGCGCGATTGGCAGGGCAGCTGCCTGAATGGGGGTGCAGTGCTCAAAACCCGCCTCTTTCAGGCCGGTCAGCAGTGATTCGTGGAGCTCAAGTGAGTCGAAGGTAATTTCAGAGAGATGATTTTGTTCCATGGGCGCGGAGCATACCGTATTGCGCAAGCTTTTGCCCCCGATTGCGTTCTTTCCCCTCGCCGGATCATGATTCAATCCGTACAATATCGGTACAGATTAACTTCAGGAGTGATCATGAGCGACGTACAGGACACCATCCGCCAGCAGGTCGAGAGTAACCCGGTCATCCTCTACATGAAGGGCTCGCCGCAGTTTCCGCAGTGTGGGTTTTCGATGCGCGCGGCGCAGGCTTTGGCCGGCTGCGGTGTTGAGTTTGCCTATGTCAATGTGCTCGAGGATGAGGATATCCGTCAGGGCATTAAGGACTATGGCAATTGGCCAACTATTCCCCAGCTCTACGTTGGTGGTGAGCTTCTGGGCGGTTGCGACATCATCATGGAGATGTACGAGTCCGGTGATCTGCAGAAAGCCGTCGAGGCGGCCGGCAGCGCCTAATCAGCCCTGGATGTTACCGGCATAGTCCGGGTAGTCATTCAGCGCATCCCAGCGGTTGACGACCGTACAAAAAAGATCAGCGGTCTTCTCGGCATCATAGATTGCCGAGTGGGCCTCGCGAGCATCCCAATCCAGCCCCGCGGCGGCAACGCCCCGTGCCAGGACGGTCTGGCCAAAGGCCAGGCCCGAGAGGGTGGCAGTGTCGAAACAGGAAAACGGATGAAACGGGTTGCGCTTGATACCGCAGCGATTGACGGCCGCGTTCAAGAACCCCAAGTCAAACCAGGCGTTATGCCCCACTAATACTGCGCGATTGCAGTCGGCGTTGCGGATGGCCTCGCGCACGGGCTGGAAGATTAACCGAAGTGCGTCATTCTCGGGGATGGCCATACGCAGCGGATGATCGGGGTCAATGCCATTAAACTCCAGTGACTTCGGATCAAGATTGGCGCCTTCGAACGGTTCAATGTGGGTGGTATGCGTCTCACCACGATAGATGGTGCCGTCCTCATCCATATGCAGCATCACCGCGGCAATCTGCAGCAGTGCATCGGTTGCGGAATTAACACCACCGGTCTCAATATCCACCACCACCGGTATGAAGCCACGAAACCGATTCTTCATGCGATGCCGGCTCATGCGAGTGTCCAGTCAACGGTTGCGCCGGCGCGCAGTGGCACGATCTCCTGGCCGCCGTAGGGCAGCATCTCCGGAATGCTGCGAGGCTCACGTTTGAGGGTGATGGTGTCGGTGTTGCGGGGCAGGCCGTAGAAGTCTGCGCCATGGTGGCTGGCAAAACCCTCAAGTCGATCCAGCGCGTTGGCCTCAGCGAAAGCCTCGGCATAAAGCTCGATGGCAAGTGGGGCGGTGAAAATGCCGGCGCAGCCGCAGGCTGATTCTTTGTCACCGCGGGCATGTGGGGCGCTGTCTGTGCCTAGAAAAAACCGTGGGTGTCCGCTGGTGGCGGCTGCGAGCAGTGCCTCGCGATCGCGCTCGCGTTTTAAGATTGGCAGGCAGTAGTAATGCGGTCGTATGCCGCCTGCCAGCATGTGATTACGGTTCATCAGCAGATGCTGCGGCGTTATTGTCGCGCCCAGTCGCTCGGGGCCATTGCGGACAAACTCCACCGCGTCGGCCGTGGTGAGATGCTCCAAAACCACCCGCAGCGTCGTGTGCCGATCAAGCAGGGGGGCAAGCTTTTCGTCCAGAAAGCGCTTTTCGCGGTCAAATATATCGGTGTCGGCATGGGTGACTTCGCCATGAATGCAAAGATTGACTCCCAGCTCTGCCATTGCCTCCAGCGCATCATGGCAGCGTGCGATATCGGTGACGCCAGAGTCGCTGTTAGTGGTTGCACCGGCGGGGTAGAGCTTGACTGCATGAATTGCCCCGCTTTGGGCTGCCCGCTCGATTTCCGCGGCTGGTGTGTTGTCCGTCAGATATAACGTCATTAGCGGTTGGAAGCTGCTGCCCGGCGGTATCGTGGCCAATATGCGCCCGCGATAGGCAAGGGCGGCCTCGGTGGTGGTCACTGGTGGTACCAGATTGGGCATGATGATGGCCCGGCCGAAGCGCTCGGCGCTCCAAGGCACGACATGTGGCAGTACATCGCCATCGCGTAAATGCAGATGCCAATCATCTGGGCGGGTGAGCGTGAGCGTATCCATATCGCCAGTGTAGCAGGCCCGGAGTTTGGCTTCGCCGATAGGCTTATGCCTTGATTATCGCGCGCTGCCCGCCGATCATTGCGCGCACAACGATGTCCTATGTTTTGCAAATAAAAGAGTGCGTCTCATGAGTGCGATTAAAAAGGTGGTGCTGGCTTACTCCGGTGGGCTGGATACTTCGGTCATCCTGCAGTGGCTGCGTGATCATTACGATTGTGAGGTAGTGACCTTTACCGCCGACCTGGGTCAGGGCGAAGAGCTGGAGCCTGCCCGCGAGAAGGCGAAGGCACTCGGCGTGGAAGAGATCTATATTGACGATCTGCGCGAGGAATTCGTGCGCGATTTTGTCTTCCCAATGTTTCGGGCCAATGCCATCTATGAGGGCGAGTATCTTCTGGGTACCTCAATCGCACGCCCGCTGATCGCCAAGCGTCAGATTGAGATTGCGCGGGAGACCGGTGCTGATGCGGTCTGTCACGGGGCTACGGGCAAGGGCAATGACCAGGTGCGGTTTGAGCTGGGTTACTACGGCCTGGAGCCGGGTATTCACGTGATTGCCCCTTGGCGGGAATGGGATTTGAACTCGCGCGAACGACTGCTGGCGTATGCCGAGTCGCACGGCATCCCCATCGAGGGTAAGAAAAAAGACGGCGGCTCGCCGTATTCCATGGATGCCAATCTGCTGCATATTTCTTATGAAGGTGGTGTCCTGGAGGATACCTGGACGCCGGCTGAGGATGATATGTGGCGCTGGAGTGTGGCGCCCGAACAGGCACCCGATACGCCAACAACCATTGATATCGACTTTGTAAGCGGTGATCCGGTGGCCATTAACGGCGAAGCCATGGCCCCGCATGAGTTGCTGGCGCATTTAAACAAGCTTGGTGGCGATAACGGTATCGGCCGGATTGATATTGTTGAAAATCGCTATGTTGGCATGAAGTCGCGCGGCTGCTACGAGACGCCGGGCGGCACCATTTTACTGCGCGCTCATCGGGCCATTGAATCGATTACGCTTGACCGTGAATCCGCGCATCTTAAAGACGAGCTGATGCCACGCTATGCCGAGCTGATTTACAACGGCTATTGGTGGAGCCCCGAGCGTGAGGCCTTGCAGGCCATGATCGACAATACACAGCAGCGTGTGAACGGCACCGTGCGGCTTAAGCTCTACAAAGGCAATGTCACTGTCCTGGGTCGTCGCTCGGCAAGCGACAGCCTCTTTGATGACAGCATTGCCACGTTTGAGGACGACGCCGGCGCCTATGATCAAAAGGACGCCGAAGGCTTTATCAAGCTCAACGCCCTGCGCCTGCGGGTTGCGGCCAGACGCGGCGAGTAACCAGCGCATAGCCCCCGGGCCTATTCGGGCCAGGGTGTTTGGTTGACAGCTTTATGATCTCTCTCTAGATTCAAATGCGTTTAATTCTCATTTGAGTCACAGGGAGTTTTCAGTGATGACAAAAACAGGCCGCAGTCTGAGTTGGTGGATGGCCGGGCTGTTTGGGTTGTGTTCGGGATCGGCGCTCGCCAATCCGCCGACTATCTTGGCAACGACGGGTGTTGTCGGTGACACCGTTCGCGCGATTGGCGGGGAATGTATTGCTGCCGAAGTGTTGATGGGGCCGGGTGTGGATCCGCATCTTTATCAGGCCTCGGCCTCGGATGTTCAGCGCTTTCGTGATGCCGAACTCATTGTCTATAACGGGTTTGGGCTTGAAGGGCAGCTGGATAATGTTCTACAGCGGTTTGCCGAGCGCCGGCCTACCTTGGCACTGGCAAAGGCGGCGTCAGAGGCTGGTCCGCGTCAAGCGATTGACGGTGGCAGTGATTACGCCACCGACCCTCATCTGTGGATGGACGCCGCGCTGTGGTCGCAGGGCATTGGGCCATTAACTGAAGCACTGGCGGATATATCACCCGAGTGCGCGGCTTTGCTCAGGGCACGGGCTGAGCAGCATCAGGCCCGATTGCAGGCCCTGGATGCCTGGCTTGCCGAGAGTATCGCTACGATTCCAGAGCCTCAGCGAGTGATGATCAGCGCCCATGACGCCTTCGAGTATTTTGGCCGAGCCTATGAGCTGGAGGTTCGTGGCATTCAGGGGATCAGCACAACAGCCGAGGCGAGCGTTGCCGATATCCAGGATGTGGCGCGTTTGATTGCCGAGCGCGGTATTCCGGCAATTTTTATTGAGACCACCATCAATCCGCGCACGGTTGAGGCCGTGCTCGCCGCTGCAAAGCAGCGTGACGCGGATGTGCGCATTGGCGGTGCGCTCTATGGCGACGCCCTGGGTGAACCGGGAACGCTTGCTGAGGATCTGATCGGGATGTTGATTGCCAATGGCATCACACTCACCGAAGCCCTCGGCGGCGAGGCGCCCGCACTGCCAGCCGCGCTCTCACCCTGGCAGGCGCGCAAGAATGCCTTTTTGGAGCAGCATGATTGAGTGAACTGATCAGCAAGGATATTCATGAGCCGCATGAGCCGGCACTTGCCCTGCATGTCGAGGATTTAACGGTTAGCTATGGTGACCGCCCGGCGCTTTGGGATATCGATTTGGATATCCCGCCGGGTGTCATGGCCGGTATTGTTGGGCCCAACGGCGCCGGTAAAAGCACGCTGCTGAAAGCCATTTTAGGTCTGGTACCTGTCTCTGCCGGCCATGTTCGACTCTTTGGCCACCCCTATCGTATGCAGCGCCGGCGCGTTGGCTATGTCCCGCAACGAAGCTCGGTGGATTGGGATTTTCCGACTAGCGCGGTGGATGTCGTCACCATGGGGCTCTATGGCGAGTTGGGTTGGCTGCGCTGGCCAGGACGTGCCGAGCGGGATCGTGCGCTGCGTGCGCTCGAGCAGGTGGGAATGGAGCCTCTCGCCGACCGACAGATCAGTGAGCTATCCGGCGGCCAGCAGCAACGCGTTTTTATTGCCCGGGCGCTGGTGCAAAAACCGGATATTCTGCTGCTGGATGAGCCGATGGCTGGCGTTGATGCCACCACGGAGCGCAGCATCATCACGCTCCTGCGCCAGCTGCGCGAGGCAGGTCAGACGGTTGTCGTTGTGCATCATGATCTGCAGACGGTACAGAAGTATTTTGATTGGCTGGTGTTGCTCAACGTCCGTCTGATTGCTGCCGGTCCGCGTGAGCAAGTGCATACCGCGGAGAACCTGCGCCGGGCCTACGGCGGGCAAATCGCCCTGTTGGACGACGATGACCGAACTGCTTAGCGACTATACCCTTCAGACCGTGGTCATGGGTGCGGCACTTATTGGCATTCTCAGCGGTGTATTGGGAAGCTTTGCGGTGTTGCGTGGCCAAGGGCTGCTTGGCGATACACTCTCGCATGCTGCCTTGCCTGGGGTTTGTATTGGGTTTTTGATCTATGGCGGCCGCAGCCTTGAAGGGGTCATGGCCGGCGCGCTTTTCACCGGGGTGGTGGCTGCCCTGCTGGTGGTTTTTCTGCACCAGCGCACCGCGCTGAAAATGGATGTCGCATTGGCGGCCATTTTGGGTTTGGGTTTTGCCCTGGGCGTGGTACTGCTCACCTACATTCAGCGTGAGGCCGGATCGGCGCAAGCCGGGCTCGATAGCTTTCTCTTTGGTCAGGCAGCAGCTGTCCTGCGCCGTGATCTCTACCCCATGGCGGTGGTCACCGCGCTGTCTTTGTTAATGGTGCTGTTGCTGTGGAAGCCCTTTAAGCTGATGAGTTTTGATCCGGCCTTCGCTGCGGTCAGCGGTTTGCCAGTACGGTTATTGGAAGTAATCCTGACTGCCATGATTGCACTTGCCGTGGTGGTGGGGCTACAGATGGTTGGCGTGGTGTTGATGACCGCCATGGTGATTGCGCCCGGCGCCGCTGCTCGGCAATGGGCGCGCAATCTCTCCGGCATGGTGATATTGGCGGCCATCTTTGGCGCCACTGCCGGTGTTGGTGGCGGGATGATCAGCGCCTTTGCCCCGGGGCTCTCCACCGGGCCGGTGATTGTGCTGGTCGCAACACTCATCGCGTTGGTCTCTCTTTTGCTCGCGCCGCACCGCGGACTGCTGCCGCAGTGGTATCGGCGTCGTCACCGCCTGCAGCACACCTCTACCGACCGAATCCTTCTCACGGTATATGAACTGGCGCGGGAGCATGGCGACTGGCGCTATCGCGTCGAGCAAGGCGCAGTCGATGCCTATCACGGCATGGTCACCGAACCCCTGCTGCAGGCCCTCGCCGAACGTGGCCATTTGCAGTCGGTTCGCCATATGCCCGATGAGGGCGCGCATTGGCAGCTCACGGACAAGGGTCAGGCGCATGCCGAAGCCTGTGCAGAGCGTCGCCTGCGCGATTGGCGTATTCGTCGGGCGGAGGCAAGGGCATGAGTTGGCTTGCCGAGCCCAGCGTAGCGATTGTGCTCACCGGGATGCTGGTGGGGATGAGTGCTGCTTTGCTTGGCAGTTTTTTGGTGCTGCGGGGCAACAGTATGTTAGCCGATGCCATCAGCCATTCCATTCTCTTTGGTATTGCCCTGACCTGGCTTTGGACAGGACAGACCAGCGGGCCGTTTCAGATTGCCGGTGCTGCGTTGAGTGGAGTTTTGGCGGTTTATCTGATTGAGCTACTCACTCGCACGCAGCGCCTGCGCGATGACGCTGCCATTGGGCTGGTGTTTCCGGCGCTGTTTAGCATCGGTGTGGTGCTGATTAATGTCTACGGCCGTGATGTGCATCTGGATGAACACACAGTGCTTTTAGGTGAGATCGGCTTTGTCTGGCTGGATACGCTGACGATTGCCGGGTATCCAATCCCGCGTTCCCTAGTGACCATGTCGGTACTGCTGCTGATCGACGCGGTATTTGTGCTGGCGTTTTTTAAAGCCTTGAAGTTGGCAACCTTTGATCGTGATTTAGCTAGTGCACTTGGGCTTGCCCCGGGTTTGCTGTTCTATGGCCACCTCACACTGCTCAGTGGCACGGCCGTTGCTGCGTTTGATGCCGTGGGTGTGGTGTTGTTCATCACCTTCGTGGTGGTGCCGCCGGCCGCGGCGTTTTTGCTCACTCGCGCGTTGGTCCCCATGATTTTGATGGCCATGGCGATTGCCGCTGCCAGTGCGCCGCTTGGCTACGCGCTCGCCATTGTCTGGGATGTCTCGATTAGCGGCATGATGGCGTTGGTCAACGGCGGTTTTCTGCTGCTGGCTTGTGGGCTGCGGGCAATGCGGGACATGCGCTCAGCCGGGCAGGCAAGGCTGGTTCAGCCGCCCCCTTCCTCATCGGCATAGCGCGCCTTGTCTTTGAACTCGCACAGGTCGTAAATCAGACAGGCCCCGCAACGCGGCTTGCGCGCGGTGCAGACATAACGCCCGTGCAGGATCAGCCAATGATGCGCATCTTTCAGGAATTCATCGGGGATTAACCGCACCAGTCGGTCTTCAACTTCGCGCACGGTCTTGCCTTTGGCGATCGCGGTGCGGTTGGCCACCCGAAAGATATGCGTGTCGACGGCCATGGTGGGCTCACCGAAGGCGGTATTGAGCACCACATTGGCGGTTTTACGGCCAACACCCGGCAGGGCCTCTAGTGCTTTTCGATCGCGCGGGATTTCGCCGCCGTATTGCGTCACCAGCGTCTGGCAGGTGGCCATGATGTTTTTGGCCTTGCTGTTAAAAAGCCCGATGGTCTTGATGTGCTGTTTCAGCCCGGACTCGCCCAGATCAAGAATGGCTTGGGGGGTTTTGGCTGCCTTGAAAAGACCCTCGGTGGCTTTATTCACACCCCTGTCTGTGGCCTGCGCCGAGAGAATGACCGCAATGAGGAGCTCAAAGGGCGTGTTGTAATTAAGTTCGGTGGTTGGGTGCGGATTAGCGGCGCGAAGGCGCTCAAAGATTGCCTGACGCTTGCCGCGGTTCATGACGATTGGCCCTGTCGATCTGCGGCGCGTTTGGCGCGCGCACGCTCCAACGCGGCCTTGGCAAAGTCGCGCCGTGCTGCCCGGTCTGGCAGGGCCTTTGCCTGCGCGGCTTCTTTGGCCTCGCGGCGTCTTGCGCGTCTTGCCTCCTGCTCAGCACGACGCCGAGCAAGCCGGGCATTCCGGGTTTGAAAGCGGCGTCGGGCGAGATCACGCCGAGCCTGCTTTTCCTCATCTGCTTCCTGTTCACGCGCAGTATTGAGCAAATGGATGCAGTCCACCGGGCAGGGGGCGATGCAGAGCTCGCAGCCCGTGCATTCTTCAGCAATGACGGTGTGCATGAGCTTGCGCGCCCCAACAATGGCATCAACTGGGCAGGCCTGGATGCACTTGGTGCAGCCAATGCACACCGCCTCATCAATCCAGGCGACCGTTGGGGCGCGATAGAGCCCGTTTTCCGGATTCAGTGGTTTGGGTTCGCGCTGGAGTAGGTTGGCCAGCGCTTCGACCCCGGTTTGTCCGCCTGGGGGGCACTGATTGATATCGGCTTTATCATCGGCGATGGCCTCGGCATAGGGCCGGCAGCCGGGATAGCCGCATTGCTCGCATTGCGTCTGCGGCAGCAGCGCATCGATTTGCTCAACCAGCGCGCTTGGGCTTGTCATGCCGGTTTCAGGTTCTCCCGAGAGTCCTCGATCATGCCCTCAATGGCGGCAGGATCCACCCGGGTCATGAGTGGTTTGAATTTCGCGACTGGATGATCTAGCAAGGGTTGTCCCGCGTCCGCCCAGCTCATAGGGGTGATGTTGAGGAACTCTTCAGCGGCCTCCGCCGTTGTTGGCAGCACAGGCTTGAGATAAAGCATGAGCAGGCGAAACAAGTTAATGCCGGTGGTGCTGATGGCATGCAGTGCTTCGGCCTGCTCCGGGTCCTTAGCCAGCACCCAAGGCTTTTTCTCATCAATGTATTGATTGGCCTCATCAGCCAGTGCCATGACTTCGCGGACCACCCGCGAGTACTCCCGCGCCTCATACAGCCCTGCAATGGTCTCGGCACTGGCGCTGATGCGACGGAATAGCTCAGGCGTGTCGAGCCGCTCGCCGAGCTTGCCGTCGAAGCGCTTGTGGATAAAGCCAGCGCACCGGCTTGCGATATTGACTAGCTTGCCCACCAGATCGGCGTTTACCCGTTGGGTAAAGTCATCGAGATTGAGATCGATGTCATGTACGCCGCTGCCCAGTTTGGCAGCAAAGTAATAGCGCAAATACTCGGGGTTAAGATGCCGTAAATACGCTTCGGCCATAATGAAAGTGCCACGCGACTTCGACATCTTTTGACCATCAACGGTAAGGAATCCATGGGCACAGACTCGCGTGGGCGTGCGGAAACCGGCACCACTGAGCATCGCCGGCCAGAACAGCGCATGGAAGTACACAATGTCTTTGCCAATGAAGTGATAGAGCTCGGCTTCAGATTCGGGTGACCACCAGGTGTCAAAATCCATGCCCATGCGATTACACAGGTCCTTAAAACTCGCCATATAGCCGATCGGCGCATCCAGCCAGACATAGAAGTACTTACCAGGTGCATCGGGGATCTCAAAGCCAAAGTAGGGTGCATCGCGCGAGATATCCCAGGCGCGCAATCCGGCGTCAAACCACTCTTGCAGTTTATTGGCGACTTCTTCCTGTAGGCCTTCGCTGCCAGCCCATTCCCGCAGCATGGATTCAAAATCCTGCAGCCGGAAGAAATAGTGCTCAGATTCTTTTTGCACCGGTGGCTCACCGGAGACCACGGAGACAGGGTTTTTGAGTTCATCCGGAGAATAACTGGCGCCGCAGGCCTCGCAGTTATCCCCGTATTGATCATCAGCGCCGCAGCGCGGGCAGGTGCCTTTGATGTAGCGGTCGGGCAGAAACATCCCTTCACGCTCATCGTAGGCCTGAGTGATTACCTTTTGGTCTATCCAGCCACCGTCACGCAGCCGGGTATAAATCAGCTCGGCGAAGTGACGATTCTCATCGGAATGCGTGCTGTAGTAGTTATCAAAGCCGATGTGAAAACCTGCAAAGTCCCGACGGTGTTCCGCGCCGATTTGCTCGATGAGTGCCTCTGGCGTGACTCCGCGCTCACGCGCCTTGAGCATAATCGGCGTGCCATGGGCATCGTCGGCGCAGACATACCAGCACTCGTTGCCCTGGAGTTTTTGAAAGCGCACCCAGATATCGGTCTGAATGTATTCAACAAGGTGGCCCAAATGGATTGGGCCGTTGGCATACGGCAAGGCGCTGGTTACCAGAATCTTGCGGGTCATGAACGCTCCGCGCGGTCGCTGTCAGGAACTGGGCATTATGCCAGAGGCAAGCCTCGGGGTATCAGACTGCCTGAGTGCATCGATCACTGCATCTGCCGCGCGTTCATGATCCGGCGTGCCGACATCGACGCTAATCTGTGCATAGCGCTGATAAAGCGCCTCACGCTCAGCATATAGCGCCTCAAGTGTCTGGCCGGCCTCGCGAGCAATACCGCGGGTGTCAAAGTCGGTCACTCGAGTCAGGATGATGGGGAGATCAACGTGTAAATGCATGATGAGTCCATCGGCGGCTAACGCATGCATGGCCATCTCGCTATAGACCGCGCTGCCACCGGTGGCAATAACGTAACCGCGCAATTGAAGTGTGCTGAGGACTTCTGCTTCGATGGCGCGCAGCCGCTGGTGTCCCTGTTGATCAACAATTTCCTGCAGCGTTTGCCCCTCGCGGTGCTGAATGAGTAGATCGGTGTCCGCAAAATTAAGCCCGAGCCGCCGGGCAAGAATGACACCCAGCGTGCTTTTGCCGGCCCCTGGCATGCCGATGAGCACCAGATTGGTTTTTGCCGTTGTCATCGTGTGAAATCTGCCGCAGCGCTGAGCGGATCGCAAGCCAATATCGCGCCAACCCCACAACGGCCATGTTTTATGCCCGAGTCGACCCGGGTATGCTTGCCAGCATTCGTCATCGATCACAGACCATCGAGGAGCCACCATGACTGCTTTGACGCGTGAGGCTGTTGAAAAGGCACTCAGTACCTGGGTCGAGCCCAGTCTGGGTTCGGATCTCATCAGTGCCGAGGCTGTCCGTGATATCCGCATCAAAAACGATGCTGTGGAGATCGATCTCGAGCTGGGATTTCCCGTTGATCACTATCGCCCTGCGTTGCAGGCGGCGGTTGCCGAGCAGGTGAGTGCGAAAACGCAAGCGGCCCGGGTGGATGTCAACATCACCTGGCAGGTCGCGGCGCGACAAGTGCAGGCAGCGCTGAAACCGCTTGAGAATATTCGCAATATTATCGCCGTGGCCTCGGCCAAGGGTGGTGTCGGCAAATCCACCACCTCGGCCAATCTGGCGCTTGCCCTAGCACAGGAGGGTGCGCGGGTTGGTCTGCTGGATGCCGATATTTACGGCCCCAGCCAGCCACGCATGATGGGCATTGCCGGGCGCAAGCCGGATAGTCCCGATGGCAAGACGATCACACCGCTTGAGAATTACGGCATTCAGATTATGTCGATTGGTTTTCTCATTGAAGAAGATACACCCATGGTCTGGCGCGGGCCGATGGTCACCCAGGCGCTTACCCAACTGTTAAATGAAACGCGTTGGGAGGCCCTGGATTATTTGATTATCGATCTGCCGCCGGGGACCGGGGATATTCAGCTCACGCTCTCGCAGAAGGTGCCGGTGGCCGGTGCGGTGGTGGTTACAACACCGCAGGATATCGCCACATTGGATGCGCGTAAGGGCGTGAAAATGTTTGAGAAGGTCAAGGTCCCGGTGCTGGGTATTCTTGAGAATATGAGCCTGCATGTCTGCTCGCAGTGCGGGCATGAAGAGCATATTTTCGGCGCCGGTGGCGGACAGCGACTGGCCGACCAGGAAGGCGTGGAGCTGTTGGGCTCGATGCCGCTTGATCTTAAGATTCGCGAGCAGGCCGACAGTGGTGAGCCAACCGTGGTGGCCAATCCCGAGTCGAGCGTGGCCGAGCGCTATCGGGCTGCCGCACGCCGGGCCACCGCATTGCTGGCGCGGCAGGATCCGGCGGGCGCCAGTCGCTTCCCGAAAATCGTCGTGGATGACAATTAGGAAAAGGACGCTATAGATGAGCATCAAATCCGATCGCTGGATCCGGCGGATGGCCGCCGAGGGCATGATTGAGCCCTTTGAACCCGGCCAGGTGAGGGGGGCAGCCGACCGGCGCATGATTTCCTACGGGACTTCAAGTTATGGCTACGACGTGCGCTGTGCCGACCATTTTAAGATCTTCACCAATATTAATTCCGCGATCGTCGATCCGAAAGATTTTGATGAGTCGAGTTTTGTCGATGTCCGCTCGGATGTCTGCATTATCCCGCCCAATAGCTTTGCTCTCGCCAGCACCGTGGAGTACTTCCGCATTCCTCGAAATGTGCTCACGATCTGCTTGGGCAAATCGACCTATGCCCGCTGCGGCATCATTGTGAACGTGACCCCGCTTGAGCCCGAGTGGGAGGGTCATGTGACGCTGGAGTTCTCCAATACCACGACACTTCCGGCCAAAATTTATGCCAACGAGGGTGTTGCCCAAATGCTCTTTTTGGAATCGGACGAGGTGTGTGAGGAAAGCTATAAAGACCGGGCGGGTAAGTACATGGGGCAACGCGGCGTTACTTTGCCCCGGCCCTGAGTAATCTTATTGATCGGCGCGCAGCTGTGGCTCGCGCGCCAGCCCGTCGAGCTCAGCAATCTCCAGTGTGGCGCTGCGACGGCCGTCTTCCCATTGTTCTACCCGCACTGCAAGGTATTGTAGCGCCGGTGCGCACCAGAGAATGGTTTCGCGGTCGCTATCGGTGTCTCGGCGGCGAATGCGCAACACCTGAAATCCGCCGATTGGTGTCTCGATGATCTCGCTGCCCTCGATTGTGAGCAGGTAGGTTTTTAGACGTCCGCCATCGGCAATGCGATAAATGAGTCGCTCGGTTTCCGGGGAGCGCTCATACAGGTCATGCATCAGTTGCAAGGGACTGATCACCCGGTCGATGGTGTCCCGGGTGATGGCCATGCGCCATGGATATTCGGCAATATCGTTAACGACTTCCAGATCATCCCAGTCAAAGCGCAATTCGGCCTGGCGATCGTCATCGCCGCCAGAGCGGACATAGCGATAGGTATCCGGCTGAAACCCGGCGGCGGTGATGTGACCGACACTGCGCTCCCGCACCTGGCTGCTGAAGACCAAGCGAGCCAGCCCCGTTGCGCGCGTATAAAGGCTGTAGGTATAGCGATCGTCACCTGGGCGTCGGTAGCGCAGATCGGCTTGGCCAATCTTGAGTCCCGCGCGCTTGAGATCATAGACGGCTGTGAAATCACCCGGTGCGGTGAATGCGCGTTCCTCGGCAAGGGCCAGGCTGCTGGTGAGGCCAAGGCCAATGAGTACCCAGGCCAGGCAGCGTAAACCCGAATTCATGGCGTCGGGTCTTCTCGCAGGCAAGGGGGCGCGGTCAGCGGTTTGCCATCCATGCAAACGCAACCTTCATGCATGTGCACGCGGCCTTCCGCGATCCAGCCAACCACTTGCGGATACAGTCGGTGTTCCATTGCCTGCACTTTGCGCTGCAGGCTCTCCTCGGTCTCCTGCGGCGCGATGGCCACAGCGGCCTGCGCGATGACAGGCCCGGCATCCAGTTCTGGGATGACGTAATGGACACTGCAGCCGGCGTGGGATTCGCCAGCGGCAATAGCGCGTGCATGGGTGTGCAACCCACGATAGGCCGGCAGCAAAGAAGGATGGATATTGATCAATCGCCCCATGAACCGCTCGACAAATCCATCGGTGAGGATGCGCATAAAACCGGCAAGCACCACCAGATCGGTTTCTGTCGTATCGATATGTTCAGCCAGGGCGCGGTCATAGTCCTCACGCGTGGCTGCATTGCGATGATCCAGCACGCTGGTGGGAATGCCGGCTGTCTGCGCACGGGCAAGGCCTTGCACATCGGGCCGATTGCTGATGACTTCGGTAATACGACCGGTAATTTCGCCACGGCCGATCGCATCAATGATGGCTTGGAGATTGGTGCCGGAGCCGGAGATCAGAACTTTAATGCGGCAGGGGCCCTGGCTGCTCATGCCCCATCCCGATAGCGGGTGTCTTTTTGCTCGGCAGCTACGATCTCGCCCAAATGCCAGGCGCTCTCGCCCTGCGCGGTCAGACAATCGATGGTTGCCTGGGCAGCAGCGGCCGGCACCACGGCCACCATGCCGACACCGCAGTTGAATGTGCGATACATCTCGGCGGTTGCGACATCGCCCGTGCGCTGCAGCCAATCGAATAACGCCGGCCACTGCCAGCTGCTGGTATCAATGGCAGCGGCAACACCCGCGGGCAGAATGCGTGGGAGGTTTTCGGTCAATCCACCGCCGGTGATATGGCACAGGCCGTGGACCGGGTGCTCGGCAATCAGTGCCTGGATGCTGCGCGCGTAAATACGAGTTGGCGCAAGCAACCAATCGCTGAGTAGGCGACCATCCAGTTCATGCCCTAGCGCGTCTGGGTCGCGCTCTAGAATCCGTCGCACCAGGGAGTAGCCGTTGGCATGCACGCCGCTGCTGGCAATGCCAATCAGGGCATCGCCAGGGCGAATATTCTGGCCATTGATGACCGCGTCATGCTCAACCACCCCAACGCAGAATCCCGCGAGGTCATAATCACCCTCGCCATACATGCCGGGCATCTCGGCGGTCTCGCCGCCAATGAGTCCGGCGCCTGCTTGACGACAACCGGCGGCGATTCCGCGGATAACCTCGGCGGCGATGTCGACCTCAAGCTTGCCGGTGGCGTAATAGTCGAGAAAGAAAAGCGGCTCCGCACCCGTTACGATTACATCGTTAACACACATGGCCACCAAATCGATGCCGATGCCATCGTGTCGGCCGGTGTCCAGCGCAAGTCGCAGCTTAGTGCCAACGCCATCGGTACCTGAGACCAGAATCGGGCGGCGATAGCGATCAAGGGGCAGCTCAAACAAGCCACCAAAGCCGCCCAGTCCGCCTAGCATGCCCGGGCGACGAGTGGCCGCGACATCATCTTTGATACGCTCGACAAGTTCGCTGCCGGCATCGATATCCACACCGGCATCCCGGTAACTCAGGCCTTGTTTGTTATCGGGTGAATTCACGTGCGGCTCCGCTTCACGCTGTGATCGTTCCGGTGAAGCGCTCATGGTACCTTATCGGGTATGAAAGCGCTTTGTATTGCTCTATTGCTAGCTTTGTGTAGTTGGTCATTGGCTTCGGCCCAGACGCCAGCACAGGTCGGCGTTGTCACTGTGCCGGTGGCCGGCGAGTCAGAGGCGGCGCGGGACGCCGCGCTTGCCGAGGCAATGTCACGGTTTATTGTGCGGCGAACCGGGCTTGCCGATTTGCCACAAACCGAAGCTGGTGAGCGGTTACAGGCGCAAGCCGAGCGCTATCTTGTCGGCTTTACGTACCGCAATGTCACTGTGCAATCGGGGGATCTGACACAGCCCGGACCACCGGTGATCGAGCAGCGCCTTGAGGCAAGATTTGCGGTGCGGGATATCGAGCGCGCCTTGGTGAATGCCGATATCGAGATCTGGCCATCACCACGGCCCACGGTTCTGGTGTGGCTGGCGGTGGAGGCCGAGGGTGAGCGGCGCATTGCCGAAGCCGGGCGTGATGATGATTGGTTTGCTGCGCTGCGCGAGAGCGCCGAAGCTCTGGGTGTGCGCTTTATCTTTCCGTTGATGGATTTGCAGGACCTCTCCAGTCTGGCTTATGCCGATATTGCGGCTGGCTTTGCCGGGCCGCTGCGGAATGCCTCCGCGCGTTATGGCGTGGATGAAATCCTTGCCGGGCGACTGCAGATTGCAGCCGATGGCCGCGTGAGCGCGCGCTGGATGCAGCTGGATGATGAGCGCGCCATGCAGCGCTGGCAGGACAGTGCCGCGGCTATGCCCGATTTACTGGCAAGGGCGGCGGAGCGCGTCGCCGGTGAGTTACGCCGGGTCTATGCTTATCTGCCCGATCTCTCGGCGCAGCGGCTGCTCACCGTCCGGGTGCAGGGCATTGATTCGCTTGAAGCCCACAATCGTGTTGTGGAGAGGCTACAGGCATTAAGCGGCATTGATCGCGCGAGTCCGATGGTAATCGATGGCGATCAGGTGACATTTGTCCTTGCCATTACCGTGGATGAAGAGCGCGTACTGACAGCCCTAGAAAATGATGCGCGCCTGAGTGCCGAGGGCGACGACTGGCGCTGGCGCTAATCTAGGCACCGATGAATACCCCGCAGCTGGCCTTTGAGTTTCGCTGGAATAGCGCTGCCGATCTGGCAAGTTTTGAATCCCAGGGCAATGAAGAAGCGGTGGCCGCCATTCGCAGGCTGGCTAGCAGACAGGGTGAGTCACTGTATCTGGCAGGCCCTACCGGTAGCGGGCGCAGTCATTTGCTGCAGGCGGCCTGTGGCGAGGTAAGCCAGGCTGGAGGTACAGCAGTTTACGTGCCACTGGCCGATTACATCGACACCGCACCGACGCTTCTCGAAGGTTTGGAGCATCTGTCGCTGGTCGCGCTCGATGATGTTGATCGTATCAGCGGCAATTCAGCCTGGGAGGAGGCGGTTTTCCATTGCTATAACCGCGCCCGCGAGACAGGCACCCAGTTAGTTTTGGCGGCAACTGATGCCCCGTATGCGCTCGGTCTCCAGCTGCCGGATCTCGTCTCACGATTTTCTGCTCTGCTGCGTTTTCGCCTTAGCGCCCCGGATGATGAGCGCCGTCAGCGCATCCTTGCGCGAGCCGCAGCACAGCGCGGGCTTGATCTACCGCTTGCCGCCTCAGCATTTCTGCTGCGCCATGAGGCCCGCGATTTACATCATTTAATGCAGGTGCTGGATGCGTTGGATGCCGCGTCACTACGCACAGGCCGTCGGCTGACCGTGCCGTTTATTCGTGCCGTTCTTGCCGATCAGCCCTGAGCTTTCTTTGCCTTCATCGCCCGTTTACCTGGGCGCAAAATCAGCATGCCGGCGGTGAAATAGCCCCCGGCAAGCAGAACTTCCGCCACACCAAGCCAGCGGGCCGGGGGCTCGCCGGCCGCGGCCACCATGCCGTGGATGGCGTAGGCGAGGACCAGCATCCCGGTCCACTGCAGGGTGTAGCGCCGACGATGGATGATACCGCGCAGCCCCAGTAGTAGGGGCAGGCCAAAGACCAGCAGCAAGGGCGTTATCAGTGCCGGTGGTGGCGGTGCTAACCAGGTCATCCAGGCAACCAGCAACAGGATCAGCCCGATATAGCAGCCCAGTGCGCACCAATAGGCGGGGCTTTTGGCAACGGTATCGGGCGTTTCGTTTGTATTCATACCAAGCGCTTATTCAACGCCCGGCATTGAGACGTCGCGCCGTCTCCGCCACACGCGCTCCAAGTCGACGACAAAGCAGTGCTTCGGTCTCATCTACTTCGCGCTCCCCCTCGCCGCCGGCCAAATGGCTGGGCCCGTAGGGTGTGCCGCCTGAAGTAGTCGCCGCCAATGTCGGCTCGGAATAGGGCAGGCCGATGATGTGCATGCCGTGATGCAGCAGCGGCAGCATCATGGAGATTAGCGTGGTTTCTTGGCCGCCATGCAGGCTGGCCGTGGAGGTGAAAACGGCAGCCGGTTTGTCGATCAGGCCGCCGGACATCCACACGCCTGCGCTTTGGTCGAGGAAATACTTCAGCGGTGCGGCCATATTGCCGAATCGGGTCGGACTGCCAAGGATAAGCCCGTCACAGGCCGTTAGGTCATCGAGGCTGGCATAGGGCGCGCCGGATTCTGGCACGGCAGGCTCCGAAGCCTCGGTATTGGCAGAGATAGCGGGGACAGTGCGCAGCTTGGCGGCCACGCCGTTGACCGATTCCACACCTTGTGCAATTTGCCTTGCCATGGTCTGCGTGGCGCCGTGTCGGCTGTAGTAGAGGACTAAAATTTCTAAATTCATCGTAAAATTCTCGATACTGTTTGAGTAAGTTGCAAGCATTAATTGACCGCGATCAACTTTACCGCGTTCGCAATCCATGGAACTATATGGCGCCTTTGTGAGAGAAAAACCACCAATGGGTGGCATAAGCGGCTTTGAGAGGAGCGCGATGAACACAATGCGAGTATGGGCACTGGCGGCAGCCTGCGCCATGTTGGCAGCACCGGGGTTGAGTGCAGCCCAGGGCAACGTCGAAGCAGGCCGGGCTAAAGCCTACACCTGTATGGGTTGTCATGCTGTGGAAGGCTATCGCAATGCCTATCCGTCATTCCGGGTACCGCGCTTGGGCGGCCAGCACAGCGAATACCTGGTTTCTGCGCTACAGGCCTATGCCAACGGCGACCGTGCGCATCCGACAATGCAGGCGCTGGCGCAAACGCTGAGCGAACAGGATATGTTGGATATCGCAGCCTATTTTGAGGCAGCCGGACGCGGGGGTGCGCAATGATGCGGTGGTTATCACTCGGTCTTGGAATCGGATTGCTCACAACGACGCTGATCGCATCCGCTCAACCCATCGGCAACGTCGAGGCGGGTAGAGACAAATCGCAGACCTGCATTGCTTGTCATGGTGCCACCGGTGCCAGTGACAACGTGGCCTTCCCGATGCTCGCCGGCCAGCATGCAGACTATCTGCTGCATGCGTTGCGGGCTTATAAAAGCGGTGATCGGCAAAATGCGATTATGAACGGACAGGCGGCGGCCCTCAGCGATGAGGATATGCAGGACCTGGCAGCGTTCTATGCCGCGCAGGATCCAGCGCTTTACACGCCTCGGCGTGGTTCGCTCAGCAACGCGGAATAACCCGCTCGATAATCCGGGAATCTCAATGCGTAACCGCTCGCCAGAAGGCGGCGGTTACTGCAGCGCTTACCGCTTGATCCCGCCTCTCCGGTCCTTCGCTCCACTGATCCTTGATTCAACTGCGCTGCAAGCCAGTCCATGACTTCGCACTGACTGACCGGCGCGCTGTCCACACCAATGTAAACCGCCTTGGGATTGGGCAGTCCGCCCAGGTGAGCGAGGATATCGACGCAGTCATCTTCATGAATGCGATTGGTGTAAAGCGGCGGCTCTGCCTGGCAGCTGCCGCCATTGCGCACTCGGCGCAGCAGGGCCTCGCGGCCTGGCCCATAAATGCCACCAAAGCGCACAGATATTGCCTCTCCAGCATGAGTGGCGGCAATCGCCTCGGCCTCTAGTAAGCGTTGGCCGGAAAATCGGGTTGGTTGAGTCGGGCTTTCCTCATCCACCCACTGCCCGTCACTTTGCTCATAGACACCGGTACTAGAGACAAAGATGACCCGGCAATGGGCGTTGCCACTCGCGCGCAATGCCTCGACAAGGCGCGCGCTGCCGTCCACATAGCTGCGCTTGTAGCCGTCATCATCATATTGATCGGGGGTGAGGATGATATAGACGCGATCGAGTGCGCTCGGAAGCTTATCCGCGAGGTCCCGATCTTCTGCCACGTTTGCCCGAATGGGGGTGATGGTTGGGGGCAGTGGCCGTGCGCTACGGCGCAGGCCATAGACTGTCATGGCCTGTTCGGCCAGCTGCAGTCCAAGCCGTGTTCCAATGCGGCCGCAGCCAGCAATCAGTATGCGTTCGTTCATGATGGCCTAGAATAGCGGTTTTGGGGTGAAGGAAAGCAAGCTTTGAGTGCCAATCGTCTTGCGCGCTGTCGCGCAACGCTGGATCGTCGCCAGCCAGATTTAAAAGTCCTGCTCGATGGTGTCCACAAACCACACAATGTGGGTGCAATTTTGCGCACCTGCGATGCGGTAGGGGTCTTTGAAGCACATGCCGTGGTGCCTGAGGGGAATCTCTCCATTCACCGGCACTGCTCTGCCGGGGCGGGGCAGTGGATTAAAACGGCATTGCATGACGACGTCACTGAAGCGGTGCAGGGGTTGCAGTCTGAAGGGGTGAAGGTCTACGCCGCGCACCTCTCAGAACAGGCGGTGGACTTTCGCGCCATCGACTACACCCAGCCCTCAGCCATTCTCATGGGCGCGGAGCTCTGGGGTGTGAGTGAAGCGGGTGCCGAGGCGGCCGATGGGCATATCATCATCCCTATGGCGGGGTTGGTGGAGTCGCTCAATGTCTCAGTGGCCGCCGCGGTAATTCTCTTTGAAGCGCAGCGCCAGCGTGAGGCAGCCGGGTTATATGATCGGCCACGTCTTGACCCGGAGCTCTACCGGCGCACGCTGTTTGAATGGCTGCATCCGCGTCTCGCCGCCTGGTATCAAACCCGCGGCGAGGACTACCCGGAGCTTGATGAGGATGGCGATCCAGTCCGCTCGAGCAGCAGCGGGATAATTTGATCCAGCGGCCAGTTTTCATTTTCCGCAGCACTGCGGTGACGATATTCCACGCTGTTCTCGGCCAGGCCGCGATCGCCGATAACCAGTCGATGCGGAATGCCAATGAGCTCCATATCGGCAAACTTCACGCCTGGGCGAGTGTCACGGTCATCCCATAATACGTTGATGCCTGCCTCGCGCAGCTGCTGGTCAACTGACTCTGCCGCTTCAGCCACCGCGGGTGATCGATCGGCACCAATGGTCACGAGTGCCACATCAAATGGCGCAAGTGGCTCGGGCCAGATGATGCCCTGCTCGTCATGGTTCTGTTCAATGGCCGCCGCCACCACTCGAGAGACGCCAATGCCGTAGCAGCCCATGATCAGTGGCTTTTTCTCACCGTTTTCATCCAGTACTCGTGCATCCATCGCCTCGCTGTATTTGGTGCCGAGCTGGAAGATATGCCCTACCTCGATACCGCGATGAATTTCGATGACGCCCTCATTGCATTCAGGGCAGGGGTCACCGGCCGCCCGGCCGTCGCCGACCTCGGTATTGGCGGCGTAGTCGCAGTGGCTGCAGCTGAGGATCTCATCCTCACCGGAGTCGGCAAGCACCATGAACTCCTCTGAAACACTGCCACCAATCGCCCCGCTATCGGCGCCAACGGCACGAAAACGCAGGCCCAGGCGCTTAAATATGCGACTGTAGGCGTCGCGCATATCATCATAGGTTGCTTGCAGTGAGTCCTGATCCAGATGGAAGGAATAGGCATCTTTCATGACAAACTCCCGGGCGCGCATCACACCAAAGCGCGGGCGAATTTCATCGCGAAATTTCGTCTGGATCTGATAGAAGGTCATTGGCAACTGCCGGTAGCTTTTGATTTCGCGCCGGGCATAGTCGGTGATGACTTCCTCATGGGTGGGGCCGATGCAGTAATCACGCTCATGCCGATCCTGCATTCGCAGCAGCTCGGCGCCATACAGCGACCAGCGCCCGGACTCCTCCCAAAGTTCGGCGGGTTGCACAGCCGGCATCAGCAGCTCGAGGGCATCGATGCGATTCATCTCCTCACGGACGACCTGCTCAACCCGACGCAGCACGCGCAGACCAAGTGGCTGCCAGGTGTAGAGTCCGGCGCCCAGCTTCTCAATTAAGCCTGCCCGCAACATAAGCTGATGGCTGATGATCTCGGCATCTGCCGGTGTGTCTTTGCTGGTAAAGAGCGGAAAGCGGCTTGCGCGCATGAGTTTTCTTATCCCTTGATGCGTCTTAATTGGTGCGAAACCAGCACAGGTTAGCCCACTGTGTGCAGGCCGCCCACCCCCGCGCGCGCTTGACGCCCAATGCCGCGCGCCGTAACTTGAACGGCTTTCGGCCGCGGTTACAGGTATGCGTCACATCATTTCCATTCTCGTTGAGAACGAGTTCGGTGCGCTTGGTCGCATTGCGGGTCTGTTTACGGCCCGAGGTTATAATATCGACTCACTGACCGTCGCCCCAACGGATGACCCCACGCTCTCGCGTATGACGTTGGTCACGCAGGGTGATGAGCGGATCGTCGAGCAGATTTTAAAACAGCTCAACAAGCTCCTTGATGTTGTCAAGGTGATGGATATCACCGAAGCTGCCCACATAGAGCGTGAGCTTATGCTGGTGAAAATCCAGGCCACATCCAGCGAGTCGCGCGAGGAATTCAAGCGACTGGCCGATATCTTCGACGCCCGTGTCGTCGATGTCACCGACAAGACCTACACCATTGAGGTGATTGGCCGCAGCCGCAAGCTTGATGCTTTCTTAGAGCTGCTGACCAATAAAAGCCCGATGGAAGTGGTCCGCTCCGGTGTCATCGGCATGGCCCGTGGCGATAAGCAAATGCGTGTTTGAATCCATCTCATTTTGGGGGAGCCATGAAGGTTTACTACGATAAAGACGCCGATCTTTCCATCATTCAGGGCATGAAGGTGGCCATCCTCGGTTATGGCTCACAGGGCCATGCCCATGCCAATAACCTTAAGGAATCCGGCGTATCCGTCGTGGTGGGTCTGCGTGCAGGCTCTGCCAGTGCCGAGAAAGCCAAAGCCGCTGGCCTTGAAGTCGCTGAAGTAGCCGATGCCGTCAAAGCGGCCGATCTGGTGATGCTGACGCTGCCGGATGAGCATCAGGCTGCGGTTTACCGCGATCATGTCGTGGATAACCTGAAAAAAGGCGGTGTAATCGCCTTTGCCCATGGTTTCAATATTCACTATCAGCAGATCGAGCCGCGTCCGGACATGGATGTGGTGATGATCGCGCCAAAAGGCCCGGGTCATCTGGTCCGCTCCACGTATGTTGAAGGCGGCGGCGTGCCAAGTCTGATTGCTGTGCATCAGGATGCCAGCGGCCGTGCTCGCGACATTGCGCTGTCCTATGCGGCGGCCAATGGTGGTGCCCGCTCGGGTGTGATCGAGACAAGCTTCCGTGAAGAGACTGAGACCGATCTCTTTGGTGAGCAGGCCGTGCTCTGCGGCGGTATTACTGCCCTGATTCAGGCCGGTTTCGATACCCTGACCGAGGCAGGTTATGCCCCGGAGATGGCTTATTTTGAGGTTTTGCACGAGACTAAGCTGATTGTCGATCTGCTCTATGAGGGTGGTATCGCCAACATGCGCTATTCAATCTCCAATACCGCGGAGTATGGCGATTTCACACGTGGCCCACGGGTGATTAATGATGAGTCCCGCCAGGCCATGCGTGAGCTGCTGGGGGAGATTCAGAACGGTGATTTTGCCAAGGAATTTGTCCTTGAGAATCAGGCCGGCGCACCAAAATTAAAGGCTATGCGCCGAATTGCCGCCGAGCATCCCATCGAGCAGGTGGGTGAGCAGCTGCGTGGCATGATGCCCTGGATCAAGGCCAACCAGCTGGTGGACCGCAGCCGCAACTAATTGCCAAGGCTGTGCATAATGATGCGTCGGTCGTCTGGCCGGCGCATCCGTATTTGAGGTCGCGATGAGCGATTCCAAGCCTGAACAACGCCGTCCTCGACGGGGCATTTATCTGCTCCCCAATCTGATCACGACGCTTGCGCTTTTCTTTGGCTTTTATGCGGTGGTCTCTGCGCAGGCGGGTTCCTATGAGCTTGCCGCAATCGCCATTTTTGTTGCCATGATTATGGATGGCCTTGATGGGCGTGTGGCGCGGCTCACCAATACCCAAAGCGACTTTGGTGTTCAGTACGATAGTATTTCGGATATGGTCAGCTTTGGTATTGCCCCGGCTTTGGTGGTGTACCTCTGGGCACTTCAAGACCTTGCTGAATTGGGTGCTGTCCTGGGTAAGCTGGGATGGCTGGCAGCGTTCATCTACACCGCTTGTGCCGGCCTGCGACTAGCCCGGTTTAATACCCAATCGGGTACGGAAAGCCGCCGGCATTTCCAAGGGCTGCCGAGTCCTGCCGCGGCGGCCACGCTGGCTGGGCTGGTCTGGGCCGGTGATCGACTGAATTTCGGTGGTTGGCCCGCGGGTATTCCAGCGCTTGTCATCACCACGCTTGCCGGCATCCTCATGGTGAGCAATATTCGCTACGAGAGCTTTAAGGAAATCGACTTTCGGTATCGCGTGCCGTTTGTGGTGATGGTCCTGGGCGTCCTCGCAGTGGCACTGATGTCAGTACATCCGCCCACCGTTTTGCTGGGGCTGGCGCTGTTGTACATGGGCTCGGGGCCGATTTTGACGGTGTTGCGGCGACGCGAGCGTCGCAAACGTCGGCATGCAGGTTAGAATGCAGTTAAACGCAGGTAAGGGGTGAAAAGGCGATGAGCGATGCAGACCGCTTGATTATTTTCGACACCACACTTCGCGATGGGGAGCAAAGCCCCGGCGCGTCGATGACGCGTGAAGAGAAGATTCGCATTGCCCGGGCCCTGGAGCGACTGCGTGTTGATATTATCGAAGCGGGCTTTCCGGCCGCCAGTAATGGTGATTTCGAGGCGGTGAAGGCCGTCGCTGAGACCATCAAGAATGCGCGTGTCTGTGGTCTGGCGCGTGCCAACGAAAAAGACATTGATCGCGCGGGCGAAGCCGTCAAGCCCGCAGCAGCTGGGCGGATCCATACGTTCATCGCGACATCGCCCGTGCATATGGAGAAAAAGCTCCAGCTCAGCCCGGATGAGGTGGTGGAGCGTGCTGTCATGGCCGTGAAGCGGGCGCGTAACCTCTGTGACGATGTGGAGTTCTCGCCCGAAGATGCCGGTCGCTCGGAGCCTGATTTTCTCTGCCGCATTATCGAGGCAGCGATTGCCGCCGGTGCGGGCACCATTAATATCCCCGATACCGTGGGTTACAACCTGCCCAAACAGTTCGCCGGCCTCATTCGCGAGCTGCGCGAGCGGGTACCCAATTCCGATCAGGCGGTTTGGTCGGTGCATTGTCACAACGACCTTGGGCTTGCCGTAGCCAATTCACTGGCTGCGGTACGCGAAGGCGCGCGCCAGGTGGAATGCACCATTAACGGGCTGGGTGAGCGTGCCGGCAATGCCGCGCTTGAAGAGATTGTCATGGCGCTTCGCACCCGTCAGGATGACTTCCCCTGCGATACCCGCATTGAGACCCGAGAGATCCTGCCCACCTCGCGGCTGGTCTCCAACATCACTGGCTTTCAGGTGCAGCCGAATAAGGCCATCGTGGGTGTGAATGCCTTCGCCCATGAATCTGGCATCCATCAGGATGGCGTGCTCAAACACCGTGAGACCTACGAGATCATGCGCGCTGAGGATGTGGGCTGGGGCACCAATCGCATGGTGCTGGGCAAGCATTCCGGGCGAAACGCCTTTCGCAGTCGCTGCGAGGAGCTGGGGATCTCTTTTGATACCGCCGAGCAGCTCAATGAAGCATTTCAGCGATTTAAAGATCTCGCGGATAAGAAACACGAGATTTTTGATGAGGATTTACAGGCGCTTGCTACAGAGGCCGTTGCCGCGCTCGAGGAAGAGCAGAGCGTCAGCCTGGTGGCCTTCCGTTGCTGTTCCGAGACGGGCGAGACTCCAGTGGCCGATGTCACGTTGAAGATCGACGGTGAGGAGAAGAAAAGCTCTGCTGCCGGCGATGGACCGGTTGATGCTGCATTCAAGGCGATCGATGCCATTTTGGATGTCAAAGCGGAGCTATTGCTCTACTCGGTCAACAACATCACCACTGGTACCGATGCCCAGGGTGAGGTCACCGTTCGCCTGGAGCGTGGCGGTCGGGTGGTTAACGGTCAGGGGTCAGATACCGATATCGTGATCGCCTCGGCTAAGGCCTATCTGAATGCGCTCAATCGCCTGCGTAGCAGCGCCGGGCGCACCCACCCTCAGACCGAAGGCGTCTGACCGACGGGCGGTGGCATGAGCATGCTGGATGCACGCCGCCACCGGTTGCTGGCCGCCATGGGTATCACGCCTTGGCGGCTGCGCGATGCTGTCGAGTCGAGCGACGACCAGACACCCGCTGAATCGGTGCAAAGACTGCATATTCCGTTGACGGCCGGTCACAGTGGGTCAGTCTTGGAAATCGCGGGTGCTCAGATGGACGCGCCGGCTGTCCATAAACTTCTCGGGGCTATGCTAGCGGCGATTAATCTGGATCTGGCCGCGGCATATCCGGCGCAAGAAACCACTACGGTTAGAGCCGTTTTGGCCTTTGGTGAGGAGGCTGCTGCCGAGCTCAGCGGTTTAAAAACCGGTGTTGCGGCCATGCGCAGGCAGTGGCATCAAGTTAAACCCAATGGCGCTGCCCTGCTCGTGACGCACCATCCGGCGACACTGCTTGAGCAAAAGCCGCTCAAGGCCGAGGCCTGGGCAGACTTACAGATGCTACAGGCGGCATTGCAGGAGCCGGCATGAGTGCCGATGCTGCAGGTTTTTTGCCAGTGCTCCGGCCGATGCGCCCGGGTGATATCGAGGCCGTCCATGCGGTGGAGACATCTGCCTACGCGTATCCCTGGACGGCCACCATATTCGGTGATTGTCTGCGCATCGGTTATGAGTGCTGGGTGCAGCTTGCCACCGATCGTATCGTTGGGCATTTCATTTTGGCCATGGGGCCGGGCGAGGCGCATATCCTTAATCTGGCGGTCCACCCTCATTGGCATAACCGCGGCATGGGGCGATCTCTGCTCAGCCGAGCGCTTGATCGAGCCGAGGAGCTGGGTGCTGAGTCCGTGTTCCTGGAAGTGCGCCCCAGCAATGAACCGGCTGTGCATCTTTATCGCAGCCTAGGCTTTCGTCGTGTGGGCCGGCGTCGGGGTTACTACCCTTGCGAACAAGGCCGGGAAGATGCCTTTGTCATGCGATATGACTTGCGTGAGGTTGCCCCGGCAGGGCGGTGATGGATAGTCAAAAGCGTCCACGCCGAGTGGTCTGGTCCTGGGCGCTTTATGACTGGGCAAACTCTGGATTTGCAACGGTGGTTCTCGCCGGTTTTTTCCCCATTTTGTTTCAGGATTACTGGAGCGCGGATGTCTCTGCCTCGCAGGCTAATTTGCGTCTTGGTTGGGCCAATGGCCTTGCCAGTTTGGTGATTATTGCGATTGCGCCACTGATTGGTGCGCTTGCTGACCGCGCTGGTTGGCGTAAACGCTCCTTGCTGTTGTTTGCCCTGCCAGCCGCTGCGCTCACCATGGTGCTGGGGTTTGTCCCGGCGGGCCAGTGGTGGCTGGCCGCCCTTGTCTTTATGCTGGCAACGGTGGGTTTTATGGCGGCCAATCTTTTCTATGATTCGCTGCTGGTGAGCATTGCCGCGCCCGCTGAGCGGCATTTTGTCTCAGGCCTTGGCTTTGGCTTGGGCTATCTTGGTGGCGGGCTGCTCTATCTTGGTTGTGTTATCGCCGTTTTACAGCCCGCTTGGTTTGGTCTGGAAGGCCCGCTGCAGGCAGCCCTAGCCGCGTTCATTCTCACCGGTGTCTGGTGGGCGGTATTCACCCTGCCGCTGGTGCGCGGCGTGCCCGAGCCCACTGCCGTTGTCGGCGGTGTTGTTACCATCCGCGGGGGTGTTCGCCAGGTTATCGAGACGCTGCGGCATCTGCGTGCCCATCGGGCAGTGTGGCTTTTTCTGCTCGCCTATTGGCTTTATATCGACGGGGTGGGCACCACTATTCGTATGGCTGTGGCCTATGGCCGCGCGCTTGGTTTTGAGCAGAATGATCTCATCGTTGCCTTGCTCATTACCCAGTTTGTCGGGTTCCCGGCGGCATTGGCCATGGGCGCCATCGGCACGCGTATTGGCGCGCGCATGGCCATTCTCATCGCACTTGGCGGTTACATCGGCATTTGTATTTGGGCGGCTTTTATCCAATCGGCCTGGGAGTTTTATGCCATCGCCGCGCTGGTGGGGTTGGTACAGGGTGGGGTGCAGTCGCTGAGCCGATCGCTTTATGCCGGATTAATTCCACCCGAGCGGGCAGGCGAGTTCTTCGGGCTTTATAATCTATTGGGTAAATCGGCCGCCCTGATCGGGCCGCCCTTATTCGGGCTGCTTGGGGTGTGGTTTGGCGATGTGCGCTACTCGATGCTGGCGCTGATCATTTTGTTTGTTGCGGGTGCAGCGTTACTCACCCGCGTGGATGTGAAGGAATCGTATGAATGAGCGACGCTGAAAAGCCCCAAGAAGATCCGCCACGCCTGTCTTTTTGGCAGACATTGTGGAGTACCGCCGCTGCCGCTTTTGGTGTGCAGACCGAGGATGCGCGCCAACGCGATTTTAGTCACGGTAGCCCCGCCAATTTCATCCTGGCGGGATTGGTGTTTACCGTGATTTTTGTGGTCGCACTAGTGCTGATCGTCAAGCTGGTGCTTAGTAACGTCGGCTAAAGCGCTCAGCCACCACTACGGCACCGGTAGCCAGGCCAGAGGCGGCAAGTGCGCCGGCAAAGGGCCCAAGCGTTGGAATAGCATCGGGAAAGCTGGCAGCGAGTATCCCCGCGCTCAGGCTACCGGTTGCCAGCGTGCCCGGCAGAATAGCCCCGATAATACCGGCAGCTGCCCCGGCGACGGCAGCGCGTGTGGATACCGCGCGCGCTAGGCCACTGAGCAGCGGAATCACCGCGGTGGCACACAACAGATCGGCGATTAGGAAAAGCCGTAATACCGAGATCTGCTGCAGGGCAAGTAACACCACCGGCAGCATCAGCAACGCCGAGAGCCATCGGGCGCCAACAAGACCAAGCCGTCCCCCACTCTCACTCACACCCAGCGAGACTAGGGCGTTTTGCAATGTATCCACCGATGAGGCAACAAGCGTGATCGCGAGGACCAGCGCCGGCAGGGTAATCCAGGCTGGCGCCTCGGTGATGAGCGCGAAAAAGGGGATGGGTGGGCTGCCAAGATCGAGTCCGCGGGAGGCAGCAAGAATGCCCGCGCCACCGAGTATCATCACCACCAGGATCGTCAATCCGCCACCGATGAACGCAGCACGCCGCAAAGACCCAGTATCCTCGGCCGCCCAGATACGCTGCCAATAGCCTTGATGAAAGAGGTTGGCGGCAGTAACTGCGATAATCAGTGTCAACGCCACGGCCAGCGCACTCGCTGCGGGTGGGTAATTCAGATTAGCAGGCGTCTGGTGAGTGGCGCTGGTGACACCAGGCAGCAGATTGAGGGCAGCAGCCGCCACCCAGGCAATCAGCAGTAGCAATAACCATGACTGCCAGCGATCGGTCAGCAAGCTGGCACGCAGGCCGCCGGCTGTGGTGTACACCAATGTGGCCATCGCCACGGCGATAATGACAGCGCTGCCATTCAGTCCCGAGAGCAGCTGGGTAATCGCGCCGATGGCCGTTAGCTCTGCGGCCAGAAAACACAGCATGTAGAGCACGGAGAGCAAGGCGCTGTAGCGCCGGAAGCCACTGCCAAAACGCTCTGCTGCAAACTCAGTCAGACTGCGACCCTGAGGCAGACGCCCGCGGATGGCTGGCCCCGCCCAAGCCAGAATGACAAACGGCAGCGCCGATCCAATGGCATAGCCGGTAATGGCAATTGGCCCGACAAACGCACCCACTTCCGGTGGCGCAAACAGAATCCAGGCCCCCATGCCTGAGGCAAGAAAAGAAAGCCCCAGCGTGATGCCGGTCTGGCTGTCTCGGGCGGTGAGATAATCATCCAGGCCTTGCGCATGCCGCACACGCAGTCCCAGCAGGATAAAAAAGATAAGGGCCGCGCCAATGGCGGCCGCGCTGATCAAGGCCATGTCGCACTTCCTCCGCCGGTATGATCCGGGTCAGGTTCCAGGGTCTGTGCGCTTGGCACACTCTCAGTCCGAAGACTCCCCTGGCGACGGGTTTAAATTGTTTAAGGCGCGAGTATGCCGTCACATGAATGCCCTCGGCAAATGCTAAGCTAACTTCATACGAATACGGAGTAGGCGCATGAAGATCAGCTGGCGTTGGGTAGTGGTGGCTGTTGTCTTGTTGACTGGTCTGGCGGCCGCGGCCATGCCAGTGGTTAATGGCATACAGGCAGAGCGAGTGTTCAAGGAGCAGGTCGCCTTGCTGGATGCCGAGCTTGACGCGGCAATCGGCCCACCGGCGCGAGCGGCGGTGATTACCTATGATCGCGCGCTATTCAGCACTCAGACGCAGACATTGATTACGCTGCCGGAAACAGCGCTGCCAAGGCCGTGGCGTCGAGCCATGAAACTACCGGATGGGCCGGTGGAGTTTCTCCTCGATCAAACACTCCGCCATGGCGTAACCGGCATTCACTTCTCTGGTTTTTTGCGCCCACAAGGCGCGGCGGCCGCGCTGGTCACTCAATTGGGGGGTGACGAAGAGTCAATCCGCCTGCAGGGCGATATCGGGCTCGATACGCAATCGCTGGTGCTTGAGACTGACCGATTGTCTGGCATGATTGATCCCTTGCAAGAAATCACTTTGACCCTTGAGCCTATTCGCTTTAGCGCTGACTACGGCAGTAGCGATGAGCAACTCACAACAGCCCTCGAGTGGCCCGGGTTGGTGGTTCGCTCTGAGCGAGATCAGGCGGCTGTGCGCGCCGAAGGATTGAGTGCGGGCATGGACGGGCAGTTGGTTGCCGGGACAATTTTCGATGGCGTCTGGATTGGTCAAAGCCGCTTGAGCCTGGACCTAGCCCGTGTGGAGCAGCCCTCAGCGCAGCCGCTTGAGCTCACTGGTTTTGTTATGCAGGGCAATAGTGAGTTGACGCAGGCAGGGCAGGTGGCAGGGCAGCTAGCGGTTGACTGGCAGGCGTTACTGATCCCCGAGCTGCCCACCACGCGTGGTGAGTTTGCGCTGAACATTGCGGGCCTAGAACCGGAGGCGCTGCTTGCCTTCTCGCGTTTGGCGCAAGCAATGGAGTCCGGCGCTGTCGATGGCGCGGCCGGTCAGGCGGCACTGGCCGATTTGCTGGCCAATGGCGCCAGCTTAGGTCTCTCGCGGCTTCGCATCGAATCCATTGCCGGGCAGGGGTTGAGTGCATCAGCCGATATGGTGATTGACCCCAGGCTTGCCCAGCAGCTGCGCGCCGGCGTCACCGGCATGCCGCTGATGCGCTCGCTGGCGGTGGAGGCTCAAGCCGGTGTTGATGCCGCCCTGGTGGATGTATTGCCCATGGAACAACAGATGTGGGCCCGACAGCTTGAGGGCTTTGGTATTTTGCGTCGCGATGCCGATCAGCTACGCGCCCGAGTGAATCTCTCGGGCGGCGAGCTCAGCATTAACGGCCAGACCTGGTGGGATGTCGGTCGCTAGAGCGCTTTGATTTTATCAATCTGCTCATCGATACGGGCAAGGGCTGACTGGGCCTCGGCTAGTTTTTCGCGCTCGCGCTCAACCACCTGCGCGGGTGCCCGACTGACAAAGGCTTCATTATCCAGTTTGCCCTGAGTCCGGGTTATGTCATCGCTCAGGCGCTTTTGCTCTTTATCGAGTCGGGCAAGTTCGGCTTCCTTATCGATGAGCCCTGCCATCGGTACACGGATTTCAAGCGCATCCACCAATGCCAGCGCGGATTCAGGCGCTTCGGCCCCGGCTTC
>CBFHTR010000009.1:0-55324 GCA_965658695.1 Spiribacter sp.
ACCCTGAAATCTCGGATGTTGAATACGATCAGCTCATGGCAGAGCTCCAGGCGCTCGAGCAAGAGCATCCGGCGCTGAAAACGCCATCCTCACCAACTCAGCGTGTTGGGGCAGCGCCATTGGGCGAATTCGCGGAATCCCGTCACGACCGTCCGATGCAATCGCTGGCTAATGCGTTTGACCCTGAGGATGTCGAGGACTTTGACCGCCGAATCAGAGAGTCCCTGGGCGTTGACGCGGTGGAGTATGTCGGCGAGCCAAAATTGGATGGCACCTCAATCAACCTGCACTACGTTGATGGCGAGCTGGCCGAGGCGGCCACTCGCGGCGACGGTGAAGTCGGGGAAGACATTACCGCCAACGCTCGTACAATCGGCAGCATTCCGCTGTCACTTCGCACCGACAAACCACCGGCCCGTCTTGAGGTCCGCGGCGAGGTCGTGATCCGTCATCAGGATTTTGAGCGCCTAAACCAACAACGGCTTGCGCGCGAGGAGCGGCCCTTTGCCAACCCACGCAACGCAGCTGCCGGCAGTTTGCGTCAGCTCGACTCGCGTATTACTGCGCGTCGGCCGCTGACGATGTTTGCCTTTGGTATTGGTGACAGCAGCGAGCCCATCGCGCAGACACACCAAGAAGTTTTGCAGACACTCAAGGAGTGGGGGTTTCTCATCAACGATCGGGTTCAATTGCTGGAGGGCGCGGGCGGCTGCCTTACCTATCATGATGAGCTTGTTGAGGCGCGTGATCAGTTGGACTACGAAATCGATGGCGCGGTGTACAAAGTTAATGACCGCAATGCCTGGGACCAGCTCGGCTCCACAGCCAGAGCGCCGCGTTGGGCGTTGGCGCACAAACTGCCTGCCCGTGAGGCCACCACCGTGCTTGAGGACATCATCCCATCGGTGGGCCGGACGGGCGTCATTACCCCGGTGGCGGCACTCTCCCCGGTGGAGGTGGGTGGCGTTACGGTCAGTCGTGCGACCTTGCATAACCTTGACGAGGTTAATCGTAAGGATGTCCGTGTGGGAGATACGGTGATGATCCGTCGTGCAGGGGATGTCATTCCCGAGGTGATGAGCGTTGTCGCCAGCAAACGGCCAGAAGGGGCGCAGCCTTGGTCCATGCCTGCCCAATGCCCGGTCTGCGGCTCGGATGTCGTGCGAATTGATGATGAGGCGGCACATCGCTGCATGGGCGGGCTTTTCTGTGCCGCGCAACGCATGGGAGCGATCATGCATTTTGTCTCGCGTCGGGCCATGGATATTGACGGCTTGGGCGAGAAACTCATTGAACAGCTGGTTGAGCGCGAGCGCGTGGCCACGGTTGTTGATCTCTACCGGCTTACTCGGGCTGATTTGCTTGGGCTAGAACGCATGGGTGAGAAGTCGTCGGAAAATTTGATCAACGCCATCGATGCCTCACGCGAGACGACCCTAGCGCGTTTTCTCTATGCCCTTGGAATCAGCCAGGTGGGCGAGGTGACAGCAAAGAATCTCGCTCAATATTTCGCTGGGTTGAAAGCGCTGATGGACGCCGATGAGCAGGCGCTGATCGAGGTGCCAGATGTTGGCCCGGTGGTGGCAGAGTCAATTCGGCGTTTTTTCGAGCAGTCGCATAACCGCGAGGTGATTGAAGGGTTAATCGCATCGGGCGTGCATTGGCCGCAGCCGGAAGGGCAGAGTACGTCTGCCGCGGAGCAGTCGCTCTCCGGTCAGACGTTTGTGCTGACCGGCACTTTGCAGGCATTCACACGTGATGAGGCCAAGGCGCGGATCGAGTCATTGGGCGGTAAAGTGACTTCGAGCGTCTCCAGTAAGACTGACTATGTGGTTACCGGCGCTGACCCTGGCTCAAAACGTGATCGCGCCGAGGCGCTCGGTGTGAAGCTGCTCGATGAGGCCGGTTTCTGTGGCCTCATCGGGCAATAAGCTAAACCTGGTAGGCGCTTAGGGACGGGCCCAATTCACTTCGTAGTCAATATCTGCGCGACGTCGCAGATTTTCCAGCTGTTCTTGAATGCGCTCGTTGATGATGCGCATCCGTAGCTCTCCTGCGACCTGCTCAAAAGCCGGCGCCTCAGTCTCACGGGTGTCATCCAAGCGAATGACGTGCCAGCCAAAACGCGTCTCAACCGGCTGCTCGGTGGTCTCGCCAACGGCTAGTTCAGCCACGGCATCGCCAAACGGGGTGACCATGTCACCGCGGGCAAACCAACCCAGATCGCCGCCGCGCTCGGCACTGCCATCCTGTGAGAAGCGCTGAGCCAGCGTTTCAAAATCCTCACCTTCCTGAAGCCGCTCAATCACACCACTAGCCTGCTCACGCTCACTCACCAGGATGTGGCGGGCACGGTACTCAAGCGGTGTCTCTGCGGTGAACTCAGCTTCGTAGCGCGCTTGCAGGTCGGCTTCAGCGACTGGCTCGGTTGTGGTGAGGTCACGAACGAATGCCTGTGCCAATGCGGTGCGCCGGTGATTGTTGATCTGGGCTTTGAGCGTTGGATCCTCGTCTAAGTCGGCGCGCTCGCCGGCCTGCGCCAGCAGCATGAGATTAATGATTTCTTCCAGGAACTGCTGGCGCTGGGCCGGAGGAATCTCTGCCTGTCCCTGCATCTGTTGGTCAATCAGTTGATCAAGCTCGCGCTCAGTAATGGGTTCGCCATTAATACGGGCAAGGACCTGATCGTTAGCGTTCAGTTGTGCTTGCGCGATGCTTGCGCAAAAAAGTAATCCGGCAATGGGCAGTACTCGTGCCAGCGAGATGAGTTTCATCGGTGACTCTCTTTGTCGGTTAAAGGGGGGTATTCACTTCATCCGGGGTCAATGCCTGGATGCTGAGCGCATGGACACAGTCATTGCGCATGGCATCGCCCAGCGCTGCGTACACACGACGGTGCCTTGCAATGCGGTTCTCACCGGCAAACGCGGGGCTGACAATGCGAACGCGATAGTGGCCGCCACCGGCTTGGGCACCGGCATGGCCAGCATGCAAGTGACTGTCGTCGATAATGTCCAGCTGCTCAACCGGTAAGGTTTGCTCAAGGCGCTCGCGAATCATGGCAGGCCGCTCTGATTTTGGAATATCGCTCATGGCAAGACGTGCTTAAAGGGTTTAACTACAACACGCTGATAAACGCCTGCGCTGACATATGGATCCGCATCGGCCCAGGCTTGTGCGGCCTGCAGCGACTCAAATTCTGCGACCACAAGACTACCGGTAAATCCCGCCGGTCCTGGATCTTCGGCATCAATCCCCGGATGTGGCCCTGCCAGCAGCAATCGTCCCTCATCGCGCAGGGTTTCCAGCCGGGCGAGATGGTCGGGTCGGGCCCCCATTCGCGCCGAGAGGCTGTCTTCTTTATCCTCACTAATAATGGCGTAGTACATGTGTGTCGTCCTCCATGGACGAGAAACGCTAACATAACTGCCAGGCCCAAACACGGATGGAGGCATGATGAGTCAGTTTTTTGAAATCCACCCACAGACACCGCAGCCGCGTCTGATCACCAGAGCGGTCGAAATCGTGCAAAACGGTGGAGTGATTGTGTATCCCACAGGAACCACTTACGCCCTTGGCTGTGCAATGGGTGAAAAGGCTGCCCTTGATCGTATTCGTGCGCTACGCGGTCTGGGTGATGATCATCATTTCACGCTGGCTTGCCGCGACTTGTCTGATGTCGGTAGTTATACCCGTGTCGACAACACCGCCTTTCGCGCGCTCAAAGCGCACACGCCAGGACCTTACACCTTCGTATTGCGTGCCACGGCCGAAGTGCCCCGTCGCCTCCAACACGCCAGGCGCAAGACCATTGGTATCCGTGTGCCGGATCATCCAGTGGCCAGAAGTCTGCTGGAGCACCTGGGTGAGCCCCTGACCACAACAACCCTGTTGCTACCAGGCGCCACCGAAGCGATGACTGATCCGGTGGAGGTTCGAGAGCAGTTGGGGCATCAAGTGGATGGCATTATCGATGCCGGCCCGGGTGGGCTTGAGCCCAGTACAGTGATTGATTTGAGTGGCGAAACCCCTGAGGTGTTACGTCATGGGGCGGGTGATGCCCGTGTATTTGAGCCCTGATCGGCTATGATGGCCGCTTAACTGAGGAGGTCCTTTTGAACCACAAGCTTGCCCACGGTGATCGGGTGCTCTCGGGTATGCGTCCGACCGGGCGTCTGCATCTTGGCCACTATCATGGGGTGCTGCGCAACTGGCTTGCGCTGCAGGAGAGTCACGACTGTTATTTCTTTGTCGCAGACTGGCATGCATTGACCACCGCCTATGAGGATCGCGGCGTTATCTCGCGCAGTGTCTGGGACATGGTGGTGGATTGGCTGGCCTGTGGTGTTAACCCCAATCTGGCAACGCTGTTTATTCAATCGCGGGTGACAGAGCATGCCGAGCTGCACTTATTGCTATCGATGATTGCACCGCTTGGCTGGCTTGAGCGTGTGCCGACGTACAAGGACCAGATTGAACAGCTGCGCGAGCGTGATCTCGCTACCTACGGGTTCCTCGGTTATCCGGTGCTGCAGAGCGCTGACATTCTTATCTATGGCGCCGCCGGTGTGCCCGTCGGTGAAGATCAGGTCTCCCACGTCGAGCTCACGCGCGAGCTGGCGCGTCGCTTCAATCATCTCTTTGGCCGGGAACCCGGTTTTGAGGAGAAAGCAGAGTCGGCCATTGGCAAGATGGGTAAAAAGCAAGGCAAGCTCTATCGCGAGCTCAGGCGTCGTTATCAGGAGGCCGGTGATACCGAGGCACTGGAGGAGGGGCAGGCGCTACTGGAGGCGCAACAAAATCTCACCATGGCCGATAGAGCGCGGCTCGCCGGCTACCTTGAAGGAGGTGGGCGAAGCGTCTTGGTTGAGCCGGAGGCCTTGCTCACCAAAGCTGCCCGTATGCCGGGGCTCGATGGCCGGAAAATGTCGAAATCCTATGGCAATACGATCTCGCTGCGCGAATCCGATGCCGATATCGAACAGAAAATTCGCACAATGCCCACTGACCCGGCTCGCGTGCGGCGCAATGACCCCGGTGACCCGGAAAAATGCCCGGTCTTTGATTTGCACCGTGTCTACTCTGATGATGGAACCCAGGAGTGGGTGCGCAGTGGATGTCAGTCAGCGGGAATTGGCTGTCTGGAATGTAAACGCCCGCTGATTGATTCGGTACAAGCCGAGGTGGGGCCCATTCGTGAGCGCGCCGAAGCGCTTGAGGCCGATCAGGAATATGTCAGACAGGTGATTCAGGACGGCTGCGATCGGGCACGAAGTGCCGCACGAGAGACCATGGAAGATGTGCGCTCGGCGATAGGCTTGGATTACCGGCAGCGATGAGCGAATCCGTCGCTGGTGAGCTTCTCGCCCAAGAGGTGGTGGCAACGGTTAGGGGCGAGCCGTTTGCCGAGCTGCCGCGGGATCTTTATATCCCACCGGATGCATTGGAGGTTTTCCTCGAGACCTTTGAAGGTCCCCTTGATTTGCTTTTGTATCTGATACGGCGCCAGAACCTCGACATTCTGGATATCCCGATTGCCGAAATTACGCGTCAGTACATGTCTTACGTCGATCTCATGAAGGATCTGCGCCTAGAGCTTGCCGCAGAGTATCTGGTGATGGCGGCAATGCTCGCAGAAATTAAATCTCGCATGCTCTTGCCACGTCCGCCTGCCGTCGATGATGACGAGGAGCATGATCCGCGTGCTGAATTGGTTCGACGTTTGCGTGAGTACGAGCAGTTTAAAGACGCCGGTCAGGATTTAGACGCGTTGCCTCGAATTGCTCGTGATGTCTTTCCGGTCTCAGCCGCCGCGCCGCCGCTTCAACTCGCGAGCCGTGCGCCGCAGGTTGATCTTGCGGAATTACTGGCCGCCTTTGCCGAAGTGCTTGAGCGTGCGCAGATGTTCTCGCACCATCAAATACAGCGAGAGGCACTATCGGTGCGAGAGCGGATGAGCGATACCCTGGCGCGGCTTGATGGTGAGCGATTTCTGGCATTAACGGATTTGCTGCGGGCCGAAGAAGGAAGAGCCGGTGTGGTGGTGACATTTCTTGCCATTCTTGAGCTGCTCAAGGCGGCGTTGGTTGAACTGGTACAGGCTGAACCTTTCGCACCGCTGTATCTTCGCAGTGGCGAGCTGATGGCGGAGAATGAAGGGGCGGTTGTATGACTGAGCCGGCGCTGGAGCATATTCTGCACGCGGCCCTTCTGGCGGCTGGAGAGCCGCTTTCTGTGGAGCGTCTGCAGCGCATTTTCCCGGAAGAATCGATGCCAGAGCGCAAGGCGGTAGAAGCGGCTTTGGGTCGGTTGCGGCAACAGCTCGATGGCAGTGGTGTTGAGTTAAACCAGGTTGCCAGCGGCTACCGCCTGCAGGTGCCGCCTGCCTACGCGCCCTGGGTATCAAGGCTCTGGGAGGAGAAGCCCACTCGCTATTCAAGGGCGGTATTGGAGACGCTCGCCATCATTGCTTATCGCCAACCTATCACGCGCGGTGAAATTGAAGAGATTCGCGGTGTTGCCCTCAGTAGTCAGATTATGCGCACACTGCAGGAGCGCGGTTGGATTCGGGTGGCCGGTCACCGGGATGCGCCCGGTAGACCTGCGGTTTTTGCAACGACGCGAGATTTTCTTGACTACTTCAACCTCTCCAGCCTCAGTGAACTGCCAACGCTCATGGAGATCGCTGAGCCCGGGCCTGAACATCCTGAGCTGGATCTCGAAGTACCTGTGCAGAGTCCCGAATGAGTGAGGAGAAGCTACAAAAAGTCCTGGCGCGTGCGGGGTTAGGTTCACGCCGCGTAATGGAAGGCTATATCGAGGCCGGTCGTGTGGAGGTGGATGGCAAGATTGCCACAATTGGTGATCGTGTCGGCAGCTCAGCACGAATACGTGTTGATGGGCGAGTGGTTCCTGCTGCTGCACTCGCGGGTGTCGAGCGTCAGGTTATCGCTTATCACAAGCCAACAGGAGAGGTCGTCAGCCAACGGGATCCGGAAGGCCGAAAAACGGTCTTTACGCGCTTACCAAAATTGACCTCAGGGCGCTGGGTAGCGGTTGGGCGGTTAGATATTAATACTTCCGGTCTTCTATTGCTGACCACCGATGGCGAACTTGCCAACCGCTTGATGCACCCACGGCATCAGCTGCCAAGAGACTACGCTGTACGCATTTATGGTCGGGTGGAGCCTGAGACACTCAAGCAACTCACTGCTGGCGTGACGCTGGATGATGGGCCGGCATCCTTTGAATCGATAGAGGTGATCAATACCGGCAGGGCCGCTAATGAATGGTATCGGGTGCGTTTGCGCGAAGGACGCAATCGCTTGGTCCGGCGCCTGTGGGAATCACAAGGCGTTCAGGTGAGCCGGCTCACCCGGGTGCAGTACGGGCCTGTCAGTATGCCGCCGGGGCTGCGAGAGGGGCAGGTTCAAGCCCTGACGGCCGGTGAAGTTCGTCACCTATGCCAATTGGTTGACCTGCCCGTGGAGCCGCCACAAAAGCGCCGCGCTAAATCCGGCGCAGGGCAAAAGCCAGGTCGTGGTGGACGCTATTCACGATAACCTGCCAGCCAGAGCTTATCAGCATCTGCTCGATACCTTTGGCGAGCAGCAGTGGTGGCCTGCCGAGACCGCCTTTGAGGTGCTGGTGGGTGCGGTGCTCACGCAAAACGCTGCCTGGCGAAATGTCGAGCAGGCGCTTGAGCGGCTTGCCGAGCAGAGCCTACTCACGCCCGAAGCTATCCTGTCCGCGCCAAGCGATGTCTTGCGCGATTGCCTGCGCCCCAGTGGGTACTACAACGTCAAGGCCCAACGCTTGACCGCAGCTTGCCAGGCCTGGGTGGAGTTGGGCGGTGAAGAGGGCGTCCAGCAGATGGAGACGGCCGAACTTCGAGAGCGCTTATTAGCGGTCAAAGGGCTGGGGCCGGAGAGCGTGGATGACATCTTGCTCTACGGGCTCGATCGGCCGGTGTTTGTGGTGGACGCTTACACGCGTCGCATTTTCTCGCGCGTTGGTGCGATTGCGGAGTCAATCAACTACGAGGATTTGCAGGATTATTTTCACGCCGGCCTGCCCAAGAGGGCAGGCATTTACGCTGAATATCATGCGTTAATCGTCAACACGGGCAAACATTACTGCCGGCCACGCCAGCCGCGCTGCCCTGATTGTCCGTTATCCAGCCTGTGTGAGTATGCCAAAGCTGGTGTTTAGCGCTCGTAGGTGCCGATGAGTCGGTTCATGCCAATGACATGCGGCTCGACTTGGTCCAAGAACTGCCAGAGCGTGAGGCCGGGTTCCAGGTTGAGTGCTTGGTCCAGTGCCAGCACCCAGAAATAATAATGATGGACGCCATGTCCCTCCGGGGGCATCGGGCCGCCATAGACCTGCTTGCCAAAGTCGGTGACGCCGTTGGTGTAAGCCTCGCTGCCTTCTTCGAGCGAGGTTACATCACCCGGGATGTTGTAATACACCCAATGCACAAACCCATAGCTGCCAGGACTGACCAATGGCGCGTCCGGGTCGTGACAGATTACCGCAAAGCCTTGGGTACCCTCTGGGACGCCAGTCCAATGAATGGGCGGCGCAATATCATCACCATCGCCGGTATGCCGGACCGGTATGGGCTGATGAGCGGCAAATGCACCGCTTCGCACCTGCATGGACGATAAGGCAAATCCCATGTTGTTCTTCTCCGATGTGTTAAGCGAACTGCAGCATGCTCGCAGCTACAGGGGTAATCCTACAAGCATGCTACATCTGTTCGCGCTCGAGTTGATAGCGTCCGCCATTGACTGGCGGTTGCGTGGGGTCCAGTAACGCGAGCAGGCCGCTGCCAGCTGCCCTCGGTGTGGGCGCCTCATCTGCCATTTCTCCGGCAAAAAGCTGCCGTCGCAACCTGCTGCGCAGAGGGCCAGGGTCAATACTGCAGGTGAGGATTGGATTCGCCGCTGAATGCTCTGCCGCTAATGTAGCCATTAAGCCCTCAACCGCCCATTTGCTAACGCCATAGGCCCCCATTGCGGCCTGACCCTCGCGTCCGCAGCCGTCGCTGACGTAAATAACCCGGCCCTCGTTCTCACGCAAAAGTGGCAACAGGGCCTGGGTGAGGAGAAAGGCGGCATTGAGGTTGACGTGCAAGCATTTAAGCCAGGCCTGTGGTTCATATAAGGCCAATGGCGCTGGCTCGCCGATATCAGCGGCAGCGTGAACTAATGCATCGAGCCCTCCCAGAGATTCCTGCAGGCGATGGGCGAGTTCAGCGAAGTCATCCGGTGACGCCCCCATCAGATCCAGTGGATACAGGGCAGGCTGAGCATAGCCGTTGGCTTCGATGTCATCGTGCAGTTTTTCCAACGCTTTTATGTCGCGATCGAGCAGTACCAGCTCGGCACCGGCTGCAGCCGCTTGTTCGGCAAATTCAGCGCCGAGACTGCCACCGGCACCAGTGATCAGAATGCGCTGGTTATCTAAGTGGACCGGGTTCTTGGGTGGTCGGATGTGAAGTGTTGCAGTCATGTCGAGATTTCCTTGGGGCCCGGTTTAACCCGGCTCGGTCGCCAGGCGGTTAACCAGGCACGATAGAACTTACGCAACGGCGTGAGATGATGTTGACGCTCGAGTACTGGGTAGTTATCCCGCGCCAGTGCATCGAGCCAGTCGCGGTAGAGCACCGCGAGTATCAGGCCATAGCGCTGCGTTGATCGCACCGGCGGTGGTAAGTGGCCGATGGCACTGTCAAGAAAATGTCTGGCACGTTGAGCCTGGCGCGAGATGAGCCCGCTTCGTGCCTCATTCGCTGCTGTGCTCATGAGTGAATCAGCGTCAAGTCCTGCTCCCAGCAGCTCATCTTCAGGGATGTAAACGCGACCTGCGAGCAGATCCCTGCGTAGATGACGGATCATGCGAACAAGCTCCAGCCCCATGGCCAGATCATGGGCAAACGCTGCCGCATCTGCGCCGGTCTCAGCGCCCAGACGCCATGCCATATCGGCAATGCCACCGCCGGCGCGATGGCAGTAGAGCGTGAGCTCACGCAGCGTCGGATAGCGGCCGTATTCCAGATCCATTTCACAGGCTTCGATAACACCATCCAAGGAATCGGAGGCGAGCTGCTCTGCCGGCAGTGAGGATTGCAGTGCCAGAGTGATGGGGTGTCGCGACCGGCCCTCGCGCAGTCGTTGAAGCTCCTCACGCCACCAGTTCACTTTAACCGCGCCAACGCCGGGGTCACTGACTTCGCGTGGTATTTCGAGGATCTCGGCCCGGTAGGCGGCGAGCGCGGTGAGAGCCGTCTTCTGCGCGGGGGGAGCAAATAGCAGCGCGTAATACAGGCTGGAGCCATCTGGTGCGGCTTTTTGCCGACAGTAATCCAAAGCCTCCATTGTTTAGTTGGCCACCCAGTGCAGTATGTCGTCGGGCTGCTCGACTAAACCATCGGCCCCCCAGCGGCTGGCGTGGTCATCACCGCAGAGGTACCCCCAAAGTGCGGCCAGAGTGATTGTCCCGGCACTGCGTCCGGCTTGGATGTCCCGCTCGGCATCGCCGATGACCAGGCAGTCCGCCGGTGGTAGGTCGAGTCGGCGGCAGCCTTCGATAACCTGATGCGGGTGGGGTTTGCGCAGAGACATGTCATCTCCGGTCACCACGCAAACGGGTCGTTCGCTGTAGCCAAGCTCTGCGATGAGTGGGCGCGTCAGCCAACCCGGCTTGTTGGTCACAATGCCCCAGGGCACTGCTGCAAGATCCAGCGCGCCGAGCAGCGCCTCAATGCCATCAAAGGCGGTGGTGCGGATGCAGATTCGTTCGCTGTAGGCCTCAACAAACCGCTCGCGCAGGGGCTCAAAACGTGGGTTATTAGTCGCCAGATTAAATGCCCTTGCGATCATCGGCGCACTGCCGTGGCCTACTGAATTGGCCAGATCATGTGCCGGTTTGGGCGGCAAATTCTGTTCTGCCAACACGACATTTAAACTATCGATCAGATCGGGTGCGGTATCGAATAGAGTCCCGTCGAGGTCAAACAGCAATCCTTTCGCTTTGCCCAATGGCCTCATGGCCCCTCCGTGCGCCTTGCGTGCATCAAGTAATTCACTTGAGTATCCCCGCCAAGCCGGTATTGCCGCGTGACGGGGTTGTAGTGCAGACCGGTCATATCTAAGTGCTGCAAACCCGCTTGGCGCGACCAGCGAGCGAGCTCTGCCGGTTGAATGAAAGCCCGCGCATCATGAGTGCCGCGTGGCAGAAGCTTGAGGACGTATTCGGCGCCAACAATAGCCATCATCCAGGCCTTAGCATTGCGATTGATGGTGGAGAAGAAAAGATTGCCATTGGGTCGAGCGATGCGTGCACAGGCCTGGATAATGGCTGCTGGGTCTGGGACATGTTCAAGCAGCTCAAGGCAGGTGACCACGTCAAACCGACCGGCTGCCTCATCAGCCAGTTGCTCTGCGCTCATCAGTCGGTAGTTAATGGAAACGCCTGAGGCCAGCGCGTGCAGTCGGGCAACCTCCAGACTCTCCCCGGCAAGGTCAATCGCCGTGACTTCTGCACCCTGAAGTGCCATGGCTTCGGCGAGTATTCCGCCACCACAGCCAATGTCCGCAATGCGAAGCCCTTTTAGTGGCCCCGCCTGTTGATCGATATATTGCAGACGAAGGGGATTGATTGCGTGCAAAGGGGCGAAAGGCCCGGCTGGGTCCCACCAACTGCTGGCGTCCTGATCAAATTTCGCAAGTTCCGCCGGGTTGGCGTTTTGGCCTGACATGCGCTCGTTCTGTCCATGCGATGATTAAACACCCTAAAGCCTATCACGCAGTCGTTATTTGCTCACCGTCGATGGCTTCGGTTTATGCGACAATGTCGGATTATTATTCAAGGAGGCTTTTGCATGAAGATTCTACCGCTTGGTTTGTCTCTGGCCGCAGCAATTGGTGCTGGAGTTGCCAGTGCCGAGAACCCGCGTGTTGTCTTTGAGACCACGGAGGGCGATATTCACATCGAGCTTTTTGCTGAGCAGGCGCCGGTCTCGGTTGAGAACTTCCTCACTTACATTGAGGACGGCTTCTATAACGGCACCATCTTCCATCGCGTGATTCCCGGATTCGTGATCCAGGGGGGTGGTTTTAATGAGCAGATGCAGCAGAAGCCCACTCGCGATCCGATTGTCAACGAGGCCGATAACGGCATGGATAATCTCCGGGGAACGCTATCTATGGCCAGAACACAGGTGCGTGACAGCGCAACCTCGCAGTTTTTTATGAATCTTGCCGATAATCCGTTTCTCGACCATGGCGAGCGCGACTTTGGCTACGCGGTGTTCGGTCGGGTTGTTGAGGGCATGGACGTGGTTGATCGGATTGCCGCTGGCGAGACCGGCCGCAAAAACGGGATGGCGGATGTTCCGCTGACTCCCGTTGTGGTTGAGCAGGCCCGTCGCGTGAACGCCGAGTAATTGGCAGATGGACGGTGCCCGGCTGCGGGCACCGTGATATCATAACCAATTGATATTTTTTCCTTTCGTGAGAGTCGAGACCCTCATCCATGTCCAGCGTTGCTAAGGAAATTCTCCCCGTCAATCTAGAAGACGAGATGCGGCAGTCCTATTTGGACTATGCCATGAGCGTCATCGTCGGCCGTGCATTGCCGGATGTCAGAGACGGACTCAAGCCTGTCCATCGGCGAGTGCTCTACGCCATGCGTGAGCTCGGCAACGATTGGAACAAGCCCTATAAAAAATCGGCCCGTGTTGTTGGTGATGTGATTGGTAAATATCACCCCCATGGCGACACCGCCGTTTACGACACCATCGTACGAATGGCGCAGGACTTCTCCATGCGCTACTTGCTCGTTGACGGGCAGGGTAATTTCGGCTCCATCGACGGCGATAACGCCGCTGCCATGCGCTACACCGAGGTGCGCATGGCGCGGATCGCGCACGAGCTGCTGGCGGATATCGACAAAGAAACGGTTGATTTCGTCGACAACTACGATGGCTCCGAGCAGGAGCCGCAGGTGCTGCCAACCCGCGTCCCGAACTTTTTGGTCAATGGTGGCGCCGGTATCGCGGTGGGAATGGCCACCAATGTGCCGCCGCACAACCTGCGCGAAGTCGTTAACGCCTGTGTTGCTCTGATCGATGATGACAGTCTCGATATTGAGCAGCTCATGGAGTACATCCCCGGTCCGGATTTGCCAACGCGTGGCATCATCAATGGTGTCGAGGGTATTCGCGAAGCCTATCGCACCGGCCGTGGTCGCATGGTTATGCGGTCGCGCTGCAGCTTTGAAGAAGACTCATCCAATGGCAAGGTCAGCATCATCGTCAATGAGCTGCCGTATCAGGTCAACAAGGCCCGGCTGTTGGAGAAAATCGCTGAGCTGGTCAAGGAAAAGCGCATCGAGGGCATCACCGAACTGCGGGATGAGTCGGATAAAGACGGTATCCGCATGGTGATTGAGCTGCGCCGCGGTGAAGTGCCAGAGGTTATTCTGAACAACCTCTACCAGCAGACACAGCTACAGACGGTCTTTGGCATCAACATGGTGGCCCTGCATGAGGGGCAGCCCAAGCAGCACAACCTCAAAGACGTGCTCGAGGCTTTTATCAGCCATCGGCGAGAGGTGGTGACCCGACGTACGGTTTATGAGCTGCGTAAGGCGCGTGATCGGGCGCATGTGCTCGAGGGGCTTGCGGTAGCGCTGGCCAATATCGATGAGGTGATCGCCCTGATCAAGGCGTCCCCAACAGCGGCCGATGCGCGTACCGCCTTAGTAGCGCGGGATTGGGCACCGGGTGTGGTCAGCGACATGCTGGCACGGGCTGGTTCGGAGGCATCCCGTCCGGAAGGCCTGGATGGCAGCGTTGGTCTGGTGGGTCAGGGTTATCGACTCACCGATTCGCAGGCTCAGGCAATTCTGGAACTGCGCCTGCATCGCCTCACCGGTCTCGAGCAGGACAAAATAGTCGAGGAATACCGGGAGATCCTCGAAGCCATTGCTGATCTGCTGGATATCCTTGGCAGTAGCGAGAGGCTGATGCGGGTCATCCGCGATGAGCTTATCGATATCCGTGATCGCTATGGTGATGATCGCCAGTCGGAGATCCTTGAGAACCGTCTCGATCTTTCGATGGAAGATCTCATCCCGCAACAGGATGTCGTAGTCACCCTCTCGCATGAAGGCTATGCCAAAATTCAGCCAGTAGACACCTACCAGGCACAGCGTCGCGGAGGTAAAGGCAAGGCGGCGACGCGCATGCGCGAAGAAGACTTCATCGACAAGCTCTGGGTTGCTAATACCCATGACACGCTGTTGTGTTTCTCCAGTCGCGGCAAATGCTACTGGCTCAAGGTCTACGAGTTGCCGCAGGGCAGCCGTGGCTCTCGCGGCAAGCCCATCGTCAACCTTCTGCCGCTGGAGGATGAGGAGCGGATCAATGCAGTGCTGCCAGTGAGCGAATTTACTGGTGATCACTTTGTGTTCATGGCTACTCGCCATGGAACGGTGAAAAAGACGCCGTTGTCGCATTTCTCTCGCCCGCGCTCGAGCGGCATTATTGCGGTCAACCTCAGTGATGATGATGGTCTGGTGAATGTTGGTGTCACCAATGGTCAGAGTCAGATCATGCTCTTTACCGATGCGGGCAAGGCCATTCGGTTTGATGAGTCTCTGGTTCGGCCAATGGGGCGTACCGCCGCTGGTGTGCGCGGTGTGCGGTTAGGCCCGGGTCAGGCGGTTATTCAATGCCTGATTATAGGCGACGGACATGTGCTGACCGTGACCGAAAATGGTTATGGCAAACGCACGGTGGTGGAAGATTATCCACTTCGAGGTCGCGGAGGAATGGGCGTTATTGCCATTCAGACTTCGGAGCGCAATGGGGCAGTCGTTGGGGCCATTCAGGTCACTGACGAAGATGAACTTATGCTCATCTCCAATGGCGGGACCCTGGTTCGGACCCGGGCGGCCGAGGTCTCAGTGCTGGGGCGCAATACACAAGGTGTGAAGCTCATTACGCTGGCCGAGGACGAAAAGCTCGTTGGCATGGCCAGAGTTGAGGCGCTGGGCGAGGAGCAGGATACAGAAATTGATGATGAGTAATTCTGGAGCGCAATGATGTCGCGTGTTTATAACTTTAGCGCTGGACCGGCCACGTTGCCGGAAGCCGTTCTGCAACAGGCTGCTGATGAGATGCTCGACTGGCAGGGCACTGGCATGTCGGTCATGGAAATGAGCCATCGTGGTAAGGCCTTCGTCAGCATTGCCGAGCAGGCAGAATCAGATCTGCGAGAGCTCTTGGCAGTGCCGGATAACTATCGCGTGCTTTTCCTGCAAGGCGGGGCAACGGCGCAGTTCGCAGCCGTGCCGCTTAATCTGTTGGGCAACGCCAGTACTGTGGACTACGTCAATACCGGCAGCTGGTCAAAAAAGGCCATTGCTGAGGCTGGTAAATATGCCTCGCGCGTCAATGTAGTTGCTGAGGGCGCCAAAGATCCCATGTCAATTCCGGCCGAGGCCGAATGGCATTGCGACCCAAAGGCGGCATACCTGCATTACTGCGCGAATGAGACGATTAGTGGTGTTGAATTTCATTCCGTGCCGGTTACCGGTCACGATGTGCCGCTTGTCAGCGATATGTCTTCGAATTTTCTCTCCCGGCCGGTTGATGTCTCAAAGTTTGGTGTCATTTATGCCGGTGCACAGAAAAACTATGGCCCCGCTGGCCTAACGGTCGTGATTGTGCGCGAGGATCTTCTCGATCGTGCAAGCCAGCAGACTCCATCCATTTGGCATTATCAGGCTCAAGCTGATGCGGATTCGATGCTCAACACGCCTGCCACCTACAGCTGGTATATCGCAGGGCTGGTATTTCAGTGGCTCAAGCGTGAGGGTGGCCTCTCAGCAATGGCTGAGCGAAATGCGCGTAAGGCCGGCAAGCTGTATGCGGCCATTGATAACTCCAGCTTCTACCGCAATCCGGTGGCGCCAGCGGCACGGTCTTTGATGAACGTGCCTTTCGTACTGGCCGATGACAGCCTCGATGCCGCTTTCCTCAGTGAGGCGCAGGCCGCCGGCTTGCATACGCTGAAAGGACACCGTTCCGTTGGGGGTATGCGGGCCAGTATTTACAATGCCATGCCGGAATCAGGGGTCGATGCCCTGATTGATTTCATGGCGGATTTTGAGCGACGCAACGGCTAAAATTAATATGCATAAGATACTGACTTTTAACAATATTTCGGCCAAGGGCCTGGATCGATTCCCCCGTGATCGATTTGAAATCTCCTCAGAAATCGCACAGCCGGACGCCGTGCTGTTGCGCTCGGCAAAGCTCCATGACTGGGAGATTCCAGAGTCACTCAAGGCGGTGGGGCGCGCCGGGGCGGGGGTTAACAATATTCCGGTCGATGCCATGAGTGCACGGGGCGTTCCCGTATTTAACGCACCGGGTGCTAACGCCAATGCGGTAAAAGAACTGGTTTTGGCAGGCATGCTGATTGCCTCGCGCAATATCTGTGCTGCCTGGGATTTCGCTCGCTCGCTCGAGGGTGATGATGCGGCAATGAATCAGCAGGCCGAGGCCGAGAAAAAGCGCTTCACTGGCTCGGAGCTGCCGGGGCGCACGTTGGGTGTCATCGGGCTGGGTGCTATTGGTGTGCGGGTTGCCAATGCCGCCTCGGCTCTTGGCATGAACGTCATCGGGTATGATCCACAGATCACTGTGAGCAGTGCCTGGAGCCTCGAGTCTGGGGTGCGCCGCGCGCACAGCATTGATGAGGTAGTAGCGGCGGCCGATGTGGTGACTTTGCATGTCCCGGAAGTCGATGAGACGCGTGGGATGATTAATGGCGCAAGGCTTGCCAGTGCTCGCGAAGGGCAGATTCTGCTTAACTTTGCCCGTGCCGGCATCGTCGATGAGCAAGCCATCATTAAAGCCCTGGAGAATGGACGTCTGCGCAACTATGTTTGTGACTTTCCGTCATCAACCCTGAAGGGGCATGAAGGCGTTATCACCTTGCCGCATATCGGTGCGTCGACGAACGAATCGCAGGAGAACTGCGCGATTATGGCCGCCGATGAAGTGCGGGATTTCCTCGAGACCGGCAATATCATCAACTCGGTGAATTTCCCTGAATTGGTGCTGCCGCGTAACGGCAACGGTGATCGTCTGACCGTCGCCAATGCCAATGTGCCCAACATGTTGGGTCAGATTTCATCGGCCGTAGCGGATGCCGGCCTTAACATCGCGGATATGTACAACAAATCACGCGGTGAGCTTGCCTACAGCGTTGTCGATATCGACGGTCATCTGCCAGCGGAGATGGTTGAAAAACTGCGCGGCATTGAAGGCGTCCTGTCGGTGCGCGTCATCGACTAAGCACAGGAGGCCAGCTGCTGTGACTGAGGAATCACTGAAGGCCATACGGGCACGGATCGATGGCATCGACGACGAGATACTGAGACTCGTCAACGAGCGTGCTCGTGCCGCTGCCGAAGTGGCCGCGGCCAAACAGGCAGCAGGGGAGCGGGGTGATTTCTATCGCCCGGCTCGTGAGGCAGAGGTATTACGGCGCGTCCGTGATGCCAATCAGGGCCCGCTCAGTGATGTCGATATCACAAGGCTTTTCCGCGAGATCATGTCCGCCTGTTTGGCCCTGCAAAAGCCCCTGCAGGTGGCTTTTCTTGGGCCTCAAGGCACCTTCACGCAGGAAGCGACACTCAAGCACTTTGGTCACGCGATCCAGACGATTCCGTTGGATGGTATCGAGGCGGTATTTCGTGAAGTCGAGTCCGGAGCGGCTGAGTATGGGGTGGTACCGGTTGAGAACTCCACCGAGGGGATGGTGACGCATACGCTCGATCGCTTGCTGTCTTCGACTTTGCAAATTGTTGGTGAGGTGGAGCTACCGATCGTGCATCACTTGGCGATGCTGCACGATAATCTTGAGCGCATCGAGCGGGTCTATTCGCATCAACAAGGGCTTGCGCAGTGCCGCCTTTGGCTGGATACCCATTTACCCAAGGCAGAACGGATCGCGGTCTCCAGTACCGCTGAGGCGGCTCGTCTGGCTGCCGATGATGCCACTGCTGCCGCGATTGCCTCGGATGCAGCAGCCGAGCGTTACGGCCTACAACTCCGGGCCTCTGCCATCCAAGATGGCGCGGCTAATAGCACGCGGTTCCTGGTTTTGGGCAAAGAGAGTCCTGAGCCAACAGGTGAAGATAAGACATCGTTGGTGATTGCTCGCGAGGATCGGCCCGGCGGTCTTGCCGGATTGCTGGCGCCGCTTGCACGCTATGGGCTGAATATGACGCGGCTTGAGTCCCGCCCTTCTCCCGAGGGTATGTGGGAGTATGTGTTCTTCATTGATTTGGTGGGGCATGCCGAAGACCCAACAATGAAGCGGGCACTCAGCGAGATGCAGCAACTCGCCAGTCTCCTCAAGGTGCTCGGCTCTTATCCCCGGTCGGTTGCCTAGGAAGACGGTGTGACGGAAAGGCGTCGAATCTGTCTGGTCGGTGTTGGCCTAATTACTGGTTCATTGGGCTTGGCTCTGCGTGCTGCGCAGGCGGGTTATGAATTGGTTGGCCTTGGCCGCGATGCCACTCGACTGCAAACCGCAGTGGATAAAGGGGCAATCGAGCAGTTTTCCACTAATCCGTCAGAGGCGCTGCGAAATGCGGAGATGGTGGTTTTGGGCGTGCCGCTCGGTGCCGTCCGCTCAGTGCTTGCGGAAATTGCCCCGCATATCCCAAAGACGGCCGTTTTGACAGATGTGGGTAGTGCCAAGGGATGTGTGCTTGAAGACGTTAAGTCGGTTTTTGGCGTGATTCCCTCTGGATTTGTGCCAGGACATCCGATCGCCGGGGTTGAGCACAGTGGTGTCCAAGCCGCCTTTGCGACTTTGTTCACTGGGCGGCGAGTCATTCTTACACCCCATGACCACACAACCGAGTCGGCGTTGGCGCAAGTGGGCCAGCTCTGGCAGATCGCTGGTGCGAGGGTAGTGCATATGTCTGTCGAGCATCACGATCACATGCTCGCTTTGACCTCCCATCTGCCGCATCTGCTGGCGTACGGGCTGGTCGATATGTTGGCGCGCTCGCCCGAGCACGAGGAAGTTTTGCGCTATGCCGCTGGTGGCTTTCGCGATTTTACTCGCATTGCCTCAAGCGACCCGGTGATGTGGCGGGACATTTGTCTTGGAAATCGCGCCGCACTACTGGATTGTCTCGCTGATTATCGCCGTGATCTCGAACAGCTAACGGCACTTATCGAGGCGGCCGATGGTGAGGCGCTTGAGCAGGTTTTCGCCAATGCCAAGCGTACCCGTGACGCGCATTTGCAGTGGTTTGAGGGTTAGATAGGCACATGTCAGCGCAGCGGCAATTTACAGTCAAGCCCGGTGGTGCGCTCAGCGGTGCCTGCCGCGTGCCGGGTGATAAGTCCATCTCTCATCGCGCGGTGATGCTCGGTGCCATCGCCGAGGGAGAGACCGAGGTAAGCGGATTTCTGCAAGGTGATGATGCGATGGCCACCCTTGCTGCGATGCGTGCGCTGGGCGTTCGCATTGAGGGCCCTGAGCAAGGCCGCCTGCATGTTCATGGGGTGGGTCTTTATGGTTTGAGGGCCAGTGATGCGCCACTTGATTTGGGCAATTCAGGCACGTCGATGCGGCTTTTCTCCGGTTTGCTGGCTGGGCAACACTTTGCCAGCGAACTGGTTGGTGATCAGTCGCTCATGCGCCGGCCAATGCGGCGGGTGACCGATCCGCTCGCGGCAATGGGCGCCGACATCACAACAACACAAGCGGGAACCGCGCCATTGCAGATTCGTCCGGTGAGCGGCTTGCACGGCATCGACTATGCCCTGCCTGTTGCCAGCGCGCAGGTGAAGTCTGCCGTTTTACTCGCGGGGCTGTATGCAGACGGCGAGACCACTGTCACTGAACCCGCGATCACCCGCGACCACACCGAGCGCATGCTCGCGGGCTTGGGTTATCCCATTGACCAATCAAACGGTCGGGTGGCCCTGCAAGGTGGCGGTGAATTGCGCGGTGGAGCAATTGATGTGCCTGCCGATATTTCATCAGCAGCGTTTTTCCTAGTGGGCGCGAGTATTGCGCCTGGCTCACAAATGACGCTACATGATGTGGGCCTGAATCCAACGCGCACGGGGGTTATCGATATCCTTCGGCAAATGGGCGCCGAAATCGAGATCACGGAAACGCAGACAAAGGGCGGAGAGCCCGTTGGCACCATCGATGTGAAATCCGCTCGACTCAAGGGGATTGAGATACCACTTGATCTGGTACCGCTTGCCATTGACGAGTTTCCAGCACTATTTATCGCCGCCGCATGCGCTGAGGGTGAGACGGTTTTGCGGGGCGCTGAAGAGCTTAGAGTCAAAGAAAGTGACCGCATTGCAGTGATGGCCGAGGGCCTGACGGCACTAGGCGTAGCGGTTGAGCCCCTGCCAGACGGGATTCGTATCATTGGTGGTGGCTTGCACGGGGGGGAGGTGCATGCGCGTGGTGATCATCGTATTGCCATGTCTTTTGCCATGGCCGGCTTGATCGCCGACGGTCCGATTTGCATTCATGACTGCGCTGAGGTTGATACGTCGTTCCCGGGGTTTGTGGAGCTGGCCGCGGCCGCCGGACTCGACATTGTGTCTGAGGCGCTTTGCTAATGGCGATTGCGCCGGTTATCACCATTGATGGGCCGGGTGGGGCAGGCAAGGGCACGGTTGCCCGTGCGATCGCACAACAGTTGGGATGGCATCTGCTCGATAGCGGTGCCATATATCGGCTCCTGGCCCTGGCCACTTTGCAGCGGGATCTGGCAGCAGAGGACACCGCTGCTATCTGTCAGCTGGCGAAAGCACTTGATATTGATTTCCCGGTGACAGGGGACTTGGCTGGTGAAGTATTGCTTGATGGCAAAGTCGTCACCGCTGCGATACGAGAGGAAACAACCGGCGCGCGGGCGTCTGAGCTCGCCGCTGTGCCTGCTGTTCGTGAAGCGCTCCTTGCGAGACAGAAGGCCTTTCGTCAGTCGCCGGGTTTGGTCGCGGACGGCCGTGATATGGGGACGGTGGTATTCGCCGATGCGCCACTGAAGATTTTCCTCACAGCCAGCGCCGAGGAAAGGGCCCGCAGGCGCCATAACCAGTTGATGCAACAGGGTGTCAGTGCTAATCTGCCCGATCTTTTGCAGGAGCTCCGAGCGCGTGATGAACGTGACTCGAATAGACGTGTCGCGCCACTGAAGCCAGCGGACGATGCGATCATTATCGATTCTACGACGCTGTCAGTGGATGCGGTAATTGAAGCGATCATGGATCACCGCCTGGCGGTTCTTGATTGTCAATAAATTGGGGGTGGGCTGGCATCAGTCCGCTGTTGATACACATACAACTGGATCGTTTTTCGATCCCGGATCTAATTCACTCATGAGCGAAAGCTTTGCAGAACTCTTTGAACAGAGCCTTGCGCAGACCGATATGCGCCCGGGCTCCATCGTCAATGCTCAGGTTGTTGCCATTGACGGTGAAGACGTCATCGTTAACGCCGGACTCAAATCCGAGGCCGTCATTCCCCTTCGGCAGTTCACTGATGAAGACGGCAACGTCGAAGTCAATGTCGGCGACGAAGTGGAAGTGGCCCTGGATGCAGTCGAAGATGGTGGTGGCGAGACCCGACTCTCCCGTGAAAAAGCCAAACGGGCTAAGGCCTGGCGTGTGCTTGAGGCCGCTTATGAGGGATCCGAGACGGTAAACGGTCAGATCAGTGGCAAGGTCAAAGGTGGTTTCACTGTCGATCTTGGTCATATTCGAGCCTTCCTGCCAGGGTCACTGGTGGATATTCGCCCGGTTCGGGATACCACTTATCTCGAAGGCAAGGATCTTGAGTTTAAGGTCATCAAGCTCGATGCGCGTCGCAATAACGTTGTGGTGTCTCGCCGCGCGGTGGTGGAAGAAGAGTACAGCGCAGAGCGCGAAGAGCTGCTTGAGAAACTCCAGGAAGGCCAGGAAATCACTGGCATTATCAAGAATCTCACCGATTACGGTGCGTTTGTGGATCTTGGTGGTATCGATGGGCTGCTGCACATCACCGATATGGCCTGGCGTCGCGTCAAGCATCCCTCCGAAGTGGTGGATGTCGGCCAAGAGATCAAGGTCAAAGTGCTCAAGTTCGATCGTGAGCGTAACCGCGTCTCGCTGGGCCTCAAACAGCTGGGCGAGGATCCGTGGGAGGCCATTGCCGCGCGTTACCCAGAGGGTGCCCGCGTGGTTGGCAAAGTCACCAACATCACCGACTACGGCTCGTTTGTTGAGATAGAAGAGGGTGTTGAGGGTCTGGTCCACGTCTCTGAGATGGATTGGACCAACAAAAACGTCAACCCGGCGAAGATGGTCTCCATCGGCGATGAGGTTGAGGTGATGATCCTCGATATCGATGAAGAGCGTCGTCGTATTTCGCTGGGTATGAAGCAATGCCAGCCCAACCCGTGGGATGAATTCGCCGCCACCCATAACAAGGGTGACCGCGTCACCGGTGCAATCAAATCGATCACCGACTTCGGCATCTTTGTTGGCCTCGACGGCGGCATCGACGGCCTCGTTCATTTGTCTGATCTCTCCTGGGGTGATGCCGGGGAAGAGTCGATCCGTGATTTCCAGAAAGGCGAGGAAGTCGAGGCGGTTGTCCTGTCAGTGGATCCAGAGCGTGAGCGCATCAGTTTGGGCATCAAGCAGCTGGCGCAGGATCCGGTCTCACAGTGGGCCGCGAGCAACCCGAAAGGCACCGTCATCACCGGTACGGCTGCGGAAGTTGATGCTAAAGGTGTGACGGTTGACCTTGGCGATGAGGTTCAGGGCTACATTCGTGCCGCTGATCTTGCGCAGGAACGGGTGGAAGACGCTCGGACGTTGGTCAAGGAAGGTGATTCGGTTGAGGCCAAATTCATGGCAATCGACCGTCGCAACCGCATGATCAGTCTTTCGGTCCGTGCTAAGGACCAGCAGGACGAGCGTGAAGCCGTGGAAGGCTATGGCAGCACCGGTACCGCCGGCACGACCGCACTGGGTGATCTGCTCAAAGAGCAGATGGCAGGTCGTGACAACGAGGACGAATGACCCGGCGCTGTAGGCAACTGGCCGTGACCGCGTTGAGCGGCACGGCCGGTTTGCCAAGCCTGATCTGGAATACGTGTCGATGACAAAGTCTGAACTCATTGAATTAATTGCTGAAAAGCAGCAGCACTTGCCGCAGCGGGATGTAGAGCTCGCGGTCAAAACCTTGCTCGAGCAAATGAGCGAGGCGCTGGCAAGCGGCGAGCGCATAGAGATTCGCGGGTTTGGGAGCTTCTCATTGCATCACCGTCCACCGCGTATTGGGCGTAATCCCAAAACCGGTGAGGCAGTCTCCCTGCCTGGCAAACATGTGCCGCATTTCAAGCCTGGTAAGGAAATGCGCGAGCGGGTCGATCAAGGGCGTCAGAGCGGTCAGGGAGAAAAATGAAACGGATTGTTGCTCTGCTCTTCGCGTTGATCGTCATTGTGATCGGCCTGAGCTTTGCAATGCTCAATCCCAACCCCGTTGGCCTTGATTTTTATTTCGGCGCACTGACATTACCCCTCTCTCTTTGGTTAGTCATTGCCTTTGCCGTTGGCGTAGTGCTGGGGTTGTCGGTGATGGCCGGGGTTGTCCTCAGGCAGCGTTGGGCGCTGGCTCGTCTGCGCCGTGAGGTGAACTCAACGCGCGAGGAGCTCTCCGAGTTGCGCAAGCTGCCAATTCGGAACAACTTCTGAATATGATTCATCTGCTCTGGCTGCTGCTTCCGTTGGCAGCCCTATCCGGCTGGTGGGCTGGACAGCGTGCGATGCGCCGATCTGGGCCGGGGCGACTGGCATTCTCCAAGGATTATTTTCAGGGGCTGAACTACCTGCTGAATGAACAGCCCGACCGAGCCATTGAGGTTTTCACCCGCATGGTGGAGCTGGATGAGGACACGGTCGAGACGCATCTGACCCTTGGTAATCTCTTTCGGCGGCGCGGAGAGGCAGATCGCGCCGTACGAATACATCAGAACTTAATAGCGCGGCCTTCTCTGGCACCCGAGCAGCGTGCGGCTGCGTTGATGGAGTTGGCGCGTGATTATCTTGCTGCCGGGCTGCTAGATCGGGCTGAGACCCTTTTTGTCGAGGCTCTGGAGTTTCCGGATTACCGGGTTATGGCGTTGCAATCACTGGTGGATATCTACCAGCAGGAGAAGGAATGGGACTCGGCCATTGCCACAGCGGAGCGGCTCCAGCGTGAGACCCGAAAGCGACTGGGCCCGATGATGGCGCAGTTTGCCTGTGAGCAAGCCGATCAGCTACTGCGTGAGCACGCCGATCATGCCCGTGTTCGTGATTGCATTAAAAAGGCACTGTCCTATGATCGTCAGTGCGTGCGCGCCTCTCTGCTTCTTGCTGATATCGAGCAGAACGAAGGCAAATGGCGTGCGGCCATTAAGGCCTGCCAGCAGGTCGAGCGGCAGGATATTGACTATATCCCGGAGGTTTTGCCGCGCCTAGAGTCAGGCTATCGAGCAGTGAACGACACCGCGCAGTTTATGGCAGAGCTCTACAGACTGCTCAACCGCTATCCTGGCGTCTCGGTCATCATGAAGCTCAGCGAGCTAATCGAGGAGCGCGAAGGGCGCAAGGCAGCCAGCCAATTTCTCGCCACGCAGCTACGTGAGCGGCCGTCGATTCGCGGTTTGGATCGATTGATCGCCTTGAATATCAACGCCTCGGATGAAGACCGCAGGCGTCAGCGTGACCTTAAGGTGTTAAGAGAACTTTTCACGGCGCTGCTGCGTGACCGGCTGCCTTATCGTTGTGTTGATTGTGGATTTGAAGCCCGCCAGTTGCACTGGCAGTGCCCTGGTTGCCGGGCCTGGGCTACCATCAAGCCTCGCCGTGGCGTTGAGGGCGAGAAATGACCCAGACAATACAGCCATCACTCATTGTGGCCTTGGATTTCCCGGAGCCGACGGCTGCCAGGGATTTTGTCGCTCGACTCAGTCCGGGCGATTGTCGGCTGAAAGTCGGTAAGGAGCTGTTTGTTGCAGCGGGGCCTTCCCTGGTTGGCGAGTGGGTGGATGCCGGCTGGGATGTTTTCCTTGATCTGAAATTTCACGATATCCCGAATACGGTTGCCGGCGCTTGTCGAGCTGCCGCCAATCTAGGGGTCTGGATGATCAATGTGCATGCACTAGGGGGCAGCGTCATGATGCAGGCTGCTGTCGAGGGCCTAGATGCAAGTGTCAGCGGCAGAGCGCACCGCCCGCTGCTCACGGCGGTTACCGTGTTGACCAGTCATGATATCTCTACCCTCGATGAGATTGGGCTGAGGGGCACTCCCGAAGAGGCCGTTAGCCGGTTAGCGGCATTGACGGATGCGGCTGGATTGGACGGCGTCGTGTGCTCCGCTCAGGAGGCTGCACTGGTAAGCGCGCGGGTGAATCGACCTTTCCGTCTGGTAACGCCAGGCATTCGCCCGAAAGGCTCCGCGGCAGATGATCAGCGGCGTATCCTCACGCCGGCTGATGCGCTTAGCGCGGGTGCTACCGATTTAGTTGTCGGTCGACCCGTTACGCAGGCGCCCGACCCGTTAGCCGTTATCCAGCAGATTCGCCATGAGATGGGCTTCACAGTCTTGCCCTGAAACCCTCGTTAGTCTCCCCATCGCGTTTTCCATCGCAAATAAAGGAGACCTCTATGAAGATTGCAAAATACACCGTTGGCTTGATGGCCGGCTTGATGGCCGGCGTGGCATTGGCCAGCGCCGGGAAGGTGAATATCAACGAGGCGGATGCGAAGTCGCTTGAGGCACTCACTGGAGTTGGACCGGCAACAGCCATGGCCATTATCGAGGAGCGTGAGAACAACGGGCCATTTGAGAGTGTTGAGGCGCTAACACGGGTCCGTGGCATTGGCGAGGCGACGCTCGAGGATATGCGCGAACAGATCACTCTTGAGTAAAACCGCTAATCCATGGCGGAGTGCCTGACAGGTGCTCCGCCTTCCGCTACGCTTGTCAGCCGAATAAATGAACCGTGCAGGGAGTGTGACGGGCGATGACAAGGCGTATTCGTAAGGCTGTTTTTCCGGTGGCGGGGCTCGGTACCCGATTTCTACCCGCAACCAAAGCCAATCCAAAGGAAATGCTGCCGGTGGTGGATAAACCACTGATTCAGTACGCCGCTGAAGAGGCCGTGCGTGCTGGCATTGATACGCTGGTTTTTGTCACGGGGCGGAATAAACGCAGTATCCCGGATCACTTCGATAAGGCCTATGAGCTGGAGACTGAGCTATTGGAGGCCGACAAGCTGGAGCGGCTCGATACGGTTCGCAATATCATACCCCCTGAGGTCGCTTGTATTTATATTCGTCAGCCAGAGGCCCGCGGTCTGGGGCATGCGGTGCTTTGCGCAGAACCGGTGGTGGGCGATGAGCCTTTTGCCATTATTCTCGCTGATGATTTGATCGATGATGGGGATAACGGTGGCTGCATCTCCCAGATGGTTGCGCAGCATGCTCAGCATGACGCCAGCATCATCGGCGTGCAGCGTGTTCCGGCCGAACACACTGATCGCTATGGTGTTGTCGACGCGGAGTCGGTGTCGCCGCGCATGAATCGTGTGCAAGGAATTGTTGAGAAGCCCGCGCCAGACCAGGCACCTTCTGATCTTGGTGTCGTTGGGCGATACATTCTCAGTGGCCGCATTTTCGAGAAGTTGCGTGATACGCAACCAGGTGCTGGTGGTGAGGTGCAGCTCACGGATGCCATCGCAGCGCTGTTGGCTGATGAGCCCGTATTTGCATATGAGTTTGCAGGTACGCGCTATGACTGTGGCGACAAGCTGGGCTATTTGCAGGCTACGGTGGAGTACGGACTGCAGCACCCAGAGCTTGGCGCTGCCTTCAGGCAATATCTGGAAAACCGCGGTTAATCAGCCACCCGTCTGATCCCAAGCACTCTTGGAATCAGACGGTGTTGCCAGCGGTCGGTTCAGACTGCCGCCTGATCCTTGCGAACCTCTTCGCGAAAGCCAATCCGCTTGAGAATGGCCATGGCGGGGCACCAGTGCGTGAACGCCGACTGCAGTAAGTTAAACCCGACAAAAGCGGTGAAAAGATACCAGCCGGGATGAACCCATGTGCCGAGTGCAAGGCTCAGCAGTATAAAAAATCCGGCCATGGCGCGAAGTCCTTCATTCACTGTCATTCTGAATCTCCTTAGAAGTTGTAGCGAATACGTGCATAGAGGTTGCTGTTGTCTTCCAGTTGGGTATGGAAGGTCCAATCATCCTCACCACCGAATATATTGCCGCCAACAGTGCCAATCATTCGGTCATTAAATCGGTACTGCACGCGTGGACGCAGGTAATAGTCCTGATCCGATGGTGAGTAAAAGCTCATCAGCGTGAGCGTGAGGTCCTGTTGTAACGCCTGATAGGTGATGCGATTGGTGATCAGGTGTCGGTATTCATCCGGCACGTAATCCAGCTGTGCCTCTGGTGTGTGCGCGACCAGCGCAGCATGATCTTGCGTCCACTCTAGGTAGTACTGCCAGCCGAGGGTCAGGTTTGTGGCCGCCTCATGTTCAAATCCGGCAAGAAACCGCCATTGGTCATTGGGCCGGTTGTTATCAGTGCCATCGCCATCCTCGCCATGGTAGTAGGCGGTCTCTAAGTTGCCGATGCCAGGTCCAATGGGGCGCCGGACGCTCGCGCCGATGCTGGTCAGGCGCGGAAACAACGGGGTGTTTGTGGTTGGGTTGTTACCACTTGGTTGTTTATCAAAGCCATGGAAAGCATAGGCAGCGTATTCGGTACCGGCGACAGTCTTATAGAGCCGCAGCGCCAATTCGCTGTCATCCAGCCAGTCGTCTCTATCTTCCGGATCGATCTCAGGTGGTGCGGCAACACGTTCGCCGGCAAGTGGGCTGAAGTACGAAAGCCGATCTCCGGTGATGAAGCGATTGGGGTTGGCGCGCGGCAACCAGACCAGATCAAGGTTGATGTCAGCAAATAGCGAGAGCTTGAGGGCATCGACCGGCGCTTTCAGATACTCATCATCACGTCCGCTGAAAAACGAAACATAGTCTTTGGGAAAGAGGTCATTGAGGAAAACCAGATCACCCGTCCCCCAGGTGAGGATTTGACGTCCGATTTCATAGTCCACCTGGTCGTTGAGTCGGCCACTGAGATTCGCCTCCCGTAGATCACCGCGCACGCTGTTTTCTATGGCGTCTGCCCATAGATCGCCCTTAAAACCTAGGGTGTGATTGCCCAGCACCCGCTCAGCCTCGAGTTGGCCTCGCAGTTCGTTGAGGGTGAAGTCCTCACTGAGCGCCGCGTCATTGTGGATTCGGGTGGCAGACGATCCTTCGATAAAGCCAAATAGCTGCCAGCCCGATGACTCAGTGGCCCAGGGGTCGCTGCCCCAGTCCCCATCGTCCTCCCAGCCTGCATCATCCCAGTCGTTGGTGGTTTGCTCGGTCTGGGCATTGCCAGTAATTGGCAGACACAAAAAGCCGGCCATAAAAAAGCGCAACATTGCGTGGTGATGCCAGGCCCTCATGAGTCCCTCTGCAACCACTCGCGCGGTGGGTTGCGCAAGGACCGCTCGCTGAAGATACGATCAGGCAGCCCGATATCGTAGTCGGAAAATCGGAATTGCGTAATCGTGTAGCCGCCGGTGTCGAGATCACTCATGCGGATTTCAGTTCCGGTGGGGTAGCCGTCAATAACCTCAACCTCGCTGACTTCCATACGCCGGTAGACCTCGCCCGAGACACGCGCATATTCCGTGCGCATGGGTAGCATTGTCTCCCGATCAACCCAGGTACGAAATTTGGCGAATTCAACGCTCGTTGAGTCTTTTGGCGTGCTTTCGATGAGATAATGTTCGTTGGTGGTCTCAATGAGTTCATGATTGTCCTCATCCAGTGCCCGCCCGGAGATATCTTCATAGAAGAAATGCGAGCCGACGAAGCTGGTGCGTTTGTCACCGGCAGCAATACGTTTGACCAGATCCAGCGCCGGTAAATAAAGCCAGCGATCATCATCACGGCCCACCTTCTTCTCAACGCGAAAAACGGTGCCGCGAATGTCGGCGGGGCGGCTGAATACGACTAGGTAGCGCTGGTCGCCGGCATCTTCAACGTCTTTGCGCAACAGCGTGAATTGGCGCTGCTGACGGTTGCCATTGCCATCGGTGATGAGCATGCGGGCCGCTGACCGACCGTCTTCCCCGGCGTAGTAGGCAGCGATGTTGGCTTGCTCAACAATCTCTCTGGCATCAGTCAGTTGTGCTGCCGCCGGGGCTGCGAGCAGCGTTATAAAAACCGTCAAAATGATGTTCTGCAAAGGTTTTATCATGCCGGATCCTCCGTTGATTGACCGCGGTCGGGCATTATCCAGCGACGGATAAGTTTCATAATGGCCGGTAGCAGGATGATCGAGGCAACGGCTGAGGTCGCCATAATGCTGGCAAGGAATATGCCCACGGTGTTGTATGGCACCAGCGGCGCCGCCAGCAGCGGCAGAAAGCCGACCGCAATGACGATGGCATTGCGACTGATGGCCCTTGCCGGCTCTTGAAACATCCGCCGCATACTTTCTGTGTAACTACCCGTTCGACGATAATTCTCGCGGCTGCGTTCGATAAAGTGGATGGCAAAATCCACCGACAGGCCCAGTGTCAGCGAGCTCAGCACTGCGATCGGCATGTCGTAGTACTTACCGATCAACCCGACAACACCGTAAATGAACGCGATGCTCACGGTCAGCGGCACCATGGCAAGCAAACCAAATACCAGCGATCGGAACAGCGCCAGCATCATCACAGCTACCATTACCCAGGCGATGGCAAGGCTCTGCGCCATGCCTTTGACCATGGCGTCTTGCCAAACCACATTGATGTAGTTCAATCCGCCCCAGCTCATCGTTACACCCTCGGGGAGGGGGTTTGCGGCGACATACGCTTCGGCCTGATCAATCACCGATTGCATATCCTGGTTATCACCGCTTGTCAGCTGAAGCCATAAATTCGCCGACTGATAATCCGGGGTGACCATGCGCCAGAGATCATGTGGACGGTGAGAGCCCTGAAAGCTGAGGATGGTCTGAGCGACTGCCTGTCGAGTATCAGGGATGCGGTAGTCAGCCTCCTCGCCGCTGCGCAGTTCCCGGTAGACCGTTCGCACTAAATCGGCGAGCGTGTTGACCTTGCCAACCTCGGGACTGCTCGCCAGCGCCGTTTCGAAATCGGCGATATAAGCGAGCATCTCTGGGCGTTGAAAAACATTCAGCTCCCCGCGGGTGTCATCGATAAGCGTTAACAGCGATTCCCACCATGGATAGGCGGCGTCGCTAGCTGCGAATAGCTCATCGTCTACAGCGAGACTCAAACGCTCGAGCATGGCGGTAAAGGTCTCACTATCCTGCGTCGCCTCGGCGCGCAGTTGCGACCAAGTCTCATCAATCGACACGCCAGCATTTTCCGCTTGTTCAATTAACGCATTCGCTTGTTCATTAAAGCCGGCGGGGGCTGCTTGTGCGACATCGGATTCAAGACGCAGGTAAGCGCTGTAGGTGCCTGCAAAATGCTCATTGAGCACACGATCTGCAACACGAATGCGGTGATCCGATTGGAACCAGCGCACCGGGTTGTCATTGACCGTGATTTGGCTGATGCCATAACCGGCAATGACTAGCCCCAATGCAAAGACGCTTACCACGACTTTGGCATTTTTCACTGCCATATTCCCCAATGACATCAGGCCGCGGGCAAGGCGAGTGTTATCCGGCGCCGCGCGATGTTCACTAGCTTGCAGTGCAGCGAGACGCTCGGGCTTTAGCCGAACGGTATAGGCAGGGATAAAAACGATAGTGAGCAGAAATGCCAGCATGATGCCCGCCGCAACAAACAGCCCAAATACCTGCACCGGTGGGATCGGGGTAAACGCCAGTGATGCAAAGCCGATTGCTGAGGTGATGGAGGTGTAGAGCATGGGGGTAAACAGATGATCCATGACTTCGGTCATGGTCTCGCGGGCATCTCGTCCTTGACGATAGCGGTCGGCAAACTCCGAGATGATATGAACGGAATCCACCACCGCGATGGGCATGAGGAAAATCGGAATCATCGAGCTCATGATGTGGACGGTATAGCCCATGCCGATCAAAGCGCCCATGGTGGTGAGTACCACCGCGAAAGCCATAAGCATGGGGGCAACTACCAGTGTGACGGAGCGGAAAAACCACCACATAAGCGCAAAAATCACCAGGGCAGCGAGCGGTGCGGAGATAGCCATTTGAATGAACATCTCGACGCCAAAGGTGTCTTCCGCAACCGGCAAGCCGGTGATGTGGTAATTGTCGTTGCTATCAAGCCCGGTGATCAGTGATTCGATCTCCTTAGAGATGCGATGGCTCTGATCTTTGGCGACGATGGGAACGTAAATGGCCGTGGCCTCACCATCCCCGGATATCAAGGTGTCGCGAAATAGCGGCAAATTCAGCGTGGCATCGCGAATCGCCTCGGCTTGAGCCTGTGTCTGGGGCGGGGTGTTCATCATCCATTCAAAGCGAATCGTACCGGGCCCGGCTTGTTCGATATTATCCACCGTTGCCAGCGATAGCAGATCCTGGCGAATAACACCGTCAATCTCGGCGATGCCATTGCTTAGCGTATGCACGCCGGCCAGCGAGTTTGGGTTAAACACACCGTGCTCATGGCGGTCATTAACCACGCCCACGACAATCATATCGTTTAGATTGAACTGTTCTTTGATGGCGTTGTGCCGAACCCGGTCTTCCTGATCGGCAGGGAGCATATTTTCCGGATCGGTGTCGATTTGAATCAGCGGAATCAGCGCGGTCCCAAGCACCGTAATGAGCAACGTGCCAAGGAAAACGGCTTTTGGATGATTCATGGCGAACTGCGCGATAAGACGGCCCATGCTGACTCCTTGTCATAACTTCTGCATCACTTTATTACTACATAGTCATATAGTAAATACCCTGTTTTTCGTTTAAGCTAAATCACAAGCGGTTGCAGAGAGAATCGGTTATGGCTGAATCATCGAAGCCGGGCAATGAGTCGATGGAGTTGATTGCGCAATACTTTCGGGTGTTGAGTGACCCACAGCGACTGCGCATTTTGCATTGCCTGCAATCTGGCGAGCGGACGGTGGGGGAGATTACCGCGCTGACCGGGGCAAGCCAGTCCAATGTATCCAAGCATTTGGGTGTCCTGCGTACTAACGGTCTGGTGGGGCGGCGCCAAGACGGTAATCGGGCTTATTTCGGCATTCAGGCGCCATTTATCTTTGATCTTTGTGACATTGTCTGTAACGGAGCGCGCGAACGTCTTGAGCGGGAGCGGGCGCTTTTGCCCGATGAGTCCTGAATTTGCGTTAAAATAAACCGCTTTGGTGAACGCCGGCCGGGAGACGCGGTGCATGTCTGAGCTAGCCCCGCCCATGCAGCAGCGCACACGAAGCGCCTCATCCATACGACTTGAAAATGTCACGCGCTGTTTTACCGGCACGGTGACTGCGCTAGATGCGGTCAGTCTGGACGTCAGTCCCGGTGAATTCTTCACATTGTTAGGTCCCTCTGGCTGCGGTAAAACGACCTTATTGCGTCTGCTTGCCGGGCTTGATCAGGCCGATGCGGGCGATATCCATATCGGTGGTCGCTCGATGCGCGGCATCCCGCCGCACCAGCGCAGTGTTAATACCGTTTTCCAGTCCTATGCTCTTTTTCCGCATCGCGATGTGCGGGAGAACATTCGGTTTGGCCTTGAGATGCAGCGGCTGCCGGTGGCGGAGATTAATAAGCGCGTTGATCGTATTGCGGCGTTAATCGGCATTGATGCGATGCTCAATCGGCGTGTCGATCAGCTCTCTGGCGGCCAGCGTCAGCGTGTGGCGCTAGCGCGTGCGCTGGTCAACGAGCCGGATGTGCTCTTGCTTGACGAGCCGCTATCGGCACTCGATGCGGGATTGCGCAGTCGTCTTCAAGTGGAACTCAGGCGTTTGCAGCGCCAGCTTGGCATGACATTTGTCTTTGTCACCCATGACCAGGAAGAGGCCATGGTGATGAGTGACCGTATTGCCGTGCTCAATAATGGGCGTATTGCCCAGATAGGCAGTCCGCAAGCGATTTATGAAACACCGGCGGATGTTTTTGTTGCACGTTTTATGGGGCATGAAAATCTCTTGCCGATAGAGGCGCAGGATGCAAGTGGTATCCAAACACCAATCGGTCGTATCGAGGGTGTCTTTGCGCCGGGCAGTCACCTGTTGTTGCGTCCGGAATCGTTGACTCTGCATCAGACGCGGCCAAGGTCATCTAGCGCCGGGTTTGATGTGTTGGTGCAAGAGAGTCTGTATCGCGGTGGCGTCACCGAATATCGCCTCGACTGCCAAGGTTGGCCGCTTGTTGCCATGATCGCTAATCAGGGAGAATCGGCGCTTCCAAGCGGTGAGCGCCTATGGCTGGAGATAGCTTTATCGGCAGCGGCTGTCCTGAATGATCTGGGGGATGGGTGATTGCGAGGTCTAGCTGGGGATACCAAGCATCTGCTGCTTATCGTCGGCCCAGGGGCGCTATGCATAATGCTTTTCCTGGTTCTGCCAAGTCTCTATCTCATTGGCATGGCATTTCTCAGCAACGGCCCTTACGGGTTGCCGACGCTGCCACTCAGTCTGCAGGCATTCCGCGAGCTGGCGGGTTTCGGCTTTTTGGGCTGGAGTCCGGGTAACCTCTATACCCTGCTGCGATCGGTTTGGCAGACATTTTTGGCAACCTTTATTGTCACGCTGATTGCCTATCCGGCGGCCTATTACATCAGTACGCGGCCCAGCCAGTGGCGGGCCATCATGCTATTGGCCATCGTCGTGCCATCTTGGACGAATCAGGTCATCCGCTCGGTTGGATGGATGAATATCTTTGCCCCCGGTGCGCCTTTGGCCGATTTCGCCGCGCAATTGGGGTTGACCCAGCCGCAAATGGGGCTTTTCCCCTCGCAGTTCGCAGTGATTGTTGGGTTGGTTTATAACTTTCTTCCCTTTATGGTGCTACCGCTTTACGCCGCTTTCGAGCGGCTTGATACAGCCCAGGTCGAGGCCGCTAAAGACCTTTTTGCCTCACCCATTGCTGTTTTTCGACATGCAGTTTTCCCGCAAACCCTGCCGGCGCTGATGGCGGGTATTGTGTTGGTGGCCATTCCTGCTTTTGGCATGTACGTGGTAACAGAGCTGCTCGGCGGTGGCCGCTCGATGATGATTGGTAATTTGGTGGCTCGACAATTTGCGCAGGCCAGTAATTGGCCGCTGGGTGCCGCCGGCGCGCTTATTATGATCATTGTCACGCTGATCGGGCTTAAGGTATTGCGGAATCTGGGCCGCCGCCTTGGCGGTGATCGGGAGGTGGTGCTGTGAGTGGTCGCGGGCTCAACATCGCCTTGCGTGTTTTCTGGTATGCGCTCGTTCTATTCCTCTACGCCCCATTGGCAGTCGTTGTGGTGTTTTCGTTCAACAGCATTAACTCATCGGCCCGTTTTGAGGGTTTCTCGCTGCAGTGGTACGAACGGCTTTTCGCTAATGAAGTCATCATGCACGCATTGTGGAATACAGCGGTCCTGGCACTGGTCTCCACCCTCATTGCGGTTGTCGTTGGTGGGATGCTGGGCTACGGGTTTTATCGCTATCGGTTGGGTCGCTGGTCCTGGTTGGTTTGGCTGATCTATTTACCCGTGATCATGCCGGATATTGTGTTTGGGATCGCCGAGATGACGTTTTTTGTGGCTATCCATCGATGGTTGGGCGTCCTCGCACCGGGTCTTGGCACCATGATTATTGCCCACGTGACTTTCCAGGTGCCTTTTGTCGCGTTATTGGTCAATGCACGATTATTAGCGCTGGATGCGAGCCTCTTCGAAGCCGCCCAAGATCTATATGCCGCGCCCTGGCAACGGCTGCGGTTTTTTCTGCTACCGGTACTTCGCCCGGCTCTCATAGCCAGCTTGCTTTTGGCATTAACGCTTTCGATTGATGATTTTGTCATCAGCTTCTTTACGGCAGGCCCCGAGAGCACCACACTGCCAATCTATATCTGGAGTGCGATCCGCAAGGGAATCACGCCGGAGATTAATGCCATTGCCACGCTCATGATCGCCACGGTTTTCCTGATTGCTATGGCGAGCATGCTGGGTGGTCGTCGACGTCATGAATCCACTGCTAAATAACTGGGGGAATCGTTGAATGATCCATCGCACTAAGACTCTTTTAACACTCGTCATGGGCCTGTTGGGTGCCGCTCAGACTGCTGCTGCGCAATTCGAAGGCGATACGCTTTATCTGTTCAATTGGTCGCAGTACATGGACCCGGCGATTATCGAGAATTTCGAGCAGGAATATGGCGTTGAGGTGGTAGAGAATTACTTCAACTCCAATGGCGAGATGTTTGCCAAGCTGCAGGCTGGCGGTGTGAGTCAGTACGATGTGATCGTCCCGTCAAACTATTTCATCCCACGATTAATCGCCAGCGGCTTGGTGCAGGCACTGGATCATGACCGCCTGCCCAACCTGGACAACCTCATGCCAACCTTCCAGGAGCCTGCCTACGACCCCGGAAATACCTATTCGGCGGCTTATCAATGGGGTACGACAGGGTTGGTGTATGACCGCAATGCCCTGGGTGATCAGCCACCGAGCTGGTCGGTGTTATTTGACCCGGCAGTGAATCCAGATGCGCCATTCGCCGTGCCGGAAGACAGCCAGGTTTCCTTGGGTTCGGCTTGTGCCTATTTGGGCCATGGCTATGATTGCCAATCCCGGGAGGCGTTGCAGGAGGCTGCAAGGCTGCTGCTTGAGACTAAGCAGCGGGATAATTTTGTTGGATTTATTCAGGGCACACCGGTGCTGCAGCAGCTCGTGCGCGGCTCGGTGAGCGCTGGGATTACCTTCAACGGTGATTATCTGTTCTTAAAATCAGAGGATCCTGAGGGTTTTGCCGATATCGAGTTTGTCATCCCGCAGGAGGGCGCAGAGGTCTGGGTGGATAATATGATGATCCCCGCCGAGGCGCCTAATCCAGCGCTTGCGCATGCCTTTATCGACTATATCCTGCGGCCTGAAGTTGGGGCGCAGCTCTCTAACTGGAATTACTACTCCAGCCCGAACGAGGCGGCGATCCCGCTGCTGGAGGACATACTGCAGGAGCCGCCGATTACGCCAACGGCTGCAGAACTCGAAGTCCTTGCTTTTACCCCAAGCCTGGAAGGCGAGGATCTGCAGTTCCTGCAGCAGCTCTGGCGGGAAGTGGAGTCCCGGTAGGCGCGATGTCGATGCCGGTGCATGAATGGGCAGCCTCGCTGGAGGGGCTGCGTGACCAGGTCTGGAAGCGTCTTTTGCGTGGTGTGAATGATCGCCGCGCTGCAGGCCGTCATCCAACGCTGGCAACAGTGGATGCCGGCGGTATGCCCCAACTGCGTACGGTTGTCTTGCGTGCCGCTGATCGCCAGGCCGCGACGCTGCGTGTCTACAGTGATTGCAATGCGGCCAAAGTGGCTCAGTTGGCTGCACATCCTTCAGCGGGGATCCATATCTGGGACCGAGATGCGCATTTGCAGATTCGCGTGATGGCGAAGGCGGAAGTGATGACTGGTGAGCCGATGGCGCCGCTATGGGAAAAAATACCCGAACATGCGCGTTGTAATTACGGCACGCAGCCGCGCCCGGGCGAGGCCATTGACGAAGGTCTAGCCTACGAGCGCATACCCCGGTTTGAGGACTTCGCCGTGATTACGCTTGTCATCCAGGAATTTGATGCCCTGCATTTGGGGCATCAGCATCGCCGTGCGCTATTTCGCCGCGAGGATGACTGGCAGGGGCAATGGCTGGCGCCATAAGGGAACGGATATTGGCTCCCCGGGACGGATTCGAACCGCCGACCCAGTGATTAACAGTCACTCGCTCTACCGCTGAGCTACCGGGGAATGGCCTTGATGTGAAGCGCGTAGTGTATCGGATCGGGCCGTGCCGTCAACCGGCACGGCCTTAGCATGGGCCTACTTGCGGCCAAAAACGCCTTCAATTCGATCCATGGCCTTCTCCAGGTTCTCCATGCTGGTTGCATAGGAGATACGGGCGTGGCCTGGCAGGCCAAAGGCGGTGCCAGGTACCAAGGCAACACCGGCTTTCTCGATGAGATATTCCGCCAGTGCCAGATCATCAGCGACGCCATCAATATTAGCGATCGCCTCGCTCATGTCTGGGAAGGCATAAAACGTGCCGTCACCCTCGATGCAACTCACACCACGCATGGCATTGAGCCGGCCAACCACATAGTCGTGTCGCTCGCGGAAGGCCTCAACCATCGGTCCAATGACGCCTTGGTCACCATTGAGCGCAGCAACGGATGCAGCCTGAGAAATTGAGCTGGCGTTAGACGTGCTTTGCGACTGAATCTTTTTCATCGCAGCGATCACGCTTGCTGGGCCAGCCGCATAGCCGATGCGCCAGCCGGTCATGGCATAAGCCTTGGAGACACCATTGACCACGATCGTGCGGTCGGCAAGTTCGGGGCAGGCCATAACAATGTTGTAGAACGGCTCATCGCTCCAGAGGATGTGTTCATAGATGTCATCGCTGACGACAAGAACGTCTGGATAGCGCTTGAGCACTTCTCCGAGTGCCTGCAACTCGGCTTTGCTATACGCGCTACCGGTGGGGTTGGAGGGGCTGTTCAGCACAACGGCGCGGGTACGCGCGGTTATGGCTGCCTCAAGCTGCTCCGGGGTAATCTTAAAACGCTGTGACTGATCGGCCGTGACGAAGACTGGCTCACCATCGGCGAGCAATGCCATATCCGGATAAGACACCCAGTAAGGCGCCGGGATAACCACTTCGTCGCCATTGTTGAGAATGGCAGAGAAAAGGTTGTAAAGGCTTTGCTTGGCCCCGGACGAGACCAGAATTTGGTTCGCCTGGTACTTCAGGCCATTTTCGCGCTCAAATTTATCCACGATGGCTTGCTTGAAAGCCGGGCTGCCGTCCACAGCCGTGTACCGGGTCTCTCCTGCGCGAATCGCCTCGATCGCCGCTTCACTGATATGCTTGGGCGTATCAAAATCAGGTTCACCGGCGCCTAGGCCAATAATGTCGTGGCCAGCCGCTCGCATCTCTGCAGCGCGCGCGGTCACCGCCATGGTGGGTGAGGGTTTGACTCGCTTGACCCGCTCGGCCAGTTGAATATCCAAGGATCGCCTCCATTGCCTTTTTGTTGATGCCTAAATCATACGCCAATCCGGCCGGAGACTGCACCGTCATGACCGATTCTGCCGTCGAGTTTGAGCTCGCCAGCGACTACCAGCCTGCAGGCGATCAGCCCAATGCCATTGCGACCCTAGCCGAGAGTCTGCGAGTGGGTAATTCGCATCAGACCTTGCTTGGCGTCACGGGGTCAGGAAAGACCTTTACCATGGCTTCGCTGATCGCCCAGGAGCAACGGCCCGCCGTGATTTTGGCACCGAATAAAACCCTGGCCGCTCAGCTCTATGGCGAGATGAAGGCTTTCTTTCCGCATAATGCCGTTGAATATTTCGTCTCCTACTACGACTACTATCAGCCAGAGGCCTATGTGCCTTCCTCTGACACCTTCATCGAGAAAGACGCCTCGGTGAATGAGCATATCGAGCAGATGCGCCTGTCAGCGACCAAGGCCATCGTTGAGCGGCGTGACACCATTATCGTTGCCTCCGTGTCTTCGATATACGGCCTTGGTGACCCCAGCGCTTATCTAAAGATGGTATTGCACCTGCAGCAGGGAGAGTCTGTTGATCAGCGTCAGATCCTGCGGCGGTTGGCACAGCTGCAATATGCGCGCAATGACCATGATTTCTCGCGCGGGACCTATCGAGCACGCGGCGATGTGATCGATATATTTCCGGCTGAATCCGAGGATGAAGCGGTACGTGTAGAGCTTTTTGATGATGAGATTGAGCGGCTTGCCTGGTTTGATCCGCTGACCGGTGAAGTCCTGCGACGGGTCTCACGGCTAACGATCTATCCCAAATCCCACTATGTCACGCCGCGCGAGACCATTCTCGGGGCCATCGATAAGATTAAAGCTGAGCTTGGCGAGCGTTTGGAGGCACTACGCAATGCCGGGCGGCTGCTCGAGGCCCAACGCCTGGAGCAGCGCACTCGCTTTGATCTAGAAATGATGCAGGAGTTGGGCTACTGCAACGGCATTGAGAACTACTCCCGCTATCTCTCAGGTCGTGGTCCTGGTGAGCCGCCGCCCTGTCTGTTCGATTACGTCCCGGATGACGCAATGCTGTTTATTGACGAGTCCCATGTCACCGTGAGTCAGGTCGGTGGCATGTATCGCGGTGATCGGGCGCGTAAGGAAACTCTGGTTGAATACGGTTTTCGATTGCCATCAGCACTTGATAACCGGCCGCTTAAATTCGAGGAGTTTGATGCGATGGCGCCACAGCGCATTTACGTCTCGGCGACACCGGGCGATTATGAGCAACAGCATTCTAATGTGGTGGCCGAGCAGGTGGTTCGGCCAACAGGCTTGGTCGATCCGGAGATTGAAGTGCGGCCTGCGACCACCCAGGTAGATGATGTACTTGGGGAGATTCGTGAGCGCAGTGAGGCAGGCGAGCGGGTGCTGGTCACGACGCTGACCAAACGCATGTCCGAGGACCTCACGGAGTATTTGGCTGAGAACGGTGTGCGGGTGCGCTATTTGCATTCCGATATCGATACGGTGGAGCGGACCGAGATTATTCGCGATCTGCGTTTAGGTGAATTTGATGTTTTAGTTGGCATTAATTTATTGCGAGAAGGGCTTGATATTCCAGAGGTTTCTTTGGTTGCAATATTGGATGCGGATAAAGAAGGTTTTCTGCGTGCGGAGCGCTCTTTGATTCAGACTATTGGCCGTGCAGCACGTAACGTAAACGGTCGGGCCATTCTTTATGCCGACAGCATTACCCGTTCAATGCGTAAAGCGATTGATGAGACTGAGCGGCGTCGGGCAAAGCAGATTGCCCATAACATCGAGCACGGCATTACGCCGCAGGGTATTCGTAAAGCGATTGCAGATGTCATGGAGCGCGGTGGCAGCGGCGCTCCAGACACACCAGCGCATTATGCCGAGGTGGCTGAGGAAAGCCGTGCCTACGCTGATCTGACCGTCGCGCAGGCGGTCCAGAAAATTAAGTCATTAGAGCAACAAATGCATCAGCATGCTCGCAACCTAGAGTTTGAGGAGGCGGGCAAGCTGCGGGATGAGATTAAGCGCCTGCAGCAGTTCGCGCTGGGCGAGCCTGATCGTAATACCGCTTAATCACGATCGATCGTAAATGGCGACCAGGCCTGGCGTGTGGCCATGAGCTCCATACGGTTGATGTTGATATGCGCCGGTAGCGTCGCCACATGGAAGATCTGCTCGGCAATATCTTCAGGCTGCATGGGTTCGGTTCCTGCATAAAGCCGATCAGAGGCGGCCTGGTCACCCTTGGTTCTTACCAGCGTAAATTCGGTCTCTGAGAGCCCAGGGGCGACGTCGGTCACACGAACGCCGGTGCCCAGCAGATCGCACCGCAGGTTGTAACCGAATTGCTCAACAAATGCCTTGGTCGCCCCATAGACATGCCCGCCGGGGTAGGGCCATTGGCCTGCCACTGAGCCCAGATTGATAATGCTCGCGCCACGCCCGCTTTCGATAAGTTTAGGCAGTAATGCATGCGTGACATTCACCAGCCCGGTGACATTGGTATCAATCATCGTATGCCAGTCCTTCAAGTCGACTGACTGTGCCGGCTCCGGGGCCAGGGCAAGCCCAGCATTGTTGACCAGGCAGGTGATGTTCGCGAATGCCTCCGGCAGCGATGCGACGGCTTCTTTGACGGCTTCGGCCTCACGAACATCCAGCGTGATGATGTGAATCTCGCCGTCGTTAGCGCAGATTTCTCCGGCAAGTGCCTCAAGACGCTCGGTCCGGCGTCCGCTGGCGACAACGCGCCATCCGGCAGCTGCGAATCGACGTGCAGTGGCGCGGCCAAAACCCGATGTTGCGCCAGTCACAAAAACTGTTTGGTTGGAATCGGCCAAGGGATACTCCTCCGGTTGATGTTATCCCTTCACTCTAACGGTTTCGCATCGGTTTGTCCGGCGATGGCGCTGGGAAAGCGCAGACGAGAGAGGGCCACGGAAGGGCCGCGCGCAAATTCAACGGTTACCGGTAAGCCATGAACGGCCATCGCATCGGGTACGCGATCGATAAGCGCAATTTTCACCATAAGCGCGGCGCTTGAGTCCTGCAGAAGGGTTTGCATGGGAGTTGGGATGCGCCCCGTCAGCCGGGGTCGCTCCGCAACGCGACCGGCAAGCTGAGTGCCGTCCGGCAGACGGACTCGGACCGGGCCATTTTGTTCGACGAATCCGCCATCCGCGGGACGGAGATAGGCGGTAAGTTCGGGTTGTGACGGCCGCGTCATGGTGAGCAGCGTAGTGCCGGGGCCGACGGTGTCGCCAGGCTCAACAAAAAGCTCAACCACATCACCATTAGTTGGCGCTTTTATAGCAAGGAAATTCAGTTTGTTACTCGCAATATCTAAAGCTAATCGTAGATCTTCTTCGCGGGCTCTTAAATTGATATCGCCTTGGCTGCGGATACGCTCTAGTTCGCTGCGGCGATTCATGGCATCGAGAAGCTGGCGGCGGGTGCGTTTTGTCTCGGCAGCGGCTTGATACCGCTCGCGTTCGGTAACAAGACCAAGTGCCGCAAGCTCTGCCATGCGCTCAACCCATTGCGCTTCGCTTGCCACCAATGCCTGCAGGGTTTCGATTTCCTCATTGACGGCCAGTAGCTCATCTTCGGCTCTCGCCCGGGCTTCGCGCTGTTCACCCTCCAGTCGGGTGAGTTCGTCCTGCAGATGAACCAAACGCCCCCGGATTTCCGGATTCTCAAGCTGAATTAACCGGCTACCGGCCGCGACGGTGTCGTTTTCCTCAGCCAGCACCTCAGCAACCACGCCGCTGACAACGGCGCCGGCACGAACCGTTTCATAGGCCAGTCTGCCGCTTGCATCAACGACCAAACCGCCCCGTAGCAATAGCCAGGCAACATAAATGAGGGGGCTGGAGACCAAAAGCGCAATCAGCAGCCAACGGATACGTGGAACACTGCGCCGGGCTGGACCATAGCGCACGGGGAAGCCATCGGGGGCTGGTGTGAGGTGTTGTCCTTGAAAGCGAATTTTCATGCTCATTGCATTGTCTCGGTACCTGAGAGCTCAAGGGCAAGCGGCTGTAGCCATTGACGTGATGGCGGTGTTGCAAGGCTTGGCTGGCAATCCGGTGTGCGGATGCCCTCAATCTCGGCCCGCGCAGCAAGCCATGCATATTCCCGCTGCAGGCGCTCGCGGGCGGTTTGGTACCAAGCGACACTGCGTTGCAGGGGCTGTAGCGCGTTATTACCGGATAGGATATCGCGGCGCTCACGCGCTTCTACCCACATATAATGGGCCCGACGCAGCCGTGCCTCCGATGCATCACGGTTGGCAGCGCCGAGTTGCAGTTGAGCGAGCGTCTCAGCAACTCGGGCAACGACCGCCTGCCGATCAACTTCCAGACGTCTTTGCAGTTGAAGGATCTGAGCGTTGCGCCAGGCTTCACGTTGATCATGGGCCTTGGCAACGGCAATTGGCATCACCGCGCTCAGTCCAATGCTGGTTTCATGGCCTCGATCGTCCCATTCCTCGAGAATTTGGCTGTGGGTGAGCGTGAGGTTGGAATCAACCTCATCGACAAGCGCATACCCGCCTTGCTCGATCACAAGGGCAAGCTGTTCCTTGGTGGCGCGGATTGCAGGATCCTGATTCCAGAGCGCGGAGCGTAGATCAGTTTCACGCTGACAGACGGTGCTGCTACCTGGCCAGACGGGTTCGAATGCGGCCACGGATTGACCGAGTATGGACTCGATTGCGCGTCTTGATGCCTGTCGAGCGGCGCTTGCCTGTGCTGCATCAATTCGAGCCTGTTCGACAGCCGCCTCTAAAGCCGCAATTTCACTGTCCAGAATGGTCGCCCCAGCCTGCGCAGAGACGCTCTCGAGTGCCGTAGTGGATGACTGCAACCAGTCTTCACTCAAGCCCAGCAGCCGGTTGTTGAGCCAGTAATCGGCATAGCGGCGGCGCAGGTCAATGGTGAGTCTTTGTATTCGCGTATCGGCTTCGCCCTGCGTCTGCAGTCTGAGTTTCTCCAGATCGGTAATCGCGTCGGTATTGGCCCGTTGGCTGCCAAGCAGCGGATGGCGCAGGCCGATATCCCCCTGCACACGGTCGTAGCGACGGTTGTCATCACCCTCAATTTCATTCAGAGCTGCGGCGTTAAGACCGCCGAAGATCTCCCAGCCGTTGCGGGCAGAGCGCTGCAGTCTTTGCTCCTCGATCACCGCCACATTTGCGCGTGCGGCCTGGGCGACGGGGGATTGCTCGAGTCGCCGTTCCAGGGCTTCACGCTCGATGACCGGTTCATTGGCCGCGGCGGTAAGGCTTGCTGCCAGTAGGAATGTCGTCAGTCCGATGGGTAAGTGTTGCAAGCGCTGCATTAATACTGACTCCTTTTTAGGACCCACCAGGGGGCCATGTTCGAATCCTTGTGCTGATCGAGAACAATCTCTGCGAGGATCGCGACGACCGACCACAGCCGCATCAGTCCTCGGTAAAGTGGGTAGAGCGGAGTGAGCAGAAGTAGCGGTAGATCCGCTTTTTGCCGCTCGGAGAGCAGCGCAAGGGCCATGACAGTCATCACAAGCGTGATGAGTAAGTAGATGAGATAAACCACCCCGAGGCCGATCGCGACGGTAACGGGTGGATAAACCGCTGCCAGATAGAGCAGATAAAGAGCGATGGCAAACGGTAATACCACTTGATGTAGCAACCCGTACCAAATCGTGGCAATAGTGTTTGGCCATCCCATGATGGACGGTGAGAGTGCGCCACGATGCTTGCGGGCGTACATGTAGTAAAGATCACCGTCCCAGCGCAGCCTTTGTTTGAGCAGTTCGGTAAAGGTTGCCGGCGCATCGGTATGGCCAATGGCGGTGGGTGCAAATGCGATACGGTAGTTTGGGTGGCGGCCGAAATATCGCTTCAAGCGTAACGTCATATCCAGATCTTCTGCGGTTCCGCTCTCCCAGCCGCCCACGCGGATTAGCGCATTGCGCCGAAAAACGCCGAATGCGCCCGAGACATTATTGATGACGTTGTAAGCACCCAGACCGGTGCGAGTGGCGACCAAACCGATCAGGTACTCCAGCGCCTGCAGTCTCGTGCAGAGCGCCTGCTGTCGGTTTCTAATCCGCAGCGTGCCGGTGAGTGCGATGACATTTGGATTGCTGAAGTGCCGAACGGCTGTCGCCACCATGTCGTTATCAAAACTGGTGTCACCATCAAGTGCCATGACAATCTCGCCACGGCTTAGTGAGAGTCCGGTATTCAGTGATGACACGCGGCCACCGCGTTGCCATTTGGGGATGATTTTGAGTACTCGGCTAGAGGAGAGAGGTAGTTGGGGGCGGACCTGCTGCAGCGCTTGTAGCGTCTCGCGGTTGCGTTCCGCTCCATCAACCACGGCCAGAACCTCAATCGGGCCGGCATAAATTTGATTAACCAGTCCCTGGACGGTGCGCCGGACCGCCTCACCCTCGCTGTAGCAGGTAATGATGCAGCTCACCATTGGTGCGCTGTCTGCCGCGATGTTGGGTAATTGGGGACTTTGCCATCGGTAGCGCAGAATGCCGGCGAAAATAAGCAGATAGAGCGGCATCTCAATCAGCATCAGTACGGGAAAGAGTGGCTGGACGCCAGATATTTCAAGCATGCTGATAGCGCTCCTGGGGCTCTGTGAGTTGGCGCATCAACGCATTGCCTGTCGTCTCGGCGAGCGTTGTCTGCCCGGATTCCAGCGAGCGTGCAATCAATCGCAGATCAGCGGCCTCGAGCGAATCGCCGGATTCAAGGATTTGTTGCAGCTTTTGGATCAGCGTTTCTGTGTCTTTTGCGCTTGCCTGCGGCATGAGCACCCAGAAATCTGCCGATTGTGTGCGCGTGCAGACATCGCCAGGGCCGATTATTGTTGGTAAGCGCTCGCTGAGTGAGCGAAGAAGCCTTGAGACGGCCTCTGCAGTCATACGTGCAGCGAGACCCTCCAAGTTCTCAATTTGCAGGCGCAGCAGTGTGAAACGGCTATCGGTGTGATGCGTGGCAATCTCTGACTGCCAACCGAGTAGTTGTTCGAATGCCTGAGGGTGGAGCATGCCATGCCGCTCAATACTGACAACGGGTGTGCTGAGATCATGATTGAGGACACTAAAACGTCCGTATTCTGTGATTTCATAGCGTCCTGCCTCCTGAGTAATCAGAAGCTCGGGCCGGCTCTCATGCGCACAGATGCTGCAATGCGTGATGACCTCTGGCTCCGTGAATCGCTCGGCACAGCGCCGGCAGTGATGGTGCTCCAGCGGTCGGTCGTACTCGGTGCCAATGTGCCGCAGGCGTGCGCGGCAGTTTGGGCACTGCAATCCACCTGCCAAGGTAAAGGCGCGTTGACTGGCAACATGGCCACAAGTGAAGCAGTGAATTGATTCATCCGCCTCAATCTCCAGCTCATGACAATTGGGACAGGCATCAACAAAAAGCAGATGGGCACCGCGGCAGGCAGGACAAAGCCGCAGGCGCTCTACCAAGGCACTGCGACGCAGGAATCCGCGTTGGGTTAAAAACCCCAATATTTCACCATCCGCGCTGGCGCCAAACGCCTCTAAAAGCGGATAGCGATACAGCTCGCGGCTACGCCAATCGCGCACCGGCGAGAGGGTTTGTTCTCTACGCAGACTCAGGTAGCTAAGAATCCGGGCATCAGGCGTGTCAATCGGTAGATCAAACTCTCGTCCGACGCTAGACCAAAGAGACTGTGCTGCTTCTTGCGCTGACTCCGCGTTATCCACATAGCCATCGAGTAGGTGCTCGAGTGCTTGCTCTGTGACCTTGTCGAGTTGTTGGCGCGGTTTGGTGGCATACAGCGGATAGATGCCATGTTTTGGATCTGCGCGCTGGGCGATAGCGGCCTTAAGCAGCGCCTCGGGTTCAAGGTGGGTGATGACCAGGCCTTCGAGCCTTTTATTCCCCACAACATGCGGATTGCTGCCGTCAGCCCAATTCGAAAATTGCATACCTTGCTCGCGTCTGTTTTTGATAACTCATGTGGACGCGAGAAAGGCTAGTTTTTGGGGGGTATAACGACAATTCGCCGAACGGCTGAATCGTTCAGCCGTTTGCGGGATGCACCCGGATTATCATTGAGGCGTTATGCGCTGCGCCTGGGGCTTGCGATGAACTCGAGCAGCATGTGCGGCACGGTCAGCGCCGCAAGCCCGATGAAGATGATTCGCATTAGAGCCGCGTCAGTTGGCAGGCCAAGCAGGAATGGGACTGCAGCGAATGCCAGCGCATAGGTGGCAAGCGTCGTTGGGGCTACGGCTTTTAAACGCTCTTTCCATCCGTTCATACCGAGGTCCCGTGCGGCAATCTCAAGATGCCTTGGGCTGTGAAGAAAGCACCAGTACGCAATGAAATACGCGAGTGGATGCAGAAAAGCCGCGGCGGGAATCAGTAACAGCGGATCACGCCAATCACTGATAGCGCGCTCCTTGCGCATGATCAAACCTGAGGCCAAAAGGCCGCCACCGATCCCCAGCGCCCAAGGCGCAGCCGCAACAATCAGCTCGGCCTCAGTGGCGCCCAGCATTTCAAATAACGGCAGCACCTGTTGTGACTGTAGAGCAACTGGCAGGCCTAATATCCACAAGCCATAACCGGTGCCACTGATTCGGCCCAGTCTGTTAGCTACATCATCACCAAAATGAACCGCGGAGTAGAGGAGAAAAGCAGCTAACGCCAGATTGGGTGCCATCAGCCAGAAACCCAGTACCAGGCCACCAAGCGCCATGTAACCGGCAAAAAAAGTAACCAGACGCAGCGGCGTATCCAGTTTCAGGTAACGCTTGGCAACGGCCGTATCAAGACTGCCATGGGGCAGACCAAGGATAGCAGTACTGATGGCGAGCACGACGTACAGGGGCCATTGCCCTGGCATCACTGAGGCGGCCAGCGCAATCACGATGCCTATGGGAAAAAGCCAGAAAGCGGGGGGGTGTTTGACTGTATTCATCGTCGTCTCCATCCGTGATGCCAGGCCGCCTTGAGCATTGGCAGCAGTGGCAACGCCGTCAACACCCTTATTATATCAATGGCAGCGGGCCGCGACATAAGAAACCGTGTGATTGAGGCACTCGGTGTTTGGGTAAAAAGCCGCTCATAACGTTCTGCGGCGAGCTCTGGTTCACGCCACAGCGATTCCAGAAACACGCCATCGAGCCAATCCAGCAGTTTTGATCGCCGCGGAGGGGCAGGCGGTTTACCAGAGAGAATGGCTTGAGCGGCCTGATCGGCCCAGGTCTGTATGGCGTGGAAGGCATAGCCTGTTGCGGGTCGCATACTGCCACCAGCAGTCCCAATAGTCACCCAATTAGCTTGAGTGCTGGGTGGGATGGGTGTCATGGGAAGATGGCCTTGTTCGCTGCGCACGATGCGCGTCCCTTCCCAGCCGCATTCGGCGATTCGGGCTTCAACTTTTGCCTTAAGTCTCTCGAGATCCGCTTTCTCTGGCGTAAAGCTTGTGTATTCAATTAATCGGTGATTGCGGCTAATAGGTAGCTCATAGAAAAAATTCACCAGTGGGGCTTCATCTTGCGTGAATTCCATAAGATTCACGCAATCGTCATCGCCGAAGTCCTCCCCCTCAATTTCGATACCAAAGAAGCTCTGCCACAACCACGGACGCTCCAGCACTATCGTTGGCGGTCTGGCATCAAACACCATTTTCGCTTGAATAGTAGCGCCATCATCGAGTGTGAGCCGCCAGGCATCTTCGCTGCGCTGGCCATGCGCCAAGCTGTGCGGCGTCAGTATTTCCCAGTCACGCCGCGCTGTAATTGCCTTCATGGCTGATGAGCGCACGTCTTTTCCGCGGAGCATTTCATAGGCGATGTCAGGATCCTGCTGGCGGACACGGCTATTGGCATTGCCAACTGCCCAACAATGCCATCGGCGGGCTAATTGATTTCGGAAAGGATGCTCGCTTGGCCCCCAACCGCACCAAGTTTTCTCGTCGATGGAAGCTGGATTTGGATCAATGAAAACCGCACTGCCGGTAAAGCCACCGTGAGCGAGGCGGGTTGCGAGACTGAGTGATGCAGCACCAAGGCCAATGAAGGCAAGATCGAAGGTTTTCATGCCATGCGGGCGAGGGTAGTCAGCGCCAGTTTGGCCCGTTCATTGTGATTAAGAGATACGCGGCCGTCCCAGTAACGGCAACCGCGTTCAACCACGCGCAGCCCAATGGCTCGGTAGAGCCGCGTTGCGACACGGATGGCCTGTCGGTTGCGAAAGGGAATGAGTGAAAAACCAGTTTCCGCCTGTTGGTAGTAGGTCTCAGCAAGATCAACAGCCCGTCGGACTGCGCCCCGGACCGGTTCTCGATTGATCGGCCGGGCCTCGGCAATTAAAGCCGGGCTGATATCGCCAACCCAGCTGCCGGGTAAATAACGTCGACCCTGCTCAGCATCCTCAAGCACATCGCGGGAGATATTGGTGAGTTGCATCGCAATCCCCAAGGCAATGGCAGCATCCCGACCGCGCACGGGATCAGCGCCCAGTAGTGGACACATCATCTCTCCCACCGTGCCGGCCACGGCATAACAGTAATCAAGCAGTGCCGATTCAGTATCGATCAAAAGCGGTGCCTGCGCTTCCTGCCAGGCTTGCTCAGCCAGAACCGCCAGTGGTTTAAGCGCTAGCCCTCTGCGCACAACCATTTCGGCGAACCCTTCAACCGGTACGGCTTGCGGCTCATCGGCGCTCAAAGCGGTGAGGAGACGGTGGATTTCTCCTGCCTGACCGGTTTGTTCATCCGCCAGGTCATCGATGAGGCGGCAGGCGGCATAGAGGATTGCAATATCTGCGGCATCTTGGCGCCGCAAGACACGGCTAGCCATATGAAAGCTGCTGCCGTGGCGGGCAAGGACCTCGCTCGGCGTCATGCCGCCTCCGATGGCGACGCAATCAGTCGGTCGAGCACACGTGCGCTCGAGACAACGCCAGGCAGGCCGGCACCCGGGTGTGTGCCAGCTCCAACCAGATACAGATTATCCAATCCCTCTGCCTGATTATGAAAGCGGAACCAAGCTGACTGGCGGAATAGCGGCGCGACACTAAAGCCGCTGCCATGCACGCTCTGATAGTTACTGCGGAAATCTTCTGGCGTCATAAAAAACGGTGCGCGGATGTGCTGGCTCAGGTCCGGCATGATCGAGGATTCCAGCGCTTCGATAATTCGTTGCTGTAGTTTTGGCCCCTCAACTTGCCAATCAATCTCTCCCAGCAGGTTGGGCACAGGCGCTAGGACATAGAAACTGTCATGGCCCTGCGGCGCAAAGCTGGAGTCGGTAGCCGTTGGTCGGTGCAGGTACAGCGAAAAATCCTCTGACAGGACTCTGCGGTCGAATATGTCCCGCAGCAGTTCTTTGTAACGCTCTCCAAGCCAAATGGTGTGATGCGCGATATCCGGATACTGCCGATCGGTGCCAAAGTAAAGGACAAAAAGCCCCATGGACGTTTTCGCCAGACGCTGCTTGATGCGACTGGTCATTGGTGGGTGGTCAATCAATTCGCCATAAAGATGCATTGGGTCGAGATTGGAGACGAAAGTATCAGCGCCGATCTCGCGGCCGTCATCCAATATCGCTTTGCGGATATGGCGTCCTTCGCGGGAGAGGGCCACCACGCTGCGGCCATTTTCAACTTGAACACCATGACGCTCTAGTAATGCTGCCAGGGCATCAACCAATGCGCCGGTGCCACCCATGGCAAAGTGCACGCCCCATTCGCGTTCCAAATAATGGATGAGTCCGTAGATACAAGTGGTGTCAAACGGATTGCCACCCACCAGTAGGGGCTGCAGTGACAACGCCCGACGCAAATACGGGTGCTGTATGTGATTGGAGACCATATCCCAGACGCTGCGGTCAAAGCGAAGCCGTAGTAGACGAGGAATCTGGCGGATCATAAAACTGGCGCGATGGAACGGCTGATCTCCGAGTTCCTTAAAGCCGATATCAAACAGCGCTTTCGATTCGGCAAGAAGGCCGTGATAGCCAGCCACATCGTCTGGATTAAACCGAGCGATTTCCGCTTCCATGCGCTCAAGCCCCGGCCCGTAATCAAAATGAGAATTATCCGGGAACCGGAATCGGTACCAGGGATCGAGTGGCTTCAGCGTGACATGATCAGCAATTTCTTCGCCAAAGAGCGCGAACAGCTCGGCAAACAAAAAAGGCGCGGTAATGACTGTTGGGCCAGCATCATGCCGGTAGCCATCGCGCTCGAAAACCTGAGCGCGGCCACCGAGTCGCGGGCAGCGATCAATCAGCGTGACTTCATGGCCGCGGGCACGTAGGCGCAAGGCGGCCGCGATGCCGCCAAAGCCACCACCCAGGACAACTGTATTCATCTCTTTACCCCTCAGCGGTTGCTGGTAGGGCTGCAGTCAAATGCGCGGCTGCTTTGTCCCGCAGTTTCGTGATCAATGCCTTCACCGACTCCGCCAGTGGGGGAGGGAGCGTATCCGCGCTATTCGATGCCCGCGCTAAGGCTGCATTGGCATGCCGCAGACATTGCTGCCAATCCCGATGATGGAATATGGCATGCAATGGATGAAGGTGCGCCTGCTCAATTGGGTGCGTCCCGATGTGGTCGAGGTCATCCAAATCATCAAGTATTTGGTAGGCAAGACCGATGGCCTCGCCCAGTTGCCTCACTTTTGTTACGTCAGATTCCAATAGCCCAATGCCAATGGAAAGCTCAATGAGTGGCGCGGTTTTCGCGCGGGTCGCTTGCAAATAAGTACGCAGCGGCACTTTGCTGAGGCGCGCTTCGCAGCCAAGCTCAATGCTTTGGCCGCCAATGACGCGAGCGGCGGCGTCTGTGAGCGCAGCTAACAGGGTAGCCGCCCCGGCGCGGTCATGTATGGCAAGTGCGGCTTGAAAGCTCAATGCCATGAGCAAATCACCGGCGCACAGTGCGATATCCTCGCCAAATCGTGCGCGAACGGTTTCTTGCCCGCGGCGATAATTGTCTTGATCGCTGATGTCGTCGTGGATCAGCGAAGCATTGTGTAAGAGTTCGCACGCAGCGGCCGCGGCAACCGCGTCATCACTGTCGAGCTGAACGCTGGCACTGGCCAGTGCCAATTTGGCGCGCATGCGCTGCCCACCTGTCTCCAGATGGTAAAAGACTGCATCGCGTGCCGGGCTATCGGCCGTTGACTTCACGATGGCCATCATGAATCCGTCGACCGCATTTAATGTAGCGATGCCAGGGCAAGCCGTTGTTGTTAGGTTTCTGACATCCGTCGTGGCCAATTGAGTCACCTCAATGCTGGGCCGAAGGGGAAACCTGCCGGCGCAGCGCACCGGCAGGTTTTTTGGTTATCCCGCCTTGGGTAGGCGGGATGGGCTGCAGGGCCGATTAGGCCTGCGCGCCGCCCTCTGCCTCGGACTTGCGAATGGCAATCGCGAGGATGAGGATGCCGAACACGGCCTTGGCAACGATGTCGGCAATCGTGTAGCCCACTTCCACAGCCGTGATGGCCGCACCGCCGGTGAAACCGATCAGCGGGAAGAGGAAGACGATTGGGTAAAACAGCCAAGAAACAACCACGAGGGTTGCGGCGCCGTTGATCAAACCACGCACATTCTCAGGCTGCTTGTTGATGGATCCCTTCAGACCGACCACCAGCTGGTAGACGATGTAAATGAACGGAATCATCGACAGCACCCAGAAGGTAAAGCGTGTGCCCGCTTCTTCGGCAACCTCACCCGGATAACCCAGGATGATCATCAATGCCGCAGCACCGCCCAGCCATACGCTCTTCGAGACCGTCTCATCACGCGCAAGGCGCATAACAAGAATGAGCTCGATCAGCAGCAGGGGAACCGTCAGTAGCCAATCGACATAACGATAAGCCTGATTGAACGGCGAGCCGGTCACTTCCAGCATCCCGCCGGTGATTGAAAAGGCTGCGTCCCAAGACAACATGATCTGCAGATAATGATAAGCGGCAATCGCGGTGACCAGTCCGGAAATCGTCACAGCCATACGGTACGCGGGTGCCACATGACTACGAGAAAACCAGAGGAATAACGTTGCTGCAGCCATAACGGCTAGCCCGAATGAGAAGGCATTGGCAATAAATTCGTATTGCCCAAGACTCAGTGAAGCCAGATCCATCCTTCGTCCTCCATTACATTGAAACAAAAAACAATCAATTCAAAGCCGTCAAAACCTTACGCTCCATCTTAGTGCAGGTCAAAGTATGATTTGCACTCATTTGTGTCATTCTGATGACCTAGCTGCCGTTTTTGCCTGTCAGATTGTCGCGGCTGATGCGGATTAAGGCTGGACGAAGCGTTCATAGGCGCCAGCGGTGCGCAGTGTGAACGTCACCGGGTCATCGGTGCGATTGCGCCAGAACCATCCATGCTGTCCATCGAAGGCCGCCTGCAGTTCACCAGCCTGGCCCGGCACCCCCCTTCCTCGCTCATACATAATGCGCTCACCCCCGCCATTCCCGTGCGTGTCGTGGTTGAGTACAGCGCCGTTGGCGGTCCATTCAAACTGGGCGATCATACCTTCACGCATCACCAGCTTTACTTCCACTCCCTCGCCAGGGGCTAAGGTTTGCCTGTATTCATCACGCCATGGGCTACTGCCCGTGCTTTTCTGCGCCGCAGAAGCGGGCGACGGCGATGCGGCAGCATCCTCAGCACCAACAGCTGCAGCAATTGCCGCGAGCCGACTTTCGATATCAGAAAGTCGGGCTTCGATAGTTGGGTTGATCGTCGAATTGACAGCGGCTTGCTGTGTCTCGGCTTCGGCTTCGCCGGCAAGCTGTTGTTTAATCTCGCCCATCTCGGTGAGACCCAGCAGTCGGCCTGCCCCTGTCGGGTCCAGGCCGTATTCAGCTGGCAGCCACACCAATACGAGGATGGCAGTACCGATCAATCCGGCCATTAATGTCGATTTGATGAGGCCACCTTTTGTGGCTTCGGGGGTGCGCTCAGCGCTAACATGTTTTGTATTCATCGTTTTTAATCCTTGTCGATTCTAAGCGACGAAAAATCCGGTGATTTGCAGGCCCATCAGTGCGAAACCGGCTGCCATCATGGCGACATTCGCTGTGTAGGCCTGGCGGGCAAAAGCGGGTGTCGCCCGCCAACGCGTCATGATGATCAGGATGGCTGCTAGCGCCAGGAGTTGCCCGACCTCAACGCCAATGTTGAAGGCGATTAGATTGGGTACTAGGCCATCTGGTGAAATGTCGTATTCGATGATTTTGGACGCCAGGCCAAATCCGTGGAGGAACCCGAATATCAGCGTGGCCGCTTTGGTGGAAGGCTGAACACCAAACCAAACACGGAAAGCGCCCAGATTGTCCAAGGCTTTGTAGATGACTGAAAAACCGATGATTGCATCGATGATGTAGCTATTAATGCCAAAGTTGAAGTACACCCCAGCCAGCATGGTCGTTGAGTGTCCAATGGCAAAAAGCGAGACATAGATCCCGATCTGTTTCATCCCATAAAGAAAGAACACCACGCCCAGCAGAAAGAGGATGTGGTCATAGCCGGTCACCATGTGTTTGGCACCGAGGTACAAAAAAGAAGCGAAGTGCACCCCGGTGATTTCTTGAATATAGCCTTTATCGCCCAGCGTGACGGCATGGGCCATTGCACTATCCATCATCCCCGGCCCGAGTAAAGCCAGAGTCAAAATGCCTAAAAGCGTTCGCATAATTCCTCCCGAATCATTGAGCATCAACGGCCGCTGGTGTATGAGCAGCGCTAAGAAATTGGCTTAGACGAAACGGGGAGGTTTTTTGGGTGGTGATCCGATGGGTTCAACCAAATGAGCACAAGTAAGCGGCGATAGCAAAATATTCGTCCAAAAATCCACATAGGAATTAGTGTCCCAAGACCGTGCATGGATCGCAATGCTTCGGTAGGTGGTCCATTCCTCATTAAAAAGGGTTGAGTTAGCAGCCGCCTTGCTGGCTGCGTGACTGCCCCGGCTTGGCAGTGATACTATAGTGCCACAATTAGTCTGATTCAGGGTAAGCCCATGAAAGTTGAACTGGTGACCAACCTTAAGCGCCATGCGACAAAGATTTTAGCTGAGCTGCATGGGTCGAAAGAGCCGGTCTTGATCACAGAGCATGGCCAGCCATCGGCCTATCTTGTCGATGTGCAGGACTATCAGTTCATGCAGCGTCGGCTTGAGCTGCTTGAGGGGCTCTCACGGGGAGAGCGTGCTGTACTTGAGGGAAGAACCTACAGTCAAAATCAGGCCAAGGAAAAAATGGCTAAATGGCTGAAGTAGTCTGGACAGAACCTGCGCTCCAGGAACTGGATGCTATCGCTGGGTACATTGCTCTGGATAATCCTGACGCTGCCAGTCGTTTGGTCCAGGAAGTTTTCGATAAGACCGAGCGCTTGGAAGATTTTCCCCAATCCGGACGAACCCCTCCGGAGCTCCCTGATTCGGTGTACAGAGAAGTTTTGGTACCGCCATGTCGCATTTTTTATCGTGTCGATGGCACGCGGGTTTTCGTCCTCTATGTCATGCGGGATGAGCGCCAGCTTCGTGTCTACATGCTGGGTAGCAGCTGATTGGCAACACCCAACAATCCCGCTATACTCCATAACTCGATTACAGGCGCGTAGCTCAGCTGGTTAGAGCACCACCTTGACATGGTGGGGGTCGGTGGTTCGAGTCCACTCGTGCCTACCAAATTCTTTGACAAACAATGCATGTGGCCTTTGGTATGGGTCACCACTGTGGAGCCTCTCTCTCATGCCCCAAGTTACCCTACCCGACGGCAGTCAACGCGACTACGCCGCGCCCTTGACCGTGCTTGATGTGGCCGCTGATATTGGCCCCGGCCTGGCTAAGGCAACGCTGGCTGGGCGCGTCAATGGCCAGCTTGTTGACGCCTGCGATCTGATTACCGATGACGCGGAGCTTCAGATCATTACCCCAAAAGACTCCGAGGGC
>CBFHTR010000010.1:0-36624 GCA_965658695.1 Spiribacter sp.
ATCACCGTGTAGAGAAATAGGTTGTAAGCGAGCAACCCAATAACCACACCGAAATACAGAATAATCCCGAATGTGCGCAGATTGTCCTGAAACTGAAAGGTAACGGGATCCCAGAGAACAAGCGGTACCGTCAAAGAGCCGGAGCTTTTGACGCGAAGGTAATAGGTATCTGTACCATCAGCTCCTAGCTCGATCGGGAAGACATAGTTCCGATGCGGCCACGGGCGATCGGTGATCGCCTCATCATAGCCAGTAGAAATGGCATCCGCTGCGTCCGGCGGGTAAAGATCTACCTCACTCAAACTGAAATAGGCAATCTCCAGCAGGTGGTGCGTATGGGAATCCTTAGAGTCCTCATCCTGCAGCGTAAAACGCAGCCAGTAGGCAGATTGCGACAAGCCAAAATTGACCGCGCCGCTGTCTTCATAGGGCATGAAACGCGCATCATAAGGGGCGCTAGAGACGTCCGCATAGCTGAGCTCGCCAGTGGGGTCTTGCAAAACCTCAACCGCCTCGCCAGTGATCGACGTCCGCCCATATTCTTGAAGACTCACCGGCTCAAGTGCCATTGCACAGGTGGCTACAACCCAGAGAATCAACCCGAAAAGGGCGTGTACTGAATGCGACAACGCCGTTTACCGTGCGCTCAAGCGCAGTTCAATGCGGCGGTTGCTGGCGAGCGCCTCCGGGCTCTCTCCCTCAGCAATCGGCTGATGCTCGCCATATCCCACTGCCGCAAGCCGGTCGGCCGCGACGCCTTGATCGATCAGGTAATAAAGAATGGATTGCGCACGCGCGGATGACAGCTCCCAGTTGGAGGGAAACTCGGGCGTGTTAATCGGACGACGGTCAGTGTGGCCTTCCACCTGCAGCACCCAATCAATCTCTGGTGGGATGCGATCGGCCACGCGCTTGAGAATATCGGCCACCTGCCGCAAGCGGGCTTCTCCACTCTCACCAATCTCAGCCGAGGCCGTTGCAAAAAACAGTTCTGACTGGAAGCGAAACCGATCACCATCGACTTCGATTTCTTCAATATCGCCCAAGACCTCGCGCAGTCGACCGAAGAACTCTGATCGATAACGCGATAGCTCCTGGACCTCTTCGGCCAGCGCCACATTCAGCCGTTCAACGAGATCATCAATCTCCACCCGCTGCTCGGCCACGGTTTCCTCCTCCAGCCGAAGCGCTTCAGAAAGCGCGCTCATCTGCTCGCGCAGGGCGGTGATCTGTCGCCGCAGCGCATCAATTCGCGCCTCAGCATCCGCTGTGAGCTGTTGCTCAGCGGCAAGGGCGGCGTCACGCTCCTCAATTTGAGCGACCAGATCCCGAATGCGCATCTCGCGGGCCTCGATCTCGGTCTGCGCCAGCAGGGTGCGCTCTTCAGCTTCCGCCAAACGTGCTTCCAGCTCACGGCTGCGATCACGGGCGTCGCCCAATTCGGCTTCCCGGTCATCCAGTCTCGAGGCCAAATTACCTACCTGAGCCTCGAGTTCATCGCGAAGTTCGCGTAGCACGGAGATATCCTGCTGCAGACTGGCAACCTCCAGCAGGCTGGCTTCCAGATCAGATTCACTCACGGCAATACGCTCACGCGCCGCAGCAAGCTCGTCTTCGCTCAAGCGCAGCGCTTCACGCGCCTCATCACGCTGCTCTAACGTGGCATGCAGCTCCTCGTAGAGGCTGGACACTTCTTCCTCAAGTCGCGCACGAGTTGAGCGCTCCATCGACAACGCATCCGCCATCTCGGCAAGCTGTGCCTGCAGAGAATCAAGGGCGGCGTTGCGATCAGAGAGCTGAGTGCTTAAATAAAGCTGCGAGACCACAAAGAGCAGCAACACAAAGACAAAGGCAAGCAGTATCGTCGCTAAAGCATCGACAAATCCCGGCCAAATATTGACCGTTGAGCGATTGCGGCGGCTACTCCCGAGCATTGATCACTCAGTCCGTTTTATCGTCACGTAGATGAGAAATCGTGCGAGTGAGCAGGCGCAACTCATCCCGCAATTCACTGAGCATACGCTCGCGATCAATGGAGATCTCCTGGCGCAGCTCGTTGATGCGCGCATCCGTGTTGCGCCGCTCCTCCTCGCCCTGGCTCATAACGCGTTGCAACTTATCCAGGCTATCTGCCGTATTCTCAAGCAGCGCCTGAATATAGGCGGGCACCGAGCCATCGCCATCTCCGCCAATCGCTCCCGTGGACAGCCGGGTTTGACCGGAGAGCCATTCCTCCAGGTCGTTATAGAACCGATTCTGCGCATGTGAGGCCTGCAAATCGACAAAGCCAAGCACCAAGGCGCCGGCCAGGCCAAAGAGCGAAGAACTAAAGGCTGTCCCCATGCCCGCGAGTGGCGCCTGCAGGCCATCGCGCAGCTCGGTGAAGACCTGCCCGGCATCCGCGCCGTTCATATTAAGGTTGCTGATGACGCCGCCCACCGCCCGCAGGGTGTCCAACAAACCCCAGAACGTGCCCAACAGCCCCAGAAAAACCAGCAAGCCAATCAGATAACGTGATAGGTCGCGCGATTCATCCAGCCGGCTGCGAATACCATCAAGTACCGTACGCAATGACACGGCGGAGAGGTTAAGACGATCACCACGGCGGCCCGTGAGCATGCGTGCCATCGACCCAAGCAGACTTTGACCTGAGAGTGCAGGTGCATCGCCCGCCTCGGAATGCCGAAAGCGCTCCACCCAGTCAACCTCGGGCTTTAGCACCAGCACCTGACGACAGTTGATGACCAGGCCCACCAGCAAGACGCCCAAAATCAGGCCATTGAAAACCGAGTTGGCCAGAAATGCCTCGGCGAGCGGCTCCAGCAGCACGCCGGCAACCGTGGCGACAATCGCCAGAAAAACAAAAATCCAAATAAGGACGCGGTTGGGATTACGCACAATGACCCCCTATGTTGATTCGCCCTCGTTCGCCTACCTTAGCGCGAATATGCATTGCTTGTAGCCCCTTGGCTGCGAACACATCACGCATAGGCTATCCTCGCAGCATGAACGATACGTTGCGAAGCTACCGAATTGGCCTGGGGCTGGCGCTACTGGTGCTCGCGGGGCTGCTGATCTATTGGCTCCAGCCGATTCTCACACCGTTTCTTGCCGGTGCGCTGCTTGCCTATCTGGGAGACCCTATTACACGTCGCCTCGATCGGTTGGGTCTCAATCGCACGCTGTCGGTTAGTGTTGTGTTCCTTGGACTGACGGCGATTGCGGTTGCTTGCGTGCTAATGCTGATCCCTTTAATCGGACGGCAAATCGATATGCTGCAAACGCAGGTACCCGCCATGCTGCAATGGCTGCAAACCACCGCATTGCCTTGGCTTGAACAAGCATTGGGCGTTGAACCAGCCGCATTCGATGTCGCTGCCATTCGCGCAGCCATTCAAGAGCATTGGCAGTCCACCGGCAATATTGCCGCCACCGTTATTGAGCGCGCCACTCGTTCTGGATTGGCGCTTATCGGCGCACTTGCCACGCTGGCCTTAGTGCCAGTGGTGGCGTTTTATTTGCTACGTGACTGGGACCGCATCCTTGCCAGTGTGCGCAACACCGTGCCACCGGCCTGGCGTGAAACGGTTTCCATGCTGGCCCGTGAGTGCGATGAGGTTGTAGGTGCCTTCCTGCGGGGGCAACTGCTGGTTATGGTCAGCCTGGGTATCTTCTACGGGGCAGGGCTTTGGCTGGTTGGCTTACAACTGGGCATCCTCATCGGCCTGCTTTCCGGGCTTGCCGCCGTTGTGCCCTATTTGGGTTTTATTGTTGGCATTGCAGCCGCCAGTCTGGCCGTGTTCTTTCAATTCAGTGACTGGCTCATTCCTCTGCTATTGGTCTGGGGTGTCTACATTGCAGGGCAGATGCTGGAGTCGGTTGTGCTGACACCGTTATTCGTTGGTGATCGCATTGGGCTGCATCCGGTTGCGGTGATATTTGCGGTATTAGCAGGCGGGCAACTCTTTGGATTTGCCGGGGTGTTGCTGGCCCTGCCCATTGCTGCTGCAGTCGTGGTTCTTTTGCGACATGCGCATGCCTTTGTCACCGGGTAGGGGCAGGATGATGGGTTCTAGTCAGCAGCCACAGGATACCGAGGTCAAATTGCCTCCGGCGCCGCGCGAACCCGATCTGGATGAATGCTGCGGCAGTGGATGCGACCCCTGTGTGTTTGATCTCTACGAACAACGCTTGGAGCGCTGGCGGCAACGCTGTGAAGCGCTGAAACAGAGCGCCTCCTGGCCGCAGCGGAAGCAAACAACATGATGCGTCTAATTAGCCTTGGCGTACTGATCTTCTTTGTCGCCGTTATGCTCTCACCGCGGCTGCGTGGCTGGCTGCGGGCTCGGGCACCCATGTTGCTATTGGGAACGATTGGTGCGGTTGCTGTCGCGCTGGCAGCAACGGGGCGACTTAATTGGATATTCGCGGCAATTGGCGCCGCCCTGCCCGTTGCCTGGCGGCTGGCCTCACTCTTGCGCTTTCTCCCCTGGGTGACCCGATTACTTGGCATTGGGTCGGCGCGGGCACAAAGCCAGGATGGAAACGCCAAGCCGCCGCCTTCTAATGGAAAGATGACACGCGAGGAGGCCGCGGAGATCCTCGGCGTTGAGCCCCAGGCGGATCGGGAAGACATACTCGCTGCGCATCGACGTCTTATGCAAAAACTGCACCCTGATCGTGGCGGCACAGATTATCTGGCCGCTCGCCTGAACGAGGCCCGCGACCGCCTGCTCGAGGAAGACTGAACCGTGATCGCGTTTTTGACACTGGTCCTTGTGCTGCAGCTGGCTGGCGAGCTCATTGCCCGGTGGCTGGGGCTACCCGTGCCCGGGCCAGTGATTGGCATGCTTTTGCTGTTTATTGGCCTGAGTGTTCGCGGGAATACGCCGGGCGACCTCCAGCACCTTGCGCAGGGGCTACTCAAGCATCTCTCGTTATTGTTCGTGCCCGCCGGCGTGGGGGTAATCAGCTACATCAGCCTGCTTGCTGAGGACTGGATTGCCATTGCACTCACTTTAATCGCCAGCACCTTGCTCGCGGTGGTGGCCACCGGAGTGACATTGCGGCTCTTGCAGGGCTGGCGCCGGGAGTCAGGTGATGGGTGAGCAACTCTTTGAGACCTGGGTTTACCTTGCTGAACAACCGCTGCTGTGGCTGACGCTGACCGTGGCCGCCTATGCAGCCGCCCACCGACTCTTTCTGGCAAGCGGGGAATTTGCGCTGCTCAACCCCGTCCTGATCGCTGTGGCCCTAATCGTCACCATTCTGCTGGTGACCGAGACGGACTATGGGGTTTACTTCGACGGCGCACAGTTTGTGCACTTTCTGCTCGGGCCGGCCACGGTCTTGCTGGCCGTCCCGCTTTACGCACAGGCCCAACGACTTCGGCAACAATGGCTGCCGCTCGCGGCGGCCATATTCGTTGGATCGATCACCGCCATTACCAGCACGTTGGTGATCGGCAGTCTGCTTGGGTTAGCGCCCGGGACTTTGTTGTCGATGCTACCGAAATCCGCCACCACGCCGATCGCCATGGGGGTGGCCGAACAAGTTGGCGGTGAACCGTCACTCGCCGCAGTATTCGTTATCCTAACCGGCATCACCGGCGCGATTGCCGGCGTGCCCCTGCTGCGGCTGCTTGGAGAGCGCAATGCCGACACCAAAGGTTTCGCGGTGGGTGTGGCCGCCCACGGCATTGCAACGGCAAGGGCATTTCAGCACAGCGAACGGGCGGGGGCCTATGCTGGTCTCGGCATGGGTCTGAACGCGGCACTCACCGCCTTATTGGTCCCACTGATTGCTTGGCTGTTCGGGCTTTACTGAATCGATTAATTTAGTTCCCGGCCCGCGTCATCATGAGATCCACGATCACACGCACATCATGGCCGACAGCATCCGGGTCCATCCAGTCGCCCTGACCAATGCCATAACGCGTGCGATCGATCGTGACCTCACCCTGCATCTGCGCGGTGTCGTCGCGAGTCTCCCAGGTAAACGGCAGAGTAATCTCGTAGGCCTTATCACGAATGCGCAGCTCCCCGATCGCCGCATATTCGTCACCGGTCTCGCGGATCTCGCGTGTTGTGAAAGTCGCCTCAGGGAATGCAGCAAAATCAAACCAGTCAGCCTTTGGCAGCTCCCGATCCCGCTGACGGCTTCCGGTATCAACGCTCGTAACATCCACTGTGACATCAAAGCGACTCGCCTGAAGATCATCGGCTGAGAAACGCATCTCCGCGGCAAAGTCGTCGAAATGCCCGGTAAAGGTGCCGCCCTGCTGAGTGGCCTCGAAAGTCAGCGCACTCTCGCTGTGATCAATCGACCAACGATCAGCGCCAAGGACCGGCGAAACCCCGATCAGGGCAATAAGCCCAAGTCCGGCTGTGAGCCGCATAAAAAACCCCTATCCAATTAACGTCGGGCGCCCGGCAGCATACGCCTGAGCGTGTCATCCCGGAGAATGAAATGGTGTCGCAATGCGCCACCGATGTGCAGTAAAAGCAAAATGGCAAAGCCCCAGAAAAATCCCAAATGGAAATTACTGGCAATCGTCTCAAGCGTCTCGCTCTCTGGTGTCCAGTTAGGAATCTGCACCAGACCGAAGACATTGAGCGGAAAATTGGCCGCTGAGTTGATCGTATAGCCCGAAAGTGGCATCAGCAGCATCAAGGCATACAGCAGACGATGCGTGCCCTTGGCGAGCACCCGCTCATGCCGTGGCAAATCCTGTGGCAGCGCAGGGGTGACGTTAATCCACCGCCAGAAAAGTCTCAGCAACACCAGCAGCAGTAGCGTGACCCCAAGGCTTTTGTGCAAGGCGTAGAGCTCAAACTTCAGCGCGCTCATCGGCAGACTGACCATCACCCAGCCGAGCACCATCGCCGTCAGGATGCCCGCCGCCATCAGCCAATGCAGCAGCTGGGCGCCAGCGCCCCAGCGTGAGGGAGTATTGCCAATAGAAATCATTATGGATGCTGACCAATAGCGGCGCGAAGAGTTCAGCGCATGCCGCGCGCCTGCTTGATGGTGTCATACGCCGTCTGGATTTCCTGGGCACGCTCCTGGGCGATACGCATCATCTCCTCAGGCAGGCCCTTAGCCACTAATTTGTCGGGGTGATGCTCACTCATGAGTTTGCGCCAGGCGCGTTTCACCTCAGCATCGCTTGCGTCCGCGGCAACACCCAGCGTGTCATAGGCACTGGCAAGCTGAGATTCGCCACCGCTGCGGCCAGCCGCTTGCGCCCCCATCATGGTCTCCAGTCGGGCGTAATCTTGAGCCGATAGACCAAGACCCAGGGCAATACGCCGCAGTACCGAACGCTCCGCCTCATCAAAGGCACCATCCGCCAATGCCGCCTGAATCTGAATCTCTAGAAAGAGTCGGACGAGCTGCACATGCCCGCGACAGTAGCGACGAAATTCTTTGAGCGTTTGATCGAGGTCGGCTTCGCCATCGCGGCCGGCACGAAAGTAGCTAATGGCCTCTTCGCGCTGAGTGGCGTTAAGGTCCATGCGGCCCATCACCTGCTCAGCCACCTTGATCTCGGCCTGAGTCACGTGCCCGTCGGCCTTGCAGACATGGCCCATGACCACGAAGGCGCTGCGGAAGAAGGCTGCGTGCACCATTTGCTGGTGCGCGCGCTGATTAGCACCCCCCAGCCGGAATCCATTCATTTGACCGCGCATCATCGCGCGATCAAACCAATTACCGATAATCAGGCCGATTAGTGCACCAACCCAACCACCGGCAAGCCCTCCAAAGAGGGCGCCGAGGAGTTTACCAATCCAAATTCTCATGACGGCAAGGATGCCGTCACTGCATCCATAGGTCCATGAATTCGTTTACCGGCATCGCCTCAAGACGATTCTGATCGCCACAGGCCGCCTCGATATGCTGCGCCTGACGCGGCGCAAAACGCGTCGCAAGGGCCTTCTCGAACTTTCTGACCAATTCCGGGATACCTTCATCCCGACGCCGGCGATGACCAATCGGATAATCCACGGCGACGCGATCCGTCTGCGATCCATCTTTAAAGAAGACCTGTACCGAATTACCAATGGCGCGCTTGTTGGCGTCGAGATATTCCTCAGAGAAGGTTTTGTTCTCGCTCACTTCCATACGCTCGCGCAAGGCATCGATACGCGGATCGGCGGCCACATCATCCTCATAGTCTGCCGCGGTCAAACGCCCGAAGATCAGCGGGATGGCAACCATATACTGGATACAGTGGTCACGGTCGGCTGGGTTATTGAGCTTGCCGGTCTTATCGATAATCCGAACACCGGCCTCCTGGGTCTCGATGACCACTTTCTCAATCTCATCAATGCGACCGGCAACCTGCTCATGCAGAGTCATCGCGGCTTCAGCGGCCGTCTGGGCATGAAACTCAGCCGGGAAACTGATCTTAAAGAGAATGTTCTCCATGACATAGCTGCCAAGCGGCTGCGCGAGCTTGACCTCATTGCCACCGAAGAGCACATCCTGGAAGCCCCAGGTGGGTGCCGAAAGGGCAGCCGGATAACCGATTTCGCCCGTGCGTGTAATAAAGGCCAGTCGCAGACCACGAGCCGAGGCATCACCCGCTGCCCAGCTCTTCCGGGGCCCAGCCTGCGGCGCATGACGGTAGGCACGCAGGGCACCGCCATCAATTAGCGCGTGGCTTGCTACAGTCATCACGTCCTCATGGCTGCCACCCAACAGGCCCGTGCTGACGCAGGCCGAGGCGAGGCGCACGAGCAACACGTGGTCGAGTCCAACCCGGTTAAAGCTGTTCTCCAGCGCAATCACGCCCTGAATCTCGTGAGCGCGGATCATGGCAGTGAGCACATCACGCATCGTTGGTGGCTCATGCCCCTCAGCCACTGCCTTGCGAGCCTGATAATCAGCCAGCGCCAGAATCGCGCCCAGGTTGTCCGAAGGATGGCCCCACTCTGCGGCCAGCCAAGTATCATTGAAGTCCAGCCAGCGAACCATCGCGCCAATATTGAACGCCGCCTGAACCGGATCCAGCTGGAACGGCGTACCCGGGACACGCGCACCACCCGGCATGTCAGCGCCAGGAACCACCGGCCCAAGCAGCTTTGTGCAGGCCGGATACTCCAGTGCAAGCATGCCGCAGGCCAGTGTATCCATCAGGCAATAGCGGGCGGTGCTGTAAGCCTCGTCAGAATCAATCGGCGCGCCGGTGACATAGTCAGCCAATGCACGCAGCAGTGGATCAGGATCTGGCCTCTCGGCCTTGCGCAGTCGAACTTCGCTCATGGTTTAGCCTCGCTCCTTGATTGGCACCCATTCCCGAAGCTCGGGGCCGGTGTAATCGGCGCTTGGGCGGATGATGCGGTTGTTGGCCCGCTGCTCTTTAACATGTGCCGCCCAGCCAGTCAGGCGGGAGATCACAAAAATCGGCGTGAACAGCGGCGTTGGAATACCCATGAAGTGATAGGCGCTGGCGTGGAAGAAGTCGGCGTTGCAGAACAGCCCCTTCTCACGTTCCATCACTGCTTCGACACGCTCGGAAACCGGATAGAGCCGGGTATCGCCGACCTGATCGGCAAGCTCACTCGCCCATCGCTTGATAATGGCGTTACGCGGATCGGCTGTGCGGTAAACCGCATGCCCAAAGCCCATAATTTTCGCTTTACGCTCCAGCATGCCGAGAATTTCGCGTTCTGCCTCATCCGGCGTCTGCCAAGGCTCGATCATCGCCATGGCCGCCTCGTTGGCGCCACCGTGCAGCGGGCCGCGCAGACTACCGATTGCCCCTGTGATGCAGGAGTGAATATCGGAGAGCGTCGAGGCGCAGGTGCGGGCGGTAAAGGTAGAGGCATTGAACTCATGCTCGGCGTACAGAATCAGCGAGGCATGCATCACCTTTACATGGAGTGGGTCAGGTGATTCGCCGTGCAGCAGATGAAGGAAATGTCCGCCGATACTCTGCTCATCACTGCTGGTATCAATGCGCACACCATCATGGCTGTAGCGATACCAATAGGTAATGATGGCCGGAAACGTCGCCAGCATTCGATCGATATGATCATCCTGCTCGCTAAAATCCGCCTCGGTCTCCAAATTGCCAAGCATTGAACAACCGGTGCGCATGACATCCATCGGATGGGCGTCAGCTGGGATTTGCTCAAGCACCGCACGAAGGGCGGCGGGCAATTCGCGCATGGCCTGTAGCCGTTGGCGATATGCCTCGAGCTGCGCCTGTGTGGGCAGCTCGCCATAAAGCAGTAGGTAAGCCACTTCCTCAAACTCGGCATTCTCTGCCAAATCGTGGATGTCATAGCCGCGGTAAGTCAGCCCTGTGCCCGATTTACCAACGGTACAAAGGGCCGTTTCACCCGCTGTAATGCCTCGCAGGCCTGCGGTATTTTCTGCCATCTCTCCTCCCTCTTGGCCGCTGAATCGCAGGCGACTCAGTTGGCTTTGTGAATGGCGCGCTTGTCCACGGCCAGGGCTGCTTCATGGACAGCCTCGGACAGTGTGGGGTGCGCGTGAATGGTCCGTGCCAAGTCCTCGGCACTGGCCTCGTATTCCATGGCAAGTGTGGCCTCAGCGATCATCTCGCTGACCTGCGGCCCAACCATATGCACACCAAGGATCCGATCGGTCTCAGCATGGGCGATAATCTTGACCATGCCATCGGCACGGTCCATGGCCCGGGCACGACCGGTTGCCGCGAAGTTAAAGGTGCCACTGCGATAAGGAATACCAGCGGCCTTCAGCTGCGCTTCGGTTCTGCCCACCCAGGCGATTTCCGGGTCGGTGTAAATCACCCATGGAATGGTCTCGTAGTTGACGTGACCGACTTGACCAGCAATACGCTCGGCCACCATCACGCCCTCTTCCGAGCCCTTATGAGCCAACATGGGACCTCGCACCACGTCACCCACGGCATAAACGCCTGGGATATTGGTCTCACAATGTTCATTGACGTGGACAAAACCCCGCTCATCAGTCAGCAAATTGGCATCTTCAGAAGCCAGGCCATCGGTATTGGGACGCCGCCCGACCGACACGATTAATTTGTCGACTTGCACGTTTTGCTTACCGTCACTGTCCTCGTAATGCACGCTCACCGTCTTGCTCTTGCGTGTATCGGTCACACGACAGCCGAGCTTGATCTCCAAGCCCTGCTTCTCAAAAAGCTTACGGGCCTCGCGCGCCACCTGCTGATCCACCGGGGCAAGGAAGGTATCCTGCGCCTCGAGCAGCACCACCTTGGCACCCAGACGATTCCATACACTGCCCATTTCAAGGCCAATTACACCCGCACCAATCACGCCTAGGCGCTTGGGCACTTCCTTGAACTCCTGAGCACCCGCTGAATCAACGATCCGATCATCGTCGAGCGGTGCTGCACCAATCTCAATCGGCCGCGAGCCGGTGGCAATCATAATGCTCCCGGCGCTAAGCGTTTTCACTTTGCCCTTGTGCGGTGTGAACTCGACCTGACGCTCGGCCAGCAATTTGCCATGACCCTGCAGCCACTCAATTTTATTAGCTTTAAACAGCTGTTTGATGCCGCCGGTGAGGTCGGAAACAACCTTATCCTTGCGCTTGATCATCTGCGGCACATCGAGCTTGGTGCCCTCGATGTGAATACCATGGCCGGCAAGCTCGTTTTGCACATGATGATAATGCTCGGAGGAATCGAGCAGCGCCTTGGACGGAATGCAGCCCACATTCAAGCAGGTGCCACCGAGCGCCGGCTCACCATCTTTGCGCACATATTCATCGATAACCGCCACGCTCATGCCGAGCTGGGCGCAGCGAATCGCACCCACGTAGCCGGCCGGACCGGCACCAATGACAATAACGTCGTAGGAATTCGCCATTTTTTTGACTCCTGAATGCGTTGGATCAGACCTCGAGCAACAACCGTGCCGGGTCTTCGAGCATGTCTTTAATCGTCACCAGGAATTGGACCGCCTCTTTACCATCGATAATGCGATGGTCATAGGAATGGGCCAAATACATCATCGGCCGAATGACCACCTGTCCATTCACCGCCATCGGGCGCTCCTGGATTTTGTGCATCCCCAGAATGCCGCTCTGCGGCGGATTGAGAATGGGCGTAGAGACCAACGAGCCGAAAATACCGCCGTTGGTAATGGTGAAAGTACCACCGGTGAGCTCATCGATTTCGATCTTGCCTTGCTGAGCACGCTGGCCAAAGTCGGCAATGGCGGCTTCAATTTCAGCAAAAGAAAGCTGATCGGCGTCGCGCAGCACCGGCACCATCAGCCCGCGGTCGGTCGACACGGCAATGCCGATATCGTAGTAGCCGTGATAGAGAATATCGGTGCCATCGATTGAGGCATTCACCGCCGGGAAGCGCTTCAGTGCCTCCACCGCCGCCTTCACAAAAAAGGACATAAAACCCAGCTTGGTGTCATGAGCCTTCTGGAAAGAGTCCTTGTAGCGCGAGCGCAAATCCATCACCGGCTGCATATCCACCTCATTAAAGGTGGTCAGCATGGCGGCTGTCTGCTGGGCCTCAACCAGGCGCTCGGCAATGCGCTGACGCAGGCGAGTCATCGGCACCCGCTGTTCTTCGCGTGCACCGGCCGGAATGGCGGCGGCAGGTGCAGCTGCCGGCGCGGGCGCAGGGGCGGAGGCAGCCGCAGCCGGTACCGCGGCTTTTGCCGCGCCTCCCTGTTCGATGAAGCGCAGCACGTCTTCTTTGAGAATACGTCCACCGCGCCCCGTCCCCGGAATCTGCTGCGGGTCGAGGTTATGCGATTCCACGAGATTGCGGACTGCAGGGCTCAACGCCGGGGTTTCCTCGGCGGTAGCCGCGGCCGGTGCTGCTGCATTGGGTTCAGAAGCGGTGGGTGCTGACTGCGCCGGCGCCGGCTCGCTGGCCGCTGGTGCAGCGGCGCCGTCTCCTGCCGTGAGCACGGCGACAACCTCACCGGCGGTGACCGTCTCACCCTCGGGTTTGAGGATCTCCCCCAGCACGCCATCCTCTGGCGCTGGCACTTCGAGAACCACTTTGTCCGTCTCGAGGTCGACGAGGTTCTCGTCACGTTCCACTTTATCGCCCGGCTGTTTGTGCCAGGTGACGACTGTTGCCTCGCTAACCGACTCCGGCAGCGCGGGTACCTTGACTTCAGTGCTCATCGACTCCTCGCTCTCCCTTATGCGTTAACTGTGCCGAGCGCATCCGCCACCAACCGGCGCTGCTGCTCATGATGAACTTTGGCATAACCGACCGCCGGTGAGGCAGACGGGTCGCGTCCTGCGTAACTGAGCTTCTGCTCGCGGGTCACGCACTGCGTGAGATGGTGATAAATCTGATACCAGGCGCCCTGGTTCTTCGGCTCTTCCTGGCACCAGACCACTGACTTGGCAGTTTTGTATCGGCGCTTGAGCAGCGCGGAGAGCTCGGCTTCCGGGAACGGATAGAGCTGCTCGACGCGGACAATGGCGACGTCATCAATTTCCTGACGACGACGCTCCTCCAGCAAGTCGTAGTAAACCTTGCCACTGCAGAGCACCACGCGTTTAACCGCACTGGCCTTGAGCCTCTCGGTTTCATCGATCACCACCTGGAAGCGGCCTTCCGAGAGATCATCCAGCACCGAGGTGGAGAGCTTATGCCGCAACAGGCTCTTCGGCGTCATGACCACCAATGGCTTGCGCCAGCCACGCATCATCTGGCGCCGAATCATGTGGAAATGCTGCGCTGGTGTAGAGGGGATACAAACCTGGATATTCTGCTCGGCGCAAAGCTGCAGGAAGCGCTCTATTCGCGCTGAGGAATGCTCCGGGCCCTGACCCTCGTAGCCATGTGGAAGGAACAAAGCCAGACCACAGAGCCGGCCCCATTTGGTCTCACCCGAGGCGATAAACTGATCAATTAACACCTGTGCGCCGTTGGCAAAGTCACCAAACTGCGCCTCCCAGATCACCATGGTCTCGGGATCGGCGGTGGCAAAGCCATACTCAAAACCCAACACCGCCTCTTCTGACAGCAGGGAATCGATGACCACAAACTTATCAGGATCATCGGTAATGGTTTTCAGCGGAGTATGGGTTGAGCCATCCACGGCGTTGTGTAGTACCGAGTTACGATGGAAGAAGGTGCCACGACCGGAGTCCTGTCCGGTCAGCCGCACAGCGTGGCCTTCCTCCAACAGACTGGCGTAGGCGATGGTCTCGGCAAAGCCCCAGTCCATGGCAAGTGCGCCGGCCGCCATCTTGCGCCGACTCTCCATAACCGATGCGACACGGGGGTTGAGCTCAAAGCCCTCGGGCAGGTGCTGCAACTTGTCCTGCAGATGCCGGATTCGCTCAACCGAAACACTGGTATCCACTGGTTCGTCCCAGCTGGAATCAAAATAGGGCGACCAATCAACCGTGAAGTCGTTTTTCTGCTCTTCAAGCGCCCCGGGGGCCACGACCTGTTCCGCATCGAGAGCGTCACGATATTCGCGCTCCATGTCCTTGGCTGCCTGCTCACTGAGCACACCCTCGCTCACCAGGCGCTCGGCATAAAGCTTGCGCACTGAAGGCCTTGCCTTGATCTTTTTGTACATCATCGGCTGGGTGGCAGAGGGCTCGTCAGCCTCGTTGTGACCATGCCGGCGGTAACAGATCAAATCGATCACCACATCCGAGTGGAATTCGCGGCGATAATCCATCGCAAGCTGCGTGACAAACAGCACAGCCTCGGGGTCGTCACCATTCACATGGAAGATGGGCACCTGGACCATCTTGGCCACTTCCGTGCAGTAGAACGTGGAGCGGGTATCGAGCGGGTTGGATGTGGTGAAGCCGATTTGGTTATTAATGACCAAATGCACTGTGCCACCGGTGTAAAAACCCCGGGCTTGCGAGAGCTGGAAGGTTTCCATGACCACGCCCTGACCCGCCATGGCGGCGTCACCATGAATAAGCACCGGCAGCACCGTCTCACCGGTGACATCCCCTCGACGCTGCATGCGCGCCCGCGCCGAGCCCTCAACCACAGGGTTGACGATCTCCAGGTGTGAGGGGTTGAAGGCCAAGGCCAGATGCAGCGCCCCGCCTTCGGTCTGAATATCAGATGAGTAGCCCATGTGATACTTCACATCGCCTGCATTAGCGTGCTCGGGGGCGTGTTCACCTTCAAATTCGGCAAAAAGCTCCGCGGGTGATTTGCCCATGACATTAATCAGGACATTGAGCCGGCCCCGGTGAGCCATGCCAAGCACCATCTCCTTGACGCCCTGGCTGCCGCCCCGCTGGACGATTTCATCCAAAACCGGAATCGTTGTCTCGCCGCCCTCGAGCGAAAAGCGTTTCTGCCCGACATACTTACTGTTGAGGTATTTCTCGATGCCTTCGGCGGCAGTCAGGCGGCTGAGCAGAAACCGCTTTTTCTCTGCATCGAGCGCCGCCTGCGCACGGGGCCGCTCCAAACGCTCCTGGATCCAGCGTTTCTGCGCTGTATCCGTAATATGCATGTACTCCGAGCCAATATTGCCCGAGTAGACCGACTTCACCAGATCGATGATCTCGCGCAGCGTCAGTCGATCGGGCGCAAACAAAGACCCGGTGTTAAAGGCCGTATCCATATCGGCCTCGGTGAGCCCGTGGAAAGCCGGATCCAAGTCGGGCACCTCGGGCAGATCCCGCAGATGCAGCGGGTCGGTGTCAGCATATTGATGGCCGCGCACCCGATAGGCATTAATCAAGCGAAGCACAGCGGCCTGCTTTTGGGCGGCCATCGCATCCATGCCTTCGCCGGCCAGAACCGTGCGACCACGCTGGCTGCTGCGACCGAGTTGCTCAAAGGCCTCACGTATCGGCCCATGCGGTACGTCTCGAACCCGCGAGGGATCCATGGACTCAAGATCGCGGAAATACGCTTGCCAATGTGACTCTACGGAGTTGGGATCATTGAGATATCGCTCATAGAGCGACTCAATGAAATTGGCATTGGTACCGTTGAGGTAGGAATGACTGAGGGCCTGCTCAAACGCACCACTCATGCAAATCACCTGATGTTTGGGCGGGTAATCTCGTTAAACGAGTTTCGCCAGACCATAACCCCGATCGACTGTAAACGCAACAACGATAAGCACTTGCGGCATTTCTCAAGGTCTTACTTTGGTCTCACCACCCCCAGCCACTCATTTTTCTGACCTCAAGGTCAGTAAACTGGGCGATGGCACTACCGAAGATCAGTCTTCTTCGGCACCCGCCTCATCAGTTGCATGCTGTGGCGCACCAAACCAGCGGGAGAAAAAGATCCCAAGCTCAAACAAAAGCCACACCGGGACTGCCAAAAGCACTTGCGAAATAATATCCGGTGGAGTGAGCAGCATGCCAATCGTGAACGCGGCCACAATCACATAGGGGCGCTTGGCGGCCAGAGCCTGGCGAGTGGTGGCGCCACTGCGCACCAACAGGATGGTGGCAATCGGGACCTCGAACGAAGCGCCAAATGCAAAGAACAGCATCATGACGAAAGACAGGTACTCCCCGATATCCGTCATCATTGCCACCCCTTCGGGCGTCGCGGCAGCGAAGAACTGAAAAATCAGCGGGAATACCACATAGTAGGCAAAGGCCATGCCCAGGTAGAACAATAGAATGCTGGAAATCAATAACGGCCAGATCAGCTGCTTTTCGTGCCGGTAAAGTCCCGGGGCCACAAATGCCCAGAGCTGATAGAGCAGATATGGAATACTCAAGAAAAACGCTCCCACCAGCGCCACCTTGAGCGGAATCAGAAACGGCGTAGCCACCTGGGTGGCGATCATGGAGGTGCCTTCCGGCAACACTGCCATCAACGGCCCGGCTAGCAGGGCGTAGAGCTCTTCGCGAAAAGGATAAACGCACAAAAAGAGCACCAACACGACACCTGCTGTACGCATGAGTCGAGTACGCAGCTCAAGTAAATGCGTGAGCAATGGACGGTCTTCGTCCTGATAATCCGCGTCGGTGGTCTTATCGCTCATTCCGACTCACTTTTTTTCGACGCCGCGTCGGCATCCGCGCCATCACTCGACTTGGCTGTCGACTTGCCCGCAACCTTCTGCGTTGCCGCTGCCGTCGGCTTATGCCCGGCGCTGCGGACATCAACCGCGGCATTGATCTGCTGCTCGGTGTCCTTCGCTCCGCGATTAATTGCGCGCTTGGTCTCGCGCAAGCCTTCGGCGTTGACCTCGCGTTCAACCTCATCACGAATCGACTGAAAAGACGCACGCGCGCGCCCAGCCCAAAGGCCAATCGTGCGCATCAGGCGCGGCAGACGCTCCGGGCCAACCACGACCAGCGCAATAGCGCCGACGATGAGAAGCTCCCAGAAACTGACGTCAAGCATGAGGGAGTACCCGGGCTACGCTCAGGCCTTGCCCCCGGGCTTGTCCTTCTCATCAACGCTCTCACGCTGAGCGGTCTGCGCCTCACCGTCCTCTTCTTCGGTCTTGTTCTCGAGGCTTTCCTTGGCCTCTTTGGCTTCCTTCTCGCCATCATTCATGGCGCTCTTAAAGCCTTTCAGCGCGCCACCAAGATCCGTACCAACATTGCGCAGCTTTTTGGTGCCAAAGAGCAACAGCACAATGACCAAAATCAGCAGCAGCGACCAGGGACTAATACCACCAGGACCCATCTCGGATTACCTCCTGAATTCCATCAACGGACTCTTGTGTCCGCGTTATTTTCTCGACGCCTTCTCTTCCAGCCCGGACAGGCCAAATCGACGCTCGAGTTCTGTAAGCACATCCGCGGCACTCAGGCCACAATGTGACAGCATCACCAGGCTATGGAACCACAGATCTGCGGTTTCATAAACGATCTTCTCACGCTCGGCGTTTTTTGCCGCAACTACCGTCTCGGTACACTCCTCACCCAGCTTACGCAATATGCGGTCAATACCGCTGGCATGCAGGCTTGCCACATAAGAGCTCTCCGGGTCCGCATCGCGCCGCTCGGCCAGTACCGCGTCCAGCCGTTGCAGAATTTCATCACTCATCGGCACCACCCCCGTAGAGCAAAGAAGGATCTTTGATGACCGCCTCGCCAGTCTGCCATTCACCGTCCACCCAGTGTTGATAAAAACAGCTGCGCCGCCCGGTGTGGCAGGCGATTCCACCCACCTGTTCGACCTGCAGCAAAATCGTATCGCCATCACAATCGAGCGCGATATCACGCACGCGCTGCACATTGCCCGAAGATTCGCCCTTGTGCCAAAGCCGGCCGCGAGAGCGCGACCAATAGACTGCCTCACCCCGAGCCAGTGTCTCGGCGAGCGCCTCATGATTCATCCAGGCCATCATCAGCACGCGCCCATCTTCTGCGTCCTGGGCAATGACCGGCACCAGGCCATCGGCGTTCCAACGGACGGCCTCCCGCCAACTCACTGTCGCACCTCGACACCGGCGGCCGCCATATAATCTTTGGCCTCGGCAATACTGTATTCGCCAAAATGGAAAATACTCGCAGCGAGGACCGCATCGGCCTTACCCTGCTGTACACCATCGACCAGATCCTGCAGATTCCCCACACCACCTGAGGCAATCAGGGGCACGCCGGCATGCTCAGAGATGGCGCGATTGAGCGCGTTATCAAATCCAATCCGCGTGCCATCACGATCCATGCTAGTCACCAGCAGCTCACCGGCACCGGCCTCGGCCATGCGTCCGGCCCATTCCACCGCGTCAATGCCCGTTGGCTTGCGCCCGCCATGCGTAAACACTTCCCAACGCGGGTTGTGTTCATCACCGCCGCTGCGTTTGGCATCCACGGCAACGACAATGCACTGCGAACCAAAACGCTCTGCCGCCTCGCGCACCAATTCCGGATCGCGCAGCGCGGCGGTGTTAATCGCTACTTTGTCAGCACCGGCATTAAGCATGCGCCGCACATCGGCAATCGAGCGAATCCCACCGCCAACGGTCAGTGGAATAAACACCTCAGCGGCCACCGCTTCGACCATATGCACCAAGGTCTCGCGATCTTCGTGACTGGCCGTAATATCCAGGAAGGTAATCTCATCAGCGCCGGCTCGATCGTAACGCCGGGCTATCTCCACCGGATCGCCCGCATCCCGGATATCGACAAACTTCACGCCTTTAACGACGCGGCCATCATCGATATCCAGACAAGGAATTATGCGAACGGCAAGCCCCATTTCAGGCACTCGCCAACGCGTCGGCCAGCTGCTGACCCGCTGCCAGATCCAGCGTGCCCTCATAGAGCGCACGACCGACAATGGCACCGCTCACGCCGCTGCTGGCCACCTGACAGAGCGCACGCACATCATCCAACGTTGTCACCCCACCCGAAGCAATAACCGGGATGCTGATCGCTTCAGCAAGCGCTGCGGTAGCTTCCACGTTCACTCCGCTCATCATGCCGTCGCGGCCGATATCGGTGAAGACAATGGAGTCGACCCCGGCATCTTCAAACCGCTTGGCCAATTCGCTGGCTGCAATATCCGAGACCTCTTCCCAGCCATCGGTGGCCACACGGCCGTCTCGCGCGTCCAGCCCGACGATGATATGTCCAGGAAACTCCAGACAGGCGTCATCGACGAAATGCGGCGCGCGCACCGCCTGTGTGCCAATAATCACCTGATTGACCCCAACATCCAGATAAGTCTGGATGACGTCCTTGCTGCGAATGCCACCGCCCACCTGAATACCGATCTGGGGATGGGCCTCAGCAATCCGGCCAATGATATCGGCGTTAATCGGGAATCCTGCAACTGCGCCGTCAAGATCCACTAGATGGATGCGTCGGGCGCCGGCCTCAATCCAGCGGCCCGCGACCGCGACCGGATCCTCACTGAATATGGTCTCGTCGTCCATGCGCCCCTGACGCAGACGCACGCATTTGCCGTTTTTCAGATCAATAGCCGGTATCAATTGCATGGTTGCCCATCCCATGAGAGGAAATTTTGCAGCAGCCGCAGCCCAGACTGCTGGCTCTTCTCGGGGTGAAACTGTGTGGCAAAAACATTGCCCGCGCCAATGGCTGCGGCAAATCGACCACCGTATTCGCTCTCCCCGTAGACGATCTCACGCAAGTCCGGATCAACAAAATAGCTGTGGACGAAATAAAAACGCTCTAGATCAGCGATGCCCGCCCACAACGGATGCGGCTGCGATTGAACAACCCGATTCCAACCCATATGCGGGATCTTGAGCGCGGGGTCATCAGCGGTGAGTGCGCGAAAATGCCGGACCGAACCAGCGAAACGCCCCAACGCCGTCACACCCTGATTCTCTTCGCTGCGCTCCATGAGCGCCTGCATGCCCATGCAGATACCAAGAAACGGTCGATCGGCCATGACCTGCTCGAGAACACCCAGCAGATCATGCGCCTGCAGCGCACTCATACAGTCGCGCACCGCACCCTGTCCCGGGAAGACGACCCGCGCGCAATTACGGATGACACTGGGGTCGTCTGTCACCTGCACGGAGCTGGCCCCGACATGCTCGAGGGCACGGGCAACCGATCGCAGATTGCCCATCCCGTAGTCAATGACCGCGACCTTCATCGCCACCGCCTTTTCGCTGCGCTACTCAGAGTGCCCCCTTGGTCGACGGCAGGCTGTCGCCGCGCCTCGGGTCGTATTCACAAGCCATACGCAATGCCCGGCCTGCTGCCTTGAACAAGCTCTCCACCATGTGATGCGCATTACGCCCTTCGAGCACATCCAAGTGCAGAGTTACACCGGCGTGATTGACAAAGCCTTGCCAGAATTCCTCCACCAACTCGGTATCAAACTCCCCAATGCGCTCAGCGGTAAACGCCGCGCGGGTGTAAAGCCCGGGCCTTCCAGAGAGATCCACAACTACGCGGGAAAGCGCTTCATCGAGCGGACAAAAGGCATGCCCGTAGCGCACCAAACCGCGCTTTTCACCCAACGCCTCGGCAAAGGCCTGACCCAGCGTAATGCCAACATCTTCAACCGTGTGGTGGGCATCGATATGCAGATCACCCTCGGCTTTCACACTAATATCAAACAGCCCGTGCCGGGCAAGCTGATCGAGCATGTGATCAAAGAACCCAACACCGGTGGCGCGCTCGCCGATACCACTGCCATCAAGGTTCACTGACACCGCGATTTGCGTCTCCAGCGTTTTGCGCTCAATGCTTGCTTTGCGTTCACTCATGGAAGAATTCCGCCCAGACCTCTAACGCCGCGCAGAATAGCATGCAAAGGCGCTTATCGTGAGCCAGCGCCCACCTGCAGCCAAAAGGTAACCGGCCCGTCGTTGCAAAGGCTGACCTGCATATCGGCACCAAATTCACCGGCAGCAACCACAGTATGTTGCGTCCTGGCCCGGGCAAGCATTGCCGCGAAGATCGCCTTGGCTTCAGCCGGATCAGCGGCATTGGCAAAACCCGGTCGGGTGCCTTTATGGGTATCGGCAGCGAGGGTGAATTGCGGGACCAGCAGCAGCCCGCCTTGGGTATCAGCAAGACTGCGGTTCATACGCCCTTGATCATCAGGAAAAACCCGATAGCCAAGCAGGCGCTCGAGCAAACGCTCGGCAGTGGCCACCGTATCACCGCGCTCAACCCCCACCAGCACCAACAGGCCAGCCTCAATTGCAGCTATCTGCTGCGCCTCAACCCTGACCTCAGCATGCGTGACCCGCTGCAGAAGACCAATCACCAATCTGCCCTAACGACGCCAAAACGCCGGTGTAAAAAGCACCAGCAGGGTGAATATCTCAAGCCGGCCCATAATCATGGCAATGCACATCACCAATTTCGGGCCATCGCCCACCGTCGCGAAGTTTGCGGCCACTTCGCCCAAAGCCGGCCCAAGATTGGCAAGCCCGGAAGCCACTGCCGAGAATGCGGTGACTTGGTCCAGACCCATAGCGAGCAATGTGAGCATCAAAAGCGCAAACAAAACCACATAGGCGGCAAAGAATCCCCACACCGCGTCAATGACTCGTTCATTCACAGGCCGATCGCCCATTTTCACCGGGATCTGCGCCTGAGGATGAATGAGCCGCAGAATCTCCCGCCCGCCCTGACGCCAGAGCAGCAGCACGCGCACGACCTTTAGACCGCCCGAGGTGGAATTCGCACAGCCCCCAACAACGGCAACGAACAATAAAAGCACCGGCAAAAAGGCCGGCCAAACATAATACGAGGCGGTGGTATAACCCGTGGTGGTGGCAAAAGAGACCACCTGAAAAATGGCGTGATGCCATGTCTCGCCATGCGGCATATCATGCGCTGCCTGGTACACAAACAACCCACCCATCACCAACAGCGTGACGACAACTATCACCAGCATGAAGGCCCGAAGTTCCGGGTCGGTGCGCCAGGGCTCAATACTCATGCGCCGCCAAGCCATGAAATGCAGCGAGTAATTCAGCGCGGAGATGATCATAAAGACCACCGCGATCATCTCAATGAGCGCACTGTCGAAATACCCAATGCTTTGGTCATGGGTAGAAAAACCACCCGTGGCGATCGTTGAGAAGGCATGGCTAATGGCATCGAAAACGCTCATGCCCGCCAGCCAATAGGCGATGGCACACACCACTGTTAGTCCGAGATAGATATACCAAAGGGCTTTCGCCGTCTCGGCTATACGCGGGGTGATCTTGGCGTCTTTCACCGGTCCGGGCAGCTCGGCTCGATAGAGCTGCATGCCACCAATGCCAAGCATTGGCAGAATAGCCACGGCGAGCACGATAATGCCCATGCCCCCGAGCCACTGCAGCTGCTGGCGATAGTATTGGATAGAGATGGGCAGCTCATTAATGCCCACAATGGCGGTCGCACCGGTTGTGGTCAGCCCAGAGACACTCTCAAACAATGCATCCACCAGACTAAACGGTGCGACATCCTGGATGACCAGAGGCAGGGCGCCGGCCGCCCCCAGCACCACCCAGAACATCGCCACCACAAAGAAGCCGTCGCGAGTCCTGAGTTCCCGACGCGAGCGCCGAACGGGCAGCCATAGCAACCCCCCGACCGCAAACAACAAAATAAAGGTCAAAAAGAAAGCGGTTGCAGTGCCATCGGCAGAGAACACTGCAAGCAGCGCGGGAGGCAGCATGGTCACACTAAAGACCATGAGCAGGGCACCTAGCACGCGCTGGACGGCATCCGGATGCATGAGCTCGCTATCCCCTAGAGAAACGTCACGCCGACCGAGAAAAGCTTCTCGACATCCGCCAGACGACTTTTATCGACCAAGAACAGAATGACGTGATCTTCCGGTTCGATGACCGTGTCATGATGCGCCATCACCACTTCTTCACCCCGGACGATTGCACCGATGGTCGTCCCCCGCGGCAGCCGGATCTGATCGATGCGCTTACCCACCACCTCCGAGCTGCCGGCATCACCATGTGCGACTGCCTCGATGGCCTCGGCAGCCCCTCGGCGCAGACTGTGCACCGCAGCCACATCGCCCCGGCGTATATGCGCCAGCAGACTGCCAATGGTTGCCTGCTGCGGCGAAATGGCGACATCGATATCGACACTGGACTGGATGAGGTCGACATAAGCCGCGCGGTTAATGAGCGCCATGACGGTGCGCGCCCCGCGCCGCTTTGCGAGCATTGCCGAGAGGATGTTCGCCTCATCATCATTGGTGAGCGCGCAGAAGACATCGGTATTCTCGATATTCTCCTCAAGCAGCAGATCCTCATCCGCCGCGTCACCATGCAGGACAATGGTCTTTTTCAGATCATCGGCAATCGCCCGGCAGCGGTCCCGATTATGTTCAATCAGCTTGACCTGATATTTGGTCTCCAGCGCCTGGGCAAGGCGCATGCCGATGTTGCCGCCACCGGCGAGCATAATGCGTTTCACCGGTTTATCGAGTCGGCGCAGCTCGCTCATTACCGCGCGAATATTCTTGCTGGCGGCCAGGAAAAACACCTCATCACCGGCTTCGATCAGCGTATCGCCCTCAGGGATGATGGCGCTGCCACGTCGATAAATGGCCGCCACCCGAGTGTCGATGCCCGGCATATGCTCACGCAATGCGCGTAGCTCCTGGCCCACGAGTGGCCCGCCGTAATAAGCCCGCACACCCACAAGGCGAACACGGCCATCGGCAAAATCCATAACCTGCAGCGCACCCGGGTGCTCGATCAAGCGCTCGACATACTGGGTGACCAGCTGCTCAGGGCTGATCAGCACATCAATCGGCAAGGCCTCAGGGGTAAAAATTTGTGGGTGCGAGAGATATTCCACTGCCCGCACACGAGCGATCTTGGTTGGGGTGTGGAACAGCGTAGCCGCAATCTGGCAGGCCACCATATTGGCCTCATCCGAGTCGGTCACCGCAATCACCATATCGGCATCCGCTGCACCGGCACGCTCTAGCACCTCTGGATAGGTCGCATTACCACTAATCGTGCGCAAATCCAGCCGGTCCTGCAGCCCCTGCAGAATGGCGGCATCGCGATCGACCACCGTGATGTCATTGTCCTCACTGGTCAGGTTAGCGGCCACCGTACCGCCGACTTGTCCCGCGCCCAAAATAATAATCTTCATGCCTGCCCCCCGGCGGAATCGGCGCCATCTCGCGGGTCAATCCCCAGCGAGCGCAATTTGCGATAAAGATGGGTGCGCTCCATCCCGGCAAGCCGGGCAAGCTGCGCCACGCTGCCGCCAGCACGCAGTAATTGTTGCTGCAGGTAGGCCCTTTCAAACTGCTCACGCGCCTCGCGCAATGGCAGGTCTAGCGCCAGCGCCGGCGACCAGTCCGCCGCAGCGCCAGCATCCTGCCCCGCCGCCAGTGCAGACTCCACTTCAGCAACATCGATATCAAGCCCGTCACCCAGCACCAAAAGACGCTGGATGAGATTGCGCAGTTCACGCACATTGCCTGGCCAGTCATGGTTGCGCAGGCGATTCTGTGCGGCCACGGTAAACCGGCGATAGGCAAGGCGCTCGGACTCAACCAACCGATCAACATAAAAGGCGACCAGCTCCGGGATATCCTCGGCATGCTCACGCAGTGCGGCCACGCTGATTGGGATCACGCTCAGGGCATAACAGAGGTCCTGCCGAAAATGCCGGGTGGCGACCGACGCTGTCAGGTCTTGGCGAGCCGTTGAAATAATGCGTGCATCGAGATTAATCCAGGCGCTGCCACCGACGCGCTGGAAACCCCCGGCATCAATGGCTGAGGCAAGCTGAATCTGCGCCTCGGCATCCAGCTCCGAGGCTTCATCCAGCAGCAATGTGCCGCCGGCAGCCGCCTCAAGTCGCCCCGGCATAACACGCCCGCCCAGTTCGCGCCCGAAAAGCTCCTCAGCCGCATTATCAGCGGCAATCGTACCTGCCGAGACTTCCACTAACGGGCCCTGGCGCCGAGGACTCAGTCCGTGGATATAACGGGCAAAACATTTACGTCCGCTGCCGGGCTCTCCGGTCAGTAATATCCAACTGTCACTGGCCGCCACCCGCTCTGCCTGCTCACGTGTCTCCCGCATGCGCGTGCTACGGCCAACAGGCTCAATAAAATCCAATGCAGCACTTGCCGGTGGAGAGGCTTCGGCATGGCTTAGCGCCTGCTCCACAGTAGCCAGCAGCCGGCCCATCGATAGCGGTTTTTCAACGAAATCCACTGCCCCCTGACGCGTGGCCTCAACCGCGGTTTCCACCGTGCCATGGCCAGAAATCATGACCACCGGAAAACCAGGACCACCCCCCGAGGCCCAGTCCTTGAGCAGCGAAATACCATCTTCACCCGGCATCCAAATATCCAGCAGCGCCAGATCCGGCTGCCGCTCAGCACTTGCCGCACGGGCCTGTGCCGCACTCTCAGCGGTCACGACCGAATAGCCTTCATCCTCCAGGATCTCTCTGACGAGCTCGCGAATATCCGGCTCATCATCGACGACCAGCACATGGGCCTTACTCATTGACTCTCCCTGATTCGGGCATCAGTTGCCGCGACACGAGGCAGGCGCACGGATATTCTTGCCCCGTCATCCGTATTGCGCGCGCCTATAATGCCATTGTGCTCCTCGACAATCTTCTTGACGATGGCAAGCCCCAAACCCGACCCGCGTGGCTTGGTGCTGACATAGGGCTCAAAGAGCTGATCGAGCATGGATTCAGCAAAACCCGGGCCATTGTCCTGGACATGCAGCTCAATCATATCGGCATGACGACCGGTGCCCCGCCTTGTTGAGACCGTCACCACACAATTCCCGGCGTCCGCAGCCTCCAGTGCATTGCGCAGCAAATTATTCAAAAGTTGTCGCAGACGCCCGGGGTCGGCCTCAAGATTCGGCAGATCCTCAGCCAACTCCAAACGGAATTCCGGCTGCTCCGGCTCGCCACGATAGAGTTCGACTACCTCACCCACCAAGGCATTCAGATCCACCGATTCAGGCCGCAACACAGGCGGGCGAGCGTACTCAGAGAACGCCTGCACCATCTCTTTCATGGCTTCAACCTGATGGATGATGGTATCGGTTGAGCGCGCAAGCACCGCGGCCTCTTCACCCTGCAAATGCCCAGCCACTTTGTGTTGCAGGCGCTCTGCCGAGAGCTGTATCGGTGTGAGCGGATTGCGAATCTCATGTGCAAGGCGCCGGGCCACCTCGCCCCAAGCTGCATCCCGCTGCGCCTGAATGAGCGTGGTGACGTCATCAAACACAATCACCTCACCACCGCGGTCACCTTCGCCAGGCAACACCGCGCCACTGCAAATCAAGGAACGTCGCCCTTCGCTGGTATCCAGCCCAAGCTCAGCGCGCCATTCGGCACCTGGCGTCTGCCGATGACGTGTCACCAAATCCGCAAACGGTGCAAAGTCCGGATAGCGCTCAGCGAGTGCCGATAAGGGGCGATCCACCCCTTCACTCAGCGGTACCGAGAGGATGGCGCTTGCCGCTTGATTAAACGTGCGCAGCGACCCATCCGGTGCAAGCGCCAGCACCCCCGAAGACAGCCGGCCTAGCACAGTCTCTAAATAGGCCCGCTGGGCCTCCACCAGTTCCTGGCTTTGACGCGCGGCATCCCGCACCTCGGCCACCCGTCGGCTCATGTCGTTAAAAGAGCGCACCAAGAAACCCAGCTCATCATTGCCGCCGGGTGGCAATTGCTTGCCATATTCCCCGGCCGCCATAGCGCGTGTGCCCTCGGCAAGCGTACTCACTGGCGCGACCAGTCGTCGGGCCAAATAGAACGCCGACCAAACAGCAAACAGCAGCGACACGAGCAAGACCAAGGAAAGCGTCAGGCTAAAGCTATCCTTGAGCGGGCCTCGCAAATAGGCCAGTTCCCGGTATTCGCTAAACGCCCCCTCGACTTCCTCGGCTAAATCGTTAATACGTGGCGAGACCTGAAACAGCCCCTGTAACACTCGATTGCCACTCAGCCCATCAGGACCCGGTGCCGGCACTAGCGCCCGGATATGCAGCCCGGCATTTTCAATTGGATCAAGCCCCACATAAGGCCTGCCCTGCCGTAGCTGCAGCAAAATACTTTCTTCCGGCCGATGCGGGAGGATGTCGGCGGTATCAATACTGCTGGCCGCAATAATCCGGCCGTTTTCGCCCAAAAGCGCAAGCTCTGAGGCACCGGTGCGGGCACGCAGGTCACCGAGCGCAATTGGCGCCATCCCTTCATCAACATCCGAAAGATCCAAGGCCGCTTCCTGCAGTCGTTGCTGCATATCGCGCATGCGCTGATCAAGCGAGGCCTGCGACAGTGCCAGCGCATCATCAAGGGCATTTTCTACCCGCACATCAAACCAACTATCCACGCCACGCTGCAGGAATTGCATGGAAAAGGCATAGACCACGAGCCCGGGCAACACCGCCATGACCACAAAAAGCCCCATCAATCGCAGGGTCAAACGACTGCCCGCCTCGCGCGAGCGCACCGAGCGGATCAACCGGCGTAGGTTATTGATAATGACCGCCACCAGCGCGACCAGCACCACACCATTGAGCAACAACAGCCAAAGATAAAGCCGACCAAAGCGCGCGGTGTTCTCTGTGGCAGCACTGAGCAGATACAGCGAGAGAATCAGCAGCAGGCTCAGACCAACCCGCACAAATCCCTGGCGCGTAGAATCACTCATCGCCCAACCACCGCCGTCCAAGGCTGACTTTCCAGCTGCCAGTCCGGGTCCGTGAGTGCCACTGTGCGCAGGAGACGCGGCAAGGACTCCGTCTCCAGGCGGGTTTGCAGCCTGAGCTGATAATCCGCATCCGGTGTCAGGCGGGCAACACGGGCAACCGGCCAGGCGTTAATGCGTCCGAGCTCAAGCAACAGCGCATCAAGACTGCGAAAACTGCGACTCTCTCCGGTGGCAAGCCAGGTCATGACGTAGCGTCGACTAATGGCGTGGTACTGCAGGCGGTACGCCCGCGTGAGATCCGCCAGTCGGGCATTACGCCACCACCAACGAGGTTTTTCTAAACGCAGGTTCTGCGAAATGACCAGCGCGACACCATTCTCTAAGGCCTGCTGTACGGTCGGGGTGAGGGCGTAGTTAATGCGTGCCTCGGCATACAGCAACTCGCCTTCGACCACCCCCGAGAGCATTTGCACTCGAAAGGCATCGGACTGCGCCAGCGCCCAGCCACCCGCCAGCAATAAGCAAGCGGCCAGCCAAGCATTAAACTGTCTTCTCAAGGCAGGCATAGTAAAAACCATCAACCCCGGCCTCACCGGTGAGGATCTGGAAACCGTAACCGACCTCGCGGCCGACAGGAAGCGTCAACGCTAGAGCATGGGCATCATCATGCTCGGCCATGAACTGTTTGATCATCCCCTCATTTTCGCGCTGCAGCACCGAGCAAGTCGCGTAGAGCAGCCGCCCGCCAGCGGCGAGTAACGGCCAGAGCGCGGTCAGCAGGCGCTTTTGTTCCGCCTCAAGCTTGGGAGGATCATCGGCCCGTCGCAGCCATTTAATATCCGGATGACGACGAATAACTCCGCTGCCTGAGCAGGGCGCATCCAGCAGAATGGCATCAAACTGCCTTCCATCCCACCAATCTTCGGGATTGCCGGCATCAGCCACCTGCATTCGCGCGGTCAGCTGCAACCGAGTCAGTGTCTCGGCGACTTTCTCCAAACGCCCGGCGTCGCTATCCAGCGCCAGCAGTTCAATATCCGATGACTCCAGCAGGTGCGCACTTTTACCCCCAGGAGCGGCACAGGCATCCAAAACTCGGGCGCCTGCTCTCGGCGCAAGCAAACCGGCGGCAAGCTGAGCCGCGCCATCCTGAACGGAGCATTGCCCTTGCCGAAAACCCGGCAAGGCATCCACAGGCGCCGGCTCAGCTAGAACCAGTGCATCGGCAAACCCTGGCAACGGTTTTGCTTCCAGTCCCACCGTGGCAAGTTCTGCTTGATAATCCGCAACATGGGTTAGCCGCTGATTGACCCGTAGTGTCATTGCCGCCCGCGTATTCTGTGCGGCCAGCAGCGCCTGCCATTCTTGCGGCCAATCTTGCTTTAACTGTGCAACCAGCCAATCCGGTGCCGACCAGCGAACCCCGGGGTCCGCATCAACAATGGCCAGCAGGGCTTGCTGCTCGCGTTGAAACCGGCGCAAAACCGCATTAATCAGCTTGGCTGCCCAGGCTTTTCCGCGGCTGCGCGCCAACGCCACGGTTTCAGAGACCGCTGCATGAGGCTTGACCTCAAGGGCCATGAGCTGCAGCAAACCAAGCTCAATGGCGATCGCCATATCCTGATCACGCGTTTTCAGTGGACTGCGCAGCAGCTGGTCACGCAAGGCCGCTAGTCGCCGATGCTCACGCAACACCCCATAAACCAAAGCGCGGCAGAAACTTACATCACGCGGGTCTGCAAGTAACATGCTGACCTGGGCAAGGCCTGCATCTGCCGATCGGCCATCATGGAGCACGCCCAAAAGAATATCGAGTGCCGCGGCACGGGCATTATTCAAAATGCATCCCCACCTCGATCCGATGTCCACGCAAGAAATCAGCAACCGGTTGCGCCCGCCGACCGGGCATCTGCACCTCTAACACTCGCAGCACCCCGTCTCCGGTTTGCACATCAATGCCCTGTGCCGAGACCGCGGTTACCGTGCCTGGCGAAGCATTACGATCGCCCGGCAGCGCTTCCGCCATCCAAATACGCAAAAGCTCGCCAGTATATTGGGCACGGGCGACTGGCCAAGGATTAAACGCACGCACCCGGCAAGAAAGCACCTGGGCACTGAGCTGCCAATCAATCTGCGCTTCTGCCGCTGTGATCTTCTGAGCATAAGTGACGCCCTGCTCAGGCTGTGGCGTTGACGCGAGTGCGCCTGTCGCCCACTCAGACAAGGCATCTCGCATCAACTCAGCACCTAACTCGGCCAACCGATCATGCACGCTAGCAGCGGTATCCTGCTCACCGATTATCGTCTCGCGGCATGTGATGACAGCACCGGTGTCGAGGCCCGCTGCCATTTCCATCAAACAAACGCCGGTGTGGATATCACCCGCCTCAATCGCCCGCTGAATGGGGGCAGCACCCCGCCAGCGGGGTAGCAACGAGGCATGAATATTCACACAGCCGTGCTGCGGAATATCAAGGACCGCTTGGGGCAGGATGAGTCCGTAGGCAGCGACGACCATCACATCAGGCGCATAGCCCGCGAGTTGTTGTTGCGCCTGGGGCGTGCCTAACGATACCGGCTGCTCGACAGGCAGCCTGTGCTGTTCGGCGAGTTGCTTGACCGCCGAGGCGCGCAGCTTACGGCCGCGGCCAGCGGGGCGATCTGGCTGGGTATAGACGGCGACAACTTCAAACGGGCCGTCAATAAGGGCCTGCAATGCCGGTACTGCGAATTCCGGGGTGCCGGCATAAACCACCCGCAACCGCGTGTTTTCAGCCACCGCGATCAGACAGCGTCCGATTGACTGGTCCGCTCGGCGCGCTGCCGGGCGGTTTTCTCATAGCGCCGCCGCAGGCGTTTGCGCTTTAGATCGGAGAGATAGTCAATAAAAAGCCGCCCCTCCAGATGATCAATCTCATGCTGGATGCAGCGGGCCAAGAGCCCCTCAGCGCGCAGCTCAAAAACCTCACCATCCATGCCCTGAGCCCGCAGTAAAAGCCCATCGGGACGCTCCACGTTATCCGCATAACCTGGGATGGAAAGACAGCCTTCCTCGGCGATATCGCAGGTTGCCGCCCGCTCGACGATCTCCGGGTTGATCAGCACCTGTGGCTCATCGCCGGATTCGCTCACATCCATTACAACGATGCGCTCGTGAATATCAATTTGCGTGGCGGCCAGCCCAATCCCCGGGGCGTCGTACATTGTCTCGAACATGTCTTCGACCAATGCATGAATGCGATCGTCAATCACATCTACCCGTTTGGCAGCCGTTCGCAGCCGCGGGTCGGGATATTGAAGAATTTCGCGTATGGCCATGGATATTCCGTTGAGGGCTACAAACAGACGCTGCTAGCCTCGTTAATGACTGTCACGTCAGTATAACGAAGGCCGTCCATCAGCGGCCAGTCACCTTAGCCTGCACGACAACACGGATGTTTCGTCACCCATGAAGCTCATTCAATCGCATCGATGTTTTCTTTTTGTTCTATTTCTAAGTCCGGCTGCATTTTCTTTGGCCAACGCCACACCGCCGTTAATCTTCCCCCAACAGGCCACCCTGCCGCGTATCATCCAGGGCGAAGAAGGCCGAGTACTCATGGCGGCTGGCGACAGACTGTACGCTGAAGAGCTTGGCGATTCGCCGGCTAACCGCTATTACCTGCTAAGACCCGGCCCCGCACTGACGAATGCCAGCGCTACCGACAACGCAGTCCGGGGTAGTATCTACTTGGGCAGGGCAGTCCTGGTCCGCAAGGGCCAGCCGGCCGTTTTACGAGTTGAACACGCACGACGGGAAATCCGTCCAGGCGATTACCTCATGCCGATGACAGGATCCCGAGAAAGTCAGGATGGATAAACAACAACTCAAAGCATGGTTGACGCTCTGGCGGCTGAAAGACATTGGCCCAAACGCTTTTAACGAGGTCATCGAGCATTATGGCGATGCAGCGGCCTTCCTCGATGCCAGCGAAACCGACCGCAAGGCGCGCGGACTGCCCACGAAGACCTGCCTGGCCCCAAGAGCGGCTGCGGACGTCGAAGCCGGTGTTGAGGCAGATTTGGTTTGGCTTGCAAGCGCCGAGCATCATCACATCATCCCGCTAGGGGATCCGCGCTACCCGAGACACCTGGCGGATATCGCGGATCCCCCACCGCTACTGTTTATCCAGGGTGATCCAGCGGTGCTTACCGAGCCGCAGCTGGCCATCGTCGGCGCAAGACATGCCTCAACCAATGGCGTTCGATTGGCCGAGGATTTTGCCGCCCATCTGGCTGCCACTGGACTGACAATAACCAGTGGGCTTGCCCTTGGCATTGACACGGCTGCACATGAAGGCGCGATGGCAGTGCAAGGCAACACCATCGCCGTCATGGCCACCGGGCCCGAACACATTTATCCGCGTGAGAATCAGCGTCTTGCCGATGAAATCATTCGCAATGGCGCCATTGTCAGTGAGATGGCCACCGGCACACCCGTCCAGCGCGGCCTTTTCCCACGACGTAACCGCATTGTCAGCGGGCTTTCTTTGGGCGTGCTGGTTGTGGAGGCCGGCCGGCGCAGCGGCGCACTCGGCACCGCCTATTCGGCGCTCAATCAATCCCGGGAAGTCATGGCTATACCCGGCTCGATCCACAACCCGCTCGCTCGCGGCTGTCACGCGCTCATTCGTCGCGGTGCCACTCTGGTGGAAACCATGGATGATGTCATTGAGGCCATTAAAACGCCGGCTATGCAGCAATCATTGCAGCTCACATCGGGGGCGATAGCAGGGCAAACGGATGTCGACATACAGGCGACGCCAACGAGTGGACTGGATGCCGATTATCAAGCCCTGCTCGATGCCATGGGCTACGACCCGATTGGCTTTGATGAGCTCGCCGCGCGTCTGACATTGACGCCTGATATCCTTTCCTCCATGCTCCTGAGCCTGGAACTAAAGGGCTATGTTGCACCCTGTAGCGGCGGTCGATACATGCAAATTAACAATCGGACAGATGGATGAAAGAAAACGTATTCGACATCCTGATGTACCTTTTTGAGCATTATTTTCATGAGCCAGGCGACATCGACCCCAGCCGCTCGGAGATCGAGACAGAACTCCAAGGCGCGGGCTTTAACGATGATCAGATTCACAAGGCACTGAACTGGATTGACGCACTCGCCGAGAACCGCGAGCTGTTGCCAACATGCAACCCGCACGCCTCGATGCGCATCTACACGCCTGAGGAAGCCAGCAGACTGGATGCCGAATGCCGCGGTTTTCTGCTCTTTCTTGAGCAAACCGGCATTCTCGATGCCAGCCATCGTGAAATCGTGATCGAGCGCTTAATGGCGCTGGAAGAGGATTTCATTGAACTCGACAAGCTCAAATGGGTCGTTCTCATGGTGCTCTTCAGCCGCCCGGGGCAGGAAGAAGCCTGCGCCTGGATGGAAAACCTGCTGTTTGAACAACCTGACCGGATGACACACTAAGCGTTCATGAGCCACCATCTCGTTATTGTTGAATCGCCTGCCAAGGCGCGCACCATTAATAAATACCTCGGCAAGGACTTTGAGGTAATGGCCTCGTATGGCCATGTCCGTGATTTGGTGGCCAAAGAAGGGGCGGTCGATACCGAGCATGATTTTGCGATGCGCTACAGCCTCATTGAGCGCAACGCCAAACATGTCGATGCCATCGCCAAGGCCACCCGCAAGGCAGACGCCGTTTATCTGGCCACTGACCCCGACCGCGAGGGCGAGGCGATTTCCTGGCATCTGCTGGAACTCCTGCGCGAGCGCAAGGTGCTTGATGACAAGCCCGTCCATCGCGTGGTCTTCTACGAAATCACCAAAGACGCCATTCGCGAGGCGATCGACCATCCGCGTGGGCTTTCGACCGATTTGGTCAACGCCCAGCAGGCACGACGGGCACTCGACTATCTGGTTGGTTTCAACCTCTCGCCGCTGCTGTGGCGCAAGATCACCAGCGGGCTTTCAGCCGGACGTGTGCAGTCTCCAGCGCTACGTATGATCGTCGAGCGTGAGCTCGAAATTGAAGCCTTCGAGCCGCAAGAGTACTGGAGCATCGAAGCCGACCTAAATAAAGACGGTCAGGGATTTATCGGCAGGCTCCAGCAGCTTGATGGCGCAAAAGTGGAGCAGTTCACGCTCACTGAAGGAGGTTCTGCCGAACAGGCCACACGGCGAATTCTCGAGGCTGCCGGCGCCGATGCCAGCGCGCCCATCGGCGAGCCGCTATCGGAGGCCGGTCGCGGCGAACTGCGTGTTGCCCGCGTTGAGAAAAAACAACGCCGTCGCAACCCATCCGCGCCGTTCATTACTTCAACGCTGCAGCAGGAGGCCTCGCGTAAATTACGATTCTCCGCGCAGCAGACCATGCGCATCGCCCAGCAGCTATATGAAGGTGTCGACACAGGTAATGGCACTGTTGGCCTGATTACCTACATGCGAACCGACTCGGTGAATCTATCGGCCGAGGCCATTGAGAGCCTGCGCGGACTGATTGCCAAACGCTTTGGCAAGGAAAAACTCCCTGCTCAACCCCATCAATACCGCACTCGCGCGAAGAATGCGCAAGAGGCCCATGAGGGGATTCGGCCCACCGATGCACAACGCACGCCGGAGGGCCTCAAAGGGTATCTCTCAGACGATCAATATCGGCTGTATGACCTCATCTGGAAACGCACCGTCGCCTGTCAAATGATTCATGCGACCATCGATACCGTGTCTGTCGATCTGGCAGCCGGCGATATCGCTAATTTCCGGGCGACCGGTTCAACGGTCCGCGATCCAGGATTCATGGCCGTCTACCAGGAAGATCGTGATGACGACGCCGGTGATGGCAGCGAGCGCATTCTGCCGCCGCTGCAGGAAGGCGATAAGATTCCATTGCTGGCCGTACGTCCGGAACAGCATTTCACCGAGCCGCCGCCGCGTTATTCCGAAGCAAGCCTGGTGCGTGCGTTAGAGGAGTACGGCATTGGCCGGCCTTCCACCTACGCGTCGATTATCTCGACGCTGCAGGCGCGCAATTACGTCACGCTAGAGAATCGACGATTTAAGCCCACCGATACCGGCAGGGTGGTCACTAAGTTTCTCACCGAGCATTTTGACCGCTATGTCGATTATGAATTTACCGCGCGGCTGGAAGACAGATTGGATGATATCTCCCGCGGTGATATCGACTGGGTACCCGTGCTGCAGGAATTCTGGGGGCCGTTCCAAGAGCAGGTAGAGGCCAAGCAACAGGTCTCCCGCGGCGAAGTGATGAAGGCCCGTGAACTGGGCGATGACCCCAAGAGTGGCAAGCCGGTCACGGCAAGGCTCGGCCGCTACGGGCCCTTTGTGCAGATTGGCACGCGTGAGGACGAGGAAAAGCCCAAATTCGCCAGTCTGCGGCCTGGCCAGAGCATCGATACCATCAACCTGGATGAAGCACTCGCGCTATTCACCTTACCGAGAGACCTTGGCGAGACACCAGACGGGCTGCCACTGAGCGTGAATATCGGGCGATTCGGGCCGTATGTGCGCTTTGGTGATCAGTTTGCTTCACTGAAAAAAGATGATGATCCCTACACCATCGAGCGCGATCGTGCCCTGGAACTTGTTGAAGAGAAAAAAGAAAACGTCGCCAAGCGGACCATTCAAAGCTTCGATGATGGCGCCATCACGATTATGCGTGGCCGTTTCGGACCGTATATTACCGATGGCAAAAAGCGCGCTCGGGTGCCAAAAGACACCGATGCCGCAGAGCTAACACGAGAAGAATGCGTCACCTTGCTTGCCGAGGCTCCCGAGCCAAAAGGCCGGGGCGGGAAAAGCAAAACGAAGACCACCACCCGCAAAAAACCCGCTGGCACCAAGTCAACGCGTCGGGCCACCAGTAAATCTTAACGATCACGCGTCATGGCAGCCCACTCCCCGCGTCTCCGACAGATTCGTGAAAAAGTCCTCGCCGGCGGCGTTGGCGCCTATCCCACAGAGGGTGTCTGGGGGCTCGGCTGTGACCCCTGGAATGAAGACGCGCTGGCAAGACTGATTGCACTCAAAGGCAGAGGCAGTGAGAAGGGTCTCATTGTCATCGCAGCTAGTCCGGAACAGCTTGAAGGGTTAGTTGAGTGGCCATCATCGACCGAAGCCCGCAAAGCGATATTAGCAACGTGGCCTGGACCGGTTACCTGGGTCATGCCGGCTAACCCCGCACTGCCGTCATTGCTAACTGGTGGGCGAGACACCATTGCGGTGCGCGTTACACGGCATCAGCCTGTGATTGATCTCTGCCACGGCGTGGGGTTACCCCTTGTCTCCACCAGCGCTAATCGCAGTGGCCATCCCGCCTGTCGTAGTGGTTGGCGCGTAAAGCGGGTCTTCGGTAACCGTCTGGACTGGTTTTTGCCCGGTCCGCTGGGTGGACAAAAGGGCCCTTCCGAAATAAGAGAAGCCGGCAGCGGGCGTATTCTGCGCCCAGCGGCCGGCTCCTGATTTCTAGCCGTCTTGCGGTAGTTGGCTATCCAGTCGAGGCTGGACGGTCCTCCCGCACCGCTACGCCGGATTCCAGACCGATTTCGCTGGCGTCAAT
>CBFHTR010000010.1:36724-38693 GCA_965658695.1 Spiribacter sp.
GTTGGCTATCCAGTCGAGGCTGGACGGTCCTCCCGCACCGCTACGCCGGATTCCAGACCGATTTCGCTGGCGTCAATTTCCTGGTCTTTAACTTCTTCGTACCAGAGATCGTGGTGCTGCTTGGCCCACTCAACACTGACATAACCGGTCTTCATGCCATCGATGGCACCCTCAGTACCCACAGTACCGATGTAGGCATGGCCGAAGAAAAGGCCAATCCACAGGATGGCTGCCACCGCATGCACCAGATTGGCCTGCTGCATCATCTCGCGGGTCTGGCCCCAGATCGGGAAGTTCATGACCACACCAGAGACACAGACCGCGCCACCCGCAAGTACGATAAACCAGAACCAAACCTTCTCGCCGCCGTTCATGCGCCCCGCAGAGGGGTGCTTGCCTTTGAGAAAGCCGCCGCCTGCCTTAAACCAAGCAAGATCAGTGCGGTTAGGGATGTTGTGCCAAGTCCAAGCAAGTGCCATTAGCGCGACACAGGCGGTGAAGAATGGCCCAACGTAGTTATGGGTCATCATCGCCACACCAGCATAAGCAGCGAAGCCTTCCGGTCCCATCAAGGGAATCATCACGGCGCGGCCAAAAAGCAGGCTTAGGCCCGTGATCGACAACAAAATAAACATGGTTGCCGTTGACCAGTGCAGGACCCGCTCCCAGAGCTTCCAACGCGGCACAACACGTCCGGATGGGCGCTCATCGAGGCGATGCTTGCCACCGACAAAGTACACGAGTGAGATGCCCACCAGCGCAATTCCCATTACCCACGGCATGATTGCCGCAACGATGCCGTTGCGCAGCTGGCGCCAGTTTTCACCACCATTCTGGATCAGGACACCCATCTCGTCCCCGCGAACGGTGCTTATACCCTCGTTGCCTACTCGAACATCACGCCATGTGGTTTCAGAGCGTGGATTGGTCTGCTCAAAGCTCTGTGCCTCGGCAATCTCCACAAATAAATAACCGCCCAGCGGCGCCACCATGGCGCCGACGGCGATCAAAAGCAGGCTCCAAAGCATGATGCGCACATGGGCGCGCTTGCCATTAGCCTTTTTCTGCTCGCGATTTTTCATATCTGCATCCTCCTTCAACGAAGGCCGCCTCAGCGGTCCGTTTGTACCGCCTGGAAGCGATCGTGCAGCGTGCTTCTCAGTTCCTCAGTACCCGAGCGTGACATCAACGGATCTTCATCGCCCTTGTAGACGCCCGGATCATAGAGCGTGACGTCATTGGGATCTTCGTAGCACCCGACCAGCAACACCGTGGTAAAAACCAGCCCGATCACCAACCGCCACCGCGACATGTGTGTGCGGGACGTAATCATAACGACCTCCTTGAAATGGTAGTGGTGGCGTTAAACGCCACCACCGTAGGCCTTGTCCCAGCCCCAGGTCTGCGGCCGTCCGGATCGACGCATAGTGCGCTCTCGGAAGATATCCGCGACCATGTCGCCATCACCGGCGAGCAGTGCCTTGGTCGAGCACATCTCGGCACAGGCGGGCAGCTTGCCTTCGGCAACGCGGTTGGCGCCGTACTTGGCGTACTCGGCATCGGCAAGATCCTCGGTTGGACCACCTGCACAGAATGTGCACTTGTCCATTTTTCCGCGAACCCCAAAGGCCTCCTGTTGCGGATACTGCGGCGCGCCGAACGGACACGCGTAGAAGCAATAACCACACCCAATGCAAAGGTCTTTGTCGTGGAGGACGATGCCGTCATCCGTGGTGTAGAAGCAATCCACCGGACAGACGGCCGCACACGGCGCGTCAGTACAGTGCATGCAAGCCACAGAGATCGACTTCTCTCCTGGGACACCATCGTTCAGGGTGACCACGCGGCGTCGGTTAACGCCCCATGGCACCTCGTTCTCGTTTTTACATGCAGTAACGCAGGCGTTGCACTCAATACACCGCTCAGCGTCGCACAGGAATTTCATTCGGGCCATTTTGGCTCTCCTTCA
>CBFHTR010000011.1:0-30036 GCA_965658695.1 Spiribacter sp.
ACAGGCTGGATGCACAATCGTGTGCGCATGGTGGTGGGATCCTTTTTGGTGAAGAATTTGCGCCTGCCCTGGCAGGCCGGTGAGGCATGGTTCTGGGATACGCTGGTGGATGCCGATCTTGCCGCGAATAGCCTCGGCTGGCAGTGGGTGGCCGGCAGTGGTGCGGATGCCGCGCCGTATTTCCGGATCTTCAATCCAGTGCGACAGAGCGAGCGGTTTGACCCCGAGGGCGACTACATCGCCCGCTGGGTGCCCGAACTGGCCAGCCTGCCAGCAAAGTATCGCCACGCGCCCTGGGAGGCGCCATCGGCCCTGCTCGCTGATGCTGGCGTCACCTTGGGGCTGCAATACCCTCACCCCATGGTTGATCTCAAAGAAAGCCGACAAGCTGCGCTGGCGGCTTTTGAGCAGATCAAAAAATCCTAAAGCGCCTGCTATGATCAGCGCTTTACATCGGCCAGGAGCAATTCGTGCCACCCGAGCGTTTGTTTGAAAGCACCCTGACCAGTCTGCCGCTTTTAAGCCGCGGCAAGGTCCGGGATATCTATGCCGTGGATGACGACATGCTGCTGGTGGTGACCACCGATCGGCTCTCGGCCTTCGATGTGGTGCTCTCCGATCCCATCCCCGGCAAAGGCGCGGTCCTCACGCGACTCTCGAATTTCTGGTTTGAGCGCCTGGGTGGCGATATCCCCACACAAACGCTCGATCTACCGCTTGAGGCGGTGCTCACTGATCCCGCCGAGCGCGAGCAGGTAGAAGGGCGCGCCATTGTGGTCAAGCGCACGCAACCACTCGCCTTTGAGGCCATCGCTCGAGGGTATTTGATTGGCTCTGGATGGAAGGACTATCAGGCAACCGGCAAGCTCTGCGGTATCACGCTGCCCGCTGGCCTCGATCAGGCAGAAAAGCTCCCTACCCCGCTTTTCACCCCGTCGACTAAGGCCGAGCAAGGGGCGCATGATGAGAACGTCGCCTTTTCTGCGGTGATCGACGCACTGGGCCGGGATCTCGCCGAACATCTCCAAAAAACCACGCTTAATCTCTACACCCGGGCCGCGGACTATGCCCGCACCCGAGGCATTATCATCGCCGATACCAAGTTTGAGTTTGGCCTGAATGCAGCCGGTGATTTGGTGTGGATTGACGAGGCGCTGACACCGGATTCCAGTCGCTTTTGGCCGGCGGATGAATATCGCACCGGCATCTCGCCACCAAGCTTTGACAAGCAATATGTACGCGATTACCTGGAGACGCTCGACTGGGACAAAACCCCGCCGGCGCCAGCACTGCCCGAGGACGTGATCGAGCAGACCGCAGCCAAATACCGCGAGGCCGAGCGCCGGCTACGCGGCGAGTGACAAGCGCCTAGACGATCTCGCTGACGCGAACGACCTTCATGGCGTTGGTTCCGCCGCGCACACCAGCAAGATCACCCTTGGTGATCAGCACCAAGTCATCGCCGCCCACTACATCACGCCCAACCAACTCACTGACCACCTCGCGGTTCACGGTTTCATGTTCACGCTGCGTGGGGTCAAAACTAATCGGATGGACACCGCGATACAGCGTCACCCGGCGGCGGGTGCGTGGTTGCTCGGACATCGCATAGATCGGGATTTCGGTGCCGATACGTGACATCCACATGGCGGTGGCGCCAGATTCTGTCATCGCGGCAATGGCTTTCACCCCCAGACTGTTGCCCGCGGTGATCGCCGTTTTTGCGATTGCCTCATCAATCCGCTCGAAATGCACATCGGGCTTGAGACCTGGATGCGGGCGGGATTCATCGGCGTAGGTTTCTGCACCCACACAGACCCGTGCCATAGCAGCCACCGTCTCTGCCGGGTACTGGCCCATAGCGGTTTCCTCTGAGAGCATCACCGCGTCTGTGCCATCAAGTACCGCGTTCGCCACATCCAGCACTTCGGCACGCGTTGGCATGGGGTTTTCCACCATTGACTGCATCATTTGTGTGGCGGTAATCACCACACAGTCGCGCTCTCGCGCCATACGCATAATGCGCTTTTGCACACCTGGGAGTTCGGCATCACCAATCTCAACCGCCAAATCACCGCGGGCAATCATCACCGCATCGGCGGCTTCCATAATCTCGGCGAGCGCCTCGACGGCCTCATGCCGCTCAATCTTGGCGACAATACCGCCGTGACCACCCGCTGCGCGAAGGAGCTCGCGCGCCTCATCAATATCGGCGCCATCGCGCGGAAATGAGACGGCAACGTAGTCGGCTTCCAACTCCGCGGCGAGCTTGATATCCCGGCGATCCTTATCGGTCAGCGCCCTTACCGAAAGCCCACCACCCAGGCGATTAATGCCTTTACGATCGGATAACGTCCCGGCCACCTCAACCGTGGTGTGAATGCGGGTACCCTCAATCCGATCCACCCGCAGCTGCACCAACCCATCGGCCAGCAACAACAAATCCCCAGCGGCCACGTCATCCGGCAAACCTTTGTACGCCACACCGACGCCTTCGATGCTGCCGGCATCACCGTCGAGTGCGGGGTCGAGGAAGAACTTAGCGCCAACCTCAAGCTCTACTGGGCCATCGGCAAACCGCTCCACGCGAATCTTTGGCCCCTGTAGGTCACAGAGCATGCCAACCACTCGGTCCGCTTCCTCAGCCGCTAGGCGCAGCGTATCCGCCCGGCCGCGGTGCTCATCATGGTCGCCATGCGAGAGGTTCATGCGCACCACATCCACGCCGGCGTCGACGATCGCGCGCAGCGCCTCAGGGCTGCTGGTCGCAGGGCCCAGCGTCGCGACGATTTTGGTCTGTCGAATCATCTTATCTCCGCTCATCGGTCGAGTACCGCGACAGCAGGTAGTGTCCGGCCCTCTAAAAATTCAAGGAATGCCCCACCCCCCGTAGAGATGTAGGAAATTCGATCGGCAACGCCGTATTTCGCCACCGCCGCCAGCGTGTCTCCGCCCCCGGCAATGGAAAAGCCCGGACTCTCGGCGATGGCCTCGGCCAAAGCATGCGTGCCCTGTGAAAAGGCCTCGAATTCAAAAACTCCCACTGGGCCATTCCAGACGATGGTCCCGGCCTGGCGCAGTCGCTCGGCATAGGCAGCGGCTGTTTTCGGCCCAACATCCAGAATCATTTCGTTCTCAGCGACGGCATCAACGGCTTTTACCTTAGCCTGTGCACTCTCGCTGAACTCGGTGGCAACGACCACGTCTTCGGGAATGGGGATTTCGCCACCCGCGGCACGGGCTTTTTCCATCAGGGACTTGGCCGTATCAACCAAATCCGCTTCCAGCAGCGATTGGCCCACCGAATAACCGGCAGCGGCAATAAAGGTATTGGCAATGCCACCGCCCACGATCAGCTGATCAACCCGATCCGTGAGCTGCTCCAGCACCGTGAGCTTGGTCGAGACCTTTGAGCCACCAATGATGGCCACCATTGGGCGTGCCGGTGACTCAAGGGCCTTACCCAGGGCGTCAAGCTCAGCGGCGAGCAGCGGACCGGCGACTGCATCCGGGGCAAACCTGGCCACGCCATGCGTTGAGGCCTGCGCCCGGTGCGCGGTGCCAAAGGCATCCATCACAAAAAGATCACAAAGTCCGGCCATCTTTTTAGCAAGCGCTTCGTCATCGTCCGTTTCACCGGCGTTGAAGCGCACGTTCTCACACAGCACCAGCTCACCAGCGGCAGGCGCGATTTCACTGCCATCCAGCCAGTCTCTTATCACTGGAATTTCCCGGCCCAGCAGCTCACTAAGACGTTTCGCCACCGGGGCCAATGAGGCCTCAGGGTCAAACTGACCGGCCTTGGGCCGGCCAAGATGGCTCATCACCATGACCCGTGCGCCCGCAGCCAACAGGCGTTCAAGCGTTGGCAGTGCCGCCTGCAGGCGGGATTCGTCGGCCACCGTGCCGTTTTTTAATGGGACATTCAGGTCCTCGCGGACCAACACGCGCTGGCCGGCGACATTCACATCATCAAGCGTGCGAACTGCCATTACTTGGCCTGCATCATCGCCAAGGTTGTATCCAGCATGCGGTTGGAGAAGCCCCATTCGTTGTCATACCAGGAGCAGACCTTCACCAGCCGGCCGCTGACTTTGGTCAGCGTCGCATCGTAAGTGGAGGAGTGCGGGTCGTGATTAAAATCAACCGAGACATACGGCCCATCATTGTAGGCGAGCACACCCTTGAGCTCTCCATCGGCTGCGGCCTTCAGCACGCTGTTAATTTCTTCAACCGTGGTATCGCGCGCGGCGATAAACGACAGATCAACGCTCGAGACATTAATCGTCGGCACCCGCATGGCATAGCCATCAAGACGGCCATCAAGCTCTGGCATGACCAGCCCCACCATGGCAGCGGCACCGGTTTTAGTCGGGATCTGCGACATCGTGGCACTGCGCGCCCGGCGCAGGTCCGAGTGATAGACATCCGTGAGCACCTGATCATTGGTGTAGGCATGGATGGTGGTCATCAGACCCTGCTCAAGGCCGATGGCCTCGTGCAGCGGCTTGACCAGCGGTGCCAGACAGTTAGTGGTGCATGAGGCGTTCGAGACGATCTGATGATCAGCACGCAGAACATCGTGATTGACGCCATAGACCACCGAGGCATCGACATCCTTGCCGGCCGGCGCGGAAATCAGGACTTTTTTGGCACCGCCAGCCAAATGCGCCGAGGCCTTTTCACGGCTGGCAAAAAGCCCGGTGCATTCCATGACCACATCGACACCCAGCTCACCCCAGGGCAGCTTGGACGGATCACGCTCGGCGAGCACTTTAATCTCATCGCCATTCACAACGAGATTGCCGCCGGTGACTTCAACCGTGCCCGGGAAGCGCCCATGGGCGGTATCGACGCGGGTGAGATGCGCATTGGTCTCGGCATCACCCAGGTCATTAATGGCCACAACACGGATTTCATCGGTGCGACCAGCCTCGTATAGGGCGCGCAACACATTGCGTCCGATGCGGCCGTAGCCATTGATTCCTACTTTAATTGCCATGTCATCACTCCTAATTGATGGATCGGCAGCGCCGGCGTTAACCCGGCAGCTGCGCTTCAACAGCGGCGACCACCGCTTCGGTGGTCAACCCCATGTATTCGTAAACGGCATCAGCCGGAGCTGAAGCACCAAAGCTGCGCAGCCCAACCAGACCCGCCTCGTTGGGCACGAACGCTCGCCAGCTATCCGGCACTGCGGCTTCGACAGCCGCCCGCGCGGTAACCGCTGATGGCAGCACCGCCTCGCGATAATCTGCCGGCTGGGCCATAAAGCGCTCAATACAAGGCATGGAAACGACCCGCACGGCATGGCCTTTGGCCTCAAGCGCCTCGGCAGCCTCCACCGCCATACCCACTTCAGACCCGCTTGCCATGATAATCGCCTGCGGCGCAGCGCCTGACTCGCGCAGCACATAACCGCCGCGCTCGATGGACTGCACCTGATCATCCTGACGCGGTTGGTGCGCAAGCTTCTGGCGCGACAGCGCCAGTACTGAGGGGCCATTGCGACGCTCAAGCGCCAGCTTCCAGGCCACGGCGGTCTCGGTAACATCACACGGCCGCCAGACATCCAGCCCCGGAATCAGACGCAGGCTAGGCAGATGTTCGATGGGTTGATGCGTCGGCCCATCTTCCCCCAGACCAATCGAGTCATGGGTGTAGACCAGGATATTGCGAATGCCCATGAGCGCGGCCATGCGAACGGCGTTGCGGGCATAGTCGGAGAACACCAGAAAGGTGCCACCATAAGGGATGATGCCCCCATGCAGGGCCATGCCATTCATGATGGCCGTCATGCCAAACTCACGCACCCCGTAGTAGAGGTAATTGCCATCAGCATCTTCTGCAGTGACCGCAGTGCAATCATCCCAAAGCGTATTATTCGAGCCAGTCAGATCGGCTGAACCACCGACCAGCTCCGGGAGGAACGGACCAAACCCATTGAGTGCGGCCTGCGAGTGTTTGCGGCTGGCATCTTCCTTGCCCGCCTCCTGGACCTGACGGATAAAGGTGTTGGCGTGTTCCACAAACTGATCCGGCAGATCACCGGCCATACGACGCTCAAACTCCGCTGCCAGCTCGGGGTGCGCCGCGCGATAGGCGTCAAACGTTTTCTGCCACTGTGCCTCGGCTTCAAGACCACGCTCACGCGCATCCCAGCCGGCATAAATACCCTGCGGGATTTCAAACGGCCCATGCTCCCAGCCAAGAAACTCACGCGTGGCGGCAATTTCATCGGCACCGAGCGGCGCCCCATGCACCCCATGCGTACCGCAGACATTCGGGGCACCAAAACCGATGACGGTTTTTGCGCAAATGAGTGACGGCTTGTCCGTTACCGCCCGCGCGGCCTCGATTGCGGCGCGAACCGCCTCGGCGTCATGACCATCGACATCCTCGATCACATGCCAGCCATAGGCGCGGAAACGGCCCGGCGTGTCGTCGGTAAACCAGCCCTGCACCTTGCCGTCGATGGAAATCCCGTTGTCGTCATATACCGCGATGAGCTTGCCCAGCCCCAGAGTGCCCGCCAGCGAACAGGCCTCATGCGAGACACCCTCCATCAGGCAGCCATCACCCAGGAAGCAATAGGTGTGATGATCCACGAGCGTATGACCGGGGCGATTGAACTGCCCGGCGAGGATGCGCTCGGCAAGCGCCATGCCAACCGCGTTGGTAATGCCCTGACCCAGCGGTCCGGTGGTGGTCTCTACACCGGGAGTATCGCCCACTTCGGGATGCCCTGGCGTGCCTGAATGCAGCTGCCGGAAGTCTTTCAGCGACTGCAGCGGCAGGTCGTAGCCGCTGAGATGCAGCAGCGAGTAGATCAGCATCGAGCCGTGACCGTTGGAGAGCACGAAGCGATCGCGATCAGCCCAATTGGGGTTGCTCGGATTGTGCTTTAAAAAGTCATTCCAGAGGACTTCGGCGATATCCGCCATGCCCATGGGTGCGCCCGGATGACCGGAATTGGCCTGCTGAACTGCGTCCATAGAAAGGGCGCGAATGGCGTTGGCGAGCTGACGACGAGTGGACATGAAGCAGGTTCTCCCCGGGTAAATCAAGGCGCTAGCAAGAGCGGCAATTGTCCAGAACTTCCCGTTCGCAGGCAACCAAAGGTACAATCAACGGATTATTTGCGCCTGCGACCCAGGGAGAGTTTCGCGTTCAATGGGCACTCAGTACTTATTTACCTCCGAGTCCGTCTCTGAGGGACATCCAGACAAAGTCGCCGATCAGATCTCGGACGTTGTCCTTGATGCCATCATCGCCGACGACCCGAACGCCCGTGTGGCCTGCGAAACCATGGTGAAAACCGGCATGGTGATCGTTGCCGGCGAAATCACCACCAGCGCCTGGATTGATCTGGAAGAGCTTGTCCGTCAGACCATCCTCGATATCGGCTACGACAGCGCAGAGGTTGGATTTGATGGCGCCACCTGTGCCGTGCTTAATGCCATTGGCAAACAAAGCCCGGACATCAACCAGGGCGTCGACCGCCAGGCCCCAGAAGAACAAGGCGCCGGTGACCAGGGGATGATGTTTGGCTATGCCTGTCGCGAGACTGATGTGCTAATGCCCGCACCCATTACCTATGCCCACCGCTTGGTCAAACGCCACAGCGAGATCCGCCACCGCGGCGTTCTGCCCTGGCTGCGCCCGGATGCCAAGTCGCAGGTGAGCTTTGTCTATGAGAACGGCGAACCGGTGGCGGTCGATACCATTGTGCTCTCCAGCCAGCATGACGAGACCGTCTCACAGGCCGATATTAAAGAAGCGATCATGGAAGAGGTGATTCGCCCGGTGATTCCGGCGGAATGGATCAGCGATCGCACACGGTTTTTTATCAACCCCACCGGCAAGTTTGTAATTGGCGGGCCGGTTGGCGACTGCGGCCTGACCGGCCGCAAGATTATCGTCGACACCTACGGTGGCATGTCGCGCCATGGCGGCGGGGCGTTCTCAGGCAAAGACCCATCTAAGGTCGACCGATCGGCCGCATACGCCTGTCGGTATGTTGCCAAGAATATCGTTGCAGCGGGCCTTGCCGACAAATGTGAAATCCAGGTCTCTTACGCCATTGGTGTCGCCGAGCCGACTTCGATTTTTGTTGAGACCTTTGGCACGGGCCGTGTCTTAGAAGAACGACTCGTGGAACTGGTGCGTGAACATTTTGATCTACGCCCCTACGGTATCCTGAAGATGCTCGATTTGGTTCGCCCCATCTATCGTCCCACCGCAAGCTATGGGCATTTTGGGCGCGAGGAAGAGACCTTTAGCTGGGAGAAGACCGATAAGGCCGAGGCGCTGCGCAGCGCTGCCGGACTTTAGCAAACAACGATTACCCGGCCGGGGTGTCGAGGAGCGCTGCATCTCACCATTAAGTGGGAGAGGCTCGATACCCAGGCAACAATAATAACGGCGCTCAACTGCAACACATGGAGTGAAGCCATGAACGCTGTCGTTGAGACAAAACTAAGCGGTTCGATTATCGCCGATGCAAGCCTGGCCCCCTGGGGCCGGCGCGAAATTGATATCGCCGAGACTGAAATGCCTGGCCTGATCGCCCTGCGCGAGAAATATGCCGGCGAAAAACCACTGGCTGGTGCTCGTATCGCAGGCTCTCTGCATATGACCATCCAGACTGCCGTACTCATCGAGACACTGCAGGCGCTGGGTGCCGAAGTCCGCTGGGCAAGCTGCAACATCTACTCCACTCAGGACCATGCTGCCGCGGCCATCGCCGAGGCGGGCACGCCAGTTTTCGCCTACAAAGGCGAGACGCTGGAGGAGTACTGGGAGTACACCCACCGCATCCTGGAGTGGCCGAACGGCACACCCAACATGATTCTGGATGACGGTGGTGATGCCACCATGGCGGTGACGCTGGGTACCAAGGCCGAGCAGGACCCCTCAGTGCTGGATAACCCCGGCAGTGATGAGGAGCGTGCGCTTTTTGCCGCGATCCGCCGACGCCTGAAAGAAAACCCCGGCTTTTATGCCCGCACCCAAGCGGCCATCCAGGGTGTCACGGAAGAGACCACCACCGGTGTGATGCGTCTTTATGAGATGCAGGCACGCGGTGAACTGCCCTTCCCGGCCATCAACGTCAATGACTCGGTCACCAAGTCCAAGTTTGACAACCTCTATGGCTGCCGTGAGTCGCTAGTCGACGGCCTGAAGCGCGCAACCGATGTCATGATCGCGGGCAAGATTGCCGTGGTGGTGGGCTATGGTGATGTGGGCAAGGGCTGCGCCCAGAGCCTGAAAGCCCTCGGCGCCAGCGTTTGGGTGACTGAGGTCGACCCAATCTGCGCTCTGCAGGCGGCCATGGAAGGCTATCGCATAGTCACGATGGACGAAGCTGCCAGCCAGGCCGATATCTTTGTCAGTGCCACCGGCAACTACCAGGTGATCAGCCACGACCATATGGCGGCGATGAAAAACGAGGCCATCGTCTGCAACATTGGCCATTTCGATAACGAAATCGATGTTGCCAGCTTGCGTCAGTACGAGTGGGAGAACATCAAGCCGCAGGTGGATCACATCACCTTCCCGGACGGCAAGAAGATCATCCTGCTCGCCGAGGGCCGTCTGGTGAACCTGGGTTGCGCCACCGGTCATCCCAGCTTTGTAATGTCAGCCAGCTTCACCAACCAGGTGCTCGCACAGATGGCGCTGTTCAACAATGACGGCAGCTATGGCAACGAAGTCTATGTGCTGCCGAAGCACCTCGATGAAGAGGTTGCTCGCCTGCATCTGGATAAGATTGGTGCGAAGCTCACCAAGCTGCGTGACGAGCAGGCCAGCTACATTGGCGTTTCAGTCGATGGCCCCTACAAGCCAGAGCACTATCGCTACTGAGCCTGCCACCCGCCTGTATGTCACAGGCATTCCGGCCATCGGACAGGTTATGGACCTGCCCGATGGTGCGGTAAAACACATCCAAGCCCGTCGCCTGAGAACAGGTGACGGGCTTGTGCTTTTTGATGGCCAGGGCGGTGAATACATCGCCACCCTGCTGTCACTCGGCCGCCGCGACGCCAGCGCCCGCATTGAGCGATTTCAAGCACGCGAAGCCGAATCCCCTGTCGCCGTAACCATCCTGCAGGGCATCAGCCGCGGCGAGCGTATGGACTACTCGGTGCAAAAGGCGACCGAGCTGGGTGTGGCGCGCATCATCCCAGTGATTAGTGAGCGTTGCGTGGTGCGGCTCGACACCGAGCGTTGGGCGAAAAAACAGCGTCATTGGCAAGCAGTGGCGGTGGCCGCCTGTGAGCAGTGCGGGCGCAACCGCATCCCAAGCATTGAGGCGCCCTGCAGTCTCGACTCGGCGCTTACCCAAGTGGCCGGGCTGCCGGGGGTTATCTTTGATACTGAAGGCGACCTTGCCGCCGCCGACCTGCAGCCAACCCAGGCGCTTGCCACCCTGATTGGCCCGGAGGGCGGTCTGGCACCAGCTGAGATCGCGCGGGTGAGTGAGCTTGGCTGGCAGCGTATCCGCTTAGGACCCCGCATCCTGCGCAGTGATACCGCACCCGTCGCGGCGCTTGCCGTTATTCAAACCCGTATTGGTGATCTGGGGTAGACATGAGCGGGCTACAGCGTCGGCCGCTTGCGGTCATCGTGATCGCCCAGCTCTTCGGGACCTCGCTGTGGTTTAGCGTCAACGGCGTTTGGTTTTCACTCTCAGGCGAGCTGGGGCTCACCGAGAGCGATCTCGGGCGCCTGACTCTGAGCGTGCAGGCCGGGTTTATTCTCGGGACATTGATTCTGGCCACCACCGGGCTCGCCGATCGCTTTCCGGCCAGTCGTATCTTCGCACTCGCCAGCCTGCTCGGCGCCCTGATGAACGCCGGTTTCATCCTGGTGGCAGCCTCTCCTGGACTGGACGCCCTGCTGCGGTTTCTCACCGGACTATGTCTGGCAGGCATCTACCCGCTGGGCATGAAAATGGTGATTGCCTGGACGCCGGCCTACGCAGGCGCGGCACTGAGCTGGCTGGTTGGCATGCTGGTACTGGGAACCGCGACACCGCATTTGATGCGCAGCCTCACCCTGGGCCTGCCTTGGGAATGGGCGCTGCTGGGCGCATCTGCGTTGACACTGTGTGGCGGTGCTCTGGTGCTGCGTCTGGGTGATGGACCGCACCTGCCAGCCACTGCCGGGCCGATCGCCCTGCGCGCCGGCCTGGAGGCGCTGAGTCTGCCGGGTTTCCGGGCCGCCGCCGGTGGCTACTTTGGGCATATGTGGGAGGTCTATGCCGCCTGGATGCTCATGCCACTGCTTGTCGCCCGCGAAATTCAACGCCTCGATGCCAGCCTGGCATGGGTGCCGATACTCTCTTATCTGGTAATTGGCGTGGGGTTGATTGGCTGCATTATCGGCGGACAGCTCAGCCGCTCCCGAGGGAGCGTTTGGGTCGCAGGCCGGGCCTTGGGACTATCCGGCAGTCTCTGCCTGGTTTATCCGCTACTGATCTTTCTGAACGCACCCGCCATTTTGATGATCGCGCTGCTGTTTCTCTGGGGACTGGCCCTTGCGGCCGACTCACCGCAATTCTCGGCACTGGCCTCAGCCAGCGCTCCGCAGCACCGGGTTGGCGCATCGCTTGCGATCATGAACACCATCGGTTTTGGCCTGAGCATCCCGGCCATTTGGCTAACCAGTCAGCTTTGGGCGGCTCAAGGCCCTTGGGTATTGCTCTGGCTACTCCCCGGGCCGGTGCTCGGACTCTGGGCGCTTTATCGCCCGCGGTAGCTGCAGACTCGATATCCGCTACAATTGACTGAGTAATCATTTGGAGACTGGAGGCACCCATGCCCTATCGCCTTGGGGTTGTGATGGATCCCATCGAAGGAATCACTCCGTACAAGGACACAACCCTTGCCATGTTGCTTGAGGCGCAGCGCCGCGGCTGGGAGATCCGGTATATGACATTGGCCGATCTCTCTCTGCGCGAGGGCATGGCCTACGGCGACGGTGCATTGCTTGAAGTGCGCGACGATAACAATGACTGGTTCACCCTGGGAGAGCGCGACGAGGAACCGCTTGAGAATCTGGACGCGATCCTCATGCGCAAGGATCCGCCGGTCGATAGCGCCTATGTCTATGCCACCCAAATCCTGGAGATTGCTGAACGGGCCGGTGTACTAGTGGTCAACCGCCCGCGTGGATTGCGCGATGTGCAGGAAAAACTCGCCATTGCGCAATTCCCGCAATGCTGCACCCCCACAGTGGTAGAAATGAAGGCCGATGCTCTGAAGGCGTTTATCAATGCGCAGGGCCGCGCGGTGTTAAAACCGCTGCATGGCATGGGTGGGGAGGCCATCTTTGTGGTGCATGCCGGCGACCCCAACACCAGTGTCATCATCGAGCAGCTCTCTGAGCGCGGCACCAAATACGTTATGGCGCAGCGCTACCTGCCAGAGATTAGCGAGGGTGACCGGCGCATTCTGGTGATCGATGGCCAACCAGCGCCCTATGCCCTGGCGCGACTGCCGGCAGCCGGTGAGAGCCGGGGCAATCTGGCTGCTGGTGGCCGTGGCGTGGCCTCACCGTTAACCGAGCGAGAAAAGGCGCTGGTCGAAGAAGTCCGGCCGTTTCTGGCCGAGCACGGCATTCTTTTTGCCGGGTTGGATGTCATTGGCGGATATCTGACGGAAATCAACGTCACAAGCCCCACCTGTGTGCGCGAGATTGATGCGCAGAAAGGCACCAATCTGGCTGGTGAGCTCTTTAACGCTATTGAGCAACGCCTTAAGTCATGAACGATCCGGTGGTTGCCCGCGACCGCCTACTCATGGCGGTTTTCATCTCGATCATCCTGCATGTGATCGTGCTTTTCGGCCCACTCGGTGGCATGCCTCAGACACCACCTGTTACCGAAGAACCCCTAGCGCTACAGCTGCAGTTGGAGCCGGCGGCCGCCGAGGAATTACAACTTTTTGCCGAGACCACCGAGGATGCTGCGAATGCGCCATCGACAAACACGCAAGCCAATCAGCGGCATATCGACGGCACTACCGAGGATGGCCCAGCCGCGCGCTATTTACGCGATTGGATCGTGCAGGCTGAGACCATCGGCAATCAGAATTATCCGCAAGCCCTGCGGCAAGAGCAGATCAGCGGACGCGTGGTCATGGCCGTTACCCTGAGTGCCGCAGGAGAAGTCCTCGACACCCGTGTTATCGCCGGCAGTGACAACCCAGCCCTGCGTGCCGCGGCCAATACACTCGTGCGCACAGCAAGCCCTTACTCGCCAATTCCGGATAATGTCCTGCAAGGCCGCGACGAACTGGTGATTACCCGCGCCTGGTCATTCGGGGAGAATCCATGAACACAAGTGGCCTTTATCTGGGATTTGATGCCGGTGAGAAGCGGCTGGGGGTGGCAGTTGGTGAGCGTGTCACCGCCACTGCTCGAGCATTAGATGTCATCCGCTGCAAAGCCGGCGAGCCCGATTGGGCCATGGTCAACGCATATCTCAGCGAATGGCAGCCCGATGCGTTGATTGTTGGCATCCCGCGTCACGCTGATGGCAGCGCATCACGCAGCACAATAATTGCCGAGCGGTTCGCTGGGGAGATTGCCAGACGCACGGGGTTGAGCGTCTATCGCATCGATGAACACCTCTCCAGCCACGCCGCCGCGGAATCCCTGCGCGAGCGCGGCCAGCAAACAGACGTGCTTGATGCCGAAGCAGCGCGTATCATTCTCGAAACTTGGTTAAGCGAGCAGTCATCTTGAGTATTAATCTGCCCGATATCGAACCACTGCTGGATCAATTTACCGCCGACGTAACCGCATTGATCGAGCGCGAGGGCCGAGAGCGCTGTGCGCTGGTGGGTATCCATCAAGGTGGTAGCTGGCTGGCCGAGGCGCTGCAGGCGCGCATTGGTCTTGCCGATGAGCCCGGTGCCGTGGATATTGCCTTTTATCGCGATGACCTTGCCTATGGCGGTCTGCAAGCCACCGTGCGGCCAACGCGAATGCCCATGGATATCGATGAGCGGATCATCATCCTGATTGATGACATCCTCTATACCGGTCGCACCATTCGCGCGGCTATGAACGAGATTTTTGACTACGGTCGGCCAGCCGCCATTCGTCTGGCGGTGCTGATGCAGCGCCCCGGCCGGGAGCTGCCAATCAGCGCGGACATCGTTGCCCACGAGATCGAGCTGCCGCCGCGTCAGCGCGTCAAACTGCGTGGACCTGATCCACTGCATTTGGTGATCGAGGAGGCGCATGAATGAGTGTGCAGCTTGATGAGAACGGCCAGCTGCGCCACTTCCTGACCACTGAAGGCCTCGACCCCGCATTACTTAACCGCATCCTGGAAACCGCCGAGTCCTTCTCGGGCGTGATTGGCAAATCGGTAAAAAAAGTCCCGTTATTGCGGGGCAGAACAGTCATCAACCTGTTTTTTGAATCGAGCACCCGCACTCGAACCACCTTTGAGCTGGCCGCCAAGCGCCTGTCCGCCGATGTGCTCAATGTCAGCGTGGACACAACCACCACCAAAGGCGAAAGCCTGCTCGATATGCTGCGCAACCTCCAGGCGATGCAGGCGGATATGTTTGTCATCCGCCACAGCCAAAGTGGCGCAGCGGAGTACTTTGCGCGTCATGTTGACCCGGGTGTTGCCGTGCTCAACGCCGGTGACGGCTGGCATGCGCATCCCACGCAGGCCATGCTGGACGCCTATACCATCCGCCAACACAAAGGCGATTTCGAGCAACTTCGTATCGCCATCGTCGGTGACATCCGGCACTCCCGAGTGGCCCGTTCACAGATCCACGCGTTTAACGGCCTAGGCGCCGGTGAGATTCGCGTCGTGGCGCCCAACACCCTGCTGCCCGCGGATATCGATAGCCTCGGTGTACAGGTGCACAACGATTTAAGTGCAGGCCTGCGCGATGCCGATGTGGTCATCGCCCTGCGCCTGCAGCGCGAGCGCATGCAAGGAGCCCTACTCCCGGGCGAGGCCGAGTATTTCCGCCACTACGGATTAAGTGAGGCGCGATTGCGCACGGCGCACCCAGAAGCCATCGTCATGCATCCAGGCCCCATTAACCGGGGTGTGGAAATCGATTCAGCGCTTGCCGATGGGCCGCGTTCGGTCATCCTGGAGCAGGTCACTAATGGCATTGCCGTGCGCATGGCCGTGATGACACTCGTTCTTGGATTGCAGCCGGATACGGCGCGGGAGGCTGTATGAGCCGCATTCTGATTCGCAATGCTCGGCTGATCGATCCGGAAAGCGGCTTGGATGAAAAAGGTGATATCGCGATTGCCGATGGACGCATCGTTGCTCTTGGTGGCGAGGTCGCCGACTTCACGCCTGCACAAACCATTGATGCTGAAGGCCAGTGGGCCGTTCCCGGACTGATTGATTTGGCGGCCCGCACACGTGAGCCGGGTGCCACGCGCAAAGCCGATATCGCGAGCGAAGCGCGCGCCGCGGCCAGTGCCGGCATCACCACCCTGGTGGTACCGCCGGATACCCAGCCGGTAACGGACTCCCCCTCAGTTGTCGATCTGGTGCATCACAGGGCCGAGGCGGCTGGTAGTGCCCGCGTGGTGGCATTAGGTGCACTGACTGTTGGCTTGCTGGGAGAACAACTCCCGGGTATGGCCGGACTGGCGGCCGCAGGCTGCCCGGGGTTATCCGATGGCGGACGGCCGGTGACGGATTCTCTGGTATTGCGTCGGGCATTGGAGTACGCCAGCACATTCGCTTTGCCGTGTTTACTGACACCGGTGGACCCCGCGCTCGCCACTGGCTTTCTGAATGAGGGGCCAACGGCGACACGGCTAGGCTTAGCCGGTATCCCGGCCGCGGCGGAAACAGCAGGACTCGGTCGACAAATGGCAGTGGCCAGTGCCACCCAAGCCCGAGTGCATTTTGGCCGCTTATCCAGTGCTGAAGGCACGCGGCTGCTAACGGCCGCGCTTGGCGAGGGACAAAAACTCTCCGCCGATGTGGCAATCCATCAGCTCTTCCTCACCGATCAGGATGCGATGGAATTTGACCCGCGCTTTCATCTGCAGCCGCCACTGCGCGACATCGTTGACCGCGAGGCCCTGCGTCAGGCCGTCGCCGATGGCGTGATTCGAATCATCTGCTCCGATCATCAGCCGCATGATCAGGATGCCAAGGACGGGCCTTTTGCCAGCACCGAGCCCGGCGCTTCCGGTCTCGACACGCTGCTGGCTCTGATCCTGCGATTGGTGGAAGAAGAAGTCCTTCCGCTGCGCAAAGCCCTGGCCGCCGTGACCATTGAGCCGGCAAGACTGCTGGGCCTGGAAGGCGGGCGTTTGGCCGAGGGCGCGGCCGCCGATATCACGCTCATCAATCCCAACGCGCCCTGGTTCTGCACCACGGACAACCTGCAAAGCCGCGGTCACAACTCACCGTTTCTGGGTTGGGAGTTTAGCGCTCGGGCCACACATACGCTGGTTGCCGGGCGGATTGTGCATCAGCCTGCGGAATGACCCCCACCCGCCTGATCGACGCCACGCCAATTGCCGATGACTGGCGGTTGATCCGCATCCCTTGGCAACCGGATCCAAACGCCGCGCAACCCGCACCTGGCCAATGGCTGTGGCTGGAGGGCAATGATCAACGCGTTTGCCTGCCGGTGCGTGATCTGCATGTGCAAGAGGGTTGGATGGCCGGTGTCATGCCGGCCGCCGTGATGCCGTCGGGGCTCGGCCCCGGCAGCCCTGTCAGCACCTCAGCGCTCACGGGTGAGCGCGCGCAGACTCCGGATAACGGCTCAATCATCGTCATAGCCGAGGATATTGGCATCGGCGCGGCGCTTCATTTTGCCGAGCGCAATGCCGAGCGGATTGACCTGATGATACTCGGTGGCCAATACGGCATTCCGGCTCGTCTGGTGCCCTCACGTTTCTATCTTGCAGCACTCTCCAGTCAGGCCATCGCCGGGGTTGCCGCGCTCGAGGCCATTGGTATCCCGGCGCGCATCGCATTGAATGAAGAACGACCCGGTGTTTACGAGGGTAATGTTCTGGAGCTGCTTGGCTTGTATCTGAGTGAACTGCCAGCGAATGCACGCGAGTCCATAACCGCTATGTGCTTCATGCCTTGGGGCGGCTGTCAGCCCGTGGATATCAAAACACCACTGCAAGCCGCCGTCGGCAGCGTGCAATTGTTTGAGTATCCGTCCAAAAAACCCGCCTAGGCGGAGCGCTTGCAGTCGACGTGTCCGTGACTCACGCCGTATCATCAAGCCAATGAGCAGGCAGACTCAAAATAATCAAAGCGTGCAGGAGAGGCTTGCTGCCGTTCAAGCACGCATCGCAGAAGCAGAGCATACGTACCAACGCCCTGCCGGTAGCGTTCAACTGCTTGCCGTGAGCAAGCGCCAGCCCATTGATTTTATTCACGAGGCGTTTAACGCCGGGCAGCGGGCGTTTGGCGAGAACTATCTGCAGGAAGGCGTTGAGAAATGCGAGGCGCTGGCCAACATGCCCATTGAATGGCATTTCATCGGCGCGCTGCAATCTAATAAAACCAAGCCGGCGGCCGAGCATTTTGACTGGGTGCATACCATTGATCGATTAAAAATCGCCCGGCGCCTCTCAGAACAACGCCCGGATGATCGAGCGCCACTAAACTGCTGTATCCAGGTTAATGTCAGCGGAGAGGCCAGCAAGGCAGGCATCGCACCCGAGCAGGCCGAAGCGCTTGCCCACGAGGTGGCCAAACTGCCCCGACTAAAGTTGCGCGGATTAATGACACTGCCCGAGGCAGTTGAAGATTTTGCCGAGCAACGCGCCGCGTTTCGCAATCTGCGCAACCTACAGGAAGCGCTCATAGAATCAGGACTACCCCTCGACACGCTCTCCATGGGCATGTCCAATGATCTTGAAGCCGCTATTGCCGAGGGCAGCACCCTTGTGCGTCTGGGCACCGCGGTATTCGGGCCAAGGCCGGAGAAAACACAATGAGCGAGAACACCATTACATTTATTGGCGGTGGCAATATGGCGCGCAGCCTTATTGGTGGGCTGATCGCCGATGGCCATCCATCCGCCGCCATACGGGTAGCGGAACCCGACGCCGATCGTCGTGAAGCGCTCATCAATGATTTTGCCATCCAAGGCTTTGAGGACAATGCCACGGCCACTCGCAGTGCTGATGCCGTCATTCTTGCCGTCAAACCCAACACCGTGGCTGAAGTGGCAGAAGGACTCGCGACGCAGATTCGTGAACAGGCAAGCCTGGTGATGTCCATCGCCGCCGGCGTTCGCAGCGCGGACATTACACGCTGGCTTGGAAAGGATGCGGCGGTAGTGCGCGCCATGCCCAATACACCGGCATTAGTGCAAACCGGCGCGACGGCGCTTTTCGCCAATGCCGCAGTCACTGACACACAACGCGATTTGGCCGAGAGCACGATGCGGGCGGTTGGCATGGTCGTATGGCTGACCGATGAACAGCAAATGGATGCGGTCACGGCACTCTCTGGCAGTGGACCGGCCTACTTTTTCTACACAATGGAAGTGATGCAGGCCGCTGCCGAGAAACTGGGACTGGATCGCGAAACCGCCAGGTTGCTTACCCTAGAGACCGCACTGGGCGCGGCACGCATGGCGTTGGAGAGTCCGGAAGATGCCGCCACCCTGCGTCAGCGGGTGACATCACCGGGTGGCACCACCGCCGCTGCGATTGCTGAGTTCGATCGTGGTGATCTGGCCGGCCTTTACGAAAAAGCCCTCAGGGCAGCGGCGCTTCGTGCGGCAGAACTGGGTGATGAGCTGGGAGCACAGTCACAATGAGTCCAGGCTATCTCACCCATCCGCTGGCCTTTTTAGTTGACACGGTATTCAGCCTCTACATTATGGCGGTGATGCTGCGCTTTCTGCTGCAATGGGCCCGCGCCGATTTCTACAATCCATTGGCGCAGTTTTTGGTGCGCATCACCCAGCCGTTATTGCATCCGCTGCGCCGGCTCGTCCCGGGCTGGGGCGGCATTGATTTCTCAGCGGTTTTGCTGATGATCGTTCTGCAAATGTTGTCACTGGCGCTTTTGATGATGATCGCTGGCGTCACCCCGCGGATTGAATATCTTGTGCTGCGCACCCCCGCGGAGCTGATTGGGCTACTGCTCAATGTCTATTTAGTCGCGATTATCGTGCGAGCGATCCTCTCCTGGGTGAATCCGCACGATTACAACCCGGCAATGACCATATTACTCAGCCTCACAGAGCCGGTAATACGGCCGTTTCGGGCCATACTGCCGCCGCTCAGTGGGATTGATCTCTCACCGCTCGCCGCCATCATTGCCATTCAGGTGGCCAAGATGCTGGTCATGCCGCCGCTTGACCATATTGCCCCCGGGCTCATGATGTAGCGATGAGCAAGACATTTCCGGAACACTCAGTCGGGCTGGTAACGCCGGCGCACGCGCGCTTTGACGAGCGGCTCGAGCTGGAGTCGGGCCGCAGCCTGCCAGGCTTTGAACTTGCCTACGAAACCTACGGTGAGCTCAACGCAACCGCCAGCAATGCCGTTTTGGTCTGTCATGCACTCTCCGGCAGCCACCACGCCGCCGGCTACAACACTCACGATGAGCACAAGCCGGGCTGGTGGGAAGCCTGCATCGGGCCAGGCAAACCGATCGATACCAACCGCTTCTTTGTCGTCTGCAGCAACAATATCGGCGGCTGCCATGGCTCCACCGGCCCGGTCAGCGAAAATCCGGAGACCGGCAAACCCTATGGTGCCGATTTTCCGATGGTGACAGTACGCGATTGGGTGCAAACCCAGGCACGGCTTGCGGATCACCTGGGCATCCAGCGCTGGGCAGCCGTTGCCGGCGGCAGTCTGGGTGGTATGCAGGCGCTGCAATGGGCAATCGATATGCCTGAGCGTATCGGCCATGCGGTAGTCATTGCCGCAGCACCTCGGCTCTCGGCCCAGAACATTGCCTTCAACGAAGTCGCCCGTCAGGCCATTCGTTCCGACCCGGATTTTCATGAGGGACGCTACGCCGTGGCCGGCAGCCGGCCACGAACGGGGCTCATGCTGGCGCGTATGCTCGGCCACATCACCTATCTCTCTGAGGCGGCGATGGGCGAGAAATTTGGCCGCGACCGGCGCGGTGAGCGTGATGACTTTGGCTTTAACTACGATGTTGAGTTTGAAGTGGAAAGCTATTTGCGACATCAAGGCCAATCTTTCGTCGACCGCTTTGATGCCAACACCTATTTACTGATGACCAAGGCCCTGGATTATTTTGATCCCGCGGCGAGGTACGGCGGTGATTTTGAGCGTGCACTCCATCATGTCAAAGCACAGTTCATGGTGGCCTCATTCACCAGCGACTGGCGTTTTCCACCCTCCGCCAGCCGGGAGATTGTGCGTGCCTTGCTCGATACCAATAAACGCGTGAGCTACGCCGAGATTCGGGCTGACCATGGTCATGACGCCTTTCTGATGCCCGTGCCTCGATACATTGATGTCTTTACCACTTACATGCAGCGCATTGCTGCGGAGGTGGGCGTATGAATCCGCTTCGCGCCGATTTGCAGATTGTCGCTGACTGGGTAGGCAGCGGTGAGCGGGTGCTGGATTTGGGTTGCGGCGACGGCCGATTGTTGCGTTATCTCTTTGACAGCCGCAATGCCACTGGCTATGGGCTTGAGATTGACCCCGATGGGATCACGCAGAGCATTGCCAATGGCATTAATGTCATAGAGCGCGACCTAGATGACGGCCTGGCTGATTTTGACGATCATACTTTCGACCAGGTCATCCTTACGCAGACCCTGCAGGCGGTGCAAAAGCCGGATCAGCTGCTGCGCGAGATGCTACGTGTCGGTCGCACCGGGATTGTCACCTTCCCCAACTTCGCCTATTACAAATTACGCTACCATTTGGCTGTGCGCGGGCGTATGCCCATGAGTGACGCCCTGTCCTATGCCTGGTACGAAACACCAAATATTCACTTTTGCACCATTGATGATTTTCAAGCGCTCTGCGATAAGTTAGGTATTCACATCCTAGAGCGTCGCGTGGTATCTCATGACCTCAAGGAACCACTACTCGCGCGTTTCATGCCCAATCTCTTTGGAGAAGTCGCGCTCTATCGCATCTGCCGTGCCGAGAGATAAACAGGAGGGGCTTATGCCATTACACCGTCGCTTATCAGCACTCTTTGCCCTGGTGGTCTTGCTAGTTGGTTCGAGCATCGTGAGCGCCCAGCAGTCGGAAAGTTTTGGTGACTATGAAATTCATTACAGCGCCATACCGACTGGCATGCTCAATGATGAAATCGCTCAAAGTTATGGCATCGTCCGCAGCCGTACTCGCGGCATGATCATGGTCACTGTCCTGCGCGACGGCGAGCCTGTAACTGCACGCGTGGACATTCTCGCGCGCGATGTGAATGACGACATCACCGAAATTGGGGCGCGGCGGGTACGTGATTCGGACTGGGTCTCGTATGTTGGCACCTTTCCTGTGACTGCGAGTGAGGCGTTAACGTTTGAGATCACGGTCAAGCCACATGCCGGTGGCGGGCCTTACCAAACCGCCTTTCGCCAGACCTTCTACACCGGTGAGTAGTAGCGGTGTCGACCTGGCTGATCACTCATGAGGATTGCCTGCACCACGACACCGGCAGTGATCATCCCGAACGTATCGCCCGCCTTGAAGCCATATTAAAGGCGCTGTCGGCGCCGGCATTCATGGAGCTGCAGCGGCATGAAGCGATGGCGGCGTCACGCGAGGCGCTGCAGTACGTGCATGATGCTGATTATATCGATCGCATCTTTGCCGCCATTCCGGCCCAGGGCCGTCAGCATATCAATGCCGATACCGTGGTCTCCCCAGGGTCGCTGGATGCCGCGCTAAAAGCCGCTGGAGCCGGCATTCAGGCAGTAGATGCCATTCAGGCCGGAGAGGCCAGACGGGTATTTTGTGCCACCCGCCCGCCCGGACATCACGCCGAGCCCGATGAGTCGATGGGGTTTTGTCTTTTTAATAATGCGGCCATCGCCGCCTTTCATGCCCGCGAGGCCCACGGCGTGCAGCGGGTCGCCGTTGTGGACTTTGATGTCCATCACGGCAATGGCACCCAAACCATGTTCCGGGGCCATGAAGGGCTTTTTTATCTCTCTTTGCATCAGCATCCGCTCTTCCCGGGCACCGGCACGCGGGCCGAGAACATCCCTGACAATATCGTCAACTTACCGCTACCGGCCGGCACAGGTTCCGATGCCTATCGCCAGCAGTTTCATGGCGAGGCCATTTCTGCGCTGATTAATTTCGACCCCGAGCTGCTGATCATCTCAGCCGGATTCGATGCCGCAGCGGCAGACCCGCTCGCTGGGCTTGAGCTCACTCGGAATGACTTTGCCTGGATTACCGATGAGCTTGTTGCCGTCGCCAACTACTGCTGCGGCGGGCATATTTGCTCTTTACTGGAGGGTGGCTACGACCTCGAGGCCCTTGCTGAAGGCGTTGCCGCGCATGTTGCCGGATTAATGCGATAGGGCTTGACAAGTGCGGTTATACACACAGTAACTCGCATGTCATCTACAGAAGTGTCGCTAACTGCCTGATTGCACAAGACAAACTATAAAGCTTTGTTTTTATTGAAATTTTTATTTTGATTAAAGATCCACCGATCTGAAGAGAAACCGCATGGTATGGGCGCTATACGCCTCTATAAAAAGTTCCTCCACAGACTTATCCACAGAGTCTGGGGAAAACTTTATGGCCGGTGCGGCAGCGCCAGATAGTCATGTGACTGCATCTCGCGCAGCCGCGAGGCGGTGCGCCTAAATTCAAAAAGATTGCGCGAGCCGCGATATAGCCACTCGATATCCGCCATGGCCGAGATGATCAATTTCACGCCACGATCGTAGAACTCATCCACCAGCGCGATAAAGCGACGGGCAGCATCCTCACGATCCCGATCCATGATCGGGATACCAGAGAGCAAAACCGTGTGGAATTGTTTGGCGATCTCGACATAATCATCCTGGCTGCGCGGCCCCTCACACAACGCATCAAACCCCGCCCAGAGCACGCCATCGCCAACACCCCTGGCGGGGATCTCGCGATGATTCAGCTCAAGGATCGGTGCCGCATGCTCGCGCTCGGGGCAAAGCTTCTCGAAAGACTCTGCAAGCCGCGCCTCGGCCTCAGCATTGGCCGGGTAGTGATAGATTGGTGCTTGAGAGAGCAGACGCAGCCGATAATCGATTCCGCCATCTACATTCAGTATCCGGGTATTGGCCTCAATCAGGTCAATGGCCGGCAGAAACCGCTCGCGCTGCAACCCATCCGCGTAGAGCCCTCTCGGTTGGATATTCGAAGTGGCGACCAATGTCACGCCTTCCTCAATTAGCCCGTGCAGCAGCCCGGAGAGGATCATGGCATCGGCGATATCGCTGACAAAAAACTCATCAAAACACAGAACCCGCGCCTCCTGCGCCCACTCAGCGGCCAACAAACGCAATGGATCAGGCTCATTGCGAAGCACCCGTAGCCGCTCGTGCGCTGAGCGCATAAAACGATGGAAATGCGACCGACGCTTACCCACCGAGGCCGGCAAACACTCATAAAACAGATCCATCAGATAAGTCTTACCGCGGCCAACACCACCCCATAGGTACAGGCCCTTCGGCGCCGGTGACGCATGACCATGGCGCCGCTGCCACCAACCTTTGAGCCCCGTTGCGGAGGCCGCTGGCGTCAACAAGGCGTGGTACAGCGCATCGAGCGCCACCACCGCCGCCAGCTGTGAGGCGTCTTCCTGCATCCGCTCATCGCGAAGATCTGCTTGGTATTGTTCGCTTGGTGTTGTCACGCTAATCGCGAATTCCCGGCACCCAATGGCGAGAATTATGCCATGACCCATGCAGTGAAGATTGCCAGCAGCGCAGGAGTCTCGTATTTTTGCTGCTAGGAATACTTCTAAAGATTTAACCCAAAGGAACTGACATGGCCGAAAATCGCCGCAGCCGAGTAACGACCGAAGGACTGGCCCGCACGCCTAACCGCGCAATGCTGCGCGCAGTCGGATTTGGCGATGAGGATTTCAGCAAACCTATCATCGGCGTGGGCAATGCCCACAGCACGATCACACCCTGCAATGTTGGTATAGGCGCACAGGCAGAACGTGCCAGCGCCGCCCTGCGCGAAGCTGGGGCCATGCCGGTTATGTTTGGCACCATCACTATTTCTGACGGTATCTCCATGGGTACCGAGGGCATGAAATTTTCGCTGGTCTCCCGGGAGGTCATCGCGGATTCCATCGAAACAGTCTGTAACGGCCAAAGCCTCGACGGAGTGCTTGCCACCGGTGGCTGCGACAAGAACATGCCGGGTGCGATGATTGGCATCGCACGACTGAATATCCCCGCCATCTTTGTCTATGGCGGCACAATCAAGCCCGGCAACTACAAGGGCAAAGATCTGACCATCGTCAGCGCCTTTGAGGCTGTGGGCGAAGCCGCTGCCGGCCGCCTCTCCGATGAAGATCTCAAAGGCGTGGAAATGAACGCCTGCCCGGGCGCTGGCTCCTGTGGCGGCATGTACACCGCCAACACAATGTCGAGCGCATTCGAGGCCATGGGCATGAGCCTGATGGGTTCGAGCACGGTCTCGGCAGTGGATGAAGAATCGCACACCGTCGCGGCCCGCTCCGCTGAGGTGCTTGTGGATGCCATTCGCCATCAGCGCCTGCCGCGCGACATCATGACGCGCAAGGCCTTTGAAAATGGTCTTGCCCTGCTGATGGCCGTGGGCGGCTCCACCAATGCTGTCCTGCACTATCTTGCCATCGCCAATGCTTGTGAAGTGGATCTCTCGATTGACGACATTGAGCACACTCGGCGCAAGGTGCCGGTGCTCTGCGACCTCAAGCCTTCCGGGCGTTATGTCACCAGTGAGTTCCATGAAGTCGGCGGCACACCGCAGGTTATGAAGATACTGCTTGCCAATGGCCTTCTACACGGCGATTGCATGACGATCACCGGGCAGACGATCGAAGAGTTGCTGGCTGATATCCCGGACACTCCACCGGCCGGTCAGGACATCATTCGCGGCTTTGACAATCCGGTCTACGATGAGGGCCATCTGGCCATCCTGCGTGGCAATCTCGCCGAAGAAGGGGCAGTGGCTAAGATCAGCGGCATTAAAAACCGCCGCATTGAAGGCCCGGCTCGTGTCTTCGACTCCGAGGAAATCGCCATGGAGGCAATTCTCGCCGATCAGATCAAAGCCGGTGATGTCCTTATCATTCGCTATGAGGGGCCGAAAGGCGGCCCGGGCATGCGCGAGATGCTAGCACCCACTTCGGCCATTATCGGCCGCGGCCTGGGGGATTCGGTGGGGCTGATCACCGACGGACGTTTCTCGGGTGGCACCTATGGCATGGTCGTCGGCCATGTTGCACCTGAGGCGGCTGTGGGCGGCAATATCGCACTCGTCGAGGAAGGTGACACAGTCGTCATTGATGCCGACCAGAACCTGCTGGAGGTCAAGCTGAGTGCCGAGGAGCTCGCCGAGCGCCGCAAGCGCTGGCAGCCTCGCCAGCCAAACTACAAGCGTGGTGTCCTTGGCAAGTTTGCCAAGCTGGTAAGCTCGGCCTCCTACGGTGCGGTGACCGACAAGGACCTGTTCGACTAACCGCGGGTGATACGGCGGAGATCCGCCGCCATTGCCGCAATGGAATCACTCGGGCGGAATAACGCCCGAGGATCGCCCTCAGCGTCGAAGACGTACATCACACTGGGGTGTGAGACGTTGTAGTCGCCGAATTCGTTGGGCTCGTCATAGCCGAAGGTCACCCGATAGTGCTTTGTCAGCTCCCGAAGCTCCGGGATGCTGGCCGTCGCACCGGTGACATGATCGCTGAAGAAATCCGTATAGCGGGCGAGCTTTGGCAAATCATCGCGCTCAGGGTCCACTGAGACAAACAGCACACGCAGATCATCCACCTGCTCAACACCCGAGGCATCAATGGCCGCGGCAATACGCGCCATAGCGGTTGGGCAGACATCCGGGCAATGGGTAAAGCCAAAGAACATCACAGTCGGCGCGCCTTTAAAATCAGCCTCCGTGATCGGATCACCACTTTCGGCAACCAAGGAAAACTCCAGAGCCGGCAGCAGCCCTTCAATGCCCTTGGTCTGATAACCCGAGCCACCGCAGGCAGCGAGCAGCAGCGCCATCGACAGCACCATGAGACCGTTAACTACGCGTTGACTGACTGTCATCGTTTTTCTCCAAACGGAAAGCAAGCACGATCACTGCGGCAACCACACTCATCATCGAAGCCGGTATCCAGGTAATCAAGCCCCCGATCTGCTGATCAAGCATTGGCGCAATCGGGAATGCCCGGCCACAGACATCGTAGATATCAAATAGATCTTGCCGGCTAAAGGTAATATAGGCCCCCAAGGCAATCTGAGGCGGCATCACGAGTGCCAGCACGAGTATCCGCCGGCCGGCCGAGAGCCGCGGTGTCACACCATGGTTGCCACGCTCAAAAATCAGCCACCAAAAAAGCAGACCGTCCACCGCCATGGTCCAGTTCATAAACCAATACAGATCGAGACTGAGCATGGCGTTGAAGTGAATCGAAGGCGTCAGCCAGAAATAAATCAGCCCGACAAACAAAAAACCGGCGATAAACGGCTGCTGCAGGATGCGATAGATCAGTTTCAGACCACTAAAAAGCGGGCGCATTGGGCCTTGAGGCATCCCGCGCACTGCCAAGGGCATTGCCGCCGCCAGCACAGCAGTTGGCATCGACAATGCAATCAAAAACGGCCCCAGATGGTGCAGAATCAAATGCTGCAGGCGATGGGCGGAGAATAAATACTGCGAGTAGTAATCGTAATGCGTCTGGGTAACCGCAAAAATCAGGCCAACCCCAAGAAAATACGACGTGGCCGCCCAAAAGCCTGGCCGAGCGCCGCGCATCATACCGATGGCATAAAACGCAATCGCCAGCGCACAGGCGATAAAAACAGGGGCAGAGGGTTCCCAGGGCCGCAGCCAATCAACGACGGTGTTCATTGGCAGCGAAGATTAGCAACAGCCTGCATCCGCGCATAGGCTTTTTCAGTAATAAGTATCGCCACCTGAGAGCTGGCATAGAGGGTGTCTGCTGCCCGAAGCTGCTCAAGCAATGCCGCCGCTGCTTGATCCGGCGGCGCAGCGATATCGATAACAAAATAATCTTCCCGCTCGATGAGCTCTGCTTCGGCCTGCTTGAAGGCACGAAATGCCGTCCCTTTTGCCACGGCGTTCATCTGATCGATCTGGCGCAAGGTCAGCACCGGAATGTCGCGGTAGAGAAACTGCACTTTTCTTGTCCGGTGACTCGCGTAGACTCTTACATCATGCAATTTATCCAAGAGTATGCCCAGTTTCTGGCCCAAGTCGTCACCCTGGTTATCGCTTTTGCCATTGTTCTTGGGATGATCGGCGGCATGGCCGGCAAGCGGCGCGGCAAACAGCAAGAAGAGCTGGAGGTCGAGCCCCTTAATCGTCACTACGAGGCCATGAGCCGGCGTATTGCACATGGCGGCAAAGGCCCGCAAAAAGGCCTGTTCAAGCGCATTAAAGAACGCCGCAGCCAAAAGCGTCGTGACGGCGAGGGTCGCTTGCCTCGGCTGTTTGTGCTCGATTTCAACGGCGATCTGCGCGCGAGCGCCGTAGAAGCCCTGCGCGAGGAAGTCAGCGCAATCATCACCAGCGCCAAACGCGACGACGAGGTGTTGCTGCGCCTGGAAAGCCCCGGCGGGATGGTGCCCGGTTATGGACTTGCAGCCAGTCAGCTGGCGCGGCTTCGCGAGAAAGACATTCGGCTGACCATCGCCGTCGACCGCGTCGCGGCCAGTGGCGGTTATTTGATGGCCTGTGTCGCCGATCGAGTAGTCGCCGCACCCTTTGCCATTATTGGCTCCATTGGCGTGGTCGGCCAGCTACCCAATTTCCACGGCCTGCTCAAACGCCATGATATTGACTTCGAACTGCACACAGCCGGAGAGCACAAACGCGATCTCACGGTCTTTGGCCGCAACACCGATGAGGGGCGTGCCAAGTTCCGCGAGTCGCTGCAGGAAGTGCACGATCTATTCAAAAACCACATCACCCGCTATCGCCCGCGGCTGGATATTGAAGCAGTCGCCACCGGTGAGCATTGGCTGGGCGAACGGGCACTGGAACTTGGGCTGGTGGATGACCTGGGGACCAGTGACGACCTATTGCTTGAGCGCAAGGATCGCATGGAGCTCATCGGCCTGACCTGGCATCCAGCGCCATCCCTCAAACGCCGCCTGTCGGTCGTGCTGGAATCCTTACTGGTTCGGCTGGGTTTGAGCGAGGACCGCTCAGCCCTTCTCTAGGTAGAAGGTATAGACACCCTCGGCCTCAACATGATGAATGAGCGAATGCTCGCTGCGATCGCAGAAACCGCAAAAATCAATCACAGCATGTGGATCGGTGGCGCGCACACGCAGCCGAGTGCCCGCGGGGAGATCCCGCAATGTCTGCTTCGTCCGCAGGATGGGCAATGGGCAATTCAGCCCACGAACATCCAGATCCTGGTCGTAATCGACTTGTGACTCAACGGCCATGGAGCCAATCCCTGCTTAGCGCGTATACTGCCGGACAGTATAACAACCGGTTTGAGGAAACCCGCCATGTCTGACCGCCAGACAGCTAATGAAAACACGGACGACATCCAACCTGGGCAGGACAGCGCCTATGATCCGCGCCCGGTAAGCGATGCGCAGTTGCGCGAAGAGGTCAGTCGCGAGGAAGTCGAGGGCTATCGGCGCAAGGCAGACCAGGCACATAAAAACTGGTTTTCGGTCATGAACAACCCCTACGGCAAAGACTAATTCAGGCCAGGGAGTCGAGCGATGAGCGAGCTTAAAGGAATCCCCGTTGTCGTCAGCGGCCAGAAGGTCGAAAAACCCAACGGCGTGCGGGCCATTAAAAACGGTATGAAAACCCAGCGTGACGCCGCACCGGTGGGCCGTGGCGACAAGCCCGACTGGCTGCGCGTCAAAATCCCCACCGGCGAGACCTATCAGGAGGTCAAAAAGACCGTTCGGGACTACAAGCTCGCCACCGTCTGCGAAGAGTCAATGTGTCCGAATATTGGCGAGTGCTGGAGCGCTGGCACAGCGACCATCATGCTCATGGGCGATGTCTGCACCCGCGCCTGCCGATTTTGCGCCGTCGACACCGGCAATCCACGCGGCTGGCTGGATGAAAACGAGCCCGCCGGTGCCGCGGAAACCGTCTCGCTAATGGATTTAAAATACGTGGTGCTGACCTCAGTTGACCGCGATGATTTGGAAGATGGTGGTGCGCAGCATTACGCCGATTGCATTCGCGAGATCAAACGCCGCAATCCGCAGACTGCGGTCGAGGCACTGACCCCGGATTTTGATGGTCGCCATGATGCGATCAATACAGTCGTCGATACCGGCCTCGAAGTCTTCGCGCAAAACGTCGAGACGGTAAAACGCCTCACCCACCCGGTACGCGACCCCCGCGCCGGCTATCAGCAAACGCTGGATGTCCTCGCGCACGCCAAAACGCGCCGCCCTGATGTCCTGACCAAGACAAGCTTGATGGTGGGACTGGGTGAGACCGATGAGGAAATCATCGAAACCATGGACGACCTACGAGCCATTGGCGTTGATATTGTCACCTTCGGCCAATACCTGCGCCCCACGGTCAACCACCTACCGGTTGAGCGCTACGTGACGCCGGAGCAGTTCAACCGCTACCGGGAAATCGGTCTGGCCAAGGGCTTCCTGGAGGTCGTTTCTGGCCCGCTGGTCCGCTCAAGCTATCGCGCTGATCGCGTGCTTGAGAAAAACAACGTCGGCCTCGAGGCGGCCACCGGCTAACTAATATCCGCACAGGCCCAATGCCGTGCCTAGGCGACTCCTGCTACCTTTATCGGGCTCATGAGGTTTGCCGGCAACTTCACGAGCGTCTGGCGGCCCAGAGGCAAAT
>CBFHTR010000012.1:0-22350 GCA_965658695.1 Spiribacter sp.
TACTTTCAGCAGCAAAACCATCACAATTAGTTTGTATACCGCATCGGGGACTTCAAGGCGACTCGACATAGCGGCCAGCGCCATGCCGCCAATCAGAAATGCCAGAGTGGGTTTTTGTAGTGATTCGAGCAGCGAGCCGCCCAGACCGACGAGGATTTCCATGGCTGATCATCTCCCAACTGCCAATTGCGGGAGACAATGCCGCCTCTTTATCGATACTACAAATAGAAGTTTTATCTAATACCGTTCGTTAAAAAAGAACAATACAAATAAAAGGCATCGGCCAACTCACCGGCAGTGAGCATAGATCTAACGGATTGACTGGCCAGTGGCGGCCCAGTCCTTGACGAACTGGTCGAGGCCTTTGTCGGTCAGCGGATGCTTGACCAGACCGCGAATGACCGCTGGCGGAACGGTGGCGACATCAGCGCCGGCCAGTGCGGCTTCTTTAACATGGTTTGCGCTACGAATGGATGCAGCAAGGATTTCGGTGTCGAAATCGTAATTATCATAAATCGCTCGGATTTCATGGATAAGCGCCATGCCGTCTAGGTTGATGTCATCAAGACGGCCAATAAAAGGCGAGATGAAACTGGCCCCGGCTTTTGCCGCAAGCAATGCTTGGTTGGCCGAAAAGCACAGAGTGACATTGGTGTGAATACCCTCGGTGCTTAGCGCCCGACAGGCTTTGAGTCCATCCAATGTCAGCGGCAGCTTAACCACCACGTTATCGGCGAGTGCCGCGAGGATGCGGGCCTCAGTCATCATGCCATCGAAGTCCATGGCAGCAACTTCCGCCGAGACCGGGCCATCGACAATGGCACAAATTTCACCGACCACTTCCTTGAAATCACGGCCAGATTTCGCAACCAGCGACGGGTTGGTTGTCACCCCATCGAGCAGGCCATAATCATTAAGCTCACGAATATCTTCGGCAATCGCCGTGTCGGCAAAGAATTTCATGCTGTAAATCAGTTCCCGGGCCAGGGTGGCCAGCCCATGCTGCGACCGCCCATTAGGTGCAGATGGATGTGCCAAACAGTCTGGCCGCCATCCACCCCACAATTAAAAATGCTGCGGTAGCCTTTTTCTGCAATTCCAAGATCTTGGGCGATTTTCTTTGCCGTCAGATGCATATGTCCAAGTAACTCAGCATCCTCGGGTTCAATCTCAAGCATGCTGGTGATGTGTTTGCGCGGTATCACAAGCACATGCACAGGGGCTTGCGGATGAATGTCCCGAAACGCAACGACTTTATCGTCTTCATAGACAAGCTCGGCGTTCATCCGCCCGGCGGCGATTTCACAAAAGATACAAGGCTCATTCATACCGCAAGACTAAGTCGGTTGTCGGTGCTGAGGCAAGGGCAAACCTCATTCCGGCTCGGCAATGCGTTGTCGCAGGGCAAGCGCCATGGACCGGGCTTGCTCGGAGTCAGTGCTGGCAATCGGTTGCAGGCCCTCGGTTTTTAGAAACTGCGATGTCCAGCTATCTGTGCCCGCGGCAAGATCGCTGAACTCGCCCCACCAAAGCAATTGGTAATAGGCGCGGGTGATTTGGTTGTGCAAGGGGATGAGATCTGGGGTAATTCCGTACACATCCACCTGCGTGAGGATAGGCTCTAGCTCCGCCTTAAGCCCGATAAGCTCCGCACCGCGCAGCCCCCATCGTTGCGGCTCCATGCGCCGGAGCCATTGTGAGATCTCCGGGATGTTGCGAAACCACTGCAGACAGATAGCCTCGGGCCGCTCGCAAGCGCATGTGGCACAGCCGATGGTAAAGCGTCTGGGGTCACGGCGTTGCGTGAGCAGATCCACTTCTTGAAACGGTTTGCCTTCCCAGGCGTGCATGTATGGCCTCACTTGGTTCGTGATAGACTAAACGGCTTGAACGCAGCGAAGATTAACAGGACAGGCATGGGTTCTGCAGAGCGCATTTATCGGGTTATTTTTCACAGCCAAGGCAAGATCTATGAGATCTACGCTAGGGGTGTGTCAGATGGCGCTATGCTCGGCTTTGTCGAGATTGAAGAGCTAACGTTCGGTGAGCGGACGCAAATGGTTGTGGATCCTGCCGAAGAGAAGCTCAAGAGCGAATTTACTGGAGTGAAGCGTACATACGTACCTATGCATGCCATCGTTCGTATCGATGAGGTTGAGAAGGAAGGCCAGGCTAAGATCTCGGACTCCGAGGGCGGAAAAGTCACGCCGTTCCCCATGCCGGTTTATGGTCCTGGTACCGGCGGCGATTGAACCTCGCAGGTCGGTCGATTAAGCTGCGCACCAACTGGAGAGGTGTCCGAGCGGTCGAAGGAGCACGCCTGGAAAGCGTGTGTACGGTAACCCCGTACCGAGGGTTCGAATCCCTCTCTCTCCGCCAGTCATAAAAACGGCCCCGCAAGGGGCCTTTTCATCAATATCATCAATTGTTCTTTAATCTCTCATTGGCTCAGCCAATCAAACCCATTGGCAAGGACAAATTCCATTCCTCGCTGTGTTTGTTATAAATGCAACACGGTTTTGGGATGATTGTCCCAGACGGTATATCCAATCGCTGAAAAGCAAAGAGGGCCGACGATGGCAGCAGTGGAAAAAGACGAAACCGGCAAATGCCCGGTGATGCACGGTGGCGCAACCACCGAGGGTAGCGACAACATGGAGTGGTGGCCGAACGCGCTCAACCTCGACATCCTCCATCAGCACGACTCCAAACCCAGCCCGATGGGCCGCGATTTTAACTATCGCGAGGAAGTCAAAAAGCTTGATTATGATGCGCTGTGGAACGACATGCGCGCGCTGATGACCGAAAGCCAGTCTTGGTGGCCGGCTGACTGGGGTCATTACGGTGGTTTGATGATCCGCATGGCCTGGCATGCCGCTGGGTCCTACCGCACGGCAGATGGCCGTGGTGGCGGTGGTACCGGTAACCAGCGTTTTGCCCCGCTCAACTCCTGGCCTGACAACACCAACCTGGACAAAGCCCGCCGTCTGTTGTGGCCGTTGAAGAAGAAATACGGCAATCAGGTCAGTTGGGCTGACTTGATCATCCTTGCCGGCACCGTCGCTTATGAGTCCATGGGCCTGAAGGTGTTTGGCTTTGGTTATGGCCGCGCGGATATCTGGCATCCCGAAAAAGATGTCTATTGGGGTTCGGAGAAAGAATGGCTTGCCCCCAGTGAGGAGCGTTATGAGGACGTCGATCGTCCCGAGACCATGGAGAATCCGCTCGCTGCTGTGCAGATGGGTCTTATCTACGTCAACCCGGAGGGTGTCAACGGACAGCCTGACCCGCTTAAAACCGCCGAGCAGGTTCGCGTGACCTTTGCCCGGATGGCGATGAACGATGAGGAGACCGTCGCGCTGACCGCTGGTGGTCATACCGTGGGCAAATGTCATGGCAACGGGGATGCCGAGCTGCTGGGCGCTGATCCGGAAGCTGCCGATATCGCCGAGCAGGGCCTTGGCTGGAATAACCACACCAAGCGTGGTGTTGGTCGCGATACAGTGACCAGCGGCATTGAAGGTGCCTGGACCACGTACCCGACACAATGGGATAACGGCTACTTCCACCTGCTGCTCAACTACGACTGGGAACTCAGAAAGAGCCCGGCCGGTGCCTGGCAGTGGGAGCCGGTCGATATCAAAGAAGAAGATCGCCCGGTTGATGTTGAGGATCCCTCCATTCGCCACAACCCGATCATGACCGATGCAGACATGGCCATGAAGATGGACCCGGCCTATCGCAAGATCTCAGAGCGGTTCTACAACGACCCCGCCTACTTTGATGATGTCTTTGCCCGGGCATGGTTCAAGCTCACGCATCGTGACATGGGTCCAAAAGATCGCTACATCGGCCCGCATGTGCCCGATGAGGACTTGATCTGGATGGATCCGGTTCCGGCCGGCAGCAGCGACTATGACGTCGATGCGCTCAAAGCAAAGATTGCCAACTCCGGCCTGTCGGTTGATGAGATGGTCGCCACCGCTTGGGATAGCGCCCGGACCTTCCGTGGATCTGATCTGCGTGGTGGTGCCAACGGTGCGCGCATCCGTCTGGCTCCGCAGAAAGACTGGGAAGGCAACGAGCCGCAGCGTCTGCAGAAGGTGCTGAATGTGCTCGAGCCGCTGGCAAAAGAGGCGGGTGCGAGTCTGGCTGACACCATCGTGCTCGCTGGTAACGTGGGTGTGGAGCAGGCTGCCAAGGCAGCGGGCTATAACATCTCAGTGCCATTTGCACCGGGCCGCGGTGATGCCAGTCAAGAGCAGACCGATGCCGAGTCTTTCGAGGTGATGGAGCCGGTTGCCGATGGCTTCCGTAACTGGATGAAGAAAGACTATGTGGTAAGCGCTGAGGAGCTGATGCTTGATCGCGCCCAGCTGTTGGGCCTGACCGGCCCAGAGATGACGGTCCTCGTCGGCGGTATGCGTGCCATGGGTACGAACCATGCTGGCACCAAGCATGGTGTTTTCACCGATCGCGAAGGTGCGTTGACGACTGACTTCTTCGTTAACCTCTGCGACATGGGCAACACTTGGAAGCCGACTGGCAGTAACACCTATGAGGTGCGTGACCGCCAGACTGACGAGGTAAAGTGGACCGCAACGCGTGCTGATCTGGTGTTTGGCTCCAACTCCATTCTGCGTGCCTATGCTGAGGTATATGCCCAGGATGATGGTGCTGAGAAGTTTGTTGCCGACTTTGTCGATGCCTGGACCAAGGTGATGAACGCCGACCGCTTCGACCTCGAAGCCTGATCGGTACTGCACCAGCATAAAAAAACCCCGCGGGCCGCAAGGCCACGCGGGGTTTTGTTTATCTGCGATCTAGTAGTTGCCGCGCACACCATCCTCGGCGGCACTGGTGGGGACGAGAGCACGGACCAACGCTTTCATATCAAGCACGCCAATCTGCTTGCCTTCACTAACCACCCGATAGGTCAGCGTCGTATCACCCTCTGACTCCGCGATGACAGATTCCAGCGTGCTATTGGCATCGATATCGCCGGCCACGGCGTCTGTGATGGCCTCAGTCGTCGGCCGCATAATCGAGCGCACACGCAATACTCGAGCGCGGTTGATGTCACTAATAAAGTCGACGATATACGGATCGTTGGGGTGCAACAGTATTTCCTGTGGCTCACCCTGCTGGACGATATAGCCGTCTTTGAGAATGACCAGATGATCAGCAAGCTTAAGCGATTCATCCAGGTCATGCGTGATAAACACAATCGTTTTATGCAGCTCTTGCTGCAGCTCGAGTAGTAGATCCTGCATATCGGTACGGATAAGTGGATCAAGTGCCGAGAAGGCCTCATCCATGAGCATGACGTCCGAGTTGGAGGTCAGTGCTCGAGCGATACCAACCCGCTGCTGCATACCGCCTGAGAGCTGATGCGGATGCTGTTGGTCATTTCCTTTAAGACCCACGCGATCTAACCATTTCGAGCCTTCAGCGACTGACTCACCATGATCTTCACCGCGCACGATCAATGGCATTGCCGCGTTTTCTACCACCGTCTTGTGTGGCAGCAAGGCAAACTTCTGGAAGACCATCGACATCTTCTGGCGGCGCAGCCGACGTAGATCTTCCTCACCGTAGGCGAGAACATCTTCTCCATCGACCAACACAGAGCCGGCAGTCGGTTCAATCAGGCGGTTGAGGTGACGAATCAACGTCGACTTGCCTGATCCAGAGAGCCCCATGATCACGGTGATTCGGCCGGCAACGATATCCACATTGATATCTTGTAGGCCTAGCACGTGACCATGCTGATCAAGCAGCTCCGCTTTACCCATCCCGGCCTTGACCTGCTCGAGTGCGCTGTCCGGATCCTCGCCAAATATCTTGTAGAGATGCTGGATTGAAATCTTTACCTGTTCACTCATCTTCTCTGATCCCATCCAGTTACTGCTGTGACGTGTTTACGCGGGCAAGGGCGGCCTTAGTCACGCGATCAAGGATGATTGCGAGCAAGACAATGCCAAGCCCTGCAATCAGGCCAACACCAAGCTCAAGATTGCGGATACCACGAAGGACAAGGACCCCAAGACCTGGTGCCGAGACCAGTGAGGCGATCACGACCATGGCAAGGCTCATCATGATGGTCTGGTTAACACCGGCCATGATGTTCGGCAGCGCCAGTGGGACCTGCACACGATAAAGCTTCTGCCGATCAGTCATACCAAACGCATCCGCTGCCTCAATAACGTCCTTATCCACCAGCCGAATACCCAAGTCAGTTAATCGGATGACCGGGACGATGGCGTAGAGGATGATGGCAATGCCGTAGAGCTTTGGCTCGGTGACTGAGAATAAAAAGATCAACGGAATGAGGTACACAAACGGTGGTAGCGTCTGCAGCATATCCAGCACCGGTATGATGCCACGTTGCAATCCGTCGCTACGCGACATCGCAATGCCTATGGGCACGCCTAACAACACACAGATAAACGAGCAAACAAAAATAATCGCCAGCGTCTGCATGGCGTAGTCGTAATGGTCAATAAAGGCCAAGAACAGAATCATTGTCGCCACCATTACCACCAAGCGGCTGGACTTGGTTGCGACAAACACTAGCGCAAGCAGCGCCGGGATCATCAAGAACCACGGCACGGTCTGAAACAGCTCCAAAGCACTGTTTAAAAACCAGCTGAGCGGTTGTGTGATGGGGTCAATAAATATTTTTAGAGAATCTTTTATGCCAAGAAAGCCACTCTCCAGACCGCTCGTGAGGCCTCGAGTCTGGGCAATGGCCGGGCAGGCATCATGTAGGTTATCGAGGGAGGGAAAGGGAGTCTCCCAAATGCTTGGCTCGGCATTGGAGCGCTTTGCTAGGAGCTCTTCCATACTCAGGGTGCCGCCGGTTTTCTCGCCGCACCATGAACGAAGCCCTAGGCTGTCAAAAATAAAATCATAAGTCGCCATTGTCCCGCCCTTTGTCCACCTGGAAAAAGGCGCCGGTGACTGTTGCCGCCGGCGCCATTTTTAATTGGCTAATGCCAGTATCAGGCCCTTAGAACAGGCCCTGCAGGTTAGCTTTTGCATCATCGCTGACCCACTCCATCCAGACATCCTGATGGTTCTGGAGGAAATAAACCACAGCCTCATCGATCGAAGCCGAGTTCTCAGCGTGCCAGGCAAGCAGACCGCTCATCACGTCGTTCGGGAAGCTAACTTCCTGAATGAGCGCATAGGCCTCAGGCTCACGATCAGCAAAGTCGCTGGTCACGACGTTGAACACTTCCGCGGCAGGGAATCCAGAAATGCCAACATCGGCGCATTCCGGGTCCTGGTTGCAGCGATGCACATCCTCATCGTACGGGCCAATCTCAACGTCCACCCAATCGTACTGACCAAGCTGTGAAGTAGGTCCGTACCAATAGGTGAAATGCGGCTCGCGGTTCTGATAAGCCGCTACCATGGCTGCACCCATTGCCTCGCCCGAGCCGTGATGGAAGACCTCAAGGCCGTTGGCTTCCATGTCAAAGGCTTCAGACAGGGAATCGTTCACAAAACGGCAGCCCCAGCCATCTGGGCAGCTGTGGAAGCGACCACCGACCAGCTCTGGGTTGGCCATGATGCCCTCGGCCGTTGCCAGCTCTGGGTGTTCTTCGACCAGATAAGACGGCACAAGCCAATGCTCTGTGGCACCGTCGGAGAAAGCGTCAGACGCTTTAATAACCCGGCCTTCTTCTTCGAGCTTGGTATAGCTCGGTGCTGAGTTGACCCAAAGCTCGGAGACAACGTCCGGCTCGTTGTTTTCAGCAACAGAAGCAATAGCTGTGGTTGTTGCCGATGGAACCAACGTTACATCGCAGCCATATCCCTGCTCGAGAAGGAATTCCATCACGCCGGCGTTGACGCCACCGGATGTCCAGTCCATCTGTGCGATTGATATCTCACCACATTCGGCGTTGGCGGCCATGGGGGCCATCGCGCCGGTGAGGGCTAATGCATATAAAGAATGCTTCTTCATGGTAATGCTCCGTTCTCTTTCGCTTTAGTTAGCGGTTAGTGGATGGCGGAGTTGCCCACCGAAAGTCATCTACGCAGGATTGCGCAGCGCTCGCTACGGTGTTCTTCAGGATATGTTGGTCCGTGGTTGGACCGGGCTTTGTTAAATCCTCAAGCGGGGAAGGGATACCAAAGCCTCCTTGTTCAAATGTGCTGTAACTATAGATCAACTTTTCTGATCTTCCAAATTTTGACCTAGGTCAAGATTCTTTGGCGCCAGACTCCTCAGTCAGTCGCCGCCAGTTCTCAATTCGCTCGACGGCAAGTTCACCATTTGATAACGCCTCTGCTACCGCGCATCCCGGCTCGGTGGCATGTCGACAGTCCCGGAAACGACAGCGCGCTGCCACCGCAGCAATCTCAGTGAACCCGTAGGTAATCTGGCGGGGTGATAAATGATCCAGGCGCAAAGTACGAACGCCTGGTGAGTCGATAAGCGCACCGTCGTCCTCGCGTGTAAAAAGGGTCGTCTCGGTGGTGGTATGCCGGCCCTGACCGCTGACTGCTGAAATATCACCAATGCGAATATCCAGTGCTGGTATAAGCGCCTTGGTGAGCGAGGATTTACCAACGCCAGATTGGCCTACAAGAATGACGGTTTTCGAGTGTGTGAGTGCCCGCGCTCGGTCCATGGAGGTGGGATCCTTCGCGCTGCCTTGATGGATTTCTACCCCCAATGATCGGTAACGCGCGGTGAGCTGGGCGATCTCCGCCTGATTGCCAGGTGTTAATAAATCCGTTTTATTTAGCCAGATAATCAACGGGATCTTGGCCGCTTCTGCAAGGACAAGGTAGCGGTCGATGAGCAGGCTGTCCGGCGCCGGCTCCGGGGCGATCACCAAAATCAGCAGATCGATATTGGCAGCCAAAGGCCGGGGATGGCCACGGAAGTCACCACGCTCAATCACATTGTGCCGCGGTTTGATGGCTTCAATGACATTACCCGTGTCCTCGGACCGCCAGTCCACCCAGTCGCCGCAGACCGGTCGTTGATTGCGCTTGCTGCGCAGCTGGCAGCGATGGATGGTATTTGTGTCGTCCGTGACCAGGCAGTGGTCTCCTGTGCTCATGACGACACGGCCGTTGCAAAGGCTCATTTGGGACCATCCTGTGCCGGCGACACGCTTTGATACACTGGTCTGCCGTTAAGCGCAGGCAATGGAGTGTGGATATGTCCTACTCGGCAAACAATCTGATCTGGATTGATCTTGAGATGACTGGGCTGGATGTCGATCGCGATCGCATTATCGAGGTGGCCACGATTGTCACTGACGCCGAGCTGAATATTCTTGCCGAAGGCCCCGTGCTGGCTATTCATCAGCCAGAGGAAGTGCTTAGCAGTATGGATAACTGGAATCAGACCCAGCATGGTGGCTCGGGCCTGTTGGCGCGTGTACGTGACAGCAAGATTGATGAGGCGCAGGCGGAGGGTGAGACGATTGAGTTTCTGCGCCAGTGGGTGCCTGCCGGTGTCTCGCCCATGTGTGGCAATAGCATCTGCCAGGATCGCCGATTTTTGCATCGGTCTATGCCGCAGTTGATGCGCTACTTCCACTACCGTCATATCGATGTCAGTACGCTCAAGGAGCTCGCCCAGCGTTGGTTGCCAAGTGTTGCCAATGGCATTAAAAAGCAGTCCTCACATCTGGCGCTCGATGATATTCGCGATTCAATCAATGAGCTGCGCTACTACCGGGCCAACTTCCTCTGCCCTCAGGCGAGAGGATCCTCGCCGGAGACCACCGGGCAGTCCGGCTGATTGCCCCACTCAGACCAGGATCCATCGTAGCCACGCACCCGCGGATAGCCTAGATAGCGCAGAACCAGGCAGGTGAGTGCGCTGCGGTGATGTGTCTGGCAATGGGCGATGACTTCCTTATCCGATGTCGCGCCCAAGGACTCATACATCTTCAAAAGTTCTTCTTTAGGCCGCAGCCGCATGGCATTGGCAGGATCAAAATTCTGTGTCCACTCAAGGTTGACCGCACCGGGGATATGTCCGCCTTGAGCTGCTCTGACCACATCGCCTCGATATTCTTCCGGTGATCGGGCATCTAGGATGACCGTCTCAGAATCGTCTAAGTGTTCAAGTACATAATCTCGACTGGCGATGGCCTCGTGGTTACAGAGCTCGGCAGGGTAGGGAGGCACCTGTGTTGCCGTGGCTGCCATGCCCGATTCAAGGGGCAATTCATCCTCCATCCAGGCCGCTAAGCCGCCATTGAGTAATGATGCGGCATCATGACCCAGGCACTCGAGCGTCCAAATCAGTCGTGAGGCGCGCCCGTTGCCACTGGCATCATAGGCAACGACATGCGTATCGGGTGTGATGCCGGCGGCGCTGAGCACACCAGAAAGCGCTTCCATAGAGGGGAGCAGCCCGCCGGCCGGAGGCCGAACCGCGTTAAGATCGGCATAATCAATGCGGCTTGCGCCCGGAATATGGGCGCTTGTAAAGACATCAGCTTCGCCAACGAACACAATTTGTAATCCGGGTTCGTTGAGATGCTCGGAAAGTTCTCCAGTCTCTACCACCAGCGGCAGCTGCGGCTGACTCATGATGTGCGCTCCGTGATCAGGCGACCTTGATTAGCTCGAGCCAGTGCCGGACAGGGATATCCGATGCTTCATCCAGATGCGTCAAACAGCCGATGTTGGCTGTTGCGATCATCTCTGGGCTGCCCGTTGCCAGGTTCTCAAGCTTTTGAGTGCGCAGTTTATCACTGAGCTCAGGTTGCAGGACGGAATAGGTACCCGCAGAGCCACAGCAGATGTGTGAGTCCGGCACGGGCGTGAGTTCAAAACCAATCTGTGCAAGTAGCTTATCGACGCGCCCATTGAGCTTTTGTGCATGCTGTAGCGTACACGGCGTCTGAAAGGCGATGCGCCGCGGCGCGTTATCCGCCGGCGCTAGCCGCTCGGCATAGGATTCTAGTAATTCAACCGGATCAACCGCCAGCTCGGTAATACGCGCGGCTTTCTCGGCATATTCGGCATCATCAGCCAATAGATGCCCATAATCTTTTACCTGGGCACCACAGCCACTGGCATTCACAACAACGGCCTCGGCGCCCGCCTCGATAGCTGGCCACCAGGCATCGATATTGGCACGCATGGTTGCGCGGGCAGCATCAGGGGCGCCCAAGTGCTGGTCGATGGCGCCGCAGCAGCTCACCTGCGGAGTTCGTTGAATGCCGATATCCAGTCCATCAAGGATGCGCGCGGTTTGCGGATTGATGGGGGGCTCCAGCGCAGGCTGCACACAACCTTCCAGCATCAAGACAAAGCGCTGATGCTGCCCTGCTTGCGGCCAGGCTGGCGCTGGCCGGCGCGGGCGGATTTTTTTCTTCAGCACACCGGGTACTAAAGGCCGCGCAATGCGGCCCATGGTGAGCAGGCTGGCAAATAGCTTTGGCCGGGGCAGGACGGTACGCAATGCGCCGCGCAGCAGGCGCGGAACCGCCGGTCGCGGGACTTGCTGTTCAACTACTTCTCGGCCCAGGTCCACGAGTCGGCCGTATTCAACGCCGGATGGGCAAGTAGTCTCGCAGGCGCGACAGGTCAGGCAGCGATCTAAGTGCAACTGAATGCTTTCAGTTGCCTGTTCACCCTCGAGCACCTGCTTGATCTGGTAAATGCGTCCCCGTGGGCTGTCGAGTTCGTCACCAAGAAGGCGATAGGTTGGGCAATTGGCTAAGCAGAATCCGCAATGTGTGCATTTGCGAAGGATAGCGTCTGCTTCGCGACCGGCATCCGTATCCTTAATAAAATCGGCAAGTTGCGTTTGCATGATCAGCGCTCCTCAAGTCCGGGGTAGAGGCGGCCGGGGTTAAAGAGTCCCTGCGGGTCAAAGGCACTTTTAAGTGAGCGATGAAGCCGGGTCTGGACGGCATCCAAGGGCTGAAAAACGCCACTTGGCTCCGGCTCGCTGCCGTAGAAGCGCGTTATGCTACCACCGGCCTTTTTAGCCGCTTGGCGCAAGGTCGCGGCATCTTGAGCGCTGCGCAACCAAACCTGTTGTCCTGACCACTCGATGAGTTTTTCCTCGCCAGCAAAATATTTCTCGATATCTGCTGCTGGCGGTAGGGAAGCGCGCCACACAGGTGTCTCGCTTTCCTGGAAAAATCCGTGGCTGTGGTCTCGTAGGCTCGCCCATATGGAATCGGCTTCGTCGGTTGCCAAGACATCGCCCTCCAAGCTGGCGCGAGCGTCCTCGATGGCCGATTGAGTGCCGGAGAACCGTGCGTAGAAGTGTTCGCCATCATGCAGCGTCGCACTCAGTGGCCTGCCATTTCTCAGCCACGACTCTGTGGTGCGATGGCACTCATTGACCGGCGTATCAAATTTAAGAGTGACATGACTGACCGGTGCCGGCAGCACCTTGAGTGAGACTTCAAGGATGACACCCAATGTCCCGAGCGCACCGACGTTGAGCCGAGAGACATCGTAGCCGGCGACGTTTTTCATTACCTCGCCACCAAAGCGCATCACTTCGCCCTGGCCATTGAGTAGCCGAATGCCTAAGACCATATCGCGGGCAGAGCCCGCATACGGGCGGGCAGGGCCGGATAGGCCAGTGGCCATAACGCCGCCGATCGTGCTCGATTTACCAAAGCTTGGTGGCTCAAAGGCAAGCGCCTGGCCCTCTTTGGCCAGTGCCGATTCAATCTCGGCAAGGGGCGTACCGGCCCTAGCCGTGAGTACCAGCTCGGTTGGCTCGTAATTCACGATGCCGGTGTGGCCGCTCACTGCCAGCGGCTCGCCTTGGCTGGGGTTGCCGTAGAAAGCCTTCGTGTTGCCGCCGATAATTTTCAGCGGGCTCGCTTTTTTGCTCGCCGCCTGTACTTGTGTCTGCAGTGCTTCGGTCTGATCCGCTGCTGACATTACAGCCGCTCCAGTTCCGGATGGGGCAGCTCGCCGTTATGCACATGGAGCCTGCCAAACTCTGCGCAACGGTTAAGCGTTGGTATGGCTTTACCTGGATTGAGTAGGCCCGCCGGATCAAACGCATTTTTTACCGCATGAAACTGCTCAATTTCGGCGCTGGCAAATTGCACACACATCTCGTTGATCTTCTCAACGCCCACACCATGCTCACCCGTCACCGTGCCACCCACTTCAACGCAAAGTTGCAGGATCTGGCTGCCGAGGGTCTCAGCGGCATCGAGCTGACCTGGCTGGTTGCCATCAAAAAGGATCAGTGGGTGCAAATTGCCATCGCCTGCGTGAAAGACGTTGACGGTTTCCAGCCCCTGTGCGGCGCTCAGTTCACTAATGCGACGCAGGACATAGGCAAGTTGTTTGCGCGGAATGGTGCCGTCCATGCAGTAGTAGTCTGGTGAGATGCGCCCGACCGCCGGGAACGCCGCCTTGCGCCCGGCCCAAAAGCGCGCCTTCTCCTCATCATTGGCCGCCACCTGGATACGTGTGGCGCCATGCTCATTCATGCAGGCCTTCACCGCCTGCATCTGGTCCGCTACTTCCGCCTCGCTGCCGTCAAGCTCACAAATCAGTATCGCCGCAGCCTCAATGTCGTAGCCGGCCTGAACAAAGTCTTCGGCAGCCTGGATAGCCGCACCGTCCATCATCTCAAGCCCGCCTGGGATAATGCCTCGCGCAATGATGCTGGCAACGGCATGGCCGCCTGATTCAACGTCGGCAAAAGAGGCCATCAGGACTTGTTTGGTCAGCGGGTGGGGGAGGAGTTTGACCGTCACTTCAACAATCACGCCTAACATGCCTTCAGAGCCATGCATGAGCGCGAGCAGATCATACCCGGGAGAATCCAGTGCCTCTGAGCCGATCGTGGTGCGCTCGCCCTCGATGGTGATGACTTCAACCGCGAGCACGTTGTGAACGGTCAGGCCGTATTTCAGGCAATGCACGCCACCGGCATTCTCACCCACATTACCGCCAATGGAACAGGCAATTTGCGAAGAAGGATCCGGCGCGTAGTAAAGCCCATAGGGCGCCGCTGCCTCGCTTATGGCCAGATTACGAACCCCGGGTTCTACACGGGCAATACGTCGCTCAGCATCGATGTCACGAATACGGTTGAACTTGCCCATGGCAAGCAACAGGCCCTGAGGATGCGGTAGCGAGCCCCCGGATAGGCTGGTGCCGGAACCGCGGGTGACAACTGGTACGCCTGCCTTGTGACAGAGCTTGAGTACCGTCTGGACCTGCTCGATAGTCTCGGGCACGGCAACGAGGAGCGGCAGCTGCTTGTACGCGGAGAGGCCGTCGCATTCGTAGGCCCTACGACCTTCTTCATGCACGATTAAGCCTTCTTCGGGCAGTGCATCATGTAGAGCGGCGATTAGCGGATCGACATCCACCTCAAATCGGATGTCTTCCTCTCTAAAAAGGGCATGAGCCGGCATGGCTGCTCCTCCTCGCTAATTGGTCTGACCAAGCTAGCGCAGAAAGCCTGCCGGCTCAAGCGATCAGATCAGCCTTTGGCGTTGTCCTCGGCCAGATAAAGCCAGGTCTCAACCACGCTGTCGGGGTTGAGCGAGACGCTGTCAATACCTTCTTCCATCAGCCAGCGGGCAAGATCCGGGTGATCAGAGGGGCCCTGGCCGCAAATGCCAACATACTTGCCTGCCCGCTTTGCCGCCTGAATCGCCTGATGCAGCAGCGCCTTGACGGCCGGGTCGCGCTCTTCGAAAAGATGCGCGATCAGACCCGAATCACGATCAAGCCCCAAGGTCAGCTGGGTGAGGTCGTTTGAGCCGATGGAGTAGCCATCAAATAATTCAAGGAATTGATCCGCCAGTACGGCATTAGAGGGCAGCTCGCACATCATGATGACCTTAAGCCCATCCTTGCCTTTCTCAAGGCCATTTTGGGCCAGCAGATCGATGACTTGGCGGCCCTCTTCAACGGTGCGCACAAACGGAATCATAATCCAGACGTTGGTAAAGCCCATTTCGTCGCGGACTTTACGTAACGCCCGGCATTCCAGCTCAAAGCAGGGCCGGAAATCATCCGAGATATAGCGTGAAGCCCCACGGAAGCCGATCATCGGGTTCTCTTCAGTGGGCTCATAGGCAGCACCGCCAATTAAGTTGGCGTATTCATTGGATTTGAAATCGGACATGCGAACGATCACCGGCTTGTCTGGGAAGCTGGCGGCCAGAGTGCTAATGCCCTCGCTGAGCTTCTCGACGTAGAAATCGACGGGGTCGTCGTAACCGGCAATCTGGTTGCGAATCACGGACTGTAAATCTGCGGACTGCTGATCGAACTCCAGCAGGGCACGTGGGTGGATACCGATCATGCGGTTGATAATGAACTCAAGCCGAGCCAGACCGACACCGGCGTTAGGCAATTGCGCGAAGTCAAATGCCCGGTCGGGATTGCCAACATTCATCATGATCTTAAAGGGCAACTCGGGCATGGCGCCAAGCGCAATCTCGCGGATTTCGAAATCCTGCAACCCGCGATAAATGTAGCCAGTATCACCCTCGGCACAGGAGACGGTGACCTCCGCGCCATCTTTGATGCGATCGGTGGCGTTGCCTGTGCCCACCACCGCCGGAATGCCAAGCTCACGGGCGATGATCGCCGCATGACAGGTTCGGCCGCCGCGATTGGTGACGATGGCCGCCGCGCGTTTCATGATCGGCTCCCAGTCGGGATCAGTCATATCGGTAATCAGTACATCACCGGCCTGCACGGTGTGCATTTCAGCAAGATCATCGATCACGCGCGCCTTGCCGGCACCGATGCGCTGGCCAATGGCGCGCCCCTCCACCAATACCTGACCACGCTCGTGGAGCTGGTAGCGTTGCATGCTTTGGCCGCTATCGCGGCTTTTCACTGTCTCGGGACGGGCCTGGAGGATGAAAAGACGTCCAGTCTGGCCATCTTTACCCCATTCGATGTCCATGGGCCTGCCGTAATGCTGCTCAATGGTCATGGCCTGACGGGCCAGGGATTCAATTTCTTCATCGTTCAGGCAAAAGCGCATGCGCTCTTGTTCGTCTGTCTCGACAATTTTCACCAGCTCATCGCTGGCTGTGTCGTCGTTGTAGACCATTTTAATGGCCTTCTCGCCCAAGGTGCGACGCAGCACGGCGGGGCGGTCTGCCTCGAGTGTGGATTTGTGCACGTAGAACTCATCCGGGTTCACCGAGCCTTGCACCACGGTTTCACCCAGGCCATACGAAGCGGTGATAAAGACCACATCACGAAAGCCCGACTCGGTGTCCATGGTGAACATCACGCCGGAGGCGCCGGTATCCGAGCGGACCATTTCCTGCACGCCAGCGGACAGCGCAACCTGTTCATGCGCAAAGCCGTGATGGACGCGATAGGAGATGGCACGGTCGTTGAATAGTGAGGCGAAGACATCGCGAATGTAGTGCAGGACGTGATCTAGGCCGCGGACATTCAGGAAGGTCTCCTGCTGCCCGGCAAATGACGCATCCGGAAGGTCTTCGGCGGTCGCCGATGAGCGAACGGCCACCGCCAGATCGGCATCGGATTTGCCCGTGCGCTGCTGCAATTGCTCCCAAGCCGAGACGATGGCCTCATGCAGTTTTGGTGGGAAGGGCGTGTCGATCACCATTTGCCGGATCGCTGCACCCGTCTTCGCCAGTGTCTGGACATCATCGACATCAAGCCCCTTGAGCGCTTCCTCAATGCGTGAGCGCAGACCACTTTCATCAAGAAAATCCCAATAGGCCTGCGCCGTGGTTGCAAAGCCACCCGGTACCTGAACACCGGCGTCGGCCAGGTTGCTGATCATCTCGCCGAGAGACGCGTTTTTGCCCCCCACGCGCTCGACATCATTCATGCCGAGGGACTCGAACCAGACTACGTACTCGCTCACTTGCTCTCTCTCCCGTTCAACATTGCTTGCGTCCCGGTACACTGTCCCCAGTAACGCGATTCCCTAAGGTGAATAATAAAATGACTCAGACCCGCAGCGTGTTTTTTGTCTCTGACCGCACCGGTATCACGGCCGAGACTCTGGGCCATAGTCTGCTGACGCAGTTTGCCATTGATTGCAGTCCGATCAGTCTTCCCTTCACCGATAGCCCCGATGCGGTCGATGCCGCCATTGCTCGCATTGAGGCGGCTGGCGAGCAGACCGGGAGTCGGCCGATTGTCTTTAGTACGATCATTGATGCGGGGCTGCGTAATCGACTGCGCCGCGTGAATGCCGTGGTGCTCGATTTCTTTGATACCTTCATCGCACCGCTTGAGAGTGAACTGGGTATGGAGTCCTCGCATACGGTGGGTCAAAGCCACGGTATTGCCGACCCCGGTGCGTATGGCCTGCGTATCGATGCCATGAACTATGCGCTCTCCGCGGACGATGGCGCTGTTGTCCGCCACTATGAACAAGCTGATGTCATCCTGGTGGGTGTCTCGAGATGCGGCAAAACGCCGACATGCATCTATATGGCGCTGCATTACGGTATTTTCGCCGCCAATTACCCGCTTACGGACGATGACCTGCTTAGCGGTCGGTTGCCCGAGGTGCTGCGACCCCATCGTCATCATCTTTATGCCCTCACGATCCGCCCGGAGCGGTTGGCGCAAATTCGTGCCGAGCGGCGTCCAAATACCCGCTATGCATCCCTGCGGCAGTGCCAGTATGAAACGGCGCGTGCCGAGGGCCTGTTCCAGCAAGAGAAACTGCCTTGCTCAGACACGACCACACGGTCCATAGAAGAGATTGCGGCAACAATCATCCAGGCCCGCCAATTGCCGCGCCGACTTTATTAAAATCTGCGCCTAATTGCCAGAAAAAACACCGACCCCTAGTTGGGTGAAAAGCCTGTGCTAGGATGCCAGCTATGCTGTTAACAAAGCCGCAAATCGTTGCCCCGTCCAGCTCCACGGCCAGTTTCGCGGCCCTGATGGAGCTCTATGAGAACAATTACATTTATTTGCGGCGACTGGTTCCGCAACTCGATGGCGAACACGATCACTTGGTCTCGCAAGTTGATCATGGCCCGGCGCTCTACTTAAAAGTCACCGAACGCTTTCCGTACACCACAAGCGTGTTGCTGACGCATCGGTTTGAAGCACGCAGCAACGCCGAATCACTCCCTGATCTGGATGTTCGTATCTACCATGACGCCCGCGTCGCTGAGGTCGTTCCAGAGATGGCGGAAATCGGCGTACCGCCAAGCCTTGCCTGGCGGTGGGTAGCTAATCGCTTTCTCAATCGCTGGCTGAAGTACTGCCTTGGTGAAGGGCATGAGTTTGCCATGGATGATCGGGAGGCAGCCGTTATCCATCGCCCCGAAGCCAGACGCTGGACGGTGTGACTGCTCCATGCGTCTATCAGCCAAAGGCCGCTATACCGTTACCTGTCTGCTTGACTTGGCATTGCATGCACGCAGTGGCCCGGTGACATTAGCGGATATTGCCGAGCGCCAGGGATTGTCTTTGTCGTACGTGGAGCAGCTTTTTGCCCGCCTGCGACAAGCCGGTCTAGTCCATGGGGTACGCGGGCCGGGCGGGGGGTACCGGCTGGCGCTTCGCAGTGACCAGATAAGCGTGGCGCAGGTCCTTGTGGCGGTAGAAGAGCGCGTGGATACCACCGCCTGCCAGGGTGAGCATGATTGTGACCGTGGCGAGCAATGCCTCACCCATGAACTTTGGTCCGATTTATCTGGACAGATACAGGATTTTCTTGGTGGCATCACTTTGCAGATGCTCATCGACTCCGACGGGGTATCTAGTCTCGCACTTCAACCAGTCCAAGCTTGACTGCAGCCAGCGTAGCCTCAGCGCGGGTGGAGACATTGAGTTTAAGATAAATTGCTTTGATGTGGCCCGCTACGGTTGATGGCTTGATGTAAAGCGCGCTGGCGACCTGGTGTCGATCATAGCCTTTGGAGAGTAGTCTGAGGACTTCAATTTCCCGTGGGGTCAGCCCGATTGATTCAGCCAGGGCATATTCATCTGCAGCACCAGGCCTGCTCCCTGGATCCTTATTTTCAAAATACCGTACCACCTGCCGCAGGATGGTCGTCGAGAGAGCGGGATATCCATGCGAAATGCTCTCCAGCATTCGCTTGATTGCGGCATCACCTTCATCTTTGAGCAGGTAACCATCCAAGCCATGAGTCAGCGCGGCAAAGACATGCGTGTCCTCATCAATACGCGTAAAGATCACTCTTTGCGATTGCGGATGACGATGTTTAATCCGCTCTAGAAGCTCCAGGCCTTTGCCGTCTGGAAGATGCAGCTCACTGATAATCAGGTGTGGAAGGTGTTTCGCCAGGCTTGCTAGACCGTCCTTGACTGTCTGTGCAATATCAATGGAGATTTCTGGCCAGAGGGTTCGAACGATCTGTGCGATTCGGTGCTGCTCGACCGGGTCCGGATCGACAATAAGCAACCGTTCCATTTCGCTATCCTTGCTTAGCCCAGAACATCCCAACCTTCTAATTGATAGCAGCTACGGTGTCATGTTTATAGCCCCTCATATGGGGGGGGTGTCAGTGCTGCAGTATCTGCTCCAAAAACTCTTGGGTGCGGGGCTGCTGGGGGTTGCTGAAGAATGCCTCAGGGGCGGCTTGCTCAACGATTTCGCCGCCATCCATAAAGATCACGCGGTCGGCCACCGTCTTGGCAAAGCCCATTTCATGCGTCACGCAGAGCATGGTCATGCCGCTGCCGGCCAGCTCGACCATGACATCAAGGACTTCTTTGATCATTTCCGGGTCAAGCGCAGAGGTGGGCTCGTCAAACAACATGATTTTTGGCTGCATGCAAAGCGCTCGTGCGATGGCAACGCGCTGTTGCTGTCCGCCGGAGAGCTGTCCGGGGTACTTATGGGCCTGTTCTGGGATTTTAACCCGCTCGAGATAGGTCATCGCAGTCTCAATGGCTTGATCACGAGGTGTTTTGCGCACCCATATGGGCGCGAGCAGGCAGTTCTCCAGCACACTTAGATGCGGGAATAAGTTGAAGTGCTGAAACACCATGCCAACTTCGCGTCGAATGGCCTCGATGTTTTTTATGTCCTCGTTGAGTTGGACGCCATCCACCACAATCTCGCCGCGTTGGTGCTCTTCAAGATGATTGAGGCAGCGAATAAACGTGGATTTACCCGAGCCGGAAGGCCCGCAGATCACGATGCGCTCGCCCTTGCGCACATTCAAATTGATTGACTTTAGGACGTGAAAATCGCCGTACCACTTGTTCAGATCATTTACGATGATGATGTCTTCATTGCCTGCGGCAGAGGCAACGGTGGCGTTGTTTTCCTGCATGGTCCTATACCGTCCTGTTATTCCTTGTGACCGGTCTCGAGTTTCTTCTCAAGCCGGTGGCTGTAGCGCGACATGCCAAAACAAAAGACCCAGAAGCAGAAGGCGACAAAGATATACCCCTCTGCCATGACATTGTCCCAGGCAGGATCGCTGAGTGTGGATTTCACCGCGCCGAGGATGTCAAAGAGCCCGATGATCAAAACCAGTGTGGTGTCCTTGAAAAGCGAGATAACTGTATTGGCGATACCAGGGATGACAATCTTCAGTGCCTGAGGAAGGATAATCAGCCGCATCCGACGCCAATACCCCAGCCCTAGGGCTTCGGCCGCCTCATATTGTCCTTTGGGGATGGCTTGCAAGCCGCCCCGGACTACTTCGGCCATGTAAGCAGATTGGAAAAGGGTGATCCCCACCAGTGCACGCAGCAGCTTGTCAAAGGTCACGCCTTCCGGCAGGAAAAGCGGCAGCATGACCGAGGCCATAAACAAAATGGTGATCAGCGGCACGGCGCGCCAGAATTCAATGAACACCACACAAATACCGCGGATGATGGGCATTTCCGAGCGGCGTCCAAGAGCAAGCGCGGTGCCGATGGGCATAGCCGCGATGATGCCGACATAGGCCAGGATCAGGGTGAGCATCAACCCGCCCCAGCGCGAGGTGGCAACGGGCTCGAGTCCAAAATGTCCGCCCGAGATTAAAAAGTAACCAGCGACAGGCAGCCCAGTGAGGCCAAAAATCGCAAGCCATTTCTTAATGACTGCAGGGGTTGGCAGAAACTGCGGGATGACTGTGATCGCAAACAGCACAAAGGCAATGTTTGGACGCCACCGCAGCTCTTCTGGATAAAAGCCGTAGATAAAGAAACCCAGTCGCTCGTGAACGAAAATCCAGCAGGCCGCCCCCGGATTGCAGGATTGGGGTCCATCCCCGGTGAATACGGCGCTGAAAAAAGCCCAGTCAATGAGCGGCAGCAATGTGGTGATCAGCCAATAGCCGACCACCAGCGTGAGGATGCTGTTGTACCAGGTGGAAAACAGATTCTCGCGCAACCAACCGACCAACCCGCGCTGATTAGCAGGTGGTGGCAGGTCAGGCAGTGATTGATGGATGCTGCTCATGAACTATCGCTCCTTGAGCGCAACGGCGCGGTTGTAGATATTCATGAGTATAGAGATGGAGATGCTCAGCAACAGATAGACCGCCATCGTCATCGCCACGATTTCCACTGCTTGACCCGTCTGGTTGAGCGTTGTGCCCATAAAGACATTCACCAGGTCCGGGTAGCCGATTGCGACGGCCAGAGATGAGTTTTTGGTGAGATTCAGATACTGACTGGTTAGCGGTGGAATAATCACCCGCAGCGCCTGCGGGATGATGACCAGACGCAGGATGCGCCGCGGGGGTAGGCCAAGCGCAGCAGCCGCCTCGGTTTGGCCCTTGTTCACGGCAACAATGCCGGAGCGCACGATCTCAGCGATAAACGAGGCCGTGTAGAGCGTCAGCGCTAGCAGTAAGGCGCCGAGCTCGGGAATAGCGGTAATGCCGCCGCGGAAGTTAAATCCGCCGAGTTCTGGAATATCCCAGCTCACCGGCTTGCCCATGATGAAGTAAGCCAGCAATGGCAGGCCAAAGATCAAGCCCAGTGAGACAGGTAAAACCGGAAAGATCTGGCCGGTGGCGGCTTGGCGTCTTCTGGCCCAGCGCGCAATGATGAAAGTGATGATTAAAGCCGCGATGAGTCCAATCCCCATCAGTCCGGCGCCTGATTCAAAAATCGGCTTGGGCAGAACGATGCCGCGGTTACTCATGAAGGCGATATCGCCTACATTCACGGCCTGCCGCGGACCGGGGAGGGCACCGAGTACGGCGAAATACCAGAAAAAGATTTGCAGCAATAACGGGATATTACGGAAGATTTCGATATAAGCCAGCGACACCTTGGCCACTAGCCAGTTGCTGGAGAGCCGGGCAACGCCAACGATAAAGCCAACGATGGTTGCCAGCAGAATGCCGAGCCCTGAGACCAGCATTGTGTTGGCAAGGCCAACCAGAAAGGTTCGCCCATAGCTCATGGTCTCGTTGTATTCGA
>CBFHTR010000013.1:0-18981 GCA_965658695.1 Spiribacter sp.
CTACTCCGGGACGGCTTCGTATATTCTGGCGCGGGCCACAGAGGGCGAGGTGGGGATTTATGCCCGCCACGTCCCGATGCTGGTCCAGTTGCAGCCGGGTGAAGTCACGGTGCGGGATGAGTTTGGCGAGGAGAGTCACTACTATGTCTCGGGCGGGACCATGGAAGTCCAGCCCACTGGGGTGACCATCCTTGCTGATGCGGCAACACGGGCGCACGATATTGACGAGGCGGCGGCGAAAGAAGCGCAGCGTCGGGCTGAAGAAGCACTGGCGAATCGCACGGGCGAAATCGACTATGCGCGTGCCCAGGCCGAGCTTGTCGAGGCCGCTGCCCAGTTGCGGACCATCCAGAAGCTGCGTAAGACCGCCAACCGCGGCTGACCCTCCCGGGCAGCCCGGTGCTGCATTGAAGGGAGACTCATGGCCGAATTACCGCTTAGCGTTGTTGTTCTCGCCGCCGGCGAGGGCAAACGCATGCGCTCCAAAACCCCCAAGGTACTGCAGCCGGTGGCCGGTAAATCGATGCTCGGCCATGTCCTGGCGGCAGCAAAAGCGCTCTCCCCGCAGGCCATTCACGTAGTTTACGGCCACAGCGGCGATACCGTGCAAGCCGGCTTTTTGGATGAGTCTCTCTCTTGGGCACATCAGGCCGAGCAACTGGGCACTGGCCATGCCGTGGCCCAAGCCATGTCGGCCATTCCCGATGAGCACCAAGTGCTTGTGCTCTGCGCCGATGTTCCGTTGATTCGCTCGCAGACCCTGCATGATTTGGTGAGTGCGGCGACTGATGGGGTCTCGCTGCTGACTGTGGATTTATCCGACCCCACCGGTTATGGCCGCATTTTGCGTGATGCCGAGGACCAGGTTGCCGGTATCGTCGAAGAAAAAGACGCCACAGCGGAGCAACGTCACATTACCGAGGTGAATACCGGGATTCTCTGTCTGCCGGCTGCGCCCTTGCGCCGCTGGCTGAATGGCCTGGACGCGGCCAACGCCCAAGGCGAGTACTACCTCACTGACTGCATCGCCATGGCACGAGCAGACGGCATAGCGGTCTCCCCGCTTACTTGCGCCGATCGCTGGGAAGTCCAGGGAGTAAACGACCGGGCGCAGCTCGCCGCCGTGGAACGGGCCTGTCAGCAGCGTCAGGCCGAAGCCTTGATGCGTGAACGGGGGCTCGCGCTTGCCGATCCCGCCCGATTTGATTTGCGTGGTGAACTAACAGTTGGCGCAGACTGTTTTATCGATGCCAATGTCATTATCGAAGGCCGAGTCGTGCTGGGTGATGGGGTGCATATCGGTCCCTTCAATCGTCTACGCGACTGCGAGATCGCCACGGGCAGTCATATCCTCAGCCACTGTGACATTGAGGGTGCTCGGGTGGGTGAGCGCTGTCAGATTGGCCCGTTTGCTCGCTTGCGCCCGGGCACGATACTTGCCGAGGACGCCAAAATTGGCAATTTCGTCGAAACCAAAAAGACCGTGGTGGGCGCTGGCAGCAAGATCAACCATCTCTCCTATATCGGTGATACGCGAATGGGCGCTAATGTGAATATTGGCGCGGGCACCATTACCTGCAATTACGATGGCCGTCAGAAACACCAGACAGAGCTGGGAGACGGGGTGTTTGTTGGCTCGAATACCGCTTTAGTGGCGCCGATCGTGATTGGTCAGGGAGTGACGATTGGCGCGGGCACCACGCTGCGCGAGGATGTCCCGGCCGAGACACTGGCCGTTGATGACACGCGGCCGCGACAGGTTAAGGGTTGGCGATCAAAGCACCGTGAGGACTGACGGGCTTTAGGGGGTAACGGATTTATGTGTGGAATTGTCGGTGCGGTTGCAGAGCGTGATGTTACTGCCATTCTGCTAGAGGGCCTGCGGCGCCTTGAATACCGCGGTTATGATTCCGCAGGCATTGCGGTGATGGACGCCGGGGGCAGGCTGCATCGCCATCGTGCCGTTGGCAAAGTCTCGGCACTGACCGCCACGCAGGAAGCGCAGCCCTTGAGCGGCACACTGGGCATTGCTCATACGCGCTGGGCTACTCATGGCGCGCCCACCGAAGCCAATGCCCATCCGCATCTTGCGCGCGATGAAGTCGCAATCGTCCACAACGGCATTATTGAGAATCACGAGATGCTGCGGGAGCGATTGATGGCGGCGGGTTATCAATTTGCCTCCGAGACCGATACCGAGGTGGTGGTGAATGCCGTTCATCAGCGCCTCGCGGCAGGCGATGACCTGATGGCGGCGGTTAAAACCGTGATTGCTGAGCTTGAAGGCGCATTTGCGCTGGGTGTTATCAGCAGCCGTGAACCGGGCCGCCTGATTGCTGCGCGCCGCGGCAGTCCCTTGGTTATCGGTGTCGGCATTGGTGAGCATTTCATCGCCTCCGATGTCGCCGCGCTCCTGCCGGTGACCCGTGATTTTATCTACTTAGAAGAAGGCGATGTCGCGGAGCTCACCCGCGAGTCACTCAGCATTCATGATGTTGATGGTGCAGTCATTGAGCGCCCGGTGCGCACGAGCGAACTTACCGCGGATGCGGCCGAGCGCGGTGAATTCCGGCATTTCATGGCAAAAGAAATCCACGAGCAGCCGCGCGCTGTCGCTGAGACACTCGAAGGCCGCATATCGGACAACCGTGTCTTGCCCGAGGCCTTGGGGCCGGAAGCCACTGCCATGCTTGAGCAGGCTAAGCGCGTGCAGATCGTTGCCTGTGGCACCAGCTACCATGCAGGGCTTGTGGCGCGGTACTGGTTTGAGTCCATTGCAGGGCTTCCCTGTGATGTGGAAGTGGCCAGCGAATTCCGCTATCGGCCGCACGTGGTCCCCGCCGGGACACTTTTTGTCACCCTCTCGCAGTCGGGCGAGACTGCCGATACGCTGGCTGCCTTGCGCGAGGCGAAGACCATGGGCTACCTCGGCACGCTGGCGATCTGCAATGTGCCCGAGAGCTCTTTAGTGCGCGAATCCGATCTAGTGATGATGACCCGCGCTGGGCCTGAGATTGGCGTGGCCTCCACCAAGGCCTTTATCACCCAGCTAACCGCCCTTTTGCTCACGGTTATTGCCGCGGCGCGCATGCATGACCGTGATGGAGAGACCGAAGCGCGGTTGGTGACCGCCCTGCGGGCACTCCCGCGCCAAATCGAGCAGGTGCTTGGCCTCGAGCCTGCCATCGAAGCGCTCGCCGAGCAGTTTGTCGATAAGCAACACAGCCTGTTTTTGGGGCGTGGACCGCAGTATCCGATTGCCATGGAAGGGGCGCTTAAGCTCAAGGAAATCTCCTATATCCATGCCGAGGCCTACCCGGCCGGCGAGCTCAAGCACGGCCCGCTCGCGCTGGTGGATGCAGAAATGCCGGTCATTACCGTCGCGCCCAATGATGATTTGGTCGAAAAGCTGAAGGCCAACTTGCAAGAAGTCCGCGCTCGCGGTGGCCGGCTGTATGTCTTCGCCGACCCTGCTTCCGCGCCCGCGCCGGCCGAGGACTGCCATGTGCTGACCCTGCCGGCGGTGGATGAAACGATTGCACCGCTACTCTACACCGTCCCATTGCAGCTGCTCGCCTACCATGTGGCCGTGCTCAAAGGCACCGATGTTGACCAGCCTCGTAACTTAGCGAAATCAGTGACTGTGGAATAACCGAAAATCTGAGGATTTTCTTGCCGCAGGCGCTGTCCGAGCGAGTAGACACCCTGGTCACCGCATGGAGGCGCCGGCTTGTCAGCAGCCCCGCAACAGCACACCGATGGCCATATTCTCGCCATCCACGGCAGTGTCGTGGATGTGCGATTCAGCGGACGGCTGCCTGAGCGCTTGGAGGCCCTGAGCGCTGGGCCTGACGGGGAAATCATCCTTGAGGTGCAGCTGCATTTGGATGCCCGCGATGTACGTTGCATTGCCTTGACCGGTACGCGTGGTCTTGCCCGAGGTGATCGGGTTGCGGCCACCGGTGCAGGGCTGCAGACCCCGGTGGGCCCACTGCTGCTCGGTCGTATGCTCAATGGCTTGGGCCAGGCGGTGGATGAAGGCGAGTCACTCGGTGCTGCTCCGCGCTGGCCCATTCATCGTGAACCGCTGGCACTCGAGTCTCGGATAACAGCAACCGAAGTCTTCACAACCGGGATAAAGGCCATTGATTTGCTGGCACCGCTAGAGATGGGTGCCAAGGCAGGGCTTTTTGGCGGTGCCGGTGTTGGCAAAACGGTGTTAATCACCGAGTTAATTAACAACACCGTGCGTGAATATGAGGGTGTGAGTCTTTTTTGTGGCATCGGGGAGCGCAGCCGCGAAGCCGAGGAGCTCTATCGCGAAATGCGCGAAGCGGGCGTACTTGATCAGACCGTGATGTTCTTTGGTCAAATGAACGAGCCACCCGGCGCGCGTTTTCGCGTCGGTCATGCGGCGCTCTCGGTGGCGGAATATTTTCGGGATGAGGAACAGCGTGACGTATTGCTGCTCATCGACAATATCTTCCGTTTTGTGCAATCGGGAATGGAAGTCTCCGGATTAATGGGCCGCATCCCCTCGCGAGTCGGTTACCAGCCGACGCTGGCCACCGAGCTTGCCGAGCTTGAAGAACGTATCGCGAGCGCGCAGACCGGTGCCATTACCTCGGTACAGGCAGTGTACGTGCCGGCCGACGATATGACTGATCCCTCCGCCACGCATACCTTCTCGCATCTCTCCGCCTCGGTGGTCCTCTCGCGCAAGCGGGCCAGCCAGGGGCTGTATCCAGCGGTTGATCCGCTGGCCTCGGATTCGAAGATGCTCTCCCCGGATGTGGTGGGCGAGCGTCACTACGATATTGCCCGCGCTGTGCGGCGCACCCTGTCCGAATACGAGGATCTCAAGGACATCATTGCCATGCTTGGTCTCGAGGAGCTGTCTGCCGCCGATCGTGCCACCGTGAGTCGTGCCCGGCGGCTGGAGCGCTTTCTCACCCAGCCGTTTTTTACCACTGAGCAGTTCACGGGAATGAAAGGCCGTCTGGTGAGCTTGGAGCAAACGCTTGAGGGTTGCGAGCGCATTCTCAATGACGAATTCACTGATCATTCCGAGCGCTCGCTCTACATGATCGGGGCCATCGACGAGGTGCAGGCGGTATGAGCGAGACCACACTGCAGTTTCGCCTGATACAGCCAACCGGCGTATTGCTGGATGTCACGGCAAGGCGCGTGCTGGCTGAGTCATTGGAAGGCAGTTTTGCCGTTTTGCCTCGACATATTGACGGCGTCGCGGCGCTGGCGGTGGGTATTTTGCAGATTGACACGCTGACCCGGCCGGCAGATGGCGAGAGTGGCGGTTCTACACGCCTTTACGCCGCCATTGATGGCGGGTTGCTGGTGAAATGCGCCGCTGAGGTGACGGTTTCGACACCGCAGGCCAGTGTGGGTGAATCCCTGGGCGCAATGGCCGATGTGGTGGGTGAGCAGTTTCGTGAGCGTGATGAGCAGGAGCGGCTGACCCGCAGTGCCCTCGCGCGCTTGGAGGCGGGGACGCTGCGCGAGTTGCAGCGCATCGAGCGTAGCCCGTTATGACGCAGCGTGAGGAAGAAGAGGAACGTCGCCGCCGGGAGCAGGCTTTGACGGAGCAAATTGCTCGCAAGGCAAAGCGTCGCCAGGCTGCCGAGCGCGATGATGCCTCGGCGGTGTGGTTTTGGCTTGGCATGTTTGGTTTGGTGGGATGGTCGGTGGCGATCCCAACACTGCTTGGCACCGCCATTGGTGTGTGGATCGACCGCCAGTTCCCTGGCGAGCCGTCCTGGACACTCACTTTAATGATTGTGGGTGTGGCGGTTGGCGTTGTGGTGGCTTGGCGCTGGGTGCGCGAGGAGAGTGACCATGGCCGCTGAATGGCTCCTAGGGCCCATGGCGGGGTTGATCGTCAGCCTATTGTATCTGCGTTGGTTGGCCTTTGATGTGGGCAGACTCAATGGCGCATCCCACCCTGCCCTGCGCCTGCTTGTCGGTTTTGCGTTGCGCATGTTGCTCGTCGTCGGCGTGCTTTATGGCTTGCTCGTGCTCCTTGGGCCGGCCGCCTCATTGAGTGCATTGGCGGCTTTCATGTTGGGGCGCTGGTTTCTGGTTCGCCGCATACCGCTGGAGGCCCGGTCATGACCATTAGCCCAGATGCCATTGTGATTTTCTCCATTGGTGGTTGGCCGGTGAATGCCACGATTGTTGTCACCTGGCTGCTGATGGCCCTGCTCACATTGGGCGCTTGGCTGATTACGCGTCGACTCTCCAGCGCAGAGGGGCTATCGCGTTGGCAGAATTTGGTGGAGGTGCTGGTCTCCGGGCTGCGTGATCAGATTGCCGCGGTTAGCCGGCAGTCGCCGGGGCCCTATCTGCCTTTTGTCGGCACACTGTTTATCTTTATCTTAAGTGCCAATCTCCTGCATCTGGTCCCGGGCATCATCCCGCCGACCGGTTCACTTTCAACAACAGCGGCTCTCGCGCTCTGCGTATTCATCGCTGTGCCGGTGTTCGGTATCGCCCAAGAGGGCCTTTTGGGGTATTTACGCCAATACGTCCGCCCGACACCGCTGATGCTGCCGTTTAATTTGATCGGTGAGCTCTCGCGCACCATCGCGCTGGCCGTGCGGCTTTACGGCAACATCATGAGCGGCACCGTCATTGTCGGGATTCTGCTCAGCCTGGCGCCATTTCTCTTTCCGGTACTCATGCAGCTGCTTGGGCTGATTACCGGGGTCATTCAGGCCTATATCTTTGCCATTCTTGCCATGGTTTACATCGCATCGGCCAGCGCCACCCATGGCCAGACTCAATCGGAGGACGATTCGCATGGATAGCACCGCATTGGTTGCCTTGATTTCCATCTTCACTGCAGGTTTGACCATCGCCATTGGCGCGATTGGCCCGGCATTGGGCGAGGGCCGCGCCGTTGCCCAAGCCCTCGCCGCCATCGCTCAACAGCCCGATGAGGCCGGCACGATCACCCGTACGCTTTTCGTTGGCCTGGCGATGATCGAATCCACCGCCATTTACTGCTTTGTAGTTGCCATGATTTTGATTTTTGCCAATCCGTTCTGGAACCAAATGACGGCTGCCGGAGGCTGATATGAGCATCGACTGGCTGACGGTCGCCGCGCAGGTCGTCAACTTTTTGATCCTGGTCTATCTGCTCAAGCGCTTTCTCTACACCCCGGTGATTCAGGCCATGGACCGACGTGAGAAGCGTATTCAAGATCGCCTGCAGAAGGCGCAAGAGCGTGAGGATGAGGCGCAGTCGCGGGCGCGGTCGTATGAGCAGGCGCAGGCTAAGCTGGAAGCCGAGCGGGAACAGGCCCTTGAGACTGCGCGCGAAGAGGCCGACACCCTGCGCGAGCGATTAACGGATGAAGCGCGTGCCGCGGTGGCCAACCGTCGATCTCAGTGGCGTGAATCTTTGCGAGCCGAGCAATCGCGCATGGCAAGACAGCTTAAGGCGCAATCGGCGCAGGCGGTGATCGAGATCTCGAGGCGGGCATTGGACGATCTGGCCGGCCGCACACTCGAGACGGCCGTGTTTGAACGGTTTATGGAGGCGTTGGAGGCAGCCGATGAGGATACCTGGCGGCTGCTCGCCAAGGCCGAGGACGGGTTGCAGCTGCGCAGCAGCTTCGAACTGGATGAACAGCTGCGATCGCGTTTCTCCAGCTGGCTGGATAAGCGGCTGGAGCATCCACCCAGTGTCGAGTTTGTGGTTGATGAGAAAATCCTCTGCGGTCTTGTCCTCGAGGGCAATGGACAGCGGCTGAGCTGGTCATTTGGGCGTTTTTTGGATGCGCTTGATGAACAGATGATGCAACAGCTGGAGTCGGTCGCCTGATGGGTGTTGTCAGTGATCTGCCCGATCAGCTCCAGGGCCTGGTGGCCGATGCATTGAGCGCGGTTGAGCCGGGATTGCATCAGGCAGACGTTGGCGTGGTGGAGTCCATCGGTAGTGGCGTGGCACGGGTCAGCGGACTGCCGCGTTTGGGTGCGGAGACGCTGGTGGCCTTCCCAAACGGTGTGCCTGGGCTGGCGCTTGATTTGGACGAAGACACCGTTGGCGTCGCGCTACTTGGTGATGAGGCGCAGTTGAGCGCGGGGGATGAGGTAAGAGCCCTGCATCGCCTGGCCGACACCCCGGTGGGTGAATCGCTGCTGGGACGGGTGTTTAATGCAGTGGGGGTGCCACGCGATGGCAAGGGAGCGCTGAATGCCGAGGCGCGCTGGCCGATTGAGCGTGAGGCACCCTCAATCATGGCGCGCTCACCAGTGCAGACTCCATTACAAACGGGACTTAAGTCGGTTGATGCCCTGGTGCCGATTGGTCGCGGTCAGCGTGAATTGATTGTGGGTGATCGGCAAACGGGCAAGACTGCCATTGCCGTTGCCACGTTGATCAACCAGGCCAATACCGATGTGGTGGGTATTTATTGTGCGATTGGTCAGCGCGGCACGGCTGTGGCCCGGGTGATTGATGATTTGCACGCCGCCGGTGTGCTTGAGAAGACCGCGGTCATGGTGGCTGCGGGAGAAGACGCGCCGGGCCTTCAATTCATTACACCTTATGCGGCGATGAGCCTGGCGGAGTATTTTCGTGACCAGGGCCGGGATGTTGTGTTGATCTTTGATGATCTCACCCGCCATGCCCGGTCTTATCGTGAGCTCTCGTTGCTTCTGCGCCGCCCCCCGGGTCGGGAAGCCTATCCCGGCGATATCTTCTACATCCACTCCCGACTGCTCGAGCGGGCGACCTGTCTGCGCCACGATGATGGCGGTGGATCGGTGACCGCGCTACCGATTATCGAGACTCAGGCTGAGGATATTTCCGCTTATATCCCCACGAATCTAATTTCGATCACCGACGGCCAGATCTATCTCTCTCCCTCGCTTTTCCGTAAGGGTGTCATGCCGGCGGTGGATGTGGGCCGCTCCGTATCACGCGTGGGTGGCAAGACACAGTTGCCGGCTTATCGCCGTGTGGCCGGCGATCTGCGACTGGCGTACTCGCAGTTCGAGGAGCTTGAGACCTTCTCTCGCTTTGCCACCCGATTGGATGAGGAGACACAGCAGACCATTGCCCGCGGCCGTCGAGTGCGGGAAATCCTCAAGCAGGGACGGCTTGAGACACTGACTGTTGCCGAGCAGATTATTGCCCTGCAGGCAGCGAATCAGGGGCTTTTTGATGAAATCACGCCGGAGCAGACCCTGTCGTTGGCGCAGTATCTGCGCTGTCATGCACCCGCGCAGCTTGAGGATTTGCCGCAGCGGATGATGGCTGGAGAGGCCCTTGATGAAGCGGATTGGGAGCGGTTTGATACGGTGTTGGCCAAACTGGCCAAGGAATGGCAGGCCAACTAATGGAGACACTTGAGGGCTTGCGCCAGCAGCTGGATTCTTTGGCAGATTTGCAGGCCATTGTGCGCACAATGAAAGCCCTCTCGGCCTCAACGATTCGTGAGTATGAAAAGTCTGTCCGCGCCTTGGCTGATTATGAGCGCAACGTGGAGCACGGGTTTGCTGCTGCTCTGGAGGGTTATCCCGAAGCCGCCTTCGCCACCGCATTGCGCCCTGCGCAAACGAGCAGTGGCCGGTTGGTGGTGGCCTTCGGCAGCGACCACGGCTTGTGCGGGCGCTTTAACGAGCAGGTTGCCGATCATTTCATCGATCAGCACACCAAACATCACGCGGACGACAATCGATTGCGAGTGCTTGCAGTGGGTTTGCGCTTGGAAGGGGCGCTTGCGGCCCGCGGAGTGACACCCGATGCGGTCCTGGCGCTGCCAGCGGCTTCCGCGGAAATCGTCGAGAGCGTTCAGCTTATCCTCCAGCGCATCGATCGCTGGCAGCATGCCCGGGATTTTCATGAGGTCTTGGTACTGCATCATCAGGCCAAAGATCATCAAGGCAGCAAGCCGCATAGCCACCGTCTGTTGCCCCTGCCGCTTGCCCGGCTGCATCGACTGCGTCGGGCAAACTGGCCCAGTCGACGTTTGCCGCAGCCATTTCTCAGCGGCCAGGGCGTGCTCTCGGCGCTCACCCGCGAATATCTATTGGCGCGTCTTTTCCGCGCCTGCGCCGCCTCTCAAGCCAGCGAACATGCCAGTCGCCTGGCTGCCATGCAGCGTGCGGAATCTAACCTCAGCGAGCATATGGAGACAGTCACAGGCGCCTATCGTCGACGCCGCCAGGATGCCATCACCAGCGAATTGCTGGAGGTCGTCTCGGGATTTGAGGCGGTGCGGTAAAATGCACGGGTGAATCAAACCGCACAATCTCTCTCGGGCATTGCGCTGACTATTGCCCTTGGCATGAGCATTCTTGCCACGCTGACTGGCTGGGTGCCGTTGCTGTATGCGGGTATCCCGGCTTGGGTAGCTGGCCTTTTGCTCTGGCGCGAAGCGCCCCGGCGCACACAGATTCAGGGGCTCATCCTAATTGCTATTGGCGTGGGTGGTCTGCTGGTCTCGGCGATGTATGGGTCTGGCCTTGATTGGCGCCGGGCAGTTTCGGGCAATGCCGCATTAATCGCCATGCTTTTGGCGGTGAGTTTTTTACGTTTAATTACCGCCCCACCGCGGGCTGAGGCTATGCCCCAAGGAGGCCACAGCCTCTGGCGCACCCTGCTGGGGGTGCATTTGTTTGGCGCCGTAGTGAACCTTTCCACGGTTTTCATTATGGCCCGGCGGATGGCCGTGCGGGAGCGCCTGACCCGCAATCAATACCAGGTGCTGGTCAAGGGCTTTGCTGTGGCCAGTTTTTGGTCACCGTTTTTTGCCGCCATGGCCGCCGCACTCACCTATGCGCCCGGCGCGAAGCTTTCGGTGCTGATTGGCTTTGGCGCTGTGCTGGCAGGACTGGCATTGCTTTTTATTTTGTTTGAGGCGCGTCGTCACGGCGCTCAGACCTTTGTCGGTTATCCCATGAACCCCGCTGCTCTGTGGCTGCCGGCATTATTGGCGGCGATGATCTTGGCGGTACATGCGGTAAAACCCCAGGTCTCGATACTGGGTTTGATTGCCTTGCTGGCGCCAGCGGTGACTGCGATCACGCTGGTGCTGCGTCGGGAGGATGCCGGTGTTGTGCTGGGCCGGCATGTTCGCGAAGGCCTGCCGGCGATGCGGGCCGAGCTGGTGCTGTTTTTATCAGCGGGTGTCACCGCCGCGGGCCTGGCCAGTCTGGTGGCCACCTTTGAGCCGTCACTGCCATTCAGCGGCTTTGCGGCACCGCAGGCGGTTTTGCTGCTGGTGGTTTTGGTGGCAGCCTCGATTGTCGGCATTCATCCGGTGATTGGTGTGGCGGCCGCAGCGGCCATCGTCCAGCCGCTCTCCCCTGACCCTACTTTGCTTGCCAGCGTGTTCTTGGCAGCCTGGGGGATTGGTATCGCCGCGAGCCCGCTATCCGGATTAAACCTGGCCCTGCAGGGCGCCTATGGGCTGAAAGCCGGCGAGATTCTGCGCTGGAACGCGCCTTTTACGCTGGCGATCGTAATTATCGCCAGCGTGCTTTTCTATTGGCATCCGGCCGCTTAGGACTTCCCGGCAGTAAAGCCGCCATCAACCAGCAAATCGGTACCGGTGATAAAGCTTGCCTCGTCACTGAGCAGGAACACTACTGGCGCGGCAATTTCTTCCGGCTGTCCCAGGCGTTTTACCGCATGCAGATTCTTTAGCATCTCCAGACTTTCGTCATCCAGGGCCGCCAGAATGGGCGTATCGATGTAGCCCGGTGAGATGCTATTCACGCGAATGCCATTCAGCGCGGTCTCCAGCGCGAGCGTGCGGGTGATGTTGAGCACGCCCCCCTTGGCCGCACTATAGGCCGGTGTCTGTGACTGGCCTAAATGCCCCAGAATGGAGGCACAGTTCACGATGCTGCCGGCGCCTTTGGGCAGCATGACCCGCAGCGCTTCTCGGGCCACCTTAAAGACACCGGTAAGATTAATGTCGATGACTTTTTGCCAGTCCTCGTCGCTGCATTCATCGCTGGGTGTGATCGCACCGATGCCCGCATTATTGAACACGCCGTCCACGCCACAGAATGACTCAGCCTCAGTGAATAGCCGCTTCACCTGATCGGTAGCAAAGACATCCGTTTCCACATAGCGGACTTTGTCCTCGCCTAATTCTTTGACAAGCGCTTCTGCGCCGTCGCGGTCCAAATCAGCAATAACGGCGCGGCCGCCTTCGGCAACAATTCTGCGCACGGTTGCCTCGCCAATACCGCTCGCGCCACCGGTGACTATGATGCCTTTATCCTGTAATCGCATGAGATCCTCCGGAAGTCAGTCGTGACTGCCACGGTCAAGGAGCATGGCCATTCGTTCGGCCTCTTCGCGCGCCTCGACCAGCTGGGTGATGTCGTACTGGACACCCAGGTAGTAGAGAAGTTTCCCGTTATCATCCCTAAGTGGTTGGATGGTCAGCTGATTGTGGAAAAGTGATCCATCGCGGCGATAATTGCGCAGCACCACCTCGGTGTTTTCATTATTGGCGAGTGCCTCGCGGATTTTTTGCAGGCCGGGTTGGTCGCGATCATCGGCATGCATAAACCGGCAGTTGCGACCGATAATGTCGGCTTCTTCATAGCCGGTCATGGTGGTGAAGACCTTGTTGGCGAAGACGATCGGCAGGTCATCGGCGTAAGGGTCTGTGACCGTGATGCCATTCACACAGGTGTTGAGGATCTGCGTGAGGACACTGGGCATGACCATCGGGTTGTTGGCTGATATTCCGTCCATGATCATTAGCATGCCTGATCAGCTGCGTGATGGGTGAAAAAGCGCTAAGCAATTGATCTGGCTCAAAAGGCTGGACAGCGTCAGCGGACTCGCTCAGGGTAAAGACGAGCGCAGCCGGACTAAAGCGAGATGAGCGATGCGATATTCACTGAGGCGCGGGGTGCTGCTAGTGGCTTGCCTGCTCGCCGGGCTTTTCCTGTCGGCATCTGTCGCCGCCGAGCACAGCGAGGATGGTCAGCTGCTGAGCCCGCATCCGGATCGCACGGCACGCGATGTGGTCGGTATCCAGCTTGAAGCGCTGCGGCATAACGACACTCCCAGTCGTGACGCTGGCATCGAGCAGGTTTGGGCCTTTGCCCATCCACGCAATCGTGTCATCACCGGCCCGCTTTCGCGGTTTGCCCGCATGCTCCGCGGGCCCGGTTACAGCGTTTTGGTGAATCATCGGCTGCACGAGGTCTCGGCAATACGTGTGGGTGACACGCAAGCGGCCTTTGGTGTGCGGGTGTTGGCGCGCGAAGGTGGGTTTTTCCGCTTTCTCTGGCGGCTTGAGCGCGTTGAGCAGCCCGCCGGCTCGGTGTGGATGACCACGGCGGTCACCCCAGCCGAGCGCACCGGCGAGCAGCTCACGGGGCGTGATTTACACCAGCGTCGTGTTGACGGTGATGTTGCCCTTGGTGGCATAGGAGTAAGGACAGACCACGTGCGCCTTCTCGAGCAGCGCCTCGGCCTCGTCACGCGCCAGTCCCGGCAGGTCAACGACCAGATCGACAGCGATGGTAAAGCCCTCACCATCATCGCGCTTACCCAATGAGACAGTGGCGGTCACCTTGGTCTCGGCGGGCACGGTAACGCCGGTCTGGCCGCCGACAAACTGCATTGCACCCAAAAAGCAGGCGGAATAACCACAGGCAAAAAGCTGCTCGGGGTTGGTGCCGTCTCCCCCAGGGCCACCCAGCTCTTTTGGCGGGGTAAGTTTGACATCAAGCGAGCCATCGGCAACACGGGCATGGCCATCGCGGCCGCCGGTGGAAGTCCCGGTGGTTTTGTACATCACTTCCATGGTTCAACTCCTTGATCGTTGTAATTGATTGCCTCACCACCATACACGCGAGCGGCAAGCGGTTACCATGACGGCTGCAGCGGTTGGGGCCACAGGCAGACGACAGAAGTTGTCGCCCGCATCGGTCAGACTGGGCGCATTCAGGATGCCATTCAGGGAGTAGGCGCGATGACAGCAGCGGGATTCCGCCCGGGTTTTCTCGTCATCCACGGCAATCGGGCCGAGGATTTGCGCGACCTGCTGCTCCGTTGGATGGCCCATTATCCCCCGGCTCCGCTGGAGCGGGATCTTGTCATCACTCAAAGCAACGGTATCGCCCAGTGGCTGAATTTCTCCCTGGCCGCACAGGATGAGACCGGCTTGGGGATTGCCGCCGGTGTTGATATGGCGCTGCCGGCACGATTTCTCTGGCGCTGTTACCGCGCGGTCCTTGGTACCGAATCTGTGCCCGAGGTCTCGCCGCTCGATAAGGACCGTCTGGTCTGGCGGTTAATGCGCTTGTTGCCAACCCTGATGACGCAGCCAGGGTACGAGCCACTGGCGCGTTTTTTACAGGATGACGCCGACCGACGCCGGCATTTACAGCTCGCCCAGCGACTGGCCGATCTGTATGACCAATATCAGGTCTACCGGGCCGATTGGCTTTCGGCCTGGGCGGCCGGGCAGACAGTGGTGCACGACGCCAGGGGCCAGGCGCATCCACTGGTCGACAACCGCTGGCAGGCGCTGCTGTGGCAGGCCATTCTTGCCGATATTGAGGATGATCCGGGTATCGGTGACGGCCTTGCCGGAGCCGGCCGCGCCGCTGTCCATGCGGCCTTTCTGCAGGCGGCACAACAGCCCGATGCCCCGCGCCCCAAGGGGCTGCCCAGGCGGGTATTTGTCTTTGGCCTGTCCAACCTGCCCGCGCAGTCCCTCGAGGTGCTCGGTGCCATCGCCCGCTGGTCGCAGGTGATTTTGTGCGTGCAAAACCCCTGTCGGCATCACTGGGCCGAGATTATTGACGGGCGCGATCTGGCGCGGGTGACATCGCCACGTCATCCCCGTCGCCCGGGCATGCCTGAATCCCCCGATCCAGACACGCTGCATCAGCATGCCCAGCCGTTGCTCGCCGCCTGGGGCCGTCAGGGCCGTGATTTCATGGCGCTGTTATCCGCCTATGATGACCCGGCCGAGCGTGAGGCACAGTTGCCAGCGCTGCAGTCGATTGGCGAGGCGGTGGATGTTTTCGTCTCCCCGGGCGCGCAAACGCTACTGCATCAGCTCCAGGACGATATTCTCGAGCTGCGTGCGCTGGATGAGACGCGGGATGTCTGGCCGGCCGTCGACCCTGCAAGAGATCACTCCCTGCGTTTTCATATCGCGCACAGCCCGCAGCGCGAGGTGGAAATCCTGCATGACCGGCTATTGGCGGCACTGGAAGCCGATGACAACCTGCAGCCGCGCGACTGCCTGGTAATGGTGCCTGATATAGCCACTTACGCCCCGCATATCGAGGCGGTGTTTGGTCTGCATGATGGTGATGATCCGCGTGCCATCCCCTTTAGCATTGCCGATCAGGGCCCGCGTGAGCGCGAGCCGATGATCCAGGCGGTTGAGCAGTTGCTACGCCTTGGCCAGGCCAGGCTGTCCGTGAGCGAGTGGCTTGACCTGCTGGAGGTGCCGGCGCTGCGCCGGCGTTTTGGGATTGATGAGACCGATATTCCGCGACTGCACCGTTGGGTCGCCCGGGCGAACGTGCGCTGGGGGCTGCATGCGTCGCATGTACAGGCCCTGGGGCTGCCGGCGGAGGATGCGCTGCGGCACACCTGGCAGCATGGATTGCGCCGATTATTCCTGGGCTATGCCACTGGCCCGGACACCGAGGCCTGGCAGGATATCGAGCCGCAGGGCGAAGTCGGTGGTCTGGAGGCGGCGTTACTCGGCCCGCTGGAGGCGTTGATCAATCAGCTTGAGTCGATGTGGGCCGCTCAACAGCAAGCAGCCAGCGTCGATGAATGGGTGGCGCAGTGGCGGCAGTGGCTGGCGCAGTGTTTTGCCCCGGAGTCGCGCCGCGAGCAGGCCGCCATGCTCGCTTTGGAATCGGCCCTGCGCGACTGGTTGGAAGCAGCGGAGTCGGCCGGCTACACAGAGCCCCTGCCGGCAAGCGTCGTCGCCGATGCCTGGATGGTGCGGCTGGATGAACAGGGACTTTCGCAGCGCTTTTTCGGCGGTGCGGTCACTTTTGCCACGTTGATGCCCATGCGCGCGATTCCGTTTCGGTTCGTCGCCCTGCTGGGCATGAATGATGGTGATTATCCCCGCGCCCGGGCCGTGCCGGACTTTGACTTGATGCGTGCTGATTATCGGCCCGGTGACCGGTCACGCCGGGAAGATGACCGTTATCTGTTTCTGGAGGCACTGCTCTCTGCCCGTGAGCATCTGCATTGCTCCTGGGTGGGCCGCAGTGTCATCGACAACACGCCCCGCCCACCCTCAGTGCTGGTCGGTCAGCTGCGCGATCATCTGGCGGCCGGCTGGCGTCTTGCCGGCGATCAGGCATCCGGCGGTGAGGCCCTGCTGCAGGCGCTCACCACCGAGCACCCGCTACAGCCTTTCAATGCGCGCTATTTCCAGGATGGTCATCAGACCGGCATCGACGGGCTTTATACCTATGCCCATGAGTGGCGCGCGTCGCCCAGCGCAGAAGACCACGCTGGCGCCATCGCCAATGCCCCACCGCTGAGCCCACCGGCAACAGCATGGCCGCTCGACCTGGCGGGATTACAGCGATTTTTGCGGGATCCACCGCGGGTATTTTTTGAGGATCGACTGGGTGTGGTGCTCAACCAGCGCCTGGAGGCCATCGAAAACGAAGAAGTGTTCGCGCTCAACGCCCTTGATCGCTGGCGCACGGCCGAGGCGTTTATCGAGGCCCCGGAGTCGCTGGCGCAGGCCTTGGCGCGCGGTGTGCGGGCCGGTGATATTCCCGCCGCCGGCGTTGGCCATATTCAGGCCGAGCAGATTGGTGCTGAGGTGGCCGCCATGCTCAGCCGGCGTGATGCCCTGGCCGCTGAGTGGCCGCAGGTCAGGCCGGGTTGCTGGGTGGGGTATCCAGCCTATGACCCCTGGCTGCAGGATCGGCTGGATCAGTTCCGCGCGACAAGCGATGACCAATCCCGACTGCACTGGCGGCTTGAGCCCGGCAAGCTCTATGACAAAGGCGCACGCTATGATCGGCTGGTGCGCCCCTGGCTGGCGCATTTGCTGGCCAATGCCGCGATTGGTGCCACCGAGACCCGTGTTTTCTCGGTGTCTGGGGAAGCCGCCTTCGCGGCACTTGAGCGCGAAGTCGCCGCTGAGCACTTGGACGTATTGCAGGCGCTTTGGCGCCAGGGCCTCACGCGTGCACTGCCGCTTGCGCCGCGAACCGCGTTTGCCTGGCTCGCCAAGCAGCAGCATGCACAGGCTGAGAAGGCCTATGTGGGTGACGACCATAATCCAGGCGAGGTTCAGCGCAGCCCTTATTTAGCCCGTGCCTATCCCAATTATGCCGCACTCACGGCCAGTGGTGAGTTTATGAGCCTTGCCCAGCAGGTTTTCGCCCCGTTGGTGGCTGCTGTCGAGATCAGCAGGGGGGAGGCGGAATGACGCGGCAATTAGACCCGATGACATTCCCGCTTGCCGGCAGTCAGCTGATTGAGGCGAGTGCGGGGACCGGCAAGACAACGGCCATTACCAACCTGTATCTGCGTCTGGTCCTCGGCCACGGCTGCCAGGCCTTGCTGCCCGATCGCATTCTGGTGGTCACTTTTACCGAGGCGGCCACGCAGGAGCTGCGTGACCGAATTCGCGTGCGCCTGGCGCAGGCGGCACAGGCTTTTCGCGAGCAGACCCCGGCCGATGAATTCCTGGCCGCGCTGCGCGCTGACTATCCACCTGAGGCCCATGCCCAGCAGGCCAGAAGGCTGGAGATGGCCGCTGAGTGGATGGATGAAGCCGCGGTTTTCACCATCCACGGCTGGGCCTGGCGGATGTTGCGTGAACACGCGTTTGCCAGCGATACATTGTTTGAACAGCAGTTGGTCACTGATACCGGCCCGCGTCTGGCAGAGGCCGCGCGGGATTATTGGCGGTCGTTTGTGGCGGGGCTCGAGCCGGTCACAGCGCAGTGGCTGGCCAGCTGGTGCGCGCACCCGGATGCCTTGCAGCGCCAGACTCGGCCTTTGCTCGCCGGGTCATCAGCGCTTGCTGAACCGCAGGCGCCGGCCGCTGCGCTGACCGCAGCCATGGCCCGACAGGCCGAGTGGCTCGCAGCGCTCAAGGATCAGCCCTGGGATGCGTGGATTGCGGCGTTTCGGGACAAGCTGTCAGCCGCCAATGAGCTCCACGCCTTCAACCGACAAAAGCTGAATCCCAAAAATATCGAACGCTGGCTGGGACTGTTGGCGGCCTGGGCGGAGGATGCCGATGCTGTCGAGCTGCCATTAAAGGGTGGCTGGGACGCCCTCACCCCTGCCCGTGTTGAGGCCGCCTGGACAGGCGATCCGGCAGTGCGTGACGAGCTTGCCGGCTGTGAACTGCTGCCGCGGCTCGCCGAGCTCAAGGCTGCGCTCGACAACCCACCGGATGACGGCCGCAGTGCGGTGCTCGCGCATGCTGCGGAGTGGATCGGCGCGCGTTTTGCCGCCGCCCAGCTGCAGCATGCCGAACTTGGCTTTGATGATCTGCTCACCCGGCTCGACGCCGCCCTGCAGGGCCCGGGTGCGGCGTCATTGGCGCAGATGATTCGGGCGCAGTACCCGGTGGTGTTGATTGATGAATTCCAGGACACCGATCCGGTGCAGTACCGCATTTTCGATGCCGTCTATGACATCGCCGGCAATCATGCGGCGACCGCAGTGGTGATGATCGGTGACCCCAAACAGGCGATCTACGCCTTTCGCGGGGCGGATATTCACACCTATCTGCAGGCGCGTGCCGCTTGTGCCGAGCGGTTGCATACGCTGGCCCGCAATTACCGTGCGGCCGAGCCGATGGTCTCGGGCGTCAATCAGCTCTTTGCGCCGGCAGAACAGAACGCCGAGGGGGGAGCCTTCCGCTTCCGCCAGCAGGCGCAGAATCCGCTGCCCTTTGAATCGGCAACGGCTGCCGGGCGGGATGAGGTGTTTGTCGCCCATGGCGCGGCGCTGGATGG
>CBFHTR010000014.1:0-18928 GCA_965658695.1 Spiribacter sp.
CATAATGGCGAAGGCGACTGCCGGCTTGTAGGCGCCTGGAATGACCAGTGTGGAGAGTTCCATCGCGCAGCCGATCACCAGGCCGCCAAAAATTGCCCCATAGGGCCGGCCAATACCGCCGAGGATGGTGGCGGCGAAGATCGGTAGCAGAAGTGTCCAGCCCATGACCGGATGCAGCCGGGTATCCATGCCAAGGAATACCCCTGCTGCTGCGGCCAGCGCACCGCCGATGGCCCAGGTCCACATGATGACCCGGTCAGCGGGAATGCCGGTGATGAGCGCGAGGTTCATGTTGTCACTCATCGCCCGCATGGCCTTGCCCATCCGCGTGCGGGTGAGGAAGAGGTGCACCCCGATGACAAGTACCGCGGCGGCACAGAAGATCAACAGGTGATCGGGCTTGAGCACAAATGGCCCGATGCGCCAGGGCAGCTGGATGCCAGTTTCATATACCTGGTTGCTGCTGCCCCAGATCATTTGGATGAGTGAGCGCAGAATCAGCGCGGTGGCAAATGATGAAATCAGCAGGATGACCGGCTGGACGCGGCGAATGCGCTTGTAGATGACCTGATCAATGCCAACGGCAAGTCCCGCCGTGAGTATCATGGCCACCGGCAATGCGGCAAGGACTGGCATATTAAATACAGTCACCACAGTGAGCGCGAAATAAGCACCGATGGCCATGAAATCGCCGTGTGCAAAATGCGCAAAGCGTAGAACGCCAAAAATCATCGTCGCGCCGACTGCGCCCAGCGCCAGAATGCTGCCAAGCAGAATGCCATTGATGAGCAGTTGGATGACTTCAACCATCTCGCTTATCCACCTAGGAACATTTCGGCGACTTCAGGATTGGCGAGCAGCGCCGGCCCTGTGTCTTCGTGGCGATTTTCACCGGTTGCCAGTACATAGCCGCGGTGTGCGACGGCGAGGGCCTGACGCGCATTCTGTTCAACCATCAGCACGCCAATACCAAGCTGGTTGATACCCGCAATACGCTCGATGGTCTCGTCAATGAGCCGGGGCGATAGCCCGGCCGTTGGCTCATCCAGCATCAGCAATTGCGGCTCAATCATAAGCGCTCGTCCCATCGCCACCATTTGCCGCTCACCGCCGGACATGACGCCCGCCTGCTGATTCCGCCGCTCCTTGAGCCGGGGGAAGATCGCAAAAACCTTCTCCAAGCGCTCGCGATTATCGCCTTTGAGCGCATAAGCGCCGAGCTCTAGGTTTTCGAGCACACTGAGCGAAGGGAATACATTGGATTCCTGTGGCACGTAGGCGATGCCGCGTGTGACCATGCGCTCGGGTGGCTGATTAGTGATCTCATCGCCGCGGTAGACCACCTTTCCTTCGCGAATGGGAACCAAGCCAAAGACCGCCTTCATGGCGGTCGATTTGCCCGCACCATTTGGCCCGACGATGACGACGATTTCATCGGCCTCAACCCGTAGATTGGTACCGCGCAGGATATCTACACCGCCGTAGCCAGCATACAGTCCATCGGCTTTTAACAGGCTCATGTTACGCCGCCCCCGCCTTGCCGCTGGCGCCGGTGCCCAGATAGGCCTCGCGCACCTCGGGGTTGTCGCGCAGCGTTGCCATGTCACCGGAGGCGATCAGCTCGCCGTTGGCCATCACCATCACCGGATCGCAGAGACGGGCAATCAGGTCCATATCGTGTTCGATCACACAGAAGGTGTAGCCGCGCTCGCGATTGAGCCGCTCAATGGCCTCGGCCAGTTTGCCAAGCAGGGTGCGGTTAACGCCTGCGCCGGGTTCATCCAGCAGGACGGCCTTGGCGTCGGTCATCATAGTGCGGCCTAGATCAAGCAGCTTCTTTTGACCACCGGAGAGATTGCCGGCAAGTTCATCACGCAGATGCCCGATTTCCAAAAAATCCAGCACATCATCGGCCCGCTGCAGGATGTCGCGGTCTTCGCTGATGACCTTACCCCAACGCAGCCAGCTTTTGATGAGGCTCTCGCCGGCCTGGCCGGCCGGCACCAGCATCAGGTTCTCACGCACCGTCATGCGGGAGAACTCGTGCGGGATTTGGAAGGTGCGCACCAGCCCCTTGTGAAAGAGCTTGTGCGTCGGCAGCCCGGTAATATCCTCGCCCTGCAGGCGAATCTGGCCGCTGTCAGGGGCAATGGCACCGGCGACAATGTTAAACAGCGTTGTCTTGCCGGCGCCATTCGGGCCAATCAACCCGGTGATGCTGCCTTCAGCGACGGTAAAAGAAACATCCCGAACTGCCTGCAGACCACCGAAGGCCCGGGAAATCCGATCAATTTCAATCACCGATTGTGCCCCTTTGGGTTGAGCGGTTTAGCTGTGAACGTGTCCGTGCTCGATTTCCTCATCCGAGGCGGCACGTACATCCGAGACTTTAACCTTAAAGTTGAGCGTCTGGCCGGCCAGGGGATGATTGGCATCCACGGTGACCTGATCGCCGGTCACCGCCGCGACAGTTACGGTCTGCGGCCCCGACTGGGTCTGTGCCTGAAAGCGCATGCCAGCCTCGATTTTCTCTACGCCTTCGAACATAGTCTTTGGCACATCCTGCTGCAGGCGCTCGTCACGCTCGCCGTAGGCATCGGCCGGTGCAATGCTCACATCCACATCGTCGCCTGCTGCTTTCCCCTCCAGCGCTTTTTCAAGCCCGGGGATGATGTTGCCTGCGCCATGCAGATACTGCAGTGGCTGACCCTCAGGAGAGGAGTCCAGTACCTCGCCGTCGGTATCGCGCAGGGTGTAGTCGATGGCAACCACCGCGTTTTTTGCAATCTGCATGCAAACCTCTACTCAATCATAAATTTGACCGCGTAGTGTAAACGCCTGTTTGGCCATGAACAAACCGCCATCATCACCAGTATGCACTGGCGGTAAATGGTCTGGCCGGCTACCCTGCGGCGTTCTCTGTAGATTGAGAAACACTGAGGATAGAGCATTGGGGATACCGGCCTGGGACAATCGATTTGGTGGTCAGTCTGCGCATGCGCGCGGCTTGATCATCGCGATGGTGGCCGTTTTGCTGATTAGCTTTGATGCGCTTATGGTGCGGCTTGCGGCCGCTCCGCACTGGGATATTGTCTTCTGGCGCGGATGGCTGATTTTTCTCATCTTTGCCCTGTGGATGCTGGTCAGTGGCCAGCGTCTGAAATTACCGCCAAGGCGGCGTGATCGCTGGTTGATCGCGTTTAGTATTTTTCTGCTCTCGGGTAATACCACGTTGTTTGTGCTCTCCGTCGCCCATACGGCCGCTGCCAACACAGTAGTGATACTTGCCTCAGCACCGTTTTTTGCAGCGCTTTTTTCTTGGTTTTTTCTGCGTGAGCGCGTGCCGCTTCGCACCTGGATGGCCATTGCCGCGGCTGTGGCCGGAGTAATGGTGGTGTTTGGTGGAGGCATCGAGCTTGGCACATGGGTAGGTGATTTTTTTGCCCTTGTGCTGGCCGTGACGGTGGGTGCGCATCTCACGATATTGCGGCGTTTCCCGGAAGTACCCCGGCTGCCGCTTGTTTGTTTGAGTGGCGCCATCGCCGGTGCCATGGCCATTCCCTTTGCCGACCCGTTTGCACTGGCCCCAACCAGCTACTGGGTACTTGTCATCATGGGCTGTGTGCAAATGCCGCTGGCAACACTGATGTTATCCGTTGCAACGCGCTACCTGCCCTCTCCGGAAGTAAGCTTGTTTTTGTTGTTGGAGACCGTGCTTGCGCCGGTTTGGGTCTGGTGGGCGCTGGGTGAGGCGGTACCAATGCTCACACTGGTAGGCGGGATGGTGATTTTGTTGACTGTCGCTATACACGCATCACTGGCACTGAGAGAGGAACGGTATTGATGAGCGATCAGGCCACACAAACGATCATCCCACCAGTCGCTGCCCGGCGGCCGGTTATACAGCACTGGCATTCGTATAGGCGTGAGGATCCTTACGCTTGGCTGCGAGACGCGAATTGGCGAGAGGCGATGGTTGAACCGGAGCGTTTGGACCCGGCGATTCGCAGCTATCTGGAAGCTGAGAATGCTTACGCCGAGACAATGCTTGCCGACGTCGAGCCTCTGCGTGAGGCCCTAGTCAAGGAGCTGCGCGGTCGGATACGGGAAGATGACAGTAGTGTCCCGGCAGTCGATGGCATCTGGGCTTATTACAGCCGCTACCGCGAGGGTGGGCAGCATCCCATTCTCTGCCGCTGCCCGCGTGATGGCGGTGAGGAGCAAGTCTTGCTTGATGGCGATGCCGAGGCCGAGGGCAGTGCCTATTTTCGCCTGGGTGCAGCCGCGCATAGCCCCGATCATCGTTATTTGGCTTATGCCGTTGACCGCAGCGGGGCAGAGTCATTCACGCTACATATCCGAGATCTGCAGACCGGTACAGACTTTGAAGAGACGATTCACGCCGCCCGTGGCGATATCGCCTGGGCTAATGATGGGGTGAGTTTTCTTTATACGGTCATTGATGATGAGCATCGGCCGCGCTGGGTGTATCGCCATTGTCTGGGCGAGCCCGCTGCAGCGGATACGTTGGTGTTTACCGAGCAGGATCCCGGGTTTTTCCTTGGGGTGGATCGCACGGAGAGTGGGCGTTATCTGCTCATTGACAGCCATGATCACACCACCTCGGAAGTCCATTGGCTGCCGGCTGATCAACCCGATGCCGCCCCGCAGTGCATCGCACCGCGAGAGCGCGATATTGAATACTCAGTCAGTGATTGGGGCGATCAGTGGTTGATTCTCACCAATGCTGAGGGGGCGGAGGATTTCGCGATTTGTCAGGCATCGATTGGTGAGCAGGGCCGCGCGCACTGGCAGCCCCTGGTCACGCATCAGGCTGGCCGCTTAATTGAGGGCATGCTGGTTTTCGCGGACTGGCTGGTGCGCCAAGAACTGGAAGATGCCGAATCACGCATTGTGATTCGCGAAATGGCAACGGGTGATGAACATGTGATCGACCAGCCTGATCCGTGTGTGGAGGTGGGGCTCATCGGCGGGTTTGAATACCGGACCGATATACTGCGTTTTGCTTTGAGTGGTTTTGCCGAGCCGGCGCAGGTTTTTGACTACAACATGCGCTCAGGTGAGCGTATACGACGCAAGATCCAGGAAATCCCTTCGGGTCATGACCCGAGCGCATATGTCTCCAGGCGCTTGATGGCCACTGCACCGGATGGCGAGACTGTGCCGGTATCGCTCTTCCATCGTCGGGATCTTGCCCTCAGCGCTGACACGCCGTTACTGCTCTACGGCTATGGTGCCTACGGCATCAGCGAGCTGCCTGGTTTTAGCCCGCATCGCCTCTCTTTGGTGGATAGAGGGTTTGTTTATGCCATCGCCCATGTTCGTGGCGGGCGTGAGCGTGGCTATCGTTGGTATCGCGACGGACGCATGGCGCAGAAGTCCAACACCTTTAGCGATTTTATTGCCTGTGCCGAGGCGCTGGTCGAGGCCGGATATACCGGGGCTGGCCGTATTGCCATCCACGGTGGGAGTGCCGGCGGCATGTTGATCGGCGCGGTGATCAATCGGCGCCCTGAACTTTTCCATGCCGCCATTGCCGATGTGCCCTTTGTGGATGTGCTCAACACTATGCTGGATGACACGCTGCCACTGACACCACCGGAATGGCCGGAGTGGGGTAATCCCATCGATCATGCCAGCGCCTATGCCGATATCGCGGCGTACTCGCCCTATGAAAACATTGCACCGCGGGCTTATCCGCATTTGCTGGTGACCGCCGGGGTCTCTGATCCGCGAGTGACTTATTGGGAGCCTGCAAAGTGGGTTGCCCGCCTGCGCGCCGAAGGCGAGCCCCAGGGCCTGCTTTTACTGCGAACCAATATGACCGCCGGTCACGGTGGACCTGGCGGGCGTTTTCAGTATTTGGAGGAAGTGGCGCTGCGCTATGCCTTTTTGCTTAAGGTCTACGGGCTTACCACATAAGATCATCAGGGATGGGATGATCGGCATAGGCATCATCCTCTGTGCCATTGCCTTCTGACGCGCCGTCCGCCGCAGTCCAAGCAATTAAAAAGGGCGCCCTGGCGCGGATTTTCTCCACCAGTTCACCGGGAATGAGTCGATAACGGCCGCGGGTGCGGGCAATCGCCAGTTTCCCGGCAGCGAGTGCCTTGCGTTGATCTGCAGAGACATGGATCGGCCGGATTCGGCCGTTGTGACTGAAGTTAAACCGCTGTTCCCCGTCATGCGCTACTTCAGCATCCATGACCATTTGCCGTGCGGCTTGTTCGTCGGCCTGTTGCTGGCGTGCTTCCTCGCGGCGACGGTTAAGGGTGCGATCCCTTGCTCTGCGGTCGGCTTCGCGCTGGGCGGCGGCGCGGCTTGCTTCAGTCTGGCCATCATCGGCCTCGCCTTGACGACGTTTTTTTCGCTTCTGTGTTTTGGCTTTTTTGACTGATTGCTCATTAACCAGTCCGGCCTTGAGAAGCTGTTCACGAAGATTGTCACTCATGCGCGGAGGATAAGCCGGCGCAGGAGTGCTGACTACCCCCGAATGGCCGAGGCGGCCGGGCGCGTTTGTACCAGGGCGACACCCATGACAACGATGCCAAGCCCGATGAGCGCGCTGGGCCCGAGACGCTCATCAAATAGCAACCAGGCGGTCAACACAGTGACCGGCGGTGCCAGGTAGAAAAGGGAGGCTACCCTTGAGGCCGCGCCGTGACGAATTAGCAGATATAAAAGCCCAACGGCGCCGACTGAAAGGACAAGTACCAGCCAGGCGAGCGCGAAGATCAGCTCGCCGGTCCACTCAATGCGGCGCGACTCGGTGAGCAGCGCCAGCGTGAAGAAGACAACGCCGCTGGCGGCATATTGAATGGCTCCACCGGTGCGCAGGTCAGTGAGCGGGCAAAATCGTTTTTGGTAAATGGTCCCTAGTGTGATGCCAACCAATGCAATGGTCGTCGCGGTGAGGGTGGTGGCATTGGTGATGCCGCCATCGGTGCGTGCGGTAATAACCAGCGTTACGCCCAGGAATCCAAGCAATAATCCCAGCCACTGGCGGTTAGTGACCTGCTCGCCCAAAAGGGGGCCTGCCAGAGTGGCTGTGAGCAGTGGCTGCAGAGCAACCAGAATAGCGGTCACGCCGGCGGTCTGTCCGCGGTCAATGGCCCAGAATACGCCGCCAAGGTAGCAGGCATGCACTAACAGCCCGGCAATGGCGGTGTGTGCGATCGCTGCAGGTGTTTTTGGCCAGGGCGCGCGCATCAGGCCGGCCAGCAGTAGCAGTAATACCGATGCGAGCAACATGCGCACGGCAAGAAAGGTCATGGGCTCAATCCAGGGTAGCCCAAGCTTGGCCCCGATAAACCCGGTGCTCCATAAAAGAACAAAGGCCGCTGGCAATGCCAGCGACCATAGCCAGGTGGCGCGCTCGGTCACATGGCGCCTTTAGTAGGCTTCGTTAAGAACGCGCTCGCGCAGCTGCTGATGTTCGCTGTCGCTGATCAGCCCGCGCTCAAGCAGCGCATCAAGCTCTTCCAGCCGGGCGGTGAGTGAATCGGTGCTGCTCTGACCGCCACCCATCATGCCCTGCGGGATGTTCTCCTCGCGAAAGGCGACGCCGGTGAGCTGGAACATATCGTTGTGGCAAAGCCCGCGGGTCTCAAGTGCGCCGGTGCCGAGAACGCGCAGGTAATCGGCGCCATCCTCAACCGCATTCACGCGCAGTTTCTCCAGCGTTTCATTGAATGCTGCGCGCCGCTCGCGATCGCTGTTGCAATCGGTCCGCGCGTAGGTGGTGTAGCGTCCAACCTGCCGCGAGAAGGTCTCCGGGTCATCAACACTCACCGTGAGCCCAGCGGTGCTGAGGGTATTGGCTGCCGGCTCGGTGATTTCCTCGGGTGGCTGTGCCGCGGCGTTGTCATTGTTGCCAGGCATCATGCCGCAGGCGGTCAAGGTCAGGCTTGAGGCGGCTAGCAGAAGGCTGCAGCGGAATTTCATCAGCGACTCCGATCGAACATTGTAAGTATCAGCGCGCAGTATTGCCGATTCGCCCCTGATTTGACCAGTGCAAAGGGGTGTTGGCTATGGTCAAAATCGGACCAAGCTGGTACGTTTTAAAGGTTCCAATTCATTTTTTGACCGACTGCCAAGGAGTAGCTCATGGCCTTTACGCTGCCTGATCTCTCGTATGATTACGATGCGCTCGATCGCTCGATTGACGCGCGGACAATGGAAATTCATCACACCAAGCACCACAACACCTACGTCACCAAGCTAAATGACGCGGTGAGTGGCACCGAGTACGAAGGCAAGTCGCTGGAAGATCTGTTGGTGAATGTCTCCGCACTGCCCGCAGCGGTGCGCAACAATGGTGGCGGTCACTACAACCACTCAATGTTCTGGAAAATGCTCTCGCCAAATGGCGGCGGTGCGCCGGAGGGTGCAGTGGCGGATGGAATCAATGCAGCCTTTGGCTCGTTTGATACATTTCGTGAAACGTTTACCAATGCAGCACTTGGCCGTTTTGGCTCAGGCTGGGCCTGGCTGATTGCCACTTCCAATGGCCTCAAGGTTACCTCCACTCCCAACCAGGACAATCCTGTAATGGACGTGGCTGAAGAGCAGGGCACGCCGATACTTGGATTGGACGTATGGGAGCATGCCTATTACCTGCGCTATCAGAATCGCCGCCCTGATTATGTAGAGGCGTTTTGGGATGTCGTGAATTGGGAGGAGGTTAATCGTTTGTTGGCTGCGGCCTGAAGCGATTGAGATCCGCCATTAGGGCGTCGACAAGCGGCAGGTTGGCATCATGGGGATGTAACCCGATGCGAAGCCCCGCTTGCGGCGCCCTTTTTCGATTAATGGCATTGCTTACCTGCAGCGCAAGGCGCTGCAACCCGTTCCCCGCTTCATAGCCCAGTAGGGCGCGATAGCGCCATCGCCGGTCGCTAACCGAATAGATACCCCGCAATGTCTCAACCTGAGTGAAAGGTTGCTCCGGGAGGCGAGCCAATGGCAGCCGGCCGAGCGCCCAGGCGGGTGGGACGTAAAGCGAAGGGCTTTCCAGCCCCTGGCTGTCAAACCAGGCAAAGCAGCGCCGCATCAGCGCAAGAATAGCTTCGCTATCCAGGCTCAGATGCTCTGCTACATCGCGTGAGATGAACGCCGAGTGCAACCGATGCCACAGCCCACCATAGTGCGTGATTTGGTGCTGCCAGCCATGTCCTGCTAGTTCGTGCCCAGCCGCTTGCCATGCCCGGAGCTGCTGAATGCCGGCGGCATCCCAACCGGCATCGGGGACAACCAGCAATACCGGCGGCGGCCAGCCATGGTTGTGGGTCGCAGTAATAAGGTCAGCCACCAAGGGCAATGTCCGCGGCATGACATCATGAATGCTCAGGTGGACGGCGGGCTGGCGACTCATAAGGCTTCCATCAGGGCTTGCCACTCATCAATGCATTGTCTGGCGGTAGCCTCAGCCTGGATCCGTCCCAGCCTTGCCTTCTCGGCTAATGCCGCTGGTGGTTGCTGTAGGGTTCGGCTGATCGCCTGAGCAGTGGTCTCGCCGGGTTGCATGACTTCCAGGCAGGGCTTGAAGATTGCCCAATCGGCGATACCACAACCGGCAGAGACCAATACCAGACGGCCGCGGGCCATCGCCTCAAGCGCGACTGTGCCGAAGGCCTCCACCTTTGAGGGTAAGACCAGTAAATCGGTTTTATCGAGGATTTCGGGCAGGCGTTCACGGGCCACCCAGCCCAAATAATTGAGATTGGCATGGGTCTGCGCTGCGGACTCGACTAAGGCGCGCTCCGGACCGTCACCGGCGATGGCAAAAGAGAGTGTCGGGTGCTCGCTGGCGGCGTCAATGACGGTATGTACGCGTTTTTCTGTGGCCAGTCGGCCAACAAAGAGAATGCGCCTAGCTGGTGTGTTGAGTGGCTGCAGTGGCCTTTCAAGCAAGGCTCTCGGCAGTGGTGTTTTTACCTTGATGGCGCGGTGTGCGCCTTTATCCTGCGCGATCTGCTGCATGTGCTCTGAATTGCTGACTACGGCATCAGAGCGCTTGAATAGGAATTGATTGATGCCACGCATAAAAGCCCGGTTCAGCGTGCCGAGCCAGCGGCCGTAATACAGACTGCTTAACGCCTCAAAATCGGTATGCAGGCCAAGTATGCTGCGGCTGCCCAGTCTGCCTGCCATGGCACCGGCCATAATTCCATACGGCCCCGGTGCGGCCAGGATGATGACATCGGGCTCAAGTGCGACGAGATGTCGATACAAAGCGATGGGAGAGGGGAGGCAGACCCGCTGGCTGGCGTCGCCAGGCATTTTCATCTCAAGCCAGTGCTTAATAGGAGATGCGGCATGGCCGGGGGCAACTAGATGAATGGTGTCTGTCCGGGTGCGCAGATGATCCACTAAATCGGCGTAGTAAGTACCAACACCGTTACGCTGCAGTTGCGCATCGCAGACCACCACGACAGTGCGCGCCGGTTGCAGCGGATTGAGCGCTGTGGCGGGTTGTGGTGTGGTTTGCGTGAAGTCAAAGGCGGCATGAATATCGGCAAACCGGGTTTGAACTGTCACTTCGTCGAGTGCGTGGTCGGCAAGCCTGTGACGATGCCCCGATTGATGAGAGCGAGCGCGCTCAGCAAGTGCCTGCAAACATTGCTCGAAATCTGCTGACAGCGGGATATCGAGGGCCTGATAGATGGTTTTAATGGCTTCACCAAGGCCCTGGCGCTGTGCATCGAGTGGCAGGAAAACCGCCTGTTTAGGCGCTTTCTGCGGCAGTTTCTGCAGCAGGTTTTGATAGGCGAAATGCAATTGACGCAACATGCGCTCGTTGAACACCTTGTGGTTGACGCGGCCATAAAGGATGCGCAGCGTCGGTAGCAGGCTTGAGAGTTGTGAGGAGACCACCTGCTCGGGTTCGCGCAGGCAGGCGATGATGCGTGCATCGGGAAAGCGATCGAGCAGGCTGCCGGTAAGCGTGGCAAAGCTGGCATTCTTGGCCAGATAACGCTTTTCGCTGCCGTGAAAATACAGATGCCGCTGAATGCTGCGATGGTAGTGGCGCATCAGTTTTTGGCGCTCGCTGGCTTGTAAGGCCTGATCACCCCGCCCCAGTCGCCAAAGCCGACGATTCTCTGGCGAGGCAATAATCAGGATAAATGCCGAGAGCTGCGGCAACAGAGTGAGGTAATCCTCCTCTGGCGCCTGGAGCTGCAGGGGATGGGCGTTTGTCAGAGGCGCGAGCCAATTCTGGTTGATCCACCCGGCAAGCCGGCGCAGTGGCGCCCCCAGGCGGCGGTCACCGCGGCCAATTCCCCGCCAGAGGTAGCGGTGGGTAATGGACGGGGCAAGCAGGCATTCCCAGGTGCGGGTTGTGGTGAACTGATTATCGGCGCTTAGGGCTTCATGCAACGCGGTGGTGCCACTGCGCGGCACACCGAGAATAAATACCGGTTTTCTTACCACAACACGGCGGTAGCGTCGGAAGAAAAGCTCGTCGCAGATCAGCCCCGTCCAGTAGTAAAGGAGCAGCGGCAGTAGCAATAAAAAAGCCGCGAGAGAGATCAGAACCCGACGCGGCCATGAGGCAGCAATGGCTTGATGACGGGGGAGCAGACCGGCAGTGATCAGGTCAGCGAAATCAACAATGACCCTCAGCATTCAACCAGTCTGACCCGCCCGTGTGACCATTGCATGACAGTCAGTGCGGTCGCACCCGATCGCTTTTGCCAAAGTGATTGGCCAGTGCCCGGTCGAGCTTTCCAGCCGCTTGGTGTGAGGCGGTGTAGGCATCTTCGGCGATTGCCTCGGCAACAATCGGATCTGCGCCACGCGGATGCGCCTCAAGCAGGCAGCGGGAGTCCCGACCCCCTTTACCACCATTCTCATCCTTGAAATGCACTTCGATTCGCGTCAACCGATCGCCATGATGGCGCTCTACCGGCTCTAGCTTGTGACGGACATGGTCGCGCAGCGCATCTGAAAGATGAACACCATCGCCGGGGTTGATGATCAGTTCCATGGCGTATTGGCCTCCTGTAGTCGTCGTTGACAGAATTTCAGGGACGGCTCGCCTCGACCTCGTCGAGCGCGGCGCTGAATCCGGTTAAAGACAGTGGCAGTTCGATTCCGCGGCCCTGCGGATCGGCAATCGTCAGCACCGCCTGTGCACCGGCCCGCATCTGGGTCTCGAGTGTTTCATTAATGGCAATGTCGCCGCGGCAGCCTGAGTTGAGACAGACCTGCACGGCAAAGCGCACGGGTTCATTGTCATCCACCTGCAGCTGAACGCCGGGTGGCAGGCGCATGCCGAGTGGCAGATTGAAAAGCGCAATGGGCGACTCGGCGCCCTGCGGATAGCCAATGACCACCTCAAAGACGGTTTGCCCGCTTTCGGATTCGCTCACTCCCTGATACATCTCGCAGAGCTCGCCGGCGCCAAAGGCATCCTCCGCAGCAGGCTGACAACGTACGATCCAATCCTCGTGTTCAGAGCGGACTTCAGGCTGGTCGGCTGAATTGTCCTGTTCAGTCTGCGCAAGTGCTGCGCTGCCGAGGGAAGTGAGTGTGAGCAGCAGAATGGCGATCAATCGAAGCGGAGCTGCGCAATTTTTCATTTTCTCTCTCAATGCTTTTGCGTGTTAATTCCAGTCTGCCGGATTCGGCGCGCGATGAAAATCAGCCTTCCTCGGGTTCATACCCCAAGTTGGGTGCCAGCCAGCGCTCCACCTCGCGCCGGCTCATGCCTTTGCGCTGTGCATAGTCTTCAACCTGATCTCGATAAATGCGGCCTAAACCAAAGTAACGACTGTCCGGATGACTGAAATACCAGCCAGAAACCGCCGCGGTGGGGTACATGGCCCGGCTTTCGGTAAGCTGTAGTCCGATCTTCTCCTCGACATCCAGCAACGCCCAGAGCCGATCTTTTTCGGTGTGATCCGGGCAGGCCGGATAACCAGGGGCTGGGCGGATACCTCGATACTGCTCATCGATCAGTGCCGAATTATCAAGGGTTTCGTCGGGTTGATATCCCCAGAATTCCCGTCGGATACGCTGATGCAGCATCTCGGCAAAGGCCTCTGCCAACCGATCGGCGAGGGCCTTGACCATAATGGCGCTATAGTCATCATGATCGGCCTCGAAACGCGCCACCGGCTCATCGATGCCAATGCCGGCGCTCACGGCAAAGGCACCCATCCAGTCGGCACGGCCGGTCTCTTTCGGGGCGATGAAATCCGCGAGTGACTGATTGGGCCGGCCTTCAGGCTTTTCATTCTGCTGGCGCAGGTGGTGCAGCGTCATGATGACCCGCTCACGGCTTTCATCCGTGTACAGCTCGGTATCATCGCCGATCGCATTGGCCGGGAAGAGGCCATAGACGGCGCGGGCAGTTAGCCATTTTTCATCCACCAGTTGTTTGAGCATGGCCTTGGCATCGGCCAATAGTTTTTGCGCCTCTTCGCCAACAACCTCGTCATTGAGGATCTTTGGATAGGAGCCGGCAAGCTCCCAGGCATGAAAAAACGGTGTCCAGTCGATGTAATCAACCAGTTCCTCAAGCGTTGGTTCGATGACATGGACACCCGGACGTGCCGGTGTCACAGGGCGCCAATCGCTCCAGTCGATGGGTGTGCGATTGGCGCGTGCCTTATCGATGGATAACCACTTTTGACGCTTCTGCCGACCAGCGTGCTGCTGGCGCACGCGCTCGTATTCCTCGCGGATACCGGCGGCGAAATCCGTATAGCGGGTATCGCTCACCAAGTTACTGGCGACGCCCACCGCCCGCGAGGCATCTTTGACGTAAATGACATCGCCATCGTAGCGGGGTGCGATTTTCACGGCCGTATGCACACGGGATGTGGTTGCCCCGCCGATGAGCAATGGCAGCGCCATCTCTCGTCGCTGCATCTCTTTGGCCACATTCACCATTTCATCGAGTGACGGAGTGATCAGGCCGGAGAGCCCGATGATGTGGGCGTTTTTCTCAATGGCGGTCTCAAGGATCTGCTCGGCCGGCACCATGACACCCATATCGATGACTTCAAAGTTATTGCACTGAAGCACCACGCCAACGATGTTTTTGCCGATGTCATGCACATCGCCTTTGACGGTGGCAAGCAGAATGCGCCCGGCCGGCTCATCGTTGGTATTACCGGTGAGCGCCTTTTCCTCTTCAATGTAGGGCAGCAGATAGGCTACCGCTTTTTTCATGACGCGCGCGGATTTCACCACTTGTGGCAAGAACATCTTGCCTTCGCCGAAGAGATCGCCGACCACATTCATGCCGTCCATGAGTGGGCCTTCGATCACCTCAATCGGCCGGGCGAACTGTTGCCGGGCTTCTTCGACATCCTCATCGGTGTAATCGGCGATACCCTTCACCAGTGCGTGCTCAAGGCGCTTGGCGACCGGCTGTTCACGCCAGGCCAGGTCCTCTTCTTTCTTCTTCCCGCCCTGTCCCTTGAAGCGCTCGGCTAGATCGAGGAGACGCTCGGTGGCGTCTTCCCGGCGCGCCAGAACCACATCTTCGACATGTTCTCGCAGTTCCTGGTCGATATCGTCGTAGACCTCGAGCTGGCCGGCGTTGACGATGGCCATATCAAGCCCGCCGCGGATAGCGTGATAGAGAAAGACCGAATGCATGGCCTCGCGCACGGCGTTATTACCGCGAAACGAGAATGAGAGATTGGAAAGCCCGCCACTGACCTTGGCATAGGGCAGGTTCTCTTTAATCCAGCGCGTGGCGTCGATGAAATCCACCGCGTAGCGATCGTGTTCGGCGATGCCGGTTGCCACCGGAAAGATATTGGGGTCAAAGATAATATCTTCGGCGGGGAAGCCAATGCGCTCGGTGAGTAGCTTGTAGGCCCGCTCGCAGATGCTAATACGGCGCTCGTAGGTGTCTGCCTGGCCCTTTTCGTCAAAGGCCATGACCACCACGGCGGCACCGTGGCGGCGCAGTTCAGCGGCCTGCTCCAGAAACGGCGCCTCGCCCTCTTTCAGGGAGATGGAATTAACGACGGATTTGCCTTGGATACATTTAAGCCCTGCTTTGATCGCCTCCCACTTTGAAGAGTCGATCATCATCGGTACCCGGGCGATATCCGGTTCGGCGGCCACCAGCTTGAGATAGCTCTCCATGGCGGCGGTGGCATCGAGCATGCCCTCGTCCATATTCACATCAATGATTTGCGCGCCGCCATCGACCTGATCGCGCGCCACTTCGAGCGCGGTGTCATAGTCTTCATCCAGGATCAGGCGCTTAAAGCGTGCTGAGCCGGTGACATTGGTGCGCTCGCCAATGTTGACGAAAAGCGACTCTTGGCCAATGTTGCAGGGCTCAAGCCCGGACAGGCGCATGGCCTTTGCCGGTGCCGGGATGGGGCGTGGCGGCATTCCCTCAACCGCTTTGGCGAGGGCACGAATATGCTCGGGCGTTGTCCCGCAGCAACCGCCAATGATGTTGACGAAGCCGCTTTCTGCGAACTCCCGCATAATCTCGGCCATAAACTCGGCGGAGTGATCGTACTCGCCAAATTCGTTGGGCAGCCCGGCGTTGGGGTAGACGGTGACGAAAGTATCGGCCACACGGCTGATTTCTTTGACAAAAGGCCGCATTAAATCGGCGCCCAGTGCGCAGTTAAGCCCCACTGTGAATGGCTTTGCATGACGCACCGAGTTCCAGAAGGCCTCTGTTGTCTGGCCGGAGAGTGTCCGCCCGGAGGCATCCGTGATGGTGCCAGAGATCATCACCGGCAGACGCTCGCCACGATCGTCAAAGAGTTGCTCCAGGGCATAAATCGCGGCTTTGGCATTGAGCGTGTCGAAAATGGTCTCAATGAGCAGCAGATCGGCGCCGCCTTCAATAAGCCCCTCGGCGGCTTCTCGATAGGCCACGACGAGTTCGTCAAAGGTGACATTGCGCTTGCCTGGATCATTCACATCCGGCGAAATCGAGGCGGTGCGATTGGTGGGTCCGATAGCACCGGCCACCAGTCGTGGACGATCTGGATTCTCGGCCTCGTAGGCATCACAGGCGGCACGGGCAATGCGGGCCGCCTCTACATTAATCTCGCGGGCCAAATGCTCTAGGCCATAATCGGCCTGCGCAATTGTGGTGGCCGAGAATGTGTTGGTTTCGACAATATCCGCCCCGGCGGCTAAGTTCTGGCGATGGATGTCTTCGATAATCTCCGGGCGTGTGAGCACCAGTAAATCGTTGTTGCCGTTAAGATCTTTGGCGTGATCAGCAAACCGTTCGCCGCGAAAATCCGCTTCCTCCAGTGCAAAGCCCTGGATCATCGTGCCCATTGCACAGTCGAGCAGAAGAATGCGCTCGTTTAGGGCTTTATGCAGGCGGTCAATGCGCTGGGACATCTGTCGCGGGCTCCGTTGGGATTTCGAAACCAGCCATTATACGGATAATGGACTATGACCCCAGCGGGGAAAGGGTTCATACTGAGTTTATGACGAACTGGGTGGAAAAGGCCGGTGCCTATTGGTTTGCTCTCTGGCATCTTCAGCGGGCACCACTAGCTGACGCAACCGCGCAGGAGCGTGCCTGCTGGTGTCGAGACCACTGTGGTGCTTTCGCCGCACGCTGGTTTGCCCTGGGTGCGGGGTTGTGGCTGATATTCAGCACACCGTTCGTCTCGTCGGCACCCATCGCGTTTGTCGGTTTGTTTGGACTGGCCATGGGTATGTGGCATATCACCTGGCAGATCATGGCGCAGAAAAAGGCGGGACCGCCAAAAATAGATGAACCTGTGGAATTTCCGCATGATGAAAGCGGTGATGATGAGCAATCGCGCAGGCGGGACTAGGGGGCATTCCCTGAAAGTCACTCGCGGTGTGTCGCGATGGGTCTTTTTGCTTATCGCGTTGATGCTGCTAAGTGCTTGCGCCACATCGCCAACTGGCCGCTCGCAATTACAGTTTTTCCCAGAGTCGCAAATGCGCAGCATGGGCGTTGATGCCTATGAACAGATGCGTGCCGATGAGCCGACGATCGAGACTGGCCCGGTGGTGGATTACGTACAGTGTGTCACCGATGCCATCATCCCATATATCCCGCAAGCGTATGGAAATAATGGCTGGGAAGTGACGGTTTTTGACAGCGAAGCGGTCAATGCCTTTGCCCTGCCGGGCGGCAAGATGGGTGTTTACACTGGGCTGCTGCGGGTTGCCGAGAATCAGGATCAGCTGGCAACCGTGATCGGGCATGAAATCGCCCATGTGATGGCTGAGCACGCCAATGAGCGCATGTCCACCCAGTTTGCCACGGTGGTTGGTCTGGGGGCTTTACAGGTGGCTGCCGGCGATGATCCAGAGCGCCAGCAACTCATGGCGGCACTGGGTGTTGGCGCACAGGTGGGCATTATTCTGCCATTTAGCCGCTTACACGAGTCCGAAGCCGATGACATTGGACTTGAGCTGATGGCAACGGCTGGCTTTAACCCTGAAGAAAGCGTCTCGCTGTGGCGCAATATGGCTGAGGCCGGTGGCCGGACGCCGCCCGAGTTTCTCTCCACGCACCCCTCGCGTGATCGACGTATTGCCGATTTGCAGGCCGCGATGCCGCGAGCGCTCTATCTCTATGAACAGGCACAGGCGGCGGGACGGAAGCCTGCCTGCATTCGTCCCAATCTGCCCGAGCCAGAATCCGATTAGCTAAAAACGATCGTGCGGTTACGATAGACCAGTGTCTGGCGTTGGATATGCGCCCAGACTCCGCGCGCCAGAACGAGTTTCTCGAGATCTTGTCCCTTGCGAACCAGCTCACCGACTGAGTCACGGTGCGTGATGCGGGTGACGTCCTGCTCGATGATGGGGCCGGCATCCAATTCTTCAGTAACGTAATGGCTGGTGGCGCCGATAATCTTCACCCCACGTGCGTGCGCTGCGTGATAGGGCTTGGCGCCGGCAAACGCGGGCAGGAATGAGTGATGGATATTAATAATGCGCTGCGGGTAGGCCTTGATCAGCTGCGGGCTGACGATTTGCATGTAACGCGCCAGGACCACTAAGTCGATGTCATTGGCCTGCAGTAGCTCGATTTCTTGTGCTTCCTGCTCGGCCTTATTCTTGGCGGTGATGGGAAAGTGCTTAAACGGCACACCAAACTGTTCGGCCACGGGGCGCAGTGTTTCGTGGTTACTGATGATCAGCGGTATCTCGACCGGCCATTCGCCGGACTGCCAGCGCGATAGCAGATCGTAGAGGCAGTGCGACATTTTTGAGACAAAGATCGCCATGCGCAGAGGCCGATCATCTGAATGCAACTGCCAGGTGGCGGCAAAAGGCTGGGCGATCTCGGGTGCAAATGATTCCCCAAAGCTCTCCGGGTTGAGGGCAAAGCTTTCCAGCTCCCATTTAACCCGCATGAAAAAGACGCCTTCGCTGCGATCAACGTGCTGGTCCAGATCAATGATATTGGCACCGTTATCGGCGAGAAATCGCGTAACCGCAGCCACCAGCCCGGGACGATCCGGGCAGTGCATGAGCAATGTGGCGGTACGAGGGGATTGGGCGCGCATTTAGTCGGCAAGCCGTCGGTATTTGATCCGATGCGGATTGAGGGCGTCGTCACCCAGGCGTCGGCGCCGGTCGGCCTCGTATTCCTGATAGTTGCCCTCAAAGAAGTTGACCTGACTGTCACCCTCAAAGGCCAGAATATGTGTGGCAATCCGGTCGAGGAACCAGCGATCATGCGAGATCACCATGGCCGAGCCGGGGAAGACCAACAGGGCTTCTTCCAGCGCGCGTAGGGTCTCGACATCCAGATCATTGGTGGGCTCATCAAGCAGCAGCAGGTTGCCCCCGCGCTGCAGTAGTTTGGCCAGATGAACGCGGTTGCGCTCGCCGCCGGAGAGATCGCCAATACGTTTTTGCTGATCCTGACCCTTGAAATTAAATCGCCCGACATAAGCGCGCGAAT
>CBFHTR010000015.1:0-17552 GCA_965658695.1 Spiribacter sp.
ACCGTTCGGCAAGACCTACGGCATAGCTTGCCGCCTCGTTCGCACCTTCCGATCCATCAACCGGGACAAGAATAATCTGTGGATTCGCTGTCATAGCAACATGGCCTCTTTTTATCATGACTGCCTCCAGCCTGCGGCCGACAGCCAATTAAACGATTGATACTGGTCAAGTCGGACGCTGCTAGCGCCCCACTGCCAGTCCCATCTCAGTCATCATCGGCTCAAAAATACCACCGACGAAATAGGCAATAAGCGCGGCACTGCCACCCATAAGCAGCGTTTCAATCCCCGAGCGCCAGCGCCCGCCACCAACCATCATGCCTTTGACAAAACCAATGGAAAAAAATGCCACCGCGGTCAGCACGCTACTAATCGCAAACGCGAGATTAATGCCCAGCGCTGGCAGCATAAAGGGCAACAGCGGGACTGCTCCGACAATGACAAACGCACCAAACGTCCATAACCCTGCCCGCAGCGGATGAGCACCTTCAACCTCAAGGCCATGCTCTTCGCGCAGCATGGTATCCACCCAGAGTGATTCATCCGAGGAAATGGTCTCGACAATTTTCTCAAGCACATCTCCCTCAAAACCCTTTTGTGCAAAGATCTGTCGAATCTCCTCACGCTCACCATCCGGTGCGTGGCGGATATGTAAATTCTCGGTCTCTCGCGCCTTGGCCACCGCATCCCGATCGCTTTTCACGCCCTGATAGTTACTCACACCCATGCTAAAGCCATCAGCAATCAAGCTGGCAAGACCAAGCCCAAAGGCAACCAGCGCTGGCAACCCGGCGCCAGCCACCGAGGCGACCACCGCAAAAGTCGTCACGCAACCATCGATGCCGCCCAAAATGGCATCGCGCAGATAACTCGGCCGCCGACCCTCGGCTAATCGTGCCTGGATATCTTCAGGGCGATGACTGTGCTCAAGTTCTGTCATCTCGTTCTCCATCGACGGTATGCTATAGGGCTGCACTCAAGGGGATTACAGAATGCGACTAGCGATTCATGGATACGGCCGGATTGGGCGCAGTATCCTACGCGCTCTTTTGGCACGCGATGATACCCGTCAACTCACTCTCGTTGCCATCAACGAGCCGGCCAGTGCCGAAGCCATTGCGCTGCTAACGCGCTATGACAGTCAGCATGGACGATTGAACGAGTCCATTGAAGTAGGTGAGGACTGGATGGCCATTAACGGCCAGCGTATACAGCTCTACCCTGGACTGTCGGCCGAGCAACTCCCGTGGGCGAGCCAAGGTATCGACTTGGTCCTTGATTGCAGCGGCCAGCCTGGAAGCCGGGAAGCGGCGGCGAAACACCTGCAAGCGGGTGCGGGCAAACTTCTGTATTCCCAGCCAGCGAGCAGCGATGTCGATCTCACGCTTATCCCCGGCTTTAACCAATCGGCCCTAGATGCCGAACACCGCATTATTTCAGCAGGCTCCTGTACCACGAATTGCCTGATACCGATCCTCGATTGTCTGGACAGCGCTTTTGGCGTTGAGCGCGGCGCGGTCACTACCATCCACTCGGCGATGAATGACCAACCGGTCTCAGATACACTCAAAGGCGATGAGTTGAGACTCACCCGTGGTGCCCTGAACGCCATGCAACCGGTTGATACTGCGTTGGCCCGCGGTGTAGAGCGTTTATTGCCAGCAATTGGGAAAAACCTAGAGTGCCTGCATCTGCGGATCCCGACCGCTGCTGTCTCAGCAATGGATATCAGCATCCAATGCAGTCAGGATGTCACCATCTCTATGGTGGCGGAATGTTTATTCGAGGCTTCCCAGCAATGTTATGCGGGCATCATGGATGTTTGCGAGGACCCGGTCAGTTCTATTGATTTTGCCCATGATCCCCATTCTGTTGTGGTGGATCTCACGCAGTTGCGGGTAGCCGATCAACGAATGATTAAGTTGCTGTGCTGGTTTGATAATGAGTGGGGTTTTGCCAACCGCATGATCGATATTGCGCTGCAGCTTGCTGGTGGATCGACAATTAAGTCACCGGAGCGCTCGGCGCATCATCTCCACTGACCGCCCGATCGACACGGGTGAGACAAACACTCCAGATCTCAGGGCCCTGATCAATAAAAGACAGCGTAAATTGGCCCGGGAATCGCTCATGGATGTAGGTTGGCAGGCGCAGAGGTTTTTCATGCAGGACAAACAGCACATCATCGCCCAACAAAAGCACATTCAGGACTTGTTCGACCAGTGCCAATCGGGTTGCGGGCTGGTGCAGCCGCAAATCGATCACACCGCCTGCATATTGTCTTGTCATGGCCGTTCCTCGTTGCTGCGCCCGTGAATCACGAACGCATTCCCTCTACGCCTGTTGTCCTTCTCCTGCTATGGAGTGCGGGGCTATATCTGCGCCTCACCGTGATGGTGGGCCCGCCCCTTGCCCCTATCATCTCTGCTGACTTGGGGTTAGGACAAGCGGCGACCGGGGCGCTGACGACCTTCCCCATTCTGATGTTGGCCATTGGCGGATTCGCCGCCGCTTGGCTGATCAGCCGGATTGGCGCCCGAAAAACGTTGATCCTGGCATTGCTGTTGGTTGCACTTAGCTCAGCAGCTCGTGGCCTGGGTGAGATCGCCAATCTTTTTGCTTGGACCGCGGTAATGGGCATTGCCATTGCTGGCATTCAGCCTGCTCTGCCAACTCTGCTTACCGAATGGTGGCCAAGCCGAATTGCGCTTGGCACTGCGGTCTATATGAATGGAATGTTAGTTGGAGAGGTCTTAGGCTCTACCCTAACCTTACCGCTGATGTTGCCGCTTGCCGGTGATGACTGGCGGGTTGCGTTGCTCCTCTGGTCGCTGCCAGCACTCATTCCAGCGGCCTGCATTACGCTACTGAGCCGTCCAAGCGGCAGACCCCGAGATTCCGGGCGATGGATGCCCCAATTGAACAAGCCACTGGTATGGCAGCTTGGCATATTGCTGGGGGCAAGCGGTGCAATGTTCTTTGGCACCAATGCCTATATGGGAAGCATCCTGACTGCCCGAGGCGAGGGTGAGCTGCTGCCGGTGGCGCTTGCGATTTTCAATGGCACCCAAATCGTCGCCTCTTTGCTGATGTTCTGGCTGGCACGCTATTGGGTGGGCAAACCCGGGCCTTTCATCAGCTTAATGATGACTGGGTTAATTGGGCTGGGGCTATTTGTGTCAGTCCCGGGGGTTTGGGGCCTTGCCGCCCTACTCCCCGCCGGGCTTGCGGCTGGCATCATGCTGATCCTGATGGTGGCACTCCCGCCGATCTACACCCGGGGCACGGAGACAGCCGGCCTTGCCGCTGGAATGTTTGCCATCGGATCAATCAATAATTTTGGCGTGCCACTACTCGGTGGCTTTTTGGCCGATTGGTTCTCCCGCCCAGCCCTCGCCATGCTGCCTATTTTGCTCTACGGGCTGATTGCCGTCCCGCTCGCTCTAAAGCTGCCACGGACTTAACCGCTTTAGCTCATATATTGGCCGCCATTGATACTTAACGTAGAGCCAGTAACAAAACCTGCCGCATCGCCAGCAAGGTAGACCACCGCTGCACCAATTTCCTCAATCTGGCCCAGCCGATTAACCGGAATTTGGCCAATAATCTTCCCGAGCACGTTCTCTGGCACTGCGGCGACCATATCCGTGCCGACATAACCAGGCGCGATCACATTGGCGGTGACGCCTTTGCGCGCATTCTCCTGAGCAATCGATTTGGTAAAGCCAATCAGCCCGGCCTTGGCTGCGGCATAGTTTGCCTGGCCCATCTGACCCTTCTGCCCATTGATCGATGAGATCTGGATAATCCGACCAAACCCCCGATCCCGCATTCCATTAATGACCGCGCGGGTCATATTAAATGCGGAGGTCAGGTTGGTCTGAATGACAGCATCCCAGTCATCGATGCCCATTTTATGCAGCATGCCATCGCGGGTGATACCGGCATTGTTCACCAGCACATCCACCGGACCAAACGTGCGCTCAATATCCGCCACTTCCGCCTGACAGGCTTCGAAATCGCTGACATCCCATTTTCGCGCGGGAATATCGGTATCCCGGGTGAATGCGGCCGCTGCCTCGTCATTGCCCTGGTAAGTGGCAATCACCTGATGGCCGGCATCCGCCAGCGCCTTTGCAATCGCCGCTCCGATACCTCGTGTCCCTCCGGTGACCAATGCAATCCGTGTCATCTCATTTTCTCCTCGGCCTCAATCAAAGACTGACTAACCCGACCATAACCACCATGGCGACCTGAAGGCGAGCCGCAGCGCAACATAGCCATTCCATATTCTGACTGACGCGGGCACAATCGCCGCTTTGTCGTACCGTTGGATTAGATTGCATGAACCGCAGCGTCGAGAATCGGGTAAAAGGCCTTCAAGCCGCCGGGGAGCGAGGATTGCTGACCGGCAGCCGGCACGGGCTGGAGAAAGAAAGTCTGCGAGTGACCGCGGCTGGACACATCGCGCAAACACCGCATCCGGTAGGACTTGGCTCAGCACTCACCCATTCAGAAATCACCACTGATTACTCTGAGGCCCTGCTTGAGTTTGTCACGCCGGCTTTTGTGGATGCCGATTCTGCCTTGCATCGACTCGAAGAGCTGCATTGCTATACCTACACCCAAATCGGTGAAGAATTGCTCTGGGCAACATCCATGCCCTGCATTGTCGGCGGGGATAAAAGCATCCCGATTGCCGATTATGGCCACTCCAATATCGGCTGGATGAAGCATGTCTACCGACACGGACTGGACTGGCGCTATGGCCGGACCATGCAGGCGATTGCCGGCATTCACTATAACTACTCGTTCAGCGAAGAATTCCTGCGCGCCGTCCAGGCCCGCGAAGGCGACAGCCGCGACTACGCAACTTTCCGCTCGGATTTTTACTTTCGACTTATTCGCAACTTCCAGCGCTATGGCTGGCTGCTGCCCTACTTGATGGGCGCCTCACCGGCCATCTGCCGCTCGTTTACCGCTGGCAAGGACCTGGACTTCACACGCTTTTCAGCGCACACGCTCTACGCACCGTACGCCACGTCTTTGCGCATGAGCGATATCGGCTATAAAAACAATGCACAAGCCGGACTTGATATCAGCTATAACGATCTCGACTCTTACGTCACCAGCCTGCGCGCTGCCATCAACACGCCCGACCCGGAATATCAGCGCATCGGTGCCTGTGTGGATGGTGAATGGCGCCAGCTCAATACCAACATCCTGCAGATAGAGAATGAGTACTACAGCTTTGTCCGGCCCAAGGCGGTGGCAGAATCGGGCGAGCAGCCAACCTGCGCACTCAAGCGTGCCGGCGTGGAGTACGTCGAAATACGCGCACTCGATCTCAACCCATTTGAGCCTATTGGCATTAATGACGACCAGCTCACATTCCTCGAGACGTTGTTGCTGTTCTGCCTGCTCGAGGACAGCCCACCGATTGCTGCCGCCGAACAGGCGCATATCAATGCTAACCAGGGGCTTGTGGCACGCGATGGCCGCAACCCTGATCTGACCCTGCATCGTGGCGATGGCAAGCGGGTTAGCCTACGTGAGTGGGCTGAGGAATTGATGCAGGCGATGCAGGGGCCAGCCGCGCTACTCGATGAAGTCCACAACGACGGCCGCTACGCACGCGTTTTAGCGGATTATCAGGCGAGCGTCACCGATGCCGAGCGCACACCCTCGGCCCGCATCCTGCGCGAGATGCGTGAGCGGGATGAGGAATTCGTCGAATTTGCCATGCGGATCTCCAACCAACATGCGCGCAGCCTGCGCGGCTGCGAGCTGGCCGATGCCTCCCGTGAGCGTCTGGAGGCGGCAGCCGCGGCTTCGCTGGCCGAGCAGGTTGCGCTGGAGGCTGCCGATGCACCGAGCTTTGAAGATTTTCTGGCTGAGTACTTTGCGCAGAAACCGATAAACGGTAGTTGATCAGCACAGCTAAACTGAGTGAAGTGATGAGGCATGGAGGCAACATCATTTGGCATAGCCGTATTGAGTGCTTTAGGCGGCGCCCTTGGTCTGGTTGCGGTAGCGAATATCCTCAGTATCTCGATCCATCGTTACCGTCAGCATGTCGATGAGGATATCCACACTGACCTTCGCGCGCAGTTCATAGATCTCTCCAGCCGACAACTGTTCACCTTGGCGAGCACTCTAGCGCTTTTTTTCTATATCGCAGCCCAGTTTTTTCTGCCGGCGCCGCTTGCCATTGCGTTTGCATTTCTGGGCCTGATGGCGCCGAAGCTGATGCTGCGCCTGATCGAAAAGCGTCGGCGCCAAGCGGTTATCAACCAGCTACCCGAGGCCCTACAGGCGCTTGCAAACGCCTTACGCGCAGGGGTGAATATTAATAAGGGTTTAGAGCAACTCGCCCGCAGACAACCGCCACCGTTATCGGAGGAATTTGCCCTCGTGCTCAGTCGTCAGCGACTCGGTGAGTCTCTAGAAGATTCTCTCGAGGAAATGGCAGAACGCATACGGGGCGAAGAAATTAGGCTGTTTAAAAACGCCGTGAGCATCTCACACCGCGTGGGCGGCGATTTGGCAGATACGCTGGATCGATTAAGCGTGACGTTGCGAGAGCGTGCACAAATGGAGGCGCGCATCCATGCCCTCACCGCCATGGGTCGGATGCAGGGCCGGGTAATGTGTGTTTTGCCGATTGCGATCGCTGGAGTGCTTTATCTGCAACAACCGCAGATGATGCAGCGACTGTTTTATGAGCCTTTGGGCTGGGCCGCAATTACGCTTGCCAGTGTCATGATGCTGCTGGCCTTCATCTCTATCCGGCGCATCGTTGCCATTGATGTTTGAAACTGACACAACACTGGCGGTCATCCTCTTTGGCCTGGCCGCAGCCTGCATGATTCTTAGCGGTATTGCGATTATCACTGCTCTGCGCCGGATGGAGCGAACAACCACCCGCTGGAGAGATCCAGCCCCATTGCTCTTTCGCCTTTTATTACCGCTTACCCGGCTACTGGCGAGGGCGCTCCCGCCACTGCCTGGAACACTCGCCCGGCCAATGAAAAAACAACTGGACCGAGCCGGGATGGGCTATGCGATTTTAGCAACGGAATTCGTCATCCTACGCGTGCTGACAGGCCTGTTGGGGTTTTGTTTGGGCATTAGCCTACTCAAAGCGTTTGCCGTTTCATCTGCAACCGCAACGCTCACAGTGGCGAGCGCCACCTTGCTCGGTTTTTTCTATCCAGTGGTTTGGCTGAGTGACTACGGTAAGCGTCGGTGCCAGCGAATTGAGCGCGCATTCCCTGCGTTGCTCGAACTGCTTACGCTATCGGTCAGAGCTGGACTGAGCTTTAGCGTTGCCCTAGAACAATGTACCGAGCAAATGGAGCCCGGCCCCCTCGCTGAGGAGTTACGCCGAGTCAATCGTGAGATTCGCACCGGTCAAATCCGGCAGGAGGCGCTCGAGCACATGAGCCAACGGATAGATATACCCGCGGTGCACAATTTTGTCTCAGCGATCATACAAGCGGATGAAACAGGGGCGGCGATTAGCAAAACATTATCCGACCAAGCTGCCCAACAAAGACGGGAGCGGTTCAACAACGCCGAGAAAAAGGCGAATGAGGCGCCAGTAAAGCTGTTACTGCCTCTAGTTGGACTGCTCTTTCCCCTCACGTTTCTCATCATCGGCTTTCCGATTGTCATGCAGTTCATGGATGGTGGATTGTTATGAGCAGACAGATGCACTGCACCGAGCACCCCGAATTATGCTTCGAAATAACGCTTGCCGAGACGTTTCTCAGCCGCCTTCTCGGCCTACTGAAAACCCGTACGGGGCCTGCGCCTGGAAAGGGGTTACTGCTCAAACCCGGCGGGAGCGTGCATGCATTCGGTATGCGTGAAGCCATTGATGTGATTCATCTCGACCACAATTTAAGAGTCATCCGTCATCATGCGTTACACCCATGGCGATTCGGGATTGCTCCACGCAAGACATTCGCAACCTTGGAAATTGCCTGTAACCAAATACCCACCCCGATTATTGGCTGTCATTTCACGGAGGAGACGTCATGCCAGTTCGATTCCTTCTGCGCAAAAAAGCCTACGTGATTATCTGCTGTATCCTATTGCAAGCTTGCGCAATCACACACGAGGCGGCCCAAAAAACCACCATCGACCGGCTGGAATCAGCGGATAAGGCCTTTAAAGCAGAAGACTTTAACCAGGCAGAAAGAGATTACGAGCAAATCGCCGCGAAGTCGCCGGATTTAATTCTGCCGCATTTCCGCCTTGGACTGATTGCTTATCATCGCGGTGATTTAGAGAAAGCCGCCGACTATTACAACCGCGTTCTTGCTAAGGATCAGAATCACGCCCCAGGAATCTATAACGCCGCCATGATTCATCTGGAACAGGCAAGGCGTCTACTGAATCAATACGAGCAAGCTGCCCCGCGCGAGGCTGCAATGCCCAGGCTGACAGAACTGCGCCGCGCAATCGAAGCATTGCGGCAAAAACCCCGCCACAGGGATTAATCACGCTTGGCCGCGCTCCTCTCAGGAGTAATGGCGGTTGCCGCGCTCTCGCAACTGCCATTTACTGACTGGCTGGGTTTTATCTGGCTAACGCCTTATCTGCTCACCCTGAATTCACCACAACGGCTTCAAATCCGACTAGGGAATGCAATCATCTCAGCCGCGCTACCGGCCGTTTATGCGATGGCAGGTGCCATCCCTCAAGCACCGCTGACAAGCCTCACAGGCATGGGGCTGTGGATGACACCATTTCTGGTGGCTACCCTACTCGCCCCACAAAACCCAAAGCTCGGTCTCTTTCCTCGCGCCCTAGTCGCAGCAGCAACACTGCTTGGGGCGTTGACCGCAATCAGGCAGGTGGGGATGCCGGTCTCTTTGTCACTACTTGCCCCCGTTACCCCGGTTAACGCGTCTATTATCGCCAGTGGCGGGATCCTTTTATTGGATGCATTGATCTTAACCTGGCAGATCGCACTTGCCTGTCTGTGCGTGCTTATTGCCCAGCGACATCACAGCCGCCAGATCATATATGCCGTCTTTCATCTGGCCGCCGCCGCATTACTACTTGCCTTAATTCCCCAGTTACCAGCCGGTACATCAAGCGGTACTGAAAAGATTGCCGTAGTACAAACCGCGAATGCCTCGGCTTCACGCGAAGCGTTGGTTCTCGGGGAGCGCCAGTCAATCGATGCTTTGGATCGTTCTCGACTTATCCAAACACTGCAAAGACTGGATGCGGACTGGGCAATCTGGCCGGAATCGTCATATCCGAGCCTCATCTCCCCACGTAACTGGGCACGGCAAGACCCTGCGCCAGGGGAGATGCAACATGGCTATGTCTATTTCTCACCTGGCAATTTACAGAGCCTGGTTATTGGACAAACGCCAGACAAACAACCCATTCGCATTGAGAAGCGAAATCCCCTGCCATTCGCCGAGTCAGCTCTACGCAAACCGACAGTCCCGCAAGCAAGCGTTCACGTGGATGGGCGCAAAACTAGTGTGTTGGTTTGCTCGGATGGACTCATCCCGGCGCTAGTCCGGCAGGAGCGCAAACGCGGCACCGAACTCATCATCACACCAAGCAACAGCGCTTATCTCGGATCAGGATTACTGGGGCGGCTGCAACAAAAAGCGATGCATCTCATCGGAATCCATCAGGGCTTACCCATCATCTTTGTGGCTAATGGAGGCCCCAGTGCAGTGCTCCATCCTAGCGGCCATGCCCTTTCACTGCTGCCAGCGCATCACGCCGCCGTGGCAGTCATCAAGCCGCCTTTCGCCAACGCCCGCAAGATAAAAGATGCCGCATTGACCCTTGCTATAAGCCTAGGAACTTGGACGTTAATGGCAGTAACCGGGCGCTATGCGCCAGCCCCCAGCCTGCCTAAAAACCAAACGCACCAGCGCGGCATCCACCTCCTCATCATCGCAGCCTTCGGGATGGCCATAGCAGCCAGCAGCACTTCCCTTCCAGTGGATGCTCCAATAGCAGCGCAAAGTACCCAAGCAACTAAGCGCATTCTGGAGACGACCGCCCATCAACAGGCAGTCGCAGGCGTTGCTCAGCGTTTTGGCCATCGTGTTATGGCTTGGGAATTACCCACCAACGGTATGACTGCGTTGCGATGGTTATGCGAGCGAACCGCGCTCTTGCCACGCGCGAAAATCAATGCGCCGGCCGCCGCCCCTGCTATCGGATTCGTTGACACCGGGGAGGGGTTACAAACCGTCGATTGGACGCTCACCAGTAAGCCCTATCGGCTTGATCTTCGTACCGGCCAAGCACATCCAATCAGCCAGAAAAATCCCGCGATTCACTGGCTGACAGCCGTCAACACCCCAAAGGATTGCCGTTTGGCTGATGACGCCTGGGAGTCGATCAACGGTACTCGGCAGCCCCTAGGAGACTGAATACATTACTTCCGGAAAGCCACCCAACACGGAGGATTGTCATGCTGCGGATTAATTCAAGCGAAAAGCGTGCAATTTACAACCGGCAAATCGGCCAAGGGATGTCGGAGTACATCATCATCACAGCCCTGATCGCGGTTGCCGGTATCGGTATTTTCTCAGCGTTCGGCGACACCATATCCAGCCAAGCGGCAGCAATGGCAAGAGAGATGGCAGGACAGGATGGCAGCGCCCAAGTCCAGCAGGCCGACAGCGACTCCCAGCGCGCAGCCGATCGCGCCGAGCAAGCTGAGACGCTGCAGAATTTTAATGAGCAGAATTAGAAATTCACAAGGACAAATACTACCGGTTCTCCTGGCGGTGATTGCACTGGCAGTCACCGCCATGCTGCTCACCCAGCGTATGAATCGCGCCGTGACGCAGGAGATTCGACTGGTCAATGCCGCCGATGCAGCAGCTTATAGCGCTGCCACATGGACCGCACGACGCTTAAATCTAATCGCCTATACCAACCGGGCAATGGTTGCCAACCATATCGCGGTGGGGCACCTCGTTGCCTATATCAGCTGGTTACGCTACGTGGATGAAGGCGCAGGGCAGCTTGCGCGTTACACCAGCTACCTGCCTTATGTCGGTACTGCAACACGTATTGCGCAAAGGTTGGTCCGCACTGGCCTGATCACCAGCGAGCGAATGAGCTGGGGCTATATCAATGGCATAGATGCGCTGCATACGCTGATGCACATCGCGCAACTGGATGCTCGACGACAGTTACAGACAAAACATCTCAATGCCATTATGCAGTCCGTTGCCGACCAACATGATCGGGCAATCAGTATCAATGCCGCCGAGGATCTCGAAAAGCTACCCAATCCCTACTCGGCAGGCTTGCGTAGCCTGCTCACCGCACAAAGTCTGGCAGGGTTTGCTCGGCTGCAAACCGCTCGGCCCGGGCAGGATAAGAATTACTTTACTGGTTTGCTCAATCGAACCCTCAATCACGATCCTGATCTCAGTCGCTGGCTTCGGGGAAGCGAGTCGGGCCGCTGGCCCCTTTACATAAGGGGCGCAAGGAACTGGAGCTTCCGGATCCCTTTCGTTATTCAATTCCAAAAGCAAGGTGCCACCAATCGTGCCCGACTTCCCGATGCCGGCGGCTGGCGCTCCAGGGATCGTCTACAAGTGCGCACGTTTGAATGGGGCAAAGGCGGTTGGGGTTGGACTAGTTGGCGAACGCTCGCCAAGGGAAGCGCTGATGCCAATCGGCTAGCGGGTGGCTATACCGGCGTGCGCCGTTACACACGGTTGCGCGATCGAAACGAACCGGGGTACCGCTTCACCATCTCGGCGCTCGCCACTACCCCAGTTCCCGGTGCCAAGACGGACGAGGCCGTGCAAAGTCACTTAAGCATGGCCGAAGTCGCCTATCGAATCCCAGATAAATGTGGCCCCGCATGTCCTCGCCGCAGTGAGCCGGCGACGCTTTTCAACCCTTACTGGGAGGCCCGACTCATCGGCGCTGAAGTACCGGGGATTTTATGAGCGCACAGCGAGGAAGCGCGATCACCGAGACATTGGTGGGGCTTCTGGTTCTGCTGCCAGCATTTTGGGCGCTAGATTGGCTGGGCCGCCTGCATGATATCCAGCGTAGCGCGGTTACCTCGGCCCGCTACCTCGCCTGGGAAGAGACCGTCGGGCACAGCGACCGTGGGACTCGTCAACTGCTTGTATGGGATCGAATAGCAGGCAGTGACCACGCCGCCATTCAAAACGCCACCGAAATTCGCAAACAAGGCCTCTCGGTCAATGCATTATGGCAACGATCGGGCAAATCTAATCAACCGCTTGTCGAGTATAAAGCCTCTGATTTAGAGCGAATTAGCACTGAAGCGCTACCAAGCCGTGGATACGCCGTAGCTGCTATCGCCCATGGCGATGGGGTCCCAGCTGCCGCGCGCCTCGGAGGACTCTCCGGCCAAATGCTAGGTCTGCCACAAGAAAAGTTTTGGCAGCAGCGTTATCGCATGAACGCTGCTGCCTCGGGCGACAGGACCGCACCGGATCAAGCGCTTGTTTTCGAAGAGACAGCAGCACTGACTCCTGGATACTGGCAGTCACGAACCGATCGTGAATATCAGCGTCGCACCGAGGATCTTGTCGCGAGCGAACCTGTGCATTGGGTCTCACAACCCGCTCAGCAATTAGGGCGATTCTTTGTATTTAGGGAGGGACGCTATGCTTCGAGCACTGACTTTGTACCACCTTCGCACATCACACCTGATTAGGATTATTTTCACGCTCTTACTGATAGCCCCCGGTACAACCGAGGCGAGCGATGATTGCCAAGGAATCATAGAGAACCAAATTCTGCCGGTCGACGCAGAGCTTTTCTTAGCGCCCACTCGAATGCGGATGAACGGCCCGGTCTTTTGCCTAGTGGGTTTTGGCACAGGGTTGCGACCTGAGCAGTTGATCCGCCTTTACGAAAATCACTGGCGCGATCAAGCCGGTCAGATGGATGTCGGCCGTGAACAATTACTTCTCAAAGGCCCAATGCGCAGCCATTACCTCAGGGTGGTTGGACAAAGCCCTGTAGGCAGCACAGCCACACTAAGTGTGATGACCGTCGGTTCAGCTTCGATGGCACTAAAACACGGACTGTCTGACGCGTTATCCGACGTGGAGATTATTCATGCGCAACACAGCGAAAACGGACAAACCATCATGATCAAAACGCGTTGGCATGATGAACAACTCATGTATCGACTAACGAGCGCACTCACCGCCATCGGGTGGCAATCAGACTCGGATAACAACGATTCATTGGACATGAACTCTCAGACACTAAAACGTGGAGCCGATCAGCTCAATGTGACCACCGGTATCGATGGCCATCCAGATCTTGCCTTAATCCAAGTTATCACGCCGACTGGATCACCATGAGCAGTGCGGAGTATTTAGCCGTGGCGGCCGGCTTGATTGCGGTGTGGAGCGGCCTGCAATACGCCGGCGATTGGCTCTCAACGCGAGAACAAAATCTGCTTTGGGCTTTTTCTATTCCATTTTAGATCACAGCATTGGGAGCGCAGCAAATGACGCCACTGAAGCGCGGACTGCTGTTGTTGGGCGCAGCGGTTGTTGCCGGCCTCGCAGCCACTTATCTCAGTGACCGACATTTACAACAGCGTGCGGCGGAAATTGAAAAGCGCTTGGTGCAGGAGTACGCCACGCGTGAAGTGGTTGTGGCCAACCGGGATTTATCGGCAGGCGAGCAGCTCAATGCCGATACCGTAGCGTTGCGTGAGATACCACAAACCTATCTGCCCAAAACCGCCATCAATCAGGCTGCATGGCCGGATTACAGCGGCGGCGAGATCACCCACCCTATTGGCGCGGGCGAACCGATCATGCCCAGTCAAATTCAAAAATCGATTCACTCGCGCTTAGCTGATCGCATTATTCCGGGTGATCGAGCCATCACAATTCCGGTGCGTGGTACATCGGCACTTGGTGGATTACTCGAGCCCGGGGACCGAGTAGACCTCATGCTCACTGTTAATGACGAGAATAGCCGCCGGACCCTGCCGTTGCTGGATGATGTACCCATTATTGCAACCGGGGCCCTTATCGATGCCGCCAATGAAAACACTATCGAGGCCGGCTACAACGACATCACACTGGCTGTGTCCACCCTAGAGGCCGCCAAAATCACCCATGCCCAGGTCATTGGTGAGATACGACCTATATTGCGTAACGATCAGGATGAAGAGGCCCTTCCCCAGCATGTTATCGATCGGCAGACGCTTCTCGCCGATATCAACAGCTCTGAGATGAATAGCCAAAACAAACGACAAGTCGAACTCATTATCGGAGGACGGTAATGAAGCGAGCAAAACCATTATCCAATGCTTTTTTGCTTGGCCTAATCTTCATTTTAACCGCGGCGCATAAAAGCCTCGCTGAAGTACCCGACCTAGTGCTTGAAGTTGGCCATACCCGGCTTCTATCCGCACCAGGAGTAACAAGAGTTGCGATTGGCAACGGGGATATCGCCGAAGTCGAGGTGATTGAATCCACCGAGGAGATCCTTCTTATCGGACGCAATACGGGTAATACCGATTTACGAATCTGGAAGCGGCATGGTACTGAGCATCGACGAATACGAGTCGTCACCCCGAATGCCGGAGATACTGAGACATCGCTTTCAAGTCTCTTCCAAACGATTGATGGGGTTGAAGTTAAACAAGTGAATGGAGCCTGGATTGCTTTAGGCAGTCCGCAGTCCACTACCGCGGCGCACCGACTGTATGCGGCACTTGAGGCATTCCCTGATATTCGGGATCTAACCGACAAAGCCTCAGTGCTGCCGGAGGCCACCATTCAAGTTCAGGCTCGATTCGTTGAGTTGCGCCGATCCGCCCTGCGCCAAATTGGTATTAACTGGTCAAGTCAGTCTCCGGGCATTACGTTCGCCTATGCCTCTGACTTCTACACCAATGACGTATTCAGAGGGGGATTTGGTGATTTCCTGCCAGCCGACTCTCTGCCGCTTGATATTGGTGGGGGCAATCAATACCTCGGGCTCGGGGTAAATCTCACCTCAATGATCGATTTGCTGGGAGAAAATGGAGAGGCAAGAGTCATTGCCGAGCCCATGCTCTCAACTCTGAGTGGCTCCGCGGCGGAATTCCAAGCAGGTGGTGAAGTACCGATACCCGTGCAAGGGGAGGACGGAAGCCCCTCTGTGACGTTTAAAGACTACGGCATTTTGCTCAAGGTTGCGCCAGTGATGGGAGAAAACGGACTCATTCGCACCCAAATTGAGGTGGAAGTGAGTGATGTCGATGAATCCGTTAGCGTGCTCGGCGTCCCAGGATTTTCCGTGCGCAACGCCACAACTGAGATGAATGCAAAAAGTGGGGAGACATTACTGATTGCCGGTCTGATTGATGAACAGCAGTCGGAAGCAGTGAGTCGTATTCCGGGGCTCGGTGATTTACCGATTATCGGCGAGCTTTTTAAATCCCGACGATTCCAGGAAGACCAGACCGAACTGGTGGTACTCATCACCCCGACAGCGAAAGACAGCACAGTTCAACACAGCGACGCTTCCGCGTGGGACCAACCGAGCGATCAGCTGCCACCCGCTGTTGGTCTGGATACAAACGCCTTGCCGCTTAAAGGGGGTTGGAATTGACGAGGCTGCGCATTAACTACCGCAGAAGTGATGGCCAGGAACATCTGGCAGTGCTCGAGCATGGAAAAACCTACCTCATCGGTACAGGACGCCATTGCGATATCCGCCCAGCGGGTGACGGCATTGCCCGTCGACATGCTGAATTGCGCCTTGATCATGGTGCCGTACATATCCGGGCACTCGGATTACGGACAATGGTGCTGCTCAATGGCGAGCCCATTCGCGAAGCAGGGCCACTAGAGAGCGGCGACGAGCTGGTTATGGGGCAGGCAAAACTGGAAATTCATACCGAAACAGCGAAAAGCGACGAACCACCAAATCAAATAAACGGCAACACATCATCACCCCAGGAAATTGAAGCTTGCCAGGCGTCGCTCAGCGCCTCTAACCCTTCTCTCCACCGTCAACCAAGCGCTGAATTCATACGTCAATTTCAAGAAGCGATCAGCCAGCGATTGGATCTTTATCGTCGCGATGTACTGGATACCCTCACCCCTCGAAAACTGCGCGAAGAGGCCGAGACCACCGCCTGGCAGCTAATCGAAGAGGGTGCAATCGACATCCCCGTCGCGGATGATGCTAACGTCGTCGTTCAAGCTGTGGTCTCGGAAACCGTGGGCTTGGGGCCGATTGAGCGTTTAATGGAAGACCCGGATGTCAGTGAAATCATGGTCAATGGCCATGAGCAAATTTATATAGAGCGCAGCGGACAAATTTATCGGACACCCTTGCAATTCAGCTCGCCCTCATCCCTGGCGAGTGTGCTCGATCGAATTGTTTCACCACTGGGACGGCGACTCGATGAAGGCTCTCCGCTGGTCGATGCACGCCTCCCGGATGGCTCTCGCGTTAATGCGATCATTCCACCTCTGGCACTGAATGGGGCGACAGTCACAATACGTCGCTTCAGCGATCGTCGTATTGGACTCGGAGAACTGGCGGCCTTTGGCGCGCTAAATCAAGCGATGGCGGCATTTTTAATCGAGTGTATTAACCAACGCCGGAATATCCTTATTGCCGGAGGCACCGGCACCGGGAAGACAACTGTTTTGAATGCACTCTCAGAGCATATCAGTGCCGAGGAGCGGATCATCACCATTGAGGACTCCGCAGAGCTACGTCTGCATCAAGAACATGTAGTCTCGCTTGAGGCACGACCAGCTAACATCGAGGGCCGTGGCGCGATTTCAATACGTGATTTGGTACGAAATGCCTTGCGAATGCGTCCTGACCGCATATTGATTGGAGAATGCCGGGGCGGTGAGGCGCTGGATATGCTGCAAGCGATGAATACCGGTCATGATGGGTCACTGACCACAGCCCACGCCAACACACCCCGTGACGCACTTGCACGGCTTGAAGTGATGACGTTGATGGCTGGGATGGAGCTGCCGGTGCGGGCTATTCGCGATCAAATTGCCTCTGCGGTTGATATTGTTATCCAGCTCACTCGGTTCTCCGATGGTAAGCGGCGCATCACATCGATTACTGAGGTGGCGGGGATGGAAGGGGAACAAATCCTGCTGACCGAGCTTTTTCGTTTCCGCCGTCAAGCCAATACGACTGACTCAAAGAGCGGCGGGAGGTTTGAGGCGACGGGTCAGATCCCCGCCTTCTACACTGCTTTACGCGAAGCCGGCGAATCACCCGATCTCACACCTTTTAAGCCCCTTACATAAACCCCAACTGCAGCCGAGCTTTCTCTGACATGCGCTCCTGGGTCCAGGGCGGGTCCCAGGTGAGTTCCACTTCCGCGCCTTGCACGCCCTCGACTTGCTCAACGGCGGCTTTGACCAGGATTGGCATTTGCCCGGCAACCGGGCACGCGGGTGAAGTGAGCGTCATGATGACATCGACAAAGCCATCATCATCGACGTCAATCTCGTAGATGAGGCCCAGTTCGTATATATCGACCGGGATTTCGGGATCGTAGA
>CBFHTR010000016.1:0-17287 GCA_965658695.1 Spiribacter sp.
CCGCCCTGGTCCTGCCACCGGGCCGCAACCCGTTGGTGAGCCGAGAGCTGCTCTACACGGGCATCACCCGTGCCCGTGACCGGGTCACTCTGGTGTTGCCGGGCGGGCCCAAAACACTGCGGGCAGCGCTCGGTCAACGCGTCAGTCGGGCCAGTGGCCTCAAGCGCCGGCTCTGGCCCGAAGCATCTGGCTAAACAGGGTCATTGCCGCGAATATCACCGCGGCCACGCAGACAATGCTTGGGCCGGTTGGCGTGTCTAGATGCCAGGATCCCCACAGTCCCCCTGCCACCGATACGGCACCGATACCGGCCGCACCCAATGCCATTTGCTCCGGCGTTTGACTAAAGGCGCGGGCCGCGGCCGCGGGGATGATTAAAAGCGCGGTGATCAACAGCACCCCCACCACCTTAATGGCCACCGCAATAATGATGGCAAGGGCAATGGTGAGCACCAGACTGTCCCGCCGCGGGTCGTGACCCTCGGCATGGGCGAGTTCATCACTAATCGTCTCTAGCAGCAGCGCCTGCCAGCGCCACAGCGTCAGGCCCAGTACCAACAGTGAGCCACCCCAGATCACCGCTAGATCGCCGCGCCCAACCGCCAGAATATCGCCAAAGAGATAGGCCATGAGGTCTATGCGCACATCGGATAAAAACGACACGGCCACCAGGCCAAAGGCCAGTGCCGCGTGGGCAAGCACACCCAGCAGCGTATCCATGGCATAACCGCGGCCGCTGAGCAGGCTGACCAGCACCGCCATCAGCAACGCCACCGCCAGCACGCCGGCGAATATCGAGACCGACAGCGCCAGGGATAACGCCACACCAAGCACGGCGGCGTGGGCCGTGGCGGCGCCAAAAAACGCCATTCGCCGCCAGACCACAAAACAACCCAACGGTGCGGCAGCCAGCACCACACCCAGCCCGGCAAGCCCCGCGCGGAGCATAAAATCATCCAGCATCCTTGGCCTCCGCTTCCGGCGCATGGGCATGATCATGCGGATGGTGATGCGGGTCATGACGGAAAATCGCGAGCGCCTCTTCCTCATAGCGGCCAAACAGCGCGCGGTACTCGGGTGCGGCCGTTACCGCCTCGGGGTGGCCCTGACAACAGATGTGATGGTTCAGGCAAATGACTCGGTCGGCGGCGCGCATCACCACATGCAGATCGTGACTGACCAGCAGAATGCCGCAGTTCAGTTCATCCCGAATCTGCTCAAGCTGGCGGTAGAAATCGGCGGTGCCGGTCTGATCCAGCCCCTGCGAGGCCTCATCCAATATCAGCAGATCCGGTTTATCGAGTAGCGCGCGGGCCATTAATGCGCGCTGGAATTGCCCGCCAGAAAGGGCTGTCATGGCGGCCTCGGCCCGGTTGGGAATACCGGCGCGTTCCAGTGCTTTTTGGATGTCGGCGTCGCTGTGCCGTCGCGGCAGGTTAAGAAAACGCCGCACAGTCAGTGGCAATGTGGGGTCAATATGAAGGCGCTGCGGGACATAACCCATGCGCAACCCGTCTGCCTGCCTGACCTTGCCGGCATGGAGTTTGACCGCGCCAATCAGCGCGCGTAACAGCGTTGATTTACCCGAGCCGTTGGGGCCAACAATGGTGAGGATTTCCCCGGCGCGAATGCTCAGGTCAACATGCTCCAGGATGCGTTGCCCGCCCATGCGCACATCAAGCCCTTCGGCCTGAATGAGCGGCGTTGTCTGATCCGTCACCATCAGCGTTTTATCCAATCGCCATTGACAATAATGTTATAGTATAACATAACAATAAAAGCCGTTTTAACAGACTAGGAAACTCACCATGCCAACAATTCGATCGATCACTTTGACCCTGCTGCTCGCGACCTTCTCCCTGCCGGTTCTGGCCGCACCCCGCGTGGTCGCGGATATTACACCCGTTCACTCGCTGGTGGCACAGGTGATGGCGGGGGTTGGTGAGCCGGCTTTGGTGATTCAGCGCGGTGCCTCACCGCATAGTTATGCGCTGCGCCCATCCGAGGCCGCCGCACTGGAGCGCGCAGATGTGGTGTTCTGGATGGGCGAGGAGCTTACGCCCTGGCTCGACGGGGCACTGGGCAATTTGGCGGCGGATGCCGAACAGGTGGCGCTGCTGCATGCCCCAGAGACCATTCGCTATGCCTTTCGCGATCGTGTGTTGAATGAGGCCACCGGTCATCATGACGGAGACGAGCACGACCACGGCCACGACGAACATGACCATCATGAGCATGATCATCACGACCACCATGACCAGCACGATGACCACGATGACCACGGGCACGATACGCATGCACAGCATGACCACGCCCACGATGGCGTCGACCCGCATGCCTGGCTCGACCCGGTCAACGCGCGTTACTGGCTGAGTGTGATCGCAACAACACTGGCCGCGCAGGACCCGGCCAATGCCGATCAGTACCAAGCCAATGCCGCCGCCGCCCAAGCCGATATCGATACGCTGATTAATCAGACAGGCCAGGCGCTGTCACCGGTGGCGGATGTCCCCTTCATTGTCTTTCACGATGCCTATCAATACCTCGAGCGGCGTTTTGAGTTAAACACCGTCGGGGCGATTTCCCTGAGTGACGCCCGCGACCCAAGCCCTTCGCATATCGCCGATATTCGTGCGATTGTCGCCGAGGAGCAGGCCCGCTGCGTTTTCGCCGAGCCGCAGTTCAATCCGGATCTGGTTGAGACCGTGCTCAATGGCACGCAGGCGCAGACTGGCGTGATCGACCCGTTGGGCAGTGACATCGCAACCGGCCCGGATTTTTACGCCAATTGGATGCGCGCGATGACAAAAAGCCTGCTGGATTGTCTGGGATCATCTTAAAGGCAGTGATTGTCATCCAACCGCTGCCGCCGCCGCGCTAGACTGAGCCTATGACACATATTAATTTTCGGGACTTGCGTTATTTGGTGGCGGTGGCCGATCACCAACACTTCGGCCGGGCGGCAGCGGCCTGTTTTGTCAGCCAGCCCACGCTGAGCACGCAAATCAAAAAGCTCGAGGAATATCTTGAGATTCAGCTGGTGGAGCGCACCAGCAAAAAGGTGATTATCACGCCCATTGGTCGGATGATTGCCGAGCGCGCTCGACAGGTGCTCAACGAGGTGGATGATCTGGTTAACGTGGCCCGTGCCGCCGGTGATCCCATGAGTGGGGAACTGCGCTTGGGCATCATCCCCACACTGGGCCCCTACCTGATCCCGCATCTCTTCCCGGTGCTGCAGCAGCGCTATCCCAAGCTGCGCATTCTCTTGCATGAAGAGCGCACCCGCGGACTGACTGAGCGCCTGCTCGAAGGTAGCCTGGATGCCGCCATCATGGGTGTGCCCATCGCGGATGAAGGCCTGGTCCCGCAACCGCTTTTTGAAGAGCCGTTCGTTGTGGCACTGCCGGCCGAACATCCGCTAGCCAGTGAAACACGTGTTTCGCGCGAGGCCCTGGATGCAGCCCCCATGCTGTTGCTGGAGGAAGGCCATTGCATGCGGGATCAGGCGTTGGATTTCTGCTCCCGTGTGGGCGCTCAGCAGCAACAGGATTTTCGCGCCACTAGCCTTGAGACCCTGCGCCAGATGGTGGCAACAGGCGCTGGCGTCACGCTGTTGCCACAGTTGGCGGTCGATTCCTGCGGTGCTCAAACCGAAGGCCTGGTAGTCCGCCCATTTGCCGGTGAACCGCCAGTGCGTGAGCTTGCCATCTACCGCCGCCGCGGCTGTGCCCGTGAGCCCGTCGTCACCGCCGTCGCCGAACTCATCCGGCAATTACCACCGGTCAGGGCGCTCTCGGGCAGTTAGTCGGCAGACCCGCTGGTATACTCCGCGGGCATGGATGTCTCCGATCTAATCGACCCCCTCAACCCGGCCCAGCGTGAGGCCGTTGCCGCACCGCTAGGGCACGCCCTGGTGCTGGCTGGCGCTGGCAGTGGCAAGACTCGTGTCCTCACCCATCGCGCCGCCTGGCTGGTGCGTGTGGAAAACGCCACGCCTTTTCATCTGCTGGCGGTCACCTTTACCAATAAGGCCGCGGCTGAGATGCGCGGGCGCATTGAGCAACTGCTGGGGATCTCCGGCTCGGGCATGTGGGTGGGTACCTTTCATGGCCTGAGTCACCGGCTGTTGCGCATGCACTACGAAGAAGCCGGGCTGCCGCAGGGTTTTCAGATCCTTGATAGCGAAGATCAGCGCCGGCTGGTGAAACGCGTCATGCGCGATCTGGAAGTGGATGAAAACCGCTGGCCGGTGCGGCAGATGCAGGGCTTTATCAATGCCCGCAAAGATGCCGGTGAGCGTCCCGATGACCTTGATGGGAGTGATCCGTACACCGGACCGATGGTGCAGATTTACGCCGCCTATGAGGCCGCCTGCCGCAGTGCCGGAGTTGTGGATTTTGCTGAGCTCATGCTGCGCACCGTGGAGATGCTGCAAAACCATCTCGAGCTCCTCAGCCACTACCGGCGCCGCTTTCGCCATGTGCTTGTGGATGAGTTCCAGGACACCAATGGCATTCAATACGAGTGGCTGAAGCTGCTGGCAGGCCCTGAGGCCGATGTCTTTGTGGTTGGTGATGATGACCAGTCAATCTATGGCTGGCGCGGCGCCCGGGTGGAGAATCTGGAGCGTTTTCGCAAGGACTACAGCAACACTCAGGTAGTGCGTCTGGAGCAGAACTATCGCTCCACGGCAACGATACTTGAGGCGGCCAATACACTCATCGCACAGAACAGCGACCGGTTGGGCAAAAATCTTTGGACCGAGGGCGAGCAGGGCGAGCCGATTGCCCTGTATGCCGCGTTCAATGAGCAGGATGAAGCGCGCTTTGTGATCGAGCGGCTGCAAACACTCATTGAGGAGCAGGGGCTGGCCCGCAGTGAGGTGGCTATTCTCTACCGCTCCAACGCCCAGTCGCGTACGTTTGAAGAGGCGCTCCTTGCCCGCCGTATTCCTTATCGTGTCTATGGCGGTTTGCGCTTTTTTGAGCGTGCCGAGATTAAGGACGCATTGGCCTATTTGCGCCTGATTGCCAATCGCGATGACAGTGCGGCCTTCGAGCGGGTGATTAATACGCCCACCCGCGGTGTCGGCAATCGCACGCTTGAGGCCATCCGCCTGGCCGCCCGCGAGCAGGATGTCAGCCTTTGGCGCGCCGCCCGCGGGCTGGTGGACCATTCCGGTGCGCTGCCGGCGCGGGCATCAAATGCCCTGGCCGCGTTTTTAACCCTGATTGATACGCTTGCCGCTGAGACGGCCGAATCTGATCTGCCCGATCAGATGGAGACCATGCTCGATCGCAGTGGGTTGCGGGCACATGTGGCCAAAGACCGCTCGGAGCGGGCGCAGGATAAGCTCGAAAACCTGGATGAGTTGATCACCGCGGCGCGCAGTTTCGAACTGGATGGCCAGATCGATGAGGGCATGGATTTGCTCACGGCATTCCTTGCGCACGCCGCACTCGAAGCCGGCGAGGGCCAGGCGGGTGCTTGGGAAGACTGCGTGCAGCTTATGACGCTGCACTCGGCCAAGGGTCTGGAATTTCCGGTGGTGTTTTTGGTGGGAGTTGAGGAAGGACTCTTCCCACATCGAATGTCGGTGGAGGAGCCTGGGCGGCTTGAAGAAGAGCGGCGGCTTGCCTATGTGGGCATTACCCGCGCCCGCCAGCGTTTAATCATCACCTATGCCGAGCGCCGTCGGCTGCATGGCCGCGAGGAATTTGGCATCGCCTCGCGCTTTATTCGCGAGTTGCCGACCACCCTCATCGATGAGGTCAGGGCGCGCTTCTCAGTCACTGGCCCTGGTGCGGCATCTCCCGCGCTGCCCAGCGAGACTGAATACAACCTAGGCGATCGTGTCCGCCACAGCCGCTTTGGCGAGGGCGTGGTGCTCGACTGCGAGGGTGCCGGCCCCAACGCCCGCATTCAGGTCAACTTTGATGAGGCTGGCGCGAAATGGCTGGTCGCGGCCTACGCTAATCTTGAGCGGGCCTAGCCGCGGTCAAAGATCCAGCATCTTTTCGCGCTCCTCGGTGGATGGCTCGAAATCCCCGCTGGGATAATGGGCGTAAATCGCATCCACTGCCGCCTGTGGGTCATCCAGAATGGTGAACAGCGACAGATCCTCGGTATCGGCATAGCCACGGGCGATCATCTGCTGCTCCAGCCACTGCGCCAGTCCGCTCCAGAATTCACTACCCATCAGGATCACCGGAATACGCCGGGTTTTGCCGGTTTGAATGAGTGTGAGGATTTCGGCGAGCTCATCCAGCGTCCCAAGCCCGCCTGGGAAGACCACGTAGGCACAGGCGTATTTCACAAACATCACTTTGCGGGCAAAGAAATGCCGGAACTGCAGGGCCACTTCCTGATAGGCGTTGGGGATCTGCTCGCGTGGCAGCTCGATATTCAGCCCAATGCTCTCCCCCTCGCCCTCCCGGGCGCCTTTATTGGCCGCAGCCATAATGCCGGGGCCACCGCCGCTGATGACTGACAAGCCGGCTTCAGAGAGTAATCGGGCGGTCTCCTCGGCGCATTCATACCATGGGTCATCGGCACCAATGCGTGAGGAGCCAAAAAAGCTCACCGACGGCCCAATCGGTGAGAGGCGCTCAAAGCCCTCTACAAACTCGGCCATGATCTGGAAGATGCGCCAGGACTCGCGGGTCATCAGCACGGCATCCTCGCCAGCGCGCAGGGAGTGGTTTTTGCTCATATGGTTTATCCGTTCTCCATTGATAGACCCATTCTGGCATGACTGGCTGTCACCGCCGCAGCCCCGGCAGGTATCATCAACGGCATTGCTTACAAGGAAACCGTCATGACCGATCCTGATAAACAGCTTTTGCTCGTCGATGGCTCGTCTTATCTCTACCGGGCTTATCACGCCCTGCCACCGCTCACGAGCCCCAGCGGCGAGCCGACTGGCGCCATTTATGGCGTGATCAGCATGCTGCGCCGCCTGATTCAGGATTATCGCCCGGTGCACATGGGCGTGGTCTTTGACGCCCCGGGCAAGACCTTTCGCGATGAGCTTTTTGCCGAGTACAAGGCCAATCGCCCGCCCATGCCCGATGACCTGCGCGCCCAGATTAAGCCGCTGAAGCAGGCGGTTGAGGCCATGGGCCTGCCGCTGATCGAAATCCAGGGCGTAGAGGCCGATGATGTGATCGGCACCTTGGCGGTGCGCGGCCGTGATGCGGGGCTCACGCTGCTAATTTCCACCGGCGATAAGGACATGGCCCAACTGGTTAACGGCGAGGTGACCCTGCTCAACACCATGTCCAACACCGTGCTCGACCGCGACGGGGTGGTGAACAAATTCGGCATCCCGCCGGAGTGCATCATTGATTATCTGGCGCTGGTGGGCGATAGCGTCGACAACATCCCCGGCGTGCCCAAGGTAGGCCCCAAAACGGCGGTGAAATGGCTGAATGAGTACGGCTCGCTTGATGGCATCCGGGAGCATGCCGATGAAATTGGCGGCAAGGTGGGCGAGAACCTGCGCGCGCATCTTGACGAACTTGCCCTCTCGCAACAGCTCGCCACCATTCACTGCGATGTCGAGCTGCCCATTGAGCCACTCGATATTCGCCTCGCCGATCCGAAGCGCGATGAGTTGATCACGATGTTCAAATCGCTGGGTTTTAACACCTGGCTGCGCGAGCTTGATGGCGATGATCCAAACGACCCGCCCGGCGAGGCCGCGGTGGGCCGGCACAATGCCGACTGCCCGGACGCCGATTATGTCTGCATTCAGGATGAAGCCCTGTTGGACGAGTGGCTCAAGCGCCTTTCCGACGCCGAGCTCTTTGCCTTTGATTTGGAAACCGACAGCCTCGATTACATGAAAGCCCGCATCGTTGGGGTGTCGTTTGCGGTGCAATCCGGTGAGGCGGCCTATCTGCCGCTGGCGCACAACGGGCCCGATCAACCCGAGCAGCTTGATCGCGATGCCACCCTTGAGCGCCTGTGCCCGCTGCTGGAAGACCCCGATCAGCACAAGGTGGGTCAGAACCTGAAATATGACATGAGCGTGCTGGCCAACCATGGCATCACCCTGCGCGGCGTGGTCCACGACACTATGCTTGAGTCGTATTGTTTTGATGCGACGGCCTCGCGCCACGATATGGGCTCGCTGGCCGCGAAATATATCAACTATGAGCCCATTGCCTATGAAGCAGTCGCTGGTAAAGGCGCTAAACAAATCACCTTTGACCAGGTAGCACTGGAGCAGGCGGTGGACTATGCCGCTGAAGACGCCGATGTCACCTGGCGGCTGCATGAGGCCATTTGGCCGCAGCTCAAAGACCGTGCTGGCCCAAAATCGGTGTATGAGACCATTGAAGTCCCCCTGATCCCCGTGCTCTCGCGCGTCGAGCGCACCGGTGTCCGCGTAGATGCCGACTTGCTGCGCCAGCAAAGCCAGGAGCTGGCTGAGACCATGCAGCAGCTTGAGGCTAAGGCCCATGAAAGCGCTGGTGGCGCGTTTAATCTGGGCTCGCCCAAGCAGATTCAGGAAATCCTCTACGAGCGTCAGGGCTTGCCAGTGCTCTCCAAAACACCCAAGGGCGCGCCATCCACCGCGGAGTCGGTCCTCGAGGAACTCGCCGCCCAGGGCCATGAGCTACCACAGCTAATCCTGGACTATCGCGGTGTCTCCAAGCTGCGCTCCACTTATACCGAGAAACTGCCCGGGCTGATCCATCCTGAGACCGGCCGAGTGCATACCTCCTATCACCAGGCGGTGGCGGCAACTGGCCGGCTTTCCTCTTCCGACCCCAACCTGCAGAACATCCCGGTGCGAAGCCCGGAGGGCCGCCGCATTCGCCGCGCCTTTATCCCGGCCGACGGGCATGTTCTGCTGGCGGCGGACTACTCGCAGGTGGAGCTGCGCATCATGGCGCACCTCTCCGGCGACGAAGGGCTGAAAAAGGCCTTTGCCGCTGGTGAAGACATCCATGCCGCCACCGCCGCCGAGGTATTTGGTGGCAAGCCGGCGGAGGTCACGAGTGATCAGCGCCGTGCGGCTAAGGCGATTAATTTTGGCCTCATCTACGGCATGTCGGCCTGGGGGCTGGCGCGACAGCTTGGCATTGAGCGTGGCGAGGCCCAGGCCTATGTCGATCGCTACTTCGAGCGCTATCCCGGCGTGCGGGCTTTTATGGACGACACCCGCTCGAGCGCTCGCGATAAAGGTTATGTGGAGACGGTTTTCGGTCGCCGGCTCTATCTACCAGAGATCAACAGCCGCAATAATCAGCGCCGCCAATATGCCGAGCGCACTGCCATTAATGCGCCAATGCAGGGTACCGCTGCGGATATCATTAAACGCGCCATGATTGCCGTGGATGACTGGATTGCGCGTGAGTCATCGGAGACCGCGCTGGTCATGCAGGTCCACGATGAGTTGGTGCTGGAAGTCGCCAGTGGCAGCGAGGATGCGGTGGCGGAGAAAATTCGCGGCTTTATGGCCGATGCCGCTGATCTGGCGGTGCCGTTGGAAGTGGAAATTGGCGTTGGCGAAAACTGGGAGACCGCTCACTGAACTTCACTTCAGGCGCACTGTCCTAACAATTGCGCCAGTGCCCGGCGCGGCCCGCTTCTCCCTCCCTTATTAGCGGGCCAGGGGAGTCGGTTTTGCCCCCAAGACCGGCTCCGCGGTCCCCGAAGTCCACACCCCATGGGCTTCGGGGTTTTTTTTATGGGCAAAGCCAGCGATCAAGCTGAGCGCGTGCCTCATCCACGCCGGCGCGGGTTTGTGCCGAGAAAAGCTGCACGCTGACACCGCCGCAGAGTTTGGCCGCCTTGGGCCGCACAGATTGCAGCGTATTCCCAGCCGGGCCGCGTTTGAGCTTATCGGCCTTGCTGAGCAGGATATGCACCGGCAGCTCAGCAGCGGCGCACCAGCGCAGCATCTGTTCATCGAGCGGGCCCAACGGATGGCGGATATCCATAATCATCACCAGCCCGCGCAGACTCTCTCGTGTTTCCAGATACCGTGGCAGGGCCTGCTGCCAATGGGCACGCATGGCTGGCGGGGCCTTGGCATAACCATAACCGGGCAGGTCGATGAGCCGCTGCTCGGCCTCCTCCTCGCCGACCGGAAAAACATTAATCTGCTGCGTTCGGCCCGGCGTCTTACTGACGCGGGCCAGTTGTTTTTGATCGGTGATGGCGTTCAGGGCACTGGATTTGCCCGCATTGGAGCGTCCGGCAAAGGCCACTTCATGGCCAATATCGGCTGGCAACGTCTCTGGATCGGGGGCGGAGAGAAGAAAATTTGTCTGACGATAGTCAAGTGACATGCGTTCATGCCCCCTTTTGAAATTGACCAGCAACGGGGTCGTTGGTATAAAACTCAACGATTGTACCCAAGAGTTCTGTCTATCATGATCGCAAAATTGATCCCGGCGCTTGTTGCGCTTCTCGCATTCGGCTCCACCGCCTCGGCGCAGCTTGAGAATGCTGATCCCATGCGCGGCGAAGGTGCCGCCATGGTATGCGCGGCCTGCCACGGTGCTGATGGCAATAGCGCTATTCCCAACTACCCGAATTTGGCGGGACAGCATGCTGACTACATTTACGAGCAGCTGCAGTTCTATAAATCCGGTGAGCGGGCGAATGCGATCATGCTGGGTCAGGCTGCTGGCCTTGATGACCAGACCATGGCGGACCTGGCCGCTTACTATGCCACGCTGGAATCGGAAATCGGTGAGACGCCCGAAGAGCTTCTGTCCACCGGCCGAGCCATCTACATGGGTGGCATTGCCGAGAAAGGTGTTCCGGCCTGCGTGAGCTGCCACGGGCCCGGTGGTATGGGCATCCCCAGCACGGGCTATCCGCGTTTGAGTGGCCAGAAAACCCAATACACCATCGAGCAGCTGCAGCTGTACCGCTCGGGTGAGCGTTCGGGCTACGGTCAGGCCGAAGTCATGAATGATATCGCCAGCAACCTCACCGACGAGGAAATGCAGGCAGTGGCCAATTATGTGCGGGGTCTCTACCCTACGGACGTCGCCGCGCAATAGTGGCTTGATCCGGCGCAAGAATTAATTTGCCCGCTTGTGGTCAATTGAGTAGCCCAAAAGGGTGACTCTGACTGATCGAGGACAACGGCAAACCCATGGCCCATAGCGCTGCCACCATCGCTGCTAGTGAAACTCGCCCACAGGGCCGGCCTCGCCGTAGCCTGACGGCGATTTGGCTGGAGTTTTTGGGGTCGATGAACCTGGCCATCAGCCTGCTGGTGGTGGTCAGTATTGCCTCGATCATCGGCACGGTGCTGCCGCAGAATCAGGCCTACACCGAATATCTCATTCAGTTCGGGCCGTTTTGGTTTGAGGTCTTTCGCCTTCTCAACCTCTACGATGTCTACTCCGCCTGGTGGTTTCTGGCCATCATGGGCTTTTTGGTGCTCTCCACCGGTGTCTGTGTAAGCCGGCATATTCCGGGCGTTTGGCGCGAAATCACCCGCTACCGCACCCATGTGCGTGAGAAATCGCTCACCGCACTCTCCAATCACCGCCGCTGGCAGGGCGGATACGACGCTGAGACTACCGAGTCCGTCGCCATGGCGGCGATGAAGGGCTTTGGCTTTCGCACACGCGCTGAGCGCCGAGGTGATGTCACCATCATCGCCGGCATGAAGGGCGCGGCTACGCGCATGGGCTATGTGCTCACGCATGTCTCCGTAGTCGTGATTGCGCTCGGCGCACTGGCTGACGGCAACATCAATCTCAAGATTCAAGAGATTGCGGGCAATCTTGCTATCGAGACCCGTGACCTGCCGCTCTCGCAGGTGCCTGGCGATAGCTGGCTGCCGGTCGATAGTGGCTCTTTCCGGGGTAATGTCACCATCCCGGAAGGCTCCAACAGCGGTGTCGTGTTTTTGCAGCTGCGCGACGGCTATGTGGTCCAAGAGCTGCCGTTTGAGATCTTTGTTGAAGAATTTCGTATCGAGCATTACCCCAACGGTATGCCCAGTGCGTACGAAAGCGATCTGGTCATCCATGACCCCTTGCTGGATGAGCCGATCCGCCAGACCATTTCGGTGAACCACCCACTCACGCATCGTGGGCACACCATCTACCAGGCCAGTTTTACCGATGGCGGCACCGGGTTGGAATTGACCGGGCATCTGCTCGATGGGTCCGGAGCCAAGCTGCCCATCGACGCGCGGGTGTTTGAAGACCACAACTTGCAGCTGGGGGCTTTGAACCGCACCCTCGAGATTGATGATTTTCAGCTGTTTAACGTTGACCGCGACCCGCGTGCCGTGACGCGCACCGGCGCGCGCGATGAATTCCGCAATGTTGGCCCATCGGTTAACTACACCATGCGTGATGAGGCCGGTCAGGCGCGGGAATTCCACACCTATATGGCGCCCGTCGAAGTCGAAGGGCGCTGGTATTACCTGCATGGCATGCGTGCCAGCGCCGGCGAGCCGTTTCGTTATCTGCATATTCCGGCCGACGACCGGGCATCGATGGATACCTTCATGGCCTTCCACTCGGCACTGCATGACCGCGCCCGCGTCGATGCCGCGGCCCTGCGTGCTGCTGACCGGCTGCTTGCGCGCATGGGCATCGCAAATCCCGATCTGGGTGAGCGTGTGGCAGGCACCGCGCATAGCATGATTCAGACATTGCTCACGGGCGGCTTTGGCGCGGTGAATGCAGAGCTGGAGGCCCGTGTGGCAGGCACGTCTCGCGCCGATATGTTGTTGGAGTTCTCCCGCGCAGTGCTGCAACGGACTATGTTCGAAATCTACTTAGAGCTGCTGGCCGCTCAGCAGGGTGGGACGGTATTTTCGGTGGATCCCAGCCAAGAGCAGCGTGATTTTTTTGAGGCGATGATGAATGCCGTCTCTGCGGTGTCTGAGTACGGCTCGCCGATTATTTTTGAAATCGATCACTTCCAGCACCGTGAGGCGACTGGGCTGCAGATTACCTATGCCCCGGGCAAGAACATCGTCTATGCCGGCTCAGCCATGCTGGTGCTGGGCGTGTTCTTGCTCTTCTACGTCTCACACCGCCGGGTGTGGGCGATGATCATGCCGCGTGAAGGCGGCGGGACGGATCTGCTTATGGCAGGCGCTAATCAGCGCCGGCCCGAGGAGTTCGAGCAGGAATTCAAGACCATTGCCGATGCGGTCGATCGGCAGATGCAACGAGAACGTAAGGACTGAGGACAACCAACATGGTCGCTTCACGCGAAGAAATGCTCCGGGAAATGCGCCAGCCCTCGCTCTGGCAGAGGCTGACTGTGGCCGACTGGGCCTGGGCGGCCATCATGCTGGTGGCAACCATTGGCACCTATTACTGGCTTTGGGATGTCATGAACCGCTACGAGGTGGTGATCACCTTCTTCACCGCGCTGACCATGGTTGGTCTGGGCTGGCATTGGCCGGTGTCGCGCTGGTACATGGCAAGCGTTTGTTTATTGAGCCTTTTTGCCATCACCCGATATCCGGAGCTGGCCTCGGCCGAGCAGGATTTCTTTTTGAAATACCTGCTCTCCAGCCAGTCGGCGATTATGTGGATGAGCGCCCTGTTCCCGGCGGCGACCCTGGTTTATGGCGCAGCGCTGGTGACCGGCAATGACTTTACTGGTCGCGTGGCCTCACGCATGACCTGGATTGCAGCAGCGGCCGGGCTGGTTGGTCTTTTGGTGCGCTGGCACGAGACGCATTTATACGAAGGTGGCATCGGCTATATCCCGGTGAGCAACCTCTATGAGGTGTTCGTCCTCTTTGCCGTCATGACCGCGCTGATCTACCTCTACTATGAGGGTGTGCACAAAACTCGCTCCATGGGCTTTTTTGTGTTGCTCATTATCACCGCCTCGGTCGGATTTTTGCTGTGGTACCACTTTGACCGTGGCGCCTATCAGATCGAGCCGTTGGTCCCGGCACTAAATAGTTATTGGATGAAAATCCACGTGCCGACCAACTTTGTCGGCTACGGCTGCTTCGCCATCGCCGCCATGCTGGGTATTGCCTATCTCATCCGTGATCGGGTCTCAGATGACAGCCCCTGGGCCAAGCGGCTGCCCACGCTCAAACAGATTGATGATGTCAGCTACCGGGCCATTGCCCTTGGCTTTGCCTTCTTTACCGTGGCCACCATTTTGGGCGCGCTGTGGGCGGCCGAGGCTTGGGGTGCCTACTGGCAGTGGGATCCCAAAGAGACTTGGGCGCTGATCGTTTGGCTGAATTACGCCGCCTGGCTGCATTTGCGCTATACCAAGGGTCTGCGCGGGCGCTTTATGGCCTGGTGGGCAATCGCAGGCCTTTTTGTCACCACGTTTGCCTTCCTTGGCGTTAACATGTTCCTTTCCGGGTTGCATTCCTACGGTGAGCTTTAATCCATGAGAGGTTTGATGATGCGTGTCTTGCTGATGATCGCCGGTGTATTGATGGCCGCTGCGGTGCAGGCCCAGCCCTATCAAGTGCTGCAAACTCCGCAGGCCACCGAGGGCGAAGGTGTTGAAGTCCGCGAGTTCTTCTCTTACGGCTGCCCGCATTGTCATGATTTTGAGCCGGTGATTGGTGCCTGGGCCGAGGCCATGGGCGATCAAGTCACGGTTGTGAAAACGCCGGTGACTTTTGGCCGCGATAGCTGGCGTCTGCTGGCGCGTGCCTACTACGCCGCCGAAGCACTGGGTATTGTTGAGACGACCCACCCGGCGCTTTTTGATGCCATCCATGAGGATAGACGCGCTTTTCGCTCTCGTGATGATGTCGCGGCGTTTTATGCCGAGATCGCCGATGTCACCGAGACCGATGTGCTCGCTGCATTGGATTCCTTCTCGGTTAACTCCAACGTCAGCCGTGCCGAGCGCATGGTGAGTGCCTACCGCGTGATGGGAACACCCGCGGTGGGTGTTGCCGGGCAATACCTGATTGATGTTCGCGCCGCCGGTGGCCAGCAGGGCATGCTCGAGGTGGCCGAGTCACTGGTTGCCGAGGAAGCTGGCAATCCCTGAGCTGCAGATGCCCGCAACGCTACGCCTGATGAGCTTCAACATTCAGGTGGGCATCGAAACGCGCACCTATCATCAGTACTTCACCCGCGGTTGGCGCCATATCCTGCCGGATGCCCAGCGCCTGCCCAACCTGCGTCGTATCGGTGCCCTCGCCCAGTCATTTGATCTGGTGGGCCTGCAAGAGCTGGACGCCGGCAGCCTGCGTAGCGGCTTTGTCGATCAGGCCGCGTTTTTGGCCGAAGCCGGCGACTTCCCGCATTGGTATCAGCAGACCAATCGTCCGCTGGGGCGCTTTGCCCAGCACAGCAAGGGGCTTTTAAGCCGCCTGCCCGCGCAACAGGTGATCGAGCACCGTCTACCCGGACGCATCCCCGGGCGCGGCGCGCTGATGGTGCATTTTGGCCAGCAGCCAGCCGAGTTGGTGGTGGTGCTGTTGCATCTTTCACTCAGCCAACGCGCTCGGCTGTCGCAGCTTGCTTTTGTTGCCGAGCAGGTCGCCGATTATGACCATGTAATCGTGATGGGAGACTTCAACTGCCATTCACGCAGTCCAGAGTTGCAATACCTATGCGCTGAGACCGGTCTGCGCGAGCCTTTGCATGACCTGCCCACCTATCCCAGCTGGCGGCCGGAGCGCAATATCGACCATATCTTGGTTTCACCTAGTCTCACGGTGGAATCTGCCGAGGTACTGGATGCACCATTCTCGGATCATCTGCCAATGACCATGACAGTTGGCCTGCCGACTGCGTTTAATGCGCCGCTTGTGCCTGCAGCAGCGGCGTCAGTGCTGGCCAAATGTTGTTAAGGATCACGGGCTGGGCCGCTTCATTCGGGTGAATGCCATCGTCCTGCATCAGCGCGGGGTCTTCGGCGACACCGGCGAGGATCTTCGGTACCAGCGTCACGCCGGTGGTATTGGCCACTTCTTCGTAAACAGCGAGGAACCGATTGATAAACGCGCTGCCATAGTTTGAGGGCAGGCGAACGCCGGCCAGGATGGCCTCAGCGTCGGCGGTATGGATGGCGGCGATCATATCCAGCAGATTTTGTCGAAATTCCGACAGAGCCACGCCACGCAAGCCATCGTTGCCGCCAAGTGCAATAATGACGATATCCGGATCGTGCGTGGCGAGTGCATTGGGTAGTCGGGCAAGTGCTCCGGCGGTGGTATCGCCCCCGATGGCGGCGTTAATGACGCGGGCCTCAGGGCCAAGCCGGTCTTCTAGCAGCGCCACCCAGCCATCTTGGGTGGCCATGTTGTAGGCCGCCGACAGGCTATCGCCCAGCACCAGTACCCGAGGCGCCTCGGCCAGGGCTTGGCCGCTGCCAACGAGTAACACAGACAACAGCAACACTGTCTTGAGGAGTCGATTTCGCATGCCAGCCAACAAGGACGCTACCTCCACCGCTTCTCCCATTCTCGAGGCGCGCGCATTGGCCATGCGGTTTCAGGCCCCGGAAGGTGAAATCAGTCTGTTTGAAAAGCTCAATCTTAGCATTGATGCCGGTGACTCTCTGGCCATTCTCGGTACCTCCGGGTCGGGCAAATCCACGTTGTTGGGTCTGCTTGCAGGGCTTGATCTGCCCACAGACGGCGAGGTGGTGATGGCTGGTCATGACCTCACGCAAATGGACGAAGATGCTCGAGCCGGCCTGCGCGCCGGGCGCGTGGGTTTTGTCTTTCAGGCCTTTCATCTGCTGCCGGGGCTGACAGCGCTTGAGAATGTGATGCTGCCCGCTGAGCTTGCTGGCGATAGCGAGGCGGTCGAGAAGGCGCGGCAGGCGTTGGAGCGGGTGGGACTGAAAGCGCGTATGGCACATTACCCCGCGCAACTCTCCGGTGGTGAGCAGCAGCGCGTGGCCCTGGCACGCGCCTTTATCAGTGAGCCGCAAATCCTCTTTGCCGATGAACCCACGGGCAACCTTGACCATCGCACCGGTGAGCAGATTATTGATCTGCTTTTTGCCCTCAACCGAGATCACGGCACCACGCTGGTGTTGGTCACGCATGATCAGGCCGTCGCCGCGCGCTGCGCGCATGTCCGCTACCTACGTGAGGGCGCGCTGGCGCTGGAGGCCGCCTGATGCTGGCATTGCGCCTGCTTTATCGCGATTGGCGGGGCGGTGAACTGCGCCTGCTGGCGCTGGCCGTGGTCATTGCCGTCGCCGCTGTCACCGGCGTCGCCTGGCTGGCCGATCGCGTGGCCGGTGCCACCGAAGCCCGAGCCGCGGATCTGTTGGCCGCCGACCGGGCGCTGGAATATCCCGAACCCATTCCCATGGCTTGGCAGGAAGA
>CBFHTR010000017.1:0-16599 GCA_965658695.1 Spiribacter sp.
CCCCCCTGCCGGTTATGACGTGGTGCTGAATATGGAAGTGGTCGAGCATGTGGAGGGGGTGGCCGATTTCCTCAGCCATTGCGCGGATACGGTGGCGCCGGGGGGGATGATGTTTGTGGCAACCATTAACCGGACGCTGCTTGCCGGCTTCACAGCGATTTTTGGTGCCGAATATGTCTTGCGCTGGTTACCCAAGGGCACGCATCAGTACCGCAAACTGCGCCGGCCCGATGAGGTCCGTGCGCCGCTAAAAACCGCGGGTTTGTCTCTGGTTGATGAAACCGGTGTGGCGGTGAGCCCGCTGACGCGGCGTTTTCGCTACACCCGCAGTATGGCGGTGAATTACATGATGGCCTTTGAACGGCCAACTCGGGAGGCTTAATGCGCTTAATGTCGATAACCCGCTGTGCGCTGGTGCTGGCGCTCTTTTGGCTGGTTTTTGCCCCGCTGGCACAGGCACTGGAGATAGACGGGCCGCAGCGACAGGGCGGGCTATTAGAAGGCCAAGTGCCAATGGGTGCGCGCGTCCAGGCATTGGGCCATGAAATACCGGTGGATGAGACAGGCCGATTTCTGCTGGGCCTTGGCCGCGATGCACCGGCAGAAGTGCGGGTGACCGTCTCATTGCCATCGGGAGAGCAGCAGGTCCATGTCTTGGCGATTGCCACTCGCGACTACGATATACAACGTATTGATGGGCTGCCAAGCAATCAGGTCTCACCCGATGCGCAGACCCTTGAGCGCATCCGACGCGATAATGCGCTGGTTGGTCAGGCGCGCAGCACTAGCGCGGATGAGCGACTGTTCGCGGCCGGCTGGATTTGGCCGGTAATAGGGCCGATATCGGGAGTCTATGGCAGTCAACGCATTCTCAATGGCCAGCCGCGGCAGCCGCATTACGGTATCGATATCGCCATGCCAACCGGCACGCCAGTGCTTGCTCCATCGGACGGGATTGTCACGCTAGCTGAACCTGATCTTTTCTTCTCCGGCGGGACCATGATTATCGATCATGGACAGGGGCTGTCGTCGACCTTCCTGCATCTCTCGGAAATGCTGGTGGCCGTGGGTGACCGAGTGCAGCAAGGCGATACCGTAGCCCGTGTGGGCGCAACCGGCCGAGTGACCGGCGCGCATCTTGACTGGCGGATGAACTGGTTTGATCAGCGCATTGACCCTTCCCTGTTAGTCCCGCCGATGCAGGAGGCCATGGCGCGGTGAGTGGTCTGCGCAATCTGATTATTGTCCTGGGCGATCAGCTTGATCCCGAGGGCCCGCTTTTTGATGACCTGGATCCGGCACAGGATGCCGTTTGGATGATGGAATCGAGCGCGGAGGCCCGGCGTGGGCGCAATCATCAGCAGCGCCTGGTGCTGTTTTTCTCGGCTATGCGGCATCTACGTGATGCGCTGCGCGTCCAAGGTATTACGGTGCATTATCAGGCCATCGAGGACCAGCCTGCCGATGCGCCGCTGAAAAGCCTTGCGGCCGGACTGAGAGCTGATCTCAAGCAGCTTTCGCCTGCGTCTGTGGTCATGATGGAGACTGGTGATTGGCAGATTGAACAAGATCTTTTGGCCGTTATCTCGCAGGCTGGTGCAGCGCTTGATTGGCGGCGTGATCGGCATTTTTTAGCAAGCCGTGAGGCATTTGCGCGCTGGGCGGAGGGTCGTAAAACCCTGACGCTGGAGCATTTCTACCGCAGCATGCGAAAGCGCCACGATATTCTCATGGAGGGGAGTAAACCGGCTGGGGATGCCTGGAATTTTGACCAGGATAATCGTGCTGCATTCGGCGCCGATGGGCCGGGAGAGTTACCTGTGCATCCGCGGTTTGCGCCGGATACAACAACCCAGAATGTCATCGCGATGGTCACAGAACGGTTTGCCGACCACCCCGGTGATGCTCGAGATTTTGATCAACCGGTAACCCCGGATGATGCGCGTGCTGCGTTGGCGGATTTCATCGCGCACCGCCTGTCCGCCTTTGGGACTTTTCAGGATGCCATTTGGACCGGCGAGCCATTGCTTTATCACGCCCGGCTCTCGGCAGCGCTTAATCTGCACTTACTCAACCCGCGTGATTGTTTGGCTGAGGCTGAGTCGGCCTGGCAATCCGGGGCGGCTCCGCTCAACGCCGTTGAGGGTTTTATCCGCCAGATCCTGGGTTGGCGAGAATTTGTCCGCGGGGTCTATTGGTTGAAGATGCCGGACTACGCTAAGGGTAATGCACTTGGCCATGAGCAGCCGTTACCTTCGTTTTTCTGGGATGGAAAGACCGACATGGCCTGCGTTGCCGATGCCATGGCTGCCGTGCTGCGCTATGGCTATGCGCATCATATTCAGCGGCTGATGGTTCTGGGTTTGTTCGCGCAGCTTTACGGCGCGCATCCCTATGCCTTTCATGCCTGGCATATGGCGCTTTATCTGGATGCGGTCGACTGGGTGAGTCTGCCGAATACGCTTGGGATGAGCCAGTTTGCTGATGGTGGTGTCGTGGGCACTAAGCCTTATTGTGCCAGCGGCGCCTATATTTCTCGGCAGAGTAACGCCTGCCGCGGTTGTCGTTATGACCCAAAAAAGGCTGTGGGCGATACCGCCTGTCCTTTCACCACGCTCTACTGGGAGTTTCTGGACCGGCATGAGGAAAAACTTGCGGACAATCGGCGATTACAATTTCAGTATCGCAACCTGCAGCGTAAATCATCCGATGAGCGCGCGGCGATCAGGGAGAAGGCCGCAGCGTTAAGACAGGAGATGTCATGAAGCATTGGGGGCAATGGCGTGCAGCGGCGGGCACATGGATCGAGTCAGCGGGGCCGCGCAATTTCATCATTGGGTTGATTGTCTTTAATGCGTTGTTACTGGGCCTGGCGACATCTGAAGGTGTGATGTCGGTGGCGGGCAGCTGGATTCTTGGGCTTGAGGCGGCTGTTGTTTTTATTTTCGCCGCCGAGATTGCCATCAAGCTGTTTGCCTGGGGGCCTCGGTTTTTTAAAAGCGGCTGGAATGTCTTTGACTTTCTGATCGTGGGCATTTCGTTAGTGCCAACGGCCGGGCCACTGAGCATTTTGCGCTCGCTGCGTATTCTGCGGGTGCTGCGTTTGTTATCAACGGTACGCCGGCTGCGGCTGCTCATTGAGGCGTTGATCACCGCAATCCCCAGTATTGGCTGGATTGTCTTTTTATTGGGGCTGGTGTTCTACATCTTTGGTGTGATGGGTACCGAGCTTTTCGCCGCCAGCTTCCCGGATTGGTTTGGCACGCTGGGGCTTTCGATGTACACGCTGTTTCAGGTGATGACACTTGAAAGCTGGTCGATGGGCATTGCGCGTCCAGTTATGGAGACCTATCCCTATGCCTGGCTGTATTTCGTCTCCTTCATTCTGGTGACGGCTTTCACAATTTTGAACCTTTTCATCGGTATTATCGTCAACACGATGCAGACAGCGCATTGGGAAGCCGAAGATGAGCGACGCGGCGAAATTGAAGCCCGCGCCCATCGAGAGCGTGAAGAAATCCTTGATTTGGTCCGCGGCATTGATCGGCGTCTCAAGGCCTTGGAAAACCGCCCGGCTAGCAAAAATTGATGCGTATCAAGAATAAATGCTGAGCGCCGCGAGAACAGGCAATTTAATGAATCATGTTGCTATAATGCAACGCAACAAACAGTTTTCTCTCTCTCCTCCTCTTGGCCGGCAAACATGTCGGCTTTTTTTTGCCTAATCGTTTTCCAGAGCAAAGATTCTCTGGCCACTGGTGGCATAACGTTGATCGCCCTTCAGCGCCGGGACTTCGTGACCGCCAGTGAAACTGCCAAAGGCCGGCAGAATCAGTCCTTCCTTGGATTTGCGAACAAAGACCGGCAGGCGTAATCGGTCGCCACCATGACGTAACTGCGCAACCGGATGCCAGTGACCCGCTACCCACGGGGTCCCGAGACGGTTCTCCGGTGGATGATGCAGCAGACATAGGCCATCCACGATCTCTCCCTCTGGATCGATATGAAAAGCGCTGCGGATACGCTCGAGGTCATGATCATGATTGCCGATAATGGCGGTTATTTTGGGAATGGTTAATGTCTGGCGCCATGCCCTGATTTGATTGGGGAGGGGGCTGGTTGCCGTGAGCCGCGCATGCAGAATATCGCCCAATAGTATCAATTCCTGGGGGTTATAGCGTTCAATCAGGCTTTGCAGTCTGGCCAGTGTGTCCTGAGTGTCACCCTCTGGAATCCCCACGCCTGCACGACGAAAAGCCTCGCTCTTACCCAGATGCAGATCTGCCACTAGCAATGTCTTGCGATCTGCCCAGTACGCCGCCCGCTCGGGCAGCAAAGTCAGCTGCAGATGGCCAAGGTCAACTTGGAGCTTGTGCTCAGACTGAGTCATGAGGCGGCGCGCTCGAGTTGCTCAACCATCCGTTTGACTCGGTCTTCCCAGCGCTCTGTGCTCAGGCGAGAGCGCTGTCGCTCGGCCCATAGCGGAAAAGCCAACGGGCTGAAACGCTCGGTCTGCTGAATGCGCAGTTTCTTCTCGGCAATATCGGTCAGTGTGGCGTGAAGCCGCTGGACTTCGAGCGTACTTTCCAAGACTTCCGTTTGCGCCTGTGCCAATAGCCGATGGTCGGGATCATATTGGCTAAGCGTATCGAATATAAGCCCGCTTGAGGCCTGCAGTTGGCGAGCGGTTTTGCCACGGCCGGGATAACCCTGGAAGACAAGTCCGGCTACTCTTGCGATATCCCGGAATTGACGGCGGGCCAGTTCACTGGCATTAAGCGCTTGCAATAAGTCTGCCTGCAGATGATCCGGGCTGAGCAACGCGCGCCATGCCGTTGGCTCTAACACTGGCAGCGCATCGCTCAATAGCTCCAGGCCATAGTCATTCACTGCGATGCTGAAAGTAGCGGGCTGAATCTGCCCTAGACGCCAGGCAAGCAGCGCGGCCAGGCCTTCATGAACCAGCCGTCCGGCAAACGGATAGACGAATAAATGCTCGCCTTCGCGTGACTGACTCTGCTCAATGAGCAGGATTGCCGGTGTTGGCAGCGCAGAGACGGTCTGTTGAAGCGTAATCAGCGGTTGTATGGCGGCCAGTTCGGGTTCATGAAACTCGCCAGCATCGGCCTCGGCCAGTAGTGTCAGCACCTCATCGGCCAGGGTGCCTGAGATCGGCAGACGGCCACCTTGCCAGCGTGGTATGGCCTGACGACGACGACCGGCACGGCGGACATAAGCGGTCAGATCACGGACTCGGACAAGCTCCAGACTGCGTCCGGCAAAGAGAAAGACATCACCGGGCTTGAGGCGGGCAATAAAGGACTCTTCGATCGTCCCGATATGGCCGCCGCCCTGAAAACGCACCGCGATGGCGGCATCGCTGGTAATGGTGCCAATGCTCATGCGGTGACGCATCGCATGCGTGCGCCCGGCAATTCGATAATGTCCGTCTTCACCTTGAACAACGCGCTGGAAGTCCGGATAGGCGGCGAGTACGGGGCCGCCCTGTGTGATGAACGTCAATGTCCAATTCCAGGCCTCATCACTGAGGCCGGCATAGGCATGTGTGCTGCGGATTTCATTCAGTGTGTTCGTGGCATCAAAGCCCTCACCTGCGGCCAGCGTCACTAGATGTTGCGCGAGTACATCCAGACAGTCGCGCAGAGGTTTGCGTGCCTCAATGCGCCCGGCTTGCCAGGCACGCCTTGCCGCGGCGATCTCAATGAGCTCCAGGGCATGGGTTGGTATGCAGAGAATGCTGCTCTCGCCGCCGGGCTGATGACCGCTGCGACCCGCACGTTGTGCCAGTCGAGCAACACCTTTGGGGCTACCAATTTGAATCACCCGATCCACGGGTGAGAAGTCCACGCCCAAATCGAGGCTTGAAGTGGCCACAACACAGCGAAATTCACCTTTGGCCAGTCCGGTTTCGATACGCTCACGAAGGCTGCGGTCAATGGAGCCATGATGCAGGCCAAGGCCTTCCAGCCAGTCACTGCGGGCATGCAGTAATGCCTCAAACCAGCGCTCGGCCTGAGATCGGGTGTTGGTAAATAACAGGCAACTGCCAGCGGATTCCAGGTGATCAATGACGGCAGTCATGAGATGCGTACCCAGATGGCCGGCCCAGGGGAAGCGTGATACACCATCTGGAAGAGCCGCGCGAATGGCAACCGGACGCGCCGCCGGGCCTTCGATCAAACAACCGGTGTCATTCCGCGTGCCTAGCAGGCAATCGCGGGCTTCATTGAGATTGCCTAATGTTGCCGACAGCCCCCAGGTGCGGAGCGTGGGCACGAGTGCGCGCAGTCGCGCCAGGCAAAGTTCCAGCTGGATGCCGCGCTTGCTGCCGATGAGTTCATGCCACTCATCGACGATGACCGCCTTGAGCGATTTGAATTGATTGCTGGCATTGGCATAGGAGAGCATTAATGAGAGGCTCTCTGGCGTGGTCACCAAGGCCTCGGGTGGATGGCGGCGCTGACGCGATCGGGCGCTGGCACTGGTATCCCCCGTGCGTTTTTCTACCCGCCAGTCCAGACCAACACCTGTACAGGCGCTGCTGAGATTTTTCACCGTGTCACCGGCCAGTGCGCGCAACGGGGTGATCCACAGTACTTGCAGGCCATTAGGTGCTCCGCCGTTGAGGGCCTGCAGCATTGGGCCACCCCAGGCGGCCAAGGATTTACCCGAGCCGGTGGCCGAGTGGATAAGCCCACTCTCACCGTTCAAATAAGCCTGCCAGGCCAATCGTTGAAACTCAGCGGGCTGCCAGCCCTGCTGCTCAAACCATCCCTCCAGCGCCGGATGTATAGCCTGATTCATGGCAGCAATGCTCTGGCCTGATCCAGTGTGTCGGCGTCTGCCGGGCCTAAGTCTTCGCGCCAGCGCTTGATTCTTGGGAAGCGAAGGGCCAGTCCGGATTTATGCCGCGAGGAGGGTGCGATGCCCTCGAACGCCAGTTCAAACACCTGTTGCGGCTCAACAGAGCGAACGGGCCCGAAACGCTCTCGGGTGTTTTGACGTATCCAGCGGTCAAGCCGGCGGATTTCAGCATCGGTTAGCCCGGAATAGGCCTTGGCAATCGGCACCAACTGGTCACCGTCGTGGATGGCAAAGCTATAGTCGGTGTAGAGATTGGCACGTCGGCCATGTCCGGGTTGGGCATAGACCAATATGGCATCCAGGGTCAGTGGCTCAATTTTCCACTTCCACCACATCCCGCGTGGCCGTCCAGTGCCATAGGCGCTATCCCGGCGCTTGAGCATCAACCCTTCTACGCCGCGCGCCCGGGATTCGCTGCGCAGCGCCGTCAGCGCCTGCCAGTCCGCGGCCGCAACCAATGGGGAGAGCATCAGTGGCGGTGTTATGCCCGTCATTAATGCCTCCAGTGTTTGTCGCCGGGCACCTAGGGGTCGCTCACGCAGGTCATCACTGCCTTGCTCCAGCAGATCATAAGCGAGTAACCGCACCGGAACTTCATCAAGCAGTTTCTTACCCACACGCTTGCGCCCCAAGCGCCGCTGCAGTTGTGCAAATGACAGGACATCATCCCGCCAGGCAAGGATTTCGCCATCGATCACGGTGTCCGCCGGCAGGGCCTGAGCGGCCTCCATGATCTCCGGGAAGCTCTCGCCAATTAGCCCCTCACCGCGTGACCATAGGTAGGTTGCGTCAGCACGACGCACAAGCTGGGCGCGAATCCCATCCCATTTCCATTCTGCTTGCCACTCGTGGATATCCCCAAGTGCAGTGGCTGGGTCATCTTCGAGTGGATTGGCCAAAAAGAAGGGGTAGGGCCGGGAGGCATCCTCATGCTCCGCCCGCTCGCTGAAGAGTCCGCGGTAGAAATCCGCGGTGGGTGTCCATTGGCCCATCATTCGATGGGCAATGACGGCCTGAGGGTGGCCGCTTGCTCGGGCCAGTGCGCGCTCGACCAGCGTTTGCGAGACGCCCACCCGCAGTGCGCCGGTAATCAGTTTGCTGTAGAGGAATCGCCCTGGCGCATCCAGACGTTGCCAGGCGGCGGTGACTTGCGCCTGGCATTGCGCCTCATCGCCGTCGCGCAGGCTCAGAATTTCGGCCTCCACCCACTCGGCCAGGCCGCGCTGGTCGGCAACCGTGGTTTCTTGTCCCGGCAACATCAGTGCAATGGTCTCGGCCAGATCGCCGACGTGTTCGTGGGTCTCAGAAACCAACCAGGCCGGCAGGCCGGTAGCGCTTGCCAGCCAATCGCGCAGGCGTTGTGGCCCGATCAGTCGCTTAATTCGCCGGCCGCTCAAAAAATATACCGCCCAGGCGCCGTCAGCCTCGGTGGTAGTGGCAAAGAAATCCGTCATGGCCGCGACTTTGGCATTGGTGCCGCGGGCCTCATCAAGCTGCTGGAAGAGTTGCGCAAATGCCTGCATCAACCGCTTTCCTCGTCTTCGCCATAGAGGGTGTTCAATGGCGCGGCGTCGAGGCCCTGCTCATTGAGATAGCGTACCAGCTCATCCGCACGGCCATGGGTGGTTAGGACGTGGTGTGCACCGGTATCGGCGATCGTCTGTAATAGGCCTGGCCAGTCCACATGATCGGAGATGACAAATCCACGATCATAACCACGACGGCGACGATTGCCGCGGATGCGCATCCAGCCCGAGGCAAAGCCAGTCGCGGGTTTGCGAAAGCGTCGCATCCATGTGGAGCCGGCAGCGCTGGGTGGCGCGATGACCAGGCTGTTGCCGAAATCTTCATCTTTCGGCGCCTCGCCAATTGTGCGCGTGGGGGGTAATTCGACACCCGCGTCACGGTAGTCTTGGGTTAATGGCGCGACAGCACCGTGTAAATAGATGGGCCCTGGATGCGCGCTGGGTAATTCCGCCAAAAGACGCTGAGCCTTACCAAGCGCATAGCTAAAAAGCACGGTTGTCCGGCCCTCTGCCGCATTGATCCGCCACCACTGATGGATATCGGCGGCAACGACACTTGCCGAGGGCCAGCGATAGACCGGAAGCGCAAAAGTTGCCTCGGTGATAAAGGTATCGCAGGGGATCACTTCAAAAGCCGCGCAGGTGGGGTCGGCATCACGTTTGTAGTCGCCCGAAGCTACCCAAACCTCACCGGCATGGGCAACGCGCACCTGTGCCGAGCCTAGAATATGGCCAGCCGGATGCAGGCTGACGCTAACATCGCCAAACGCGATCGGCTCCCCATAATTAAGACCGGTAATGTCGTGCTTGCTGCCAAGTCGGCGTTGTAGCAGGCCCAGGCCGGGTTGCGCCGCCCAGTAATGCGCACTGCCACTGCGGGCATGATCGGCATGGGCATGTGTGATGACCGCGCGCTGCACCGGCCGCCACGGATCGATATAAAAATCGCCGGCGGCGCAATAAAGACCGTATTCGGTGGGTTGAATCAGTGGCGGATGCATGCGGTGATTGTACTCCGGTGCAAGGAGTAGGCCATGCAGACAATCAGTGAAAATTCGGTCGCTTTAATTTTTGGTGCAAATGGCGGGCTTGGCGCCGCATTCGTTCATCGATTGCTGGCGCACACCCAGGTGGGTTTGGTTTGGGCGGCAACGCGCGACCCCGGCAGTGAAATGCTGCAGGCCTTGCAAGATCAATATGGTGAACGGATTCGGCCCGTGGCCGTCGACATTACCGATGAACAGGCATTAGCAGCACTGGCCGCACAAGTCGGCGAGATCACGCCCCGGCTGCATCTGCTCATTAACGCCTTTGGCTTTTTGCATGATGCCGAGGCGCGGATTCGCCCTGAGAAGCGATTGGAAGATTTATCGGCAGATGGACTGATGCAAAATTTTGCGGTGAATGCCATGGCGCCTGCACTCATCGCGCGCGCTTTCATCGGCCTGCTGAGTCATCAGGAACGCGCGGTTTATGCCAGCCTCTCAGCCCGGGTTGGCAGCATTACTGATAACCGCTTGGGCGGTTGGTATGCCTATCGAATGAGTAAAGCCGCGCAGAACATGTTCACCCGAGGGCTTGCGATTGAATCCGGCCGCCGTGCCAAACAACTGATTTCTCTCGCGTTGCATCCAGGGACAACCGATACGGCCTTGTCTGAGCCGTTTCAGTCGCGGGTGCCGGATGGCAAGCTGTTTACCCCGGAATTTGCTGCGGGCAAGTTGTTGGATGTCATCGACGGCGCAGGCATCGAAGACTCCGGGCGCTTTCTTGCCTGGGACGGCGAGCCTATTCCCTGGTAGCGGCTTGGGCGGCCAGGGCCTCGGCAACAACGCCGGTGAGCCCTTTGGCCATTCCCAGATGCAAGAATTCATTGGGCCCATGTGCATTGGATCCGGGGCCGAGCACACCGGTGACCAGGAATTTCGCGGCAGGGAAGCGTTGCGCCAGCAGATTCATCAGTGGAATGCTGCCGCCTTCGCCCATGAAAACCGCCTCGCGGCCAAACCACCGCTGCGAACCTGTTGCAAGGCTGTCGCCTAGCCAACCGGCAAAGGCCGGTGCGTTCCAGCCATTGGCAGCGCCTGCAGCTGAAAAGCGCACTTCCGCGCCTTGGGGAGGATTATCAGTCAGAGCGGCTGCGACTGCCTTTGTCGCCAAATCGCCGTCCACAGTGGGGGGCAGGCGCAGCGACAGACGTAATCGCGTCTCCGGTCGTAGTACATTGCCGGCGGCTTCGCTCTCAGGCAGTCCATCCGCTCCGATCACCTCCAGGCAGGATCGCCAGGTCCGATTTAAAATGAGCTCGGCAGTATCCGATTGCGCTGGTGCGGTGGCGCCGGCCCAGGGGAATTTCTCCTGCATAGCATCTCTTATGACCAACGCCGCGGCCTTGGCCTGGTCAACGCGCTCCTGTGGGATCTCAGCGTTGAGGGCAGATAGTTTGATCTGCCCGCTGGCTGCGTCCTCCAGACGATCAAGCAGGGCGCGGGCGATACGGAAGCTTGAGGGCACCACGCCACCGGCATCGCCAGAGTGGACGCCCTGATTGAGCACTCGGACTTGCAGATCGCCTGCCGCCATTCCCCGCAGGGATGTCGTCACCCATAGCTGATCGTAGTTTGCGCAGCCGGAGTCAAGGCAGACCACCAGCCCCGGTTGTCCAAGTCGCGGTGCAAGATGATCCATGTACGCGGGTAAATCGGGGCTGCCGCTCTCCTCGGCGCATTCAATCAGCAGCATGCAGCGCGGATGGGCGACGCCTTGGTCATGCACGGTTTTAATGGCCTGCAGTGAGGCAAAAAGCGCATAGCCATCGTCCGCTGAGCCGCGGCCATAAAGCCGATCACCCACCCTCACGGGTTGCCACGGGCCTTTATCAGCATCCCAGCCGCTTGCCTCAGGCTGTTTATCCAGATGGCCATAGAGCAGGGCCTCACCTGGGCCCGTGCCGGGTATATCCACCCATAACACCGGTGTGCGCCCAGGCAGGCGAATCACCTCAATATCGCTGCCGGGCGGTGCGGTTTCACGGCACCATTCCTCTGCCAGGGCGACTGCCTCATCGATATGGCCCTGTTTGGCCCACTGGGTATCGAAGGCAGGCGAGAGGGCAGGAATACGGATAAACGCCTCGAGTGCGGGAATGATGCTATCCGCCCAAGCTTGTTCAACCTGTTGGCTCGCCTGCTGATAATCGAGTTTGTGCTTCATGGGTACCAGCCTAGCGATGACGAACTAAAGTGGCCAGACCTGCGGGATGATCAGCAGTGCAACCGTCATTACGATCAGATCAAGCGGCAGGCCAAAACGCACATAGTCCATAAATCGATAACCGCCAGGGCCATAGACCATGAGATTGGTCTGATAGCCAATCGGTGTCGCGAACGCGGCTGAGGCTGCCACCATAATGGCGATGACAAACGGCGTTGCTGAGACGCCCATTGATTCTGCAGCCGCCATGGCAATGGGAAAGATCAGTACCGCTGCTGCGTTATTGGTGATGACCTCGGTGGCAATGAGCGTCATTAGGTAAATGGCCGCCAGCGTAAGCAGTGGCTGTCCGGCCGTCAGTGCCATGACTTGTTCGCCAATGACCTGCGCTGCGCCGCTGTTGTGCATCGCCTGACCGAGGCCTAATGCCGCGCCGATCACCAGCAATACATTCCAGTCAATATTGCGAATGGCCTCGCTTAAGTTCATGCAACGTGTGGCGATGAGTGCAATGGCGGCGAGCAGTGCGGCATTGAGCATACTCACCCAGGGCGTGGTGGCCAGAATGACCATGCCAATCAGAATAGGCAGGGCAATAGCGGCTTTTTCATGCTGCGGCGGTGCGGAATCAGCAACGCCACTGACCAGATAGAAATCCCGCGAGTCTTGCTGGCGCTCGACGAAGCTAGGGTGAGTCTCCAGCAGCAGGGTATCGCCGGGGCGCAGGACGATATCACCAAGCTTGCCGGTGAGTTGCCGCCCACCTCGCGAGACGGCAATGACCGCGGCCTGATAGCGCTCGCGAAAGCGCCCTGCGCGAATGCTGCGGCCGATCAGCGGACAGGATTGTGAGACAACAGCCTCGACCAGGCAGCGCTCGCGTCTGGGTTCATCTAAATCATCCACGGCATCGGTGGCAGGTTTTAAGCCGCGCATCTTATGCAGATCGACGACTGATTCGAGCACGCCGACAAACACCAGCCGATCGCCGTCTTGGAGGATTTCGCTGGGGGCTACAGCGGGGATAATCCGGCCGCGACGATCGATTTCGGCAAGGAATAGGTCGTTGAGATGCCGTAGTCCCGCCTCCTCAATGCTTTGCCCTACGAGTGGGCCGTCTGCAACCACTTCCACCTCAACGGTGTAGCGTTTGGGGTCAAGGCGCTCTGCCATTGCCTCACGACGGTCTGGTAACAACACGCCTGAAGTGACCAAAATATAGGCAAGACCCACGATCGTCACCGGCACCCCAACCCAGGCAAGATCGAATAGCGCTAATCCAGCGTCGGTGGTCTGAGTGCTTAACAGATCATTGATGATTAAGTTGGTGCTGGTGCCAATCAGCGTGCAGGTGCCCCCCAGAATGGCGGCATAGCTAAGTGGCAAGTAGAGCCTAGAGGCGGGGACTTTTAGTCGGCGCGCCAGGTCATCAACCACCGGCAGGAAAAGCGCCACAATAGGTGTGTTGTTTAAAAATGCGCTGAGTCCAGCCACAGGCGTGAGCAGTCGCCACTGTGCTGAGCGAAGACCGCCGGCGCCGCCAAGCAGGGGCCGGGTCAGCAGTGCGACACCACCGGTGCGCGTGAGCCCGGCTGCAACGACAAACAAAAGCCCAACGGTTAGTAAGCCTGTGCTGCCAAAACCGCTTGCCAGATCGGGTGCATCGATTAACCGCTCACTTCCGGTGATGGCAGTTGTTGTGACCAGCACCGCCAGGCCACAAAACAGAATTGCCACCGGTGAGAAACGGCCGCTCGCCAGTCCTCCCAACACCATCAGTACCACGGCGATCGTCAGCCAGCCTTCCCAGATCAACCCATTACTCCTACTTGAGCTCGTTGGCGTGTGCCGGCCGCCAGTATCCCGGTGTGGGGTCCTCGTGAACAGCCTCGGGGGTATAGCCGATGATTGTAAGCCCAGCCGGTGGCGCAGATAGCTAGGCCGTTCTTAGCAGGGGGAACTAGCGACGCCGTCGCTGTGCCTCATGATGGCTCTCAATCCAGGCCTGCTTTTTCATGTGGGATTGCAGCTCCTGGCGCATTTGTTCCTCAAAGGCGCGGGCTTCGAGTTCTGAATCGACCTGCGCGCGCAGGGCATCCAATGCTTCCAGACTCATTTCCGCAAGATTAATTGCTCGCTCCACTATTCGCTCTTTGTCTTTGGTTGATAAAAACTCAATGATTAAAGTGATCCGCAAGCCGCTGGAGTTTCTCTTGCTGACGTTTTTCCGCGGCTTGTTCAGCGCGTTGACGGCGCCGTTCTGCCGCTTGGGCTTTTTGCTCGGCGCGACGCTCTTTTGCATGTGCAATGGCGCTTTCGGTAACCGGCTCCACCGCCTTGCCCTCAAGATCGATACGATCTCCCCCGGCCATGATGGCGGCAAGATAGGCCGGAGCGCGCGTGTAGCGCGCCAAAGCCTGGCGGATCAGCCATCCCGGTGGGGCATCGTCACCCTCTGCGGCCAGTGCTTTTTTCAATTCCTTTTCAATACCAATGGCAAGCGGGCGCACCGCTGCGGCATCGGCACTGAAACAGGCCGGAAAGCGTTGGATTAGTTCTTCAATAAACGCTCGGGTGCGCTCGGCGCGCCGACGTTTCTGGTTTGATGTGTTGGACATGGCGATTGCCGGTGGCTTCTAAAGGGGTAATCGCAAAGATTGGGATAATACCCGAAAGCGGAATGACTCAACAGACCGACAATCGGGTTGTATGATGAGACTATTCGATGAAAGCAACCGAGCGAGGGTCCCTGTGATGAGTTCTGATTCCGTGATCCCAAAGGAAGATCTGCTCCGGATTCTCAAAGATGCGCCCTTCGAGCATCTCACCAGCAGTGTCCATGTCATGGATACCGAGCGCAAAAGCGGCCATGAACTGGCGGGCGTCTCGCTCTACTCCAATGCCCGTGGCTGGATGGCGCAGGTGAATTGGCGCGCGGTGATCGATTCCGATGAGATTACTCTGCGTGTGGGCGATGGCGACAGCGGTGAGCGTGCCTATGAGTTGCGTGATGAGCATCATTCGCGGCTTGCTGTTGGTGATGAGGGCGGGGCGCCGGTCAGCGCCGATGAAATCTCGGCCATGATGGCGCAGTCCGAGTTGGCAAAGAGCTGGGAAGAGGACGTGGTCGGCGTGCTGCGAGAGACGCGGGAGCGTCAGGCGACATTGCACTGACATGCAGTTGCTGCCCGCGCCGCTGCTGGCGCGATTTCAATCCGAGGCCACGGAACTGCCCGGGGTCGATGCCCCCGTGTACGCGGCGGCGGGACGGGATGTGCGCGAGCCTGTTTTCGGGCTCGGCCCCGCCGATGCCCCGATTGCTTTTTTTGGCCGCGACCCCGGGAAAGATGAGATTCACCACGGCGTGCCTTTTATAGGTGCCGGTGGCAGGCAGCTCCGCCGGGTGCTTTATCAGCGCCATCATCATGGCGAAATGGTGACTACCGAACAGGCGCTCAAGGCTGGTGAATCGTATTTCTGGCTCAATACCGTGCCGTACAAGCCACTGGGCAACAAAGCCTGGTCAATGGCGATCAAACGGCGTTTTCAGCCATTGGTGGCCGCGGTGCTGACCGGGCTTTGGCAGGGACAAGACGTGATCACCCTAGGGCGAGAGGCGTTTTTTTGGTTTGCCATTCACCAGCCCAAAGCGCTGCAGCAGCACTTGTCTCACCACTGGCAGCGTGCTGATCGTTTTGCGACCTCACTGACCATTGATTACTCGTTGCCGGGCCAGAGCATGCGCGCATTACGGTTGCATCCATTACCGCATCCCTCACCGCTTAACGCCACCTGGTTTAAGCGGTTTCCTGGATTGCTTGAGCAGCGTTTGAATAGGCTGGAAAAGCTGGCATGACCGCCACGGTTGAGCATTGTTGGCAGACGCTGCTGCGGCAATGTCATGCAGATGCTTTAACTTGGCCAACGCATGCGGCCGATCCAATGCCGACCGACCTGCAGGGGCTATCAGCTGAGGAAGCGGCGGAGACGCTGCAGCGACGCTATGCACCCATCCTCTCTGCCCCGACTGAGGCGCCATTGGTGATTGCGCAATTGGGGCAAAGCCTGGATGGCCGAATTGCTACGGCAAGTGGGCATGCGCAGTTTGTGACCAGCCCGGCAGACCGCACACATCTGCATCGATTGCGCGCACTCTGTGATGCCGTGCTTGTGGGAGCCGGTACGGTGGTGGCCGATGACCCGCAGCTTACGGTGCGTGCTGTGAGCGGGCCCAATCCATTGCGAGTGGTGCATGTCACCCGCCCTGGTCTGAGTGATGATTGGCGGGTGTTTTCTGATGACAGTGCGGTTACTTGGGTGCTCGCGCCGCCCGGTGTTCAGGTGCCGGCGGCAGGGCGTCGTCTGACCCCCGCTTCAACAACGGTCGCTGATATCCGTGCAGCACTCGCCGAGACTGGTATCCAACGATTGTTGGTTGAGGGGGGCGCACGAACGGTATCGGCCTGGATTGCGGCAGGTTTGGTGGATTACCTATACCTGACGATCGCCCCGGTGATCATCGGCGCTGGGCCAACGGGGCTGCAATTACCGGCCGTTGAACATATGGATGAGGCCCTGCGACCGGCGGTGACGGCATTCCCGATGGGGCCGGATCAGCTCTACCGTTTGGATATGACCCAAATGCCCGGCATGCTCGCCAGCAAGCAAACACCACCATAGAGTAGCGCTGCCGATATGCCTTCAGCCGCTGGCAGACCTGCCAAAGGCCAAAGCATGGCGGCGGCGCCTTCTCGCAGGCCCCAGCCTCCCACGCTCAAGGGGATGAGCATGGCAATCAGCACCAGCGGCAGTAAGGGCAACCAAGCCACTAACTCACCACTGGCATCAATGGCCAACACACAGCACACATAAATGGCGATGTAACTTGCCGCGATGATGACGGAGACGATGAGTTGTATCGGTAATACGCGTGCGGAGAAGAGCGCGTGCCGAAAGGCTTGGCCCCATTCTCTGA
>CBFHTR010000018.1:0-5201 GCA_965658695.1 Spiribacter sp.
CCGTCTCATACTCCACGTGCGCCGTGGCAATCGTAATACCACGCTCGCGCTCCTCAGGGGCGTTGTCAATCTGATCAAACGCCTGCGCCACACCACCATACTGCTCCGCCAACACGCGCGTCAGCGCCGCCGTCAATGTCGTCTTGCCATGGTCAACGTGACCAATCGTGCCTACGTTGACATGCGGCTTCGTGCGCTCAAACTTCTCCTTGGACACGACTCACCTCTTAACCGTCAAATACAAAAAATCACAACCCAGCTGACCCGATAAGATCAACCGGCCTTTTTAATCACTTCTTCAGCAATGCTCGCCGGCGCCTCGCTATACCCCTCGAACTCCATCGAGTAGGCAGCACGGCCCTGCGTTGCCGAACGGAGGTCGGTAGCATACCCGAACATCTCCTTCAATGGCACTTCGGCGCGAATAATCTTGCCGGCCGGGCCATCTTCCATGCCCTGTACTGTGCCACGACGACGATTCACGTCGCCCATGACATCACCCATGAACTCTTCAGGGGTAACGATCTCAACCTTCATCATCGGCTCAAGCAGAGCTGGATCGCCCTTCATGAAGCCGTCTTTAAACGCCATGGAACCGGCAATCTTAAAGGCCATTTCCGAGGAGTCGACATCATGGTAAGAGCCATCGAAGAGCTCGACCTCAAGGTCAACCACCGGGAAGCCGGCGAGCACGCCGTTTTCCATCTGCTCCTGAATACCCTTATCAACGGAAGGAATGTATTCACGCGGCACCACGCCACCAACGATCTTATTGATGAACTCGTAGCCTTCGCCACGCTCGCGTGGACGCATCCGAATCCAGACATGCCCGTACTGGCCGCGACCGCCGGACTGACGGACAAACTTGCCCTCAACCTCAACCGGGTTGCGAATGGCTTCGCGATAAGCCACCTGCGGCTGACCCACATTGGCCTCAACCTTAAACTCGCGCTTCATGCGATCGACGATGATCTCAAGATGAAGCTCGCCCATACCGGAGATGATCGTCTGGCCCGATTCTTCATCGGTCCGCACCTGGAATGAGGGGTCTTCCTGCGCCAGCTTCTGCAGCGCGATACCCATTTTCTCCTGGTCACCCTTGGTCTTGGGCTCGACGGCAACGGAGATAACTGGATCCGGGAAATCCATGCGCTCAAGCGTGACTTTGCTGTCATTGGCACAAAGCGTGTCACCGGTGGTGACGTCTTTCAGACCGATAGCCGCGGCGATGTCACCGGCGCGCACCTCATCGATCTCTTTTCGCTCTTTCGAGTGCATCTGCACGATACGGCCAAAGCGCTCTTTCTTGCCCTTAACCGGGTTGAAGATGGTGTCGCCTGTCTTCACCACGCCCGAGTAGACGCGGAAGAAGGTCAGGGTGCCAACGTAGGGATCAGTGGCGATCTTGAAGGCCAATGCGGCAAACGGCTCTTCATCAGTTGGGTTGCGGCTGACCGCACTACCGTCGTCGAGCTCACCTTCGATGGCAGGCACATCCACCGGGGAGGGCATGTACTCAACCACGGCGTCGAGCATGGCCTGCACGCCCTTGTTCTTAAAGGCCGAGCCACAGAGCACCGGCACCACTTCGTTGGCGATAGTCTGTACGCGCAGGCCTTCGTTGATCTCTTCCACCGTCAGCGCTTCGCCGCCGATGTATTTATCCATCAACTCTTCACTGGCCTCAGCAGCCGCCTCGATCAGGCTCTCGCGGTAGCTCGCCGCCTGATCGACGAGTTCGGCCGGGATTTCCACCTCTTTGTAGGTGGCACCCATATCGTCTTCATTCCAGTAGATCGCCTTCTGACGGATCAGATCGACCACGCCTGCGAAATCGTCCTCGGCACCAATCGGCAGCTGCACCGGAACGGCATTACAGCCCAGGCGCTTACGGACCATCTCGACACAACGGAAGAAATCCGCGCCAAGCTTGTCCATCTTGTTGACAAAAATCATGCGCGGAACGCCGTAGCGATCGGCCTGACGCCACACCGTCTCGGTCTGCGGCTCAACACCGGCGTTGGCATCGAGCACACAAACTGCGCCATCAAGCACGCGCAAGGAACGCTCCACCTCGATGGTGAAATCAACGTGCCCTGGGGTGTCGATAATGTTGATGCGGGTTTCTGGGTACTGCTGGTCCATGCCACGCCAGAAAGTGGTCGTGGCAGCGGAGGTAATCGTAATACCCCGCTCCTGCTCCTGTTCCATCCAGTCCATCACCGACGCACCCTCATGGGTCTCGCCCATTTTGTGCGAGATACCGGTGTAGAACAGAATGCGCTCGGTGACCGTAGTCTTACCGGCGTCGATGTGCGCCATGATGCCTATGTTGCGATAGCGCTCAATCGGTGTCTTGCGTGCCAAAACGAATACCCCTAACGGAAATGCTTACCAGCGGAAGTGCGAGAAGGCCTTGTTGGCCTCGGCCATGCGATGGGTGTCCTCGCGCTTCTTCACGGCGCTGCCGCGACCTTCGGAGGCCTCCAGCAGCTCGTTGCCCAGACGGTGCCCCATGGTGGACTCACTGCGCTTGCGCGCGGCCTCGATCACCCAGCGCATACCCAACGTGTTCCGACGCTGGGGGCGGACTTCCACCGGCACCTGATAGGTCGCGCCGCCGACGCGACGCGACTTGACCTCAACGACCGGACGGACGTTCTCGAGTGCTGTCTCGAGCACTTCCATCGGATCGCCTGGATTCTTCTCTGCGATGCGATCGAGCGCGCCGTAGACGATTTTCTCGGCGACGGCTCGTTTGCCATCACGCATGATCATGTTGACAAAGCGCGTGAGCATCTCGCTGTTGTATTTCGGATCAGCAAGAACTTTACGCTTGGGGACTTCTCTTCTTCTGGGCATGACTGACTATCCGCTTATCCCTTGGGCCGCTTGGCACCGTACTTGGAACGACCCTGACGTCGGTTGGCAACGCCAGCCGTATCCAGGGAACCGCGCACCACGTGGTAGCGCACACCCGGCAAATCCTTTACTCGGCCACCGCGAATCAGCACCACTGAGTGCTCCTGCAGGTTGTGGCCTTCACCGCCGATGTAGCTCGAAACCTCATAGCCGTTGGTCAGGCGCACACGGGCAACCTTACGCAACGCCGAGTTCGGCTTCTTCGGTGTGGTCGTGTAGACGCGGGTACAAACCCCGCGTCGCTGGGGACAAGCCTCCAGCGCCGGCACGGTACTTTTCTCGTGCGGCCGCTTGCGGGGTTTGCGCACCAGCTGATTAATTGTGGCCATAGAGCTCGACTCCAGTCCTTCAACACACATCAGGCCGGTTTACCCGGCCTGAGGAAAGCCGTTAAGTGTAGAATCGGGGCGGTTGGGTGTCAACCAAAAGCCCCATTCCGATTAGTTTTCCGAAACATCCGCCGCGTCGGGCGCCGGCGCCGGAGCACCGAGACCAAACTGTGGCGCCATCGGGATCATGGGTGTCGGGCCTTCTCGGCGCTGACGCTGACGATCCTGATGATAGGCATAGCCAGTACCCGCCGGGATCAGACGACCCACAATGACATTCTCCTTGAGACCGCGCAGATCGTCCCGGGCGCCGCGGGTAGCGGCATCGGTGAGCACGCGGGTGGTCTCCTGGAAGGAGGCCGCAGAGATGAACGAATCGGTCGCCAGCGAGGCCTTGGTAATACCCAGCAGCAGACGCTCGTAGCGTGCAGACTGTTTGCCTTGCTCGATGAGCGTCTCGTTCTCTTCTTCAACCCGGGCCCAGTCGGCCTGCTCACCACGCAGGTAGCTGCTGTCGCCAGCATCCTTGATCTCAACCTTGCGCAGCATCTGGCGAGAAATCACCTCAATGTGCTTGTCGTTGATCTTCACACCCTGCAGGCGGTAGACGTCCTGGATTTCCTTGACCATGTAGGCGGCCAGCTCGGCCACACCCAGCAGACGCAGGATATCGTGAGGATTCGGCTCGCCATCGGCGATGATCTCACCCTTCTCGACATGCTCGCCTTCAAACACCGTCACGTTACGCCACTTCGGAATCAGTTCCTCGTAGTGCTCACCGTCTGGTGTCGTGATCACCAGGCGCTGTTTACCCTTGGTGTCCTTACCAAAGGAGACCGTTCCCGAGACCTCGGCCAGAATGGATGGCTCTTTGGGCTTACGCGCCTCAAACAAATCCGCCACCCGTGGCAGACCGCCGGTGATATCACGCGTTTTCGAGGACTCCTGCGGAATACGGGCAATAACATCACCCACATCCACTTCGGCATTATCTTCGGTGCTGACGATAGCCCCGGCCGGCAAGAAGTAGTTTGCCGGAATATCGGTACCTGCCAGGTTGAGATCGTTGCCCTTCTCATCCACCAGCTTGATCAGCGGACGCAGATCCTTGAACGCAACTTTCTCACCAGTGCTGCGGCGTGTGTGCTCGCCATTGCCCCGTGTCTTCGGATCGGTCACCACCAGGCTGCTTAGCCCAGTTACCTCATCCGTTTCACGGTTCACGGTCACACCCTCGACGAAGTCATAGAACTTCAGTCGACCCTTCACCTCGGTGATGATCGGATGGGTATGCGGATCCCAGGTAGCAACTATCTGCCCGGCATCCACAGCCTCATCCTCGGCAACCGCAATGGTGGCACCGTAAGGCACTTTGTAGCGCTCACGCTCACGGCCCGCCTCATCCATAACCGTAATCTCACCGGAGCGAGACACGGCGACCAGGTTGCCGGAGTGGTGAGCCACTGTCTTGAGGTTATGCAACCGAACCTTGCCGGCACCCTTGACCTGCACATTACTGACGGCCGCGGCACGTGAAGCCGCACCACCGATGTGGAAGGTCCGCATAGTGAGCTGCGTACCCGGCTCACCGATGGACTGCGCGGCGATGACACCGACAGCCTCACCCACATTAACGCGGTGGCCACGGGCAAGATCACGGCCATAACAGCCAGAGCACACACCGTGACGTGTCTCACAGGTGATTGGTGAGCGCACCCAGATCTCATCAACGCCTTCGCTCTCGATGGTCTCCACCAGACGCTCATCCAGCAGGGTTCCCTGATCGATGAGGATCTCCCCGGTACCTGGCTGCACGACATCCTGCGCCACGACACGGCCGAGCACCCGCTCGCCGAGCGGCTCGACCACATCACCACCCTCGATGAGCGGCGTCAGGCGCAGACCGCGATGGGTGCCGCAATCGTCCTCAACCACGACCAGATCCTGCGA
>CBFHTR010000018.1:5300-15620 GCA_965658695.1 Spiribacter sp.
AACGTCCACCAAACGACGGGTCAGATAACCGGAGTTGGCCGTCTTCAGCGCTGTATCAGCAAGGCCCTTACGCGCACCGTGAGTGGAGATGAAGTACTGCAGCACGTTCAGCCCCTCACGGAAGTTGGCGGTAATCGGTGTCTCGATAATCGAGCCATCCGGCTTGGCCATCAGACCGCGCATACCCGCAAGCTGACGAATCTGTGCCGGCGAGCCACGGGCACCGGAGTCGGCCATCATGAAGATGGAGTTGGTGGATTTCTGCACCACATCCTTACCTTCGCGATCCTTGACCGTCTCTTTACCCAGTTTGTCCATCATGGCGGTCGCCACTTCATCATTGGTCCGAGACCAGATGTCGACCACCTTGTTGTAGCGCTCACCGTTGGTTACCAGACCCGAGGCATACTGCTCTTCGATGTCTTTGACCTCGGCTTCGGCCTCGGCAAGGATCCGTACTTTCTCCTCGGGCACCACCATGTCTTCCATGCCAATGGAGACGGCCGCCCGGGTCGACATGCGAAAGCCCAGATACATGATCTGGTCGGCAAAAATGACCGTCGCCTTCAAACCAAGGCGGCGATAGCACTGATCGATCAACACTGAAATGGCCTTTTTGGTCATATCGCGATCGACCAGCTCGAAGGGAAGCCCCTCCGGGACAATGTCATAAATCAGCGCACGACCCACGGTGGTCTCGAAGCGTTTGGTAGCCTCGCTGCGATTGCCCTCGTCATCAACAACAATCTCATGGATGCGAACACTGGCCCGGGCCTGAAGATCAACCGAGCCGCTTTCAAAGGCACGACGGACTTCGTTGATATCGGCAAACTGCATGCCCTCACCGCGCCGGCCTTCCAGCGCCAGAGACATGTAGTACAGCCCCAGCACCACGTCCTGCGATGCGCCGATGATCGGCTCACCGGAGGCAGGCGAGAGGACGTTGTTACTGGCCATCATCAGGGCACGGGCTTCAAGCTGTGCCTCCAGCGACAACGGCACGTGCACCGCCATCTGATCACCGTCAAAGTCGGCGTTAAACGCCGGGCAGACCAGCGGATGCAGCTGAATGGCCTTACCCTCAATGAGTACCGGCTCAAAGGCCTGGATACCCAGGCGATGCAGCGTCGGTGCGCGGTTGAGCATGACCGGGTGTTCACGGATGACATCTTCCAGGATGTCCCAGACCTCGGGTGTCTCACGCTCGACCATCTTCTTCGCCGCTTTAATGGTCGTGGAAAGACCTAGGCGCTGCAGCTTGGAGAAGATGAACGGCTTGAACAGCTCAAGCGCCATACGCTTGGGTAGACCGCACTGGTGCAGACGCAGCGTAGGGCCGACCACGATGACCGAACGGCCAGAGTAGTCAACGCGCTTACCCAGCAGGTTCTGCCGGAAGCGGCCCTGCTTGCCTTTAATCATGTCGGCGAGCGACTTCAGCGCGCGCTTGTTAGTGCCGGTAATCGCCCGGCCGCGACGACCGTTGTCGAGCAGCGCGTCAACCGATTCCTGCAGCATGCGCTTTTCGTTGCGCACGATGATGTCCGGCGCGGAGAGATCGAGCAGCCGACGCAAACGGTTGTTACGGTTGATCACCCGGCGATACAGATCATTCAGATCGGAGGTTGCGAACCGGCCGCCATCAAGCGGTACCAGCGGACGCAGATCCGGCGGCAGCACCGGCAGCACGGTCATGATCATCCACTCCGGCCGGTTGCCCGACTCCAGGAATGATTCAACCAGCTTCAGCCGCTTCGACAGACGCTTGATCTTGGTCTCGGAGTTGGTTGCACCCATCTGCTCGCGCAGGCTCTCGGTCTCCTCGCGCAGATCCAGGTTTTTCAGCAGGTGATAAATGGCCTCGGCACCCATGCGGGCGTCGAATTCATCACCATACTGCTCCATCGCCTCAAGGTACTGGTCATCAGAGAGCAGCTGACCGGCCTTCAGCGGGGTCATGTTCGGCTCAATGACAACAAAGGCCTCAAAGTAGAGGATGCGCTCGATATCCCGCAGGGTCATATCCAGCAGCAGGCCAATACGCGATGGCAGCGACTTTAAAAACCAGATGTGAGCGGCGGGGCTTGCAAGCTCAATATGGCCCATGCGCTCACGACGCACTTTGGCCAACGTCACCTCAACGCCACATTTTTCACAGACAACGCCGCGGTGCTTGAGGCGTTTGTACTTGCCGCAGAGACACTCATAGTCTTTGACCGGGCCAAAGATCTTGGCGCAGAAAAGGCCATCCCGCTCCGGCTTGAACGTCCGGTAGTTGATCGTCTCGGGCTTTTTCACCTCGCCAAACGACCAGGAGCGGATCTTCTCCGGTGACGCCAAACCAATGCGGATGCCGTCGAAATCGTCGAGCTGTGCGCCCGGCTGCTTGAACAGATTCAGTAGGTCTTTCATATCAGCTACCCGTTCAGTCCTGCTCTAGCTCGATATCAATACCGAGGGAGCGAATCTCTTTGACCAGCACGTTGAAGGATTCGGGCATGCCCGCTTCCATCTGGTGCTCGCCATCGACGATGTTTTTGTACATCTTGGTCCGGCCGGCGACGTCGTCGGACTTGACCGTGAGCATTTCCTGCAGCGTATAGGCAGCGCCATAGGCCTCGAGCGCCCAGACCTCCATTTCGCCGAACCGCTGGCCGCCGAACTGCGCCTTGCCACCCAACGGCTGCTGCGTGACCAGGCTGTATGGGCCAGTGGAGCGCGCATGCACCTTGTCATCCACCAAGTGGTTGAGCTTGAGGATGTGCATATAGCCCACGGTCACCGGGCGATCGAAGGCATCCCCCGAGCGGCCGTCATACAGCTGGGCCTGCCCGCTCTCGGGGAGTTCGGCCAGACGCAGCATGCGCTTGATCTCAGTCTCATCGGCACCGTCAAATACCGGTGAAGCCATTGGCACACCGGCACGCAGATTACTGGCCAGCTCGACGACCTCTTCGTCACTAAAGCTATCCAGATCTTCCTGCCGGCCACTGCCGTTGTAGATCTCAGCCAGGAATTTGCGCAGATCAGCCACCTTACGCTTGGCCTCGAGCATCTCACCAATGCGACGACCAAGCCCCTTGGCAGCCCAACCCAGATGCACTTCCAACACCTGGCCTACGTTCATACGCGAGGGCACACCAAGCGGCGAGAGCACGACATCAATCGGCTCACCGTCGGCGGAGAAAGGCATATCCTCAACCGGCACAACACGCGAGATAACACCCTTGTTGCCGTGACGGCCGGCGAGCTTGTCACCCGCCTGGATACGCCGCTTCACCGCAAGGTAGACCTTGACCATCTTCAACACGCCCGGGGCGAGATCGTCACCAGCGGTAATCTTGGATTTCTTCTCCTCATACCGCTCATCAAAGGCCTCGCGCTGCGCCTTGAGCTGCGCCTGCACGGCCTCAAGCTGTGTCATTGCAGCATCATCGCGCAGCCGGATCTCAAACCACCGCTGGCGATCGACGCCGGCCAGATAATCCGCGGTGATCTTGCTGCCGGCCTTGAGCTTGTCCGGGCCACCCTCGGCAACCTTGCCGATCAGCGACTGCTCGAGGCGGGTGAAGGCGTCATCTTCAAAGATGCGGTACTGGTCATCGAGGTCCTTTTTCACATCAGCAAGCTGATCGGCCTCAATGGAAAGTGCCCGTTCATCTTTCTCGACGCCATCACGCGTGAAGACCTGAACGTCGACCACGGTCCCGTCCATGCCAGAAGACACACGCTGCGAAGTATCCTTCACATCCGATGCCTTCTCGCCAAAGATGGCACGCAGGAGTTTTTCCTCAGGGGTAAGCTGAGTCTCGCCCTTAGGCGTGACCTTACCAACCAGGATATCGCCGGCCTTCACCTCAGCACCAACGTAGACGATGCCCGACTCATCCAGCTTGGCAAGCGCGCTTTCGCCCACGTTGGGGATGTCTGCGGTGATTTCCTCCGGCCCAAGCTTGGTGTCACGGGCAACGGCGGTCAGCTCTTCAATATGAATGGTGGTGTAGCGATCCTCTTCGACCACTTTCTCGGACAACAGAATGGAGTCCTCAAAGTTGTAGCCGTTCCAGGGCATGAACGCGACGCGCATGTTCTGACCAAGGGCCAGTTCACCCAGATCAGTGGACGGCCCGTCGGCAAGCACATCGCCGCGCGCAACGCTGTCCCCAGGGCGCACCAAGGGCTTCTGGTTCTGGCAGGTGTTCTGGTTGGAGCGTGTGTACTTGGTGAGGTTGTAGATATCAACGCCTGGCTCACCAGCCTGCGTCTCATCATCGCTGACCCGCACGACGATACGCGCAGCGTCCACCTGATCCACGACGCCGCCACGGTCAGCGACCACGGTGACACCGGAGTCGATGGCCACGGCCCGCTCCATACCGGTGCCAACCAACGGCTTCTCGGCGCGCAGCGTCGGCACAGCCTGACGCTGCATGTTGGAGCCCATCAATGCGCGGTTGGCATCATCGTGCTCCAGGAAGGGCACCAGCGAGGCCGCCACCGAGACAATCTGCTTCGGCGAGACGTCCATGTACTGGACCTTGTCCGGCGATGACATGCCAAACTCGTTCTGGTGACGGATTGAGATCAGCGAATCCACCAGCTTGCCTTTGTCATCCACCCGGGCGTTGGCCTGGGCAATAATGTAGCGGCTTTCTTCGATGGCGCTCAGGTATTCGACTTCTGCGGTTACCTGCCCATCAACCACCTTACGGTATGGAGTCTCAAGAAAGCCGTAGCTGTTTAGCCGCGCATAGCAAGCCAGCGAGCTGATCAGACCAATGTTCGGGCCTTCCGGCGTTTCGATCGGACAGACACGACCGTAGTGAGTTGGGTGGACGTCGCGCACCTCAAACCCGGCCCGCTCGCGCGTAAGACCACCCGGCCCAAGTGCCGAGACGCGACGCTTGTGCGTGATCTCAGAGAGAGGGTTGTTCTGATCCATAAACTGCGAGAGCTGGGAGGAGCCGAAGAACTCTTTAATCGCCGCAGCCACTGGCTTGGCGTTAATCAGCTCCTGCGGCATCAGGCCTTCACTCTCGGCAAGGCTCAGGCGCTCGCGCACTGCGCGCTCCACCCGCACCAGGCCAACGCGGAAGACATTCTCTGCCATCTCGCCAACACAACGCACACGGCGGTTGCCGAGATGGTCGATGTCATCAACCGTGCCCTTGCCGTTGCGAATGTTAATCAGCTCATAGAGCACCGAGAGGATGTCGTCATTGTTGAGCACCCCGCTGCCTTCGACCTCGTCGCGGCCGACGCGCAGGTTAAACTTCATGCGACCCACAGCCGAGAGATCATAACGATCTTCGCTGAAGAACAGATTTGAGAAGAGGTTCTCCGCAGCGTCCTTGGTTGGCGGCTCGCCCGGGCGCATCATGCGATAGATTTCCACCAACGCTTCAAGCTGCGTGGTGGTGGTATCGATGGCCAGCGTATTGGAGACGTACGGGCCCTGATCCAGATCATTAATGTAGAGCACGCGGAAAGTCTTCACCCCCGCATCGCGCAGGCTCTGCACGAGCTCTTCGGTAATCTCGGTATTGGCCGCAGCCAGCAGTTCGCCAGTAGATTTCTCCACCAGGTCTTCTGCCAGCATCTGACCAACCAGATAATCATCCGGGACCTGCAGCTTGCCAAGCTTGGCCTTTTCCATCTGCCGGATATGACGAGCGGTGATGCGCCGGCCGGACTCAACGATGACAGTGCCATCGCCATCCTTGATATCGAAGCTGGCAGTCTCGCCACGCAAGCGCTCAGGAATCAGCTCAAGATCAGCACCCTTCTTGCGCAGATGGTAGGTGTTCTTCTCGAAGAACAAATCGATGATCTGCTGATTGTCATAACCCAGCGCGCGCAACAACACCGTGGCCGGCAGTTTGCGGCGACGGTCAATACGCACATAAATGGCGTCTTTCGGATCAAACTCAAAGTCGAGCCAGGATCCACGGTATGGGATCACCCGGGCAGAGAACAGCAACTTACCCGAGCTATGGGTCTTGCCCTTGTCGTGATCGAAGAACACACCCGGTGAGCGATGCAGCTGCTGGACAATGACACGCTCGGTGCCGTTGACCACAAACGTACCATTGCGGGTCATCAGGGGCATTTCGCCCATGTAGACTTCCTGCTCGCGGATGTCCTTGACCGTACGCGTGTCCTTGTCGTTAATGACTAGGCGCACCAGCACCCGCAGCGGGGCGGCGTAGGTCATGCCACGCAGCTGACATTCTTTTACATCGAATGCCGGCTCGCCGATGCGATAGCGCACGTACTCAAGCCGTGCGCTGCCTGAATAGCTCTCGATCGGGAAAACCGAATCGAACGCAGCATGCAGGCCCTTGGCATCGCGGCTGTCGGGATCTTGGCTAAGCTGCAGGAAGTCGGTGTACGACTCGATCTGCGTTGCCAGCAAATAGGGTACATCCAGAATTTTAGGCTGTTTGCCAAAATCGTTGCGGATGCGCTTTTTTTCAGTAAACGTATAGGCCATCGAGGTTCCTCAACCAGGTTGGGTTCCGCCGTGTGCAAGGCTTCGGACGCTTGTCGACATGACAAACACCCGCAGACTTGGACACGTGCGCTGGCAAACGGCAAGGGGCCGATGGCCATACGGCCACCAGCCCCGGCAACGCCCCATGGACGTTGTCGCCATCAAGCTCTTACTTGAGCTCGACCGTGGCACCTGCCTCTTCGAGCTGCTTTTTCAGCTCCTCGGCTTCGTCCTTAGACGCGCCTTCCTTCACTGGTGCCGGGGCACCTTCCACCAGCTCTTTGGCCTCTTTCAGGCCAAGGCCGGTAGCACCGCGCACTGCCTTGATGACGCCAACCTTGTTGTCGCCAAAGCTGGCGAGGACGACGTCAAATTCGGTCTGCTCAGCAGCAGCCTCAGCATCGCCACCACCGGCAGCCGCTGGAGCAGCCGCAACCGCCGCAGCGGCAGTTACACCAAATTTCTCTTCCATGGCCTCGATGAGGTCAACGACCTCCATGACGCTCATGTTGGAGATAGTCTCGAGAATGTCTTCCTTGGAAACGGCCATCGTTATGGTCTCCTGAATCGAATCAATAGTTCACTAAATCGTCAATGGCAGCGACAGTTGTCGCAGCGGCCTACTGTTTGGCGTCCTTAACGGCGGCCACAGTACGAACCAGCTTGCTTGGGACCTCATTCAAGGTTGTAGCAAGCTTCTGTACCGGTGCCCGCATGGTCGCCATGAGGAGGCTCAACGCTTCCTCGTAGGTTGGCAGCGAAGCCAGTCGGTCGATCTCGGAGCCGGGATAAGTCTCCCCGCCCACGGCCAACATCTTCACTACCAGCTGCTCGTGATCTTTAGAGAAACCCTTAAGAACACGCGCGGCCGAGCCGGGATCTACCTGCGAGAATGCCAACAGCAACGGGCCCTGAAGCCCCTCGCTCATGCATTCAAACTCGGTGCCTTCTACAGCACGCTTGGCCAAGGAATTCTTGACCACGCGCACGTAAACGCCCGCTTCACGGGCCTGCACGCGCAGGTTATCCATCTCGCCGGCTGTAAGACCCCGATACTCCGCGGCAAGCGCGGAATGAGCCCCACTGGCCACTTCAGCGACTTCCTGCACCACCCGCTTTTTCTGTTCCAGACTTACGCCCATCCAAATGCCTCCTGGAACGGCGGTTGGCAACGGCAGTCAGGCACCATGCCTGTCTGCCCCCTCTACGGTGAACCCGTGCAGGAAACGCATCCTGTCCTGGCCACACCGTCTACCGTTGGCGACCCTGCGGCCTTTATGCAGCCAAACTGCACCAAACGGTCTTCGACGGCCGTCTTAACGACAGCCGGTGACCACCCGAGAGTGGTCACTCCATTGAGTACCCTGGCCTTAGGCCAGCGCGCTCAAATCCACTGACACCCCGGGACCCATGGTCGTTGAGACCGTGGCCCGCTTCAGGTAAATCCCTTTTGAGGATGCCGGTTTGACTTTCTGCAGATCGCTAATCAGCGCCTGCAGGTTTTCAGCCAGGGCTTTCGGCTCGAAATCGGCCTTGCCCAGACTGCAATGAATCAATCCGCCCTTATCGGCGCGATAACGCACCTGACCGGCTTTGGCGTTGTTCACCGCCTCGCCAACATCGGCAGTCACGGTGCCCACACGCGGGTTGGGCATGAGGCCACGCGGGCCGAGTACTCGGCCGAGCTTGCCAACCACGCCCATGGCATCCGGGCTGGCGATGACGACATCATAGTCAAGCTCGCCGCCCTGCATACGCTCTGCCAGGTCATCCATGCCGACCACATCAGCACCGGCGGCCTGTGCGGCTTCGGCGTTCGCGCCCTGAGCAAAAACGGCGACGCGCACGGTCTTGCCGGTGCCATGCGGCAGGACAGTGGAACCGCGGACCATCTGGTCGCCTTTACGCGGGTCGATACCCAGGTTCACAGCAACGTCAACAGACTCGGTGAACTTAGCGGTTGCCAGCTCTTTGAGCAGCGCAAAGGCTTCCTCGGCGCTATAGAGCCGTTCCTGATCCACCTTCTCGGCGAACAATTTCTGGCGCTTGGTGAGTTTGGCCATAACTTCAGACCCCCTCCACTTCAAGGCCCATGCTGCGGGCAGAACCAGCGATAATGCGAATGGCCGCATCCATGTCAGCGGCATTAAGATCGGGCCACTTGGTTTTGGCAATCTCTTCGAGCTGCTCGCGCTTGACCGTACCCACTTTGTTTGTATTCGGCGTGCCGCTGCCGGATTTAATACCAACAGCCTTTTTCAGCAACACCGAGGCCGGTGGGGTCTTGGTGATGAAGGTAAAGCTGCGATCCGAATAAACGGTAATCACCACCGGGATCGGCAGGCCGTTTTCCATCTCTTGGGTCTGGGCGTTGAACGCCTTGCAGAACTCCATGATGTTCACGCCATGCTGACCCAGCGCCGGGCCGACCGGCGGACTTGGGTTGGCGGCCCCCGCGGGGACCTGCAGCTTAATATAAGCTTCTACTTTCTTCGCCATTGTCTATGGACTCCTAATGTGGGTGGTAGCGCCAGGGGCTTTCACCCTGGCTCCCCTGAGGCGGCTCTTGCCGCCGCTATGCCTTCTCGACCTGGCTGAAGTCGAGCTCCACCGGGGTGGAGCGGCCAAAGATGAGCACCGCCACACGCAGGCGGCTCTTCTCATAGTTGACTTCCTCGACCACGCCGTTGAAGTCATTAAACGGTCCGTCGGTGACGCGAACCACTTCGCCCACCTCGAACAACACTTTCGGCCGCGGCTTCTCAACACCCTCACGCACGCGGTTGAGGATTTGATCAGCCTCGGCATCGGAAATTGGCGACGGGCGCCCGCGCGATGGGCCAATAAACCCCATCACTCGCGGCACTTCCTTGACCAGATGCCAGGTGTCGTCAGTCAGGTCCATCTGCACCAGCACATAGCCAGGGAAGAATTTTCGCTCGCTGCGACGCTGCTGACCTTCCTTCATCTCCACCACTTCTTCGGTGGGGACAAGGATGTCACCAAACTGCTCTTCCATATCGGCACGCTTGATGCGCTCTTCGAGCGCTTTTTTAACCTGGTTTTCAAAACCGGAGTACGCGTGCACGACGTACCAGCGTTTGGACATGAGCGATCAGCCTCCAGGCCTTACCAGGGCACCAACGCCCCACATGAAAAACATATCCATCAGCCACAACAGCACGGCGACAATAAACACCATCACCAGCACGATTAATGTGGTCTGAATCGATTCCTGCCGTGTTGGCCACACCACACGGCGTAATTCCTGACGCGCTTCCTGCGCGAACGCCCAGGCGTTCTTGCCCGGCTCACTGGTCATGGCAATCGCGACAGACAAGGCAGCGACAGCCACCATACCGATCACACGGATCAGATCTGACTGCTCCTCGAGCAGATAAAAACCCACAACACCGGCCAAAAATACGCCGGCCGCCAGGGCCAATTTGGCCTTGTCTGTTGCTGTGGTTGCGGTCTGATCGTTTGCGCTCATGAACCCGTTAACGCTGTTGTTGGCCGGATAAAATGGCAGGCCAGGAGGGACTCGAACCCCCAACCTACGGTTTTGGAGACCGTTGCTCTGCCAATTGAGCTACTGGCCTAGTTTCTCGCCCATGACCGGCCGTCAAAAGGCGAGCCCGGCAGTCTACGCAAAGACACGGGGCAATGGAAGCCCCGTGTCTTTGCGATACCGGTTGACCGGATTACTCGAGGATCTTAGCGACGACGCCGGCGCCGACGGTACGGCCACCTTCGCGGACCGCAAAGCGCAGGCCCTCTTCCATCGCAATCGGGGCAATCAACGTCACCACCATCTGCACGTTATC
>CBFHTR010000019.1:0-15272 GCA_965658695.1 Spiribacter sp.
AGCGTCGGGCCAAAGGCGAGGATGATGGCGCCAATGGCCAGGGCCAGATAAACATTGAAGCGGCTGAGCATCTGAATGCCCTTGTGGATGCCGCTGATAGCCGAGCTCACATAAATGGCGCCGAGCACTACCAGGACGGCAAGCTGCGTGCCATAGCCATCCGGCATGCCAAAGAGCACGCTGCCGCCGTAGGCAACCTGGGTTGCTAAAAACCCAATCGGCCCCACCGTTCCGGCAACCACCGAGATCACGCAAACGGCATCGACGGTGCCGCCAAAGGCCCCGCGCATGACGCGCTCACCAAAGACTGGATAGAGCAGTGTGCGCGGCTGAAGCGGTTGGCCTTTTATGTAGTGCGCATGGACAAGCACGATGCTGGTGAGCCCACCGAGTACCGCCCAGGCAAGGAACCCCCAGTGCATGAATGACTGCGCGAGTGCGCCCTGCACCGCCTCTACCGTGCCAGTCTCCGCGCTGAAAGCCGGCGGCGTTTGCGCAATGAAGTGATAGACCGGCTCGCCGGCGGCAAAGAACACACCGCCACCTGCGAGCAACGTACACATGATGATGGCCAGCCAGCGAAAGGTGCTCATCTCAGGCTCGTCCAGATCGCCCATGACCGCACCACCTGCCGGGGAGATCGCCACGGCGATCGCGATGACAAAAGTCAGTAGCAACAGGAGCTGGAAGTAAGAGCCCAGGTACTTCGCCGTCCAGGTGAATGCCTCACCCACCGCTACGGATACCAGCTCAACGTCATATAAGGATAATGCGATGAAAAGCAGGATGAACCCGGCGCTGAGACCCAAGACCCAAGGGTCTCCCAATGTGGTTTTTGGCTCGGCATAAGGCGGCGTGTAAGACGTGGTGTCGCCAACAGATTGCGTCAAGGTTTGTATCCTTTTTCAAAAATAAGGCGCGCATCCTACAGATCATGGTGTGAATGCGCAGCAAAGGTTTTGCATCCGGCTGGTTTGAATGATGAGATGCGCAGATGAACTGGATAGAAATGATTGAACGCTTCCAACCGATGCTTGTGAGCTTCGCCGGTAATTTGCTTGCTGCGATCGCTATCTTGGTTGTCGGTCGGTGGGTGTCAAAACTGGCGGATCGGCTCACGCACCGGGCCCTACAGCGCATGAAAGCCGATGCATTAGTGGAGCGGTTTGTCGCCAACATCGTGCGTATTTTGGTGTTGGTGGCAGCGGTGTTGGCGGCTGTCAATCAGCTTGGTGTCCAGACCACTTCATTGATTGCGCTTTTAGGTGCAGCAGGCCTTGCCGTGGGGCTGGCGCTGCAGGGCTCGCTGGCCAACTTTGCCGCCGGTGTTCTGATTATGACTTTCCGCCCCTATCGCATTGGCGACTACATTGAAGCGGCTGGCGCGGCCGGTACCGTCGATGACCTGCAGCTTTTCACTACCGTGCTGACGACACCGGATAACCGCCAGATTGTTATCCCCAACGGTCAAATGATGAGCGGGACGATTACCAACCACTCCGCGCATGCCACTCGCCGCGTGGATCTCACAGTGGGTGTTGATTACGCGGCTGATAGCGAGATGGTTCGTCGCGTGCTTACTGAGCTGGTGGAGGCTGATTCACGCATCCTGGAAGACCCCGAGCCGTTTGTGCGTATGACACGGCACGGGGACTCTGCCGTTGAATGGACGCTACGGGTTTGGGCGAAGAGCGAGGATCAGTGGGCCGTTTACTGGGACCTTATCGAAGGCAGTAAGCGTTGCCTGGATGAGGCGGGTATTGGCATTCCGTTCCCGCAGCGCGAGATCCATCTCTACCAGCACCCGCCACAGCAGGATTAGTCTTCTGGCTTGAAATCCGGCGGGGGTGCTGAGCCCTCGCCAAAGAAGAACTTCTCCATTTCCTGCTCGAGGAATTCGCGTGCCTTCGGATCAATCGGCGAGAGCCGGTATTCGTTAATCAGCATGGTCTGATGCCCCAGCCACATCTGCCAGCCTTCCTGACTCACGTTCTCATAGATGCGCTCGCCGAGTTCGCCCGGGTAGGGCATGCGCTTGAGTTTGGGGCCTTCGCGGCCTGCTTTGATGCAATGGACCGTATCGCTCATGGCCGGGTCTCCTTATCTGCTAGCAGTCGTTTTACCGGCGCGGGTAGACCCCGGCTGGCGGATGACTGGCTGTTATACCAAACCCATTCGCCGTCTCGCATCTCAATGCTCTGTGCTAATCGTGCATAAACGGGGTGAATATCGAGAGAGAAATGCGTGAACTCGTGGCGAAGCGGAGCGGCGTGGCTGATGGCCTCTATCACAATTCCCATCTCGGACTGTGCCCAGGTTATCGGGTCTTCGCTGACAGGGCACTCAGGTAGCGACCAAAGCCCTGACCATATGCCTTGAGGGGCACGGCGCACCAATAAGATCCCTTCAGCAGCGCGGATTACGAGCATGACCGTTTGGCGGCGAGGTTTTTCGCGCTTTGGTTTGCGCCCGGGGTAGTCTCTGGGGTTGCCCGCAGCCAATGCCCGACAGTCCATCTGCAACGGACAGCGGCCGCACTGGGGCTGTCGCGTGCACACCGTGGCGCCTAAATCCATCATTGCCTGATTGAAATCCCTGGTGCGTGTCGCAGGTGTGACTGTCTCACTCAATTGCCAGAGTTTTTTGCTGACGGCGCTCTGCCCCGGCCAGCCATCAATGGCGAAATACCGCGCGAGTACCCGTTTGATGTTGCCGTCCAAAATTGGATGCGGCTGATTGCGCGATAGCGAGAGAATCGCGCCGGCCGTTGAGCGCCCGATTCCGGGTAATGCTGTTACTGCTTCAAGCGTTTGCGGGAACTCGCCTGCGTAATCTTGGGTGAGCGTCTGTGCGCAGTTGTGCAGATTGCGGGCGCGCGCGTAGTAGCCAAGACCGGCCCAGAGCGCGAGCACCTCATCCAAATCGGCCGCGGCGAGTGCGGCCACATCGGGAAAGCGTTCAATAAAACGCTCGAAATACGGAATCACCGTGGCCACCTGAGTCTGCTGCAGCATCACCTCGGATATCCATACCCGGTAGGGCGTGGCCGGATGCTGCCATGGCAGGTCATGCCGGCCGTGTTGTTCAAACCACTGCAACACCCGGGGCGCAAATCCAGGCTGGTCATGTCGCACGATGCGGTCAGTCACGCTTGTGAGTCTCTCTGTTGCCAGTCATTTTTCAGGCTGAGTGGAGTGAACGTCACTGCTGAATCCGTGGTCGCACACTGAAGAGTTTGCCATACGCTTTTCACCGCCTTAGGAGAACACGAATGCGCAATATCTGCATCGTCGTTGCTGACGGCGCCCGTGCCCGGTTTTTCACCCTTCAGTGGCCTCAACAGCCCGAATTTGAGAGTGGGCCTGATTTGTTGGAGCAAGCCACTTTGGCTGCACCGTCCCATCATGCGCCGGATACCGCGCTCTATACCGAGGGGTTAACCGGGCGTAATCGCACTATGGGTAGCGAGACACACGACTATGATGAGCATCGTGATGCCCATGATGATGAGGTGGAGCGGCGCTTTGTCCGCGACATTGTCGTTGAGCTTGGCAAATGGAGCGCCGATGAGTGCATTGTCTGCGCCGAGCCGCAGATGATGGGGTTTTTGCGCAAGGCATTAAATCAGATTCCCGCGCCACCCATCACCGAAGTGCCCAAGGACCTTACGCGCTTTGCCACTCGAGACTTACAGGTCTGGTTGGCCAGTGAGGGGCTTATCCCGGAGCGACGACCGCCGGGTGGGTAGGCGCCAGTAAATTGACGCCCTGTCTCCGGCGATAGAGCATAGAGCTTTATCGCAGGCAGGATGGATAGGGCATGTTACGCGGGCTGGTGCTGTTTGCACTTTTTCTGGTGAGCGGGCCGATATTGGCTTCGCCCCTGCGCGTGGCGGTTGCTTCTAACTTTTTGTTGCCGCTCGAGGCGCTTGCCGAGGCCTATGCTGAGCAGGGCGGTGCAGCGCTCCGGATGAGTGCTGGATCAACGGGTCAGCATTACGCTCAGATCATCAACGGTGCGCCATTCGATATTTTCCTTGCGGCAGACGCCGCGCGGCCTGCGCGTTTGGCTGAGCAGAGCTTGGTGCTGCCGAATAGCCGACAAACCTACGCCATTGGCCGTTTGGTGCTCTGGACCGAACCCGGCGCCATTCTGCCCAAAGACTTGAGCGGACTCACCGCACAAATGCCGAGACGACTGGCAATCGCCAGCCCGCGGCTGGCGCCCTATGGCCTTGCAGCGCAGCAGGCGCTTGAGGCCACTGCTCAGTGGCAGTCCCTGAAGCCCGTTGTGGTGGAGGGCAAAAATGTGGGTCAGGCGCTGCAGTTTCTGGCCACTGGCAACGCCAGCCATGCATTGGTTGCTGCGTCTTTTACGGTCGCTGAGCAACGCCCTGCGGGTCAATGGATGCCAGTTGACCCAGGCTTGCATGACCCCATTCGTCAGGATGCAGTCATTCTTCGCAATACTGCGCATGCCGCTGAGGCGCGCGCTTTTCTTGCGTTTTTGAAAAGCCCAGAAGCGGCGGAAATTTTGCGCGCTTTTGGGTATGACATGGCTGAGGAAGGCTGATGGAGTTCACCCCTATTTGGATTAGCCTGCAGCTTGCTTGCGTGACAGTTTTGGTGCTTTTGATTGTAGGTACGCCGCTTGCCTGGTGGCTGGCAGTCAGCCAAAGCCGCTGGCGTGTGCCGATTGATGCCCTGGTTGCACTCCCCCTTGTTTTGCCATCAACGGTGCTCGGCTTTTATATGCTCATGTTGCTGGGCCCGAATGGGCCAATTGGCGGGCCTTGGTTTGCAGTGACGGGTTCGACGCTAACTTTTAGTTTTACCGGCCTGGTTGTCACCTCGGTGCTTTATTCCATGCCTTTTGTGGTTCAGCCGCTACGTGATGCCTTTCGCGCGTTGGGCGCGAAGCCCATGGAGGCCGCCGCAGTACTGGGTGCCCGACCTTTGGATGCCTTTTTGACAGTCGCCTGCCCGCTGGCTGGCCGAGGGTTTCTTACCGCCTCGGTGCTTGGCTTTGCGCATACGCTGGGTGAGTTTGGTGCGATATTGATGGTTGGCGGCAGCATTCCCGGGGAAACGCGCGTCGTTGCCATTGCCATTTATGAACACGTGGAGCGGCTTGAATATGGCTCGGCGCATCTGCTCTCCGCCGGTCTTTTGGCATTTTCATTTATCGTGTTGTTTGCCATTTATGCACTGAACAGTCGCGTGCGGCCGGAGCAAGTGAATGAGTGAGCCGACACTCAATTTTGATCTGCGGCTTGAGCGTGGCGGGTTTTCGTTGAATGCCCAGGGCAGTCTGCAGCCGGGGATTACCGCGTTATTCGGGCGCTCGGGTTGCGGCAAAACAACGCTTTTGCGCTGTCTGTCTGGCTTGGAGTCTGGAGTTAGAGGAGATATTCGCCACGCGGATGATATTTGGTTGTCGTCAAGTGAGCGTTTAAAGCCCCATCAACGACGCGTTGGCTTGGTTTTTCAGGAGAACCGGCTTTTTACGCATATGAGCGTGGCGCAAAACCTTGAGTATGGGCGTAGACGCCAACCCGGCGATGCTCCAGCTCGTGATGAGGTGTTGTCCGTGCTTGGGCTTGAATCGTTGCTCCAACGGTCACCGGCCAGCCTCTCCGGGGGTGAGGCGCAGCGCGTGGCGATTGCCAGAGCCTTGTTAGCCAGCCCCCGCATTTTATTAATGGATGAGCCGCTTGCATCGCTCGACTATCCTCGCAGGCGACAGATTCTCGCCCTGATTCGTCAGATACCAGAGCGGTTTCAATTGCCCGTGCTCTATGTAACGCATGCCCGTTATGAAGTCCTTGAGCTTGCCGATCGGGTCATGTTGATGAGCGATGGGTGTATTGAGGCTGAGGATACGGTCAACACGGTTTTCTCATCGAAGCGCTATTGGCCGCAGCTTGGCGGCCTTGATCCTATGGTGGTTTGGGAAGGCCGTGTGGTGGCGCGTGACAATGACTGGGGGCTGACAACGCTTGCCACCAATGGCGGGCGGCTGCGCCTTGGCGGCTTATCGGCCTTGCATGGCGAGACACTGCGGCTTCGTATTACCGCGCGGGATGTTGTCTTGATGATTGAGCCGCCCGCGGTCTCCAGTCTGCTGAACGGACTGCCGGTGCGTGTGGAGACGGTCGAAAGTCAGGGTGGCGGGGTTTTGCGGGTCCAACTTAGCGCTGGTCGGGATGCGCCGCTGTGGGCACAGATCACCCGTCAGACGGCTGCAGCGTTGCGGCTTAAAACCGGCCAGCGGCTACATGCATTGATCAGGCCTCAGGTATTGGGGCTCAACCATTGATAAAGCGCGAGGACGGGGGGTTTACTCGCTGTCATCTCGGCGTCACAATCCGCGCTCTCGCAGTGCAACATAACCATTCATTGGGGGTCAGTCGATGGCAGCTACCATGCGCCGAAACTGTCGAGTGGAATATCGCGGAAAGGAAATCGTGATTAGTGGACCGATTCGTGAGGCACGCGAGGAAGCGCAGCGAATCATTCAACGCTTTGCCTGCAGCGCCATGCCGTATCGGCTGGCGAGTGCCGAGGCCGACCAGGTCATCCTGCGGCCACAATAAGCTGGAGCGGCTGACCGGGATCGAACCGGCATCACTGCCTTGGGAGGGCAGCGCTCTACCATTGAGCTACAGCCGCAGCTCCATAATCTAGTATCCGGTTTTCTTGGTCCTCGACAAGCCCTTTTAACGGGCTTGCATTGAGTCGCTCCATTCATTGAGAAAGCGCTCACGTTTCATTGCATCAAGATAGACGAGAAGGCCCGGGCCTAATCGAATCGGCTGCAGAGGCCCCTTTGCCTTCTCCTGCAAAGCCTTGAGTGTCCCGTTGCCAGTGGCCGCCGGATGGATGGCATAGATGCCCCCGAGGTCGCTGAGTTTCTGCTGGCCGCGTTTCGAGAGCAGGTAATCAATGAACTCACCCGCCAAATGGGGTTCGGCTGCGGTGCGCGGAATCAGTGCTACTCGCGAGAGAACGAGCGTGTAGTCTTCGGGCAGCACCATCTCAACGTCCAGGCCATCCTCTATGAGCGCTCTGGCATAAGAGCCAAGTAGGTTGTAGCCGATTAAGTATTCGCCCTTGGCGATGGATTCGATCATCGGCGCGGTACAGCAGCCAAGCTGAACATTGCTGCGTCCAAACGCTTCCATAAGCCGACCGAATGTTCCGGACTGACGACTATCCTGGGTCGCAAACAGATAGCCGACACCGCTGCTCTCCACATCATAGGTCGCGATGCGCCCGGAGAACTGATGCGTTGATCCCCGAAGGGCGTCGAGTAGTTGGAATCGGGTGCGTGGCACTTCGCTGGGGTTGATCAGCTGAGGGTTGTAGACGATAACTGCAGGCTCTGCGGTAAAACCGAAAGCGCGGTTTTGCCACTGCGCCCAGGCCGGAAGCCATGCGGCATCGTTTGGCTCGTGCGCCTGCGCGTAACCGTTGTTGACCAATTGTGTTTGCAGATCCATTGCTGAGCTGATGAGTAGGTCCGGCGTCGCTCTGTTATTTGCTACTTCCTCCAAAAAACGCTGATGTAGAACAGCAGAAGTCAGCTCCTCATAATGGATAGTGACGTCAGGATTTAACTGCTGAAAATCTTCGATCAGGGGTGTCATGATCCAGGTGTCAGTGGTTCCCCGGATGTTCAGCTGACTGGGTTCTGAAGCCACGGTTTGCTCCGGCCCAGGGAACGGGGTCATCGAACCGCTCGCGGACATGCTCACGAGGCTAGTCAAACCCATCACAGCAACGAGAAATAGCTTTGAGAACATTATTGGCTCCCGAGTCTTGGCAGACACAGCGCCACCCGGACGCCGCGTTCGCCCGGTGAATGAATGCTAAGACTTCCCCGATGCTGTCTTGCAACCTCTGCGGCAATTGCCAGCCCAAGTCCTGACCCCGGTTTGGTTGCCTGATCGCCGCGCTCGAAGCGTCGCATTAGCCGCTCATGTTCAGATACTGAAATGGATGGCCCTGAATTAGTCACTGTTAAGCAGTATTGGTCCTTTTGGCAATGCAGTTCGATTTCGATCGGGGCGTTTTCCTCTCCGTGAACAACGGCGTTTTCAATCAGATTGCGGATCGCCTCTCGCAGCGTCACTGGGTCACCAAGGATAGGTGCTTTGTTGGTTTCGAGCCGCCGTATAACTTGCTCATGCCGATCATCCGCTCGCGGCACGCCCTCACGAATGGCTTGGTCGATAATCTCAACAAGATCCACAGTTTGGCTGGTTGGTAGCTGGCTGCGGTGGCTGACCATGGCGTCGGATAATAGTTGCTGTGTCAGGCGCTCGGTCTGCTGGGCATTCTCCTCGATCCGTTCAAGCAAATACGCTTGCTGATCGGGGTCGCTGGTGTGGCGAAAGAGCTGTGCCTGTGCCCGCAGACCTGTCATTGGTGTGCGCAATTGATGGGCGGCATCGCCGATAAAACGCTGTAGTTGCCCAAGTGTGGTTTCCAAACGTTGCATAAAACTGTTCAGTGCTTGGATGACCGGGGCAATTTCCGAAGGCGCTTCAACTTCCAGTGGGGAGAGCTCGGTAGGTTCGCGATGCTGTAATTCTTTTGATAACTGATCAAGTGGCCGCATTCCCCGGGTTACGGTCCACCACACCATCAGTAGCATGCTGGCAAAGAGTGCGAGGATTAGTGGCATCGCGTTGAGGGCAACTTCACGTGCAAGGTTGTTTCTCGATATTCGCGTTTGGGCGACTTTGATTGTTGCCCAACCGGAGAGCTCAGGTTCGGTGATTAACTGATCAAGCGATGCCATGCGAATGGCCGCTCCAAGATACTGCTGGTCACTGAATCTGACGGCACCATCTCCATGGCGTTCGGTGTCGCCTTCTGGCAGGTCACCGTATCCGGTAATGGCTTCGCCGGCGGGATTAATTACCGTGTAGAAAACTCGGTCCTCTCGAGCAGAGCCAAGCATATCGAGGGCGGCATAAGGCAGGTCAACTTCAAGTTGTCCATCTCGAACCGCTACGCCATCAGCGATCGCCAGCGCCGATGCTGACAGGATGCGGTCGTATGCTCGATCCGCCGCGTCCTGGGCATAAATCCAGGCTCCACCAAGCAATAAAATAACGGCGGCTATACTCAACGCTGCTAGTGCGCCGATTAGTCGCAATCTCAGCGATCTTATTGGTTTCATGACGCAGGCCCATCGTCATCCGGAAACTCGGCTACATAGCCTCGGCCGCGGATTGTTCGAATGTCTAATCCGCTGCCCTCCAGTCGGCGTCGCAGCCTGCCAACATAAACTTCGATGGCATTCGGTGAAGGGGAATCGATCGACAGCCCAAATAAGTGATCGGTGAGAATATCCTTGCTCAGAACCTGGCCCGGGCGTGAGAGAAAGATTTCCAGTAAGCGATACTCGCGATTGGGCAGATCGAGCGGCGTGCCGTTTAGAAATATTTGATGCGCACTGCGATCAAAGATGAGCTCGCCGTGACGGATTCGGTTGTCGGCCTGTCCCGCGCCTCTGCGCAGCAGTACACGAATCCTTGCTTCCAATTCTCGAAGGTCAAAGGGCTTTACCAGATAGTCGTCTGCCCCCAGGTCAAGAACATCGACTCGGTCATCAATTCGAGAGCGCGCTGTCACTACCAGAAAGGGTGTGCTGTCACCGGCTTCCCGCCGGGTCGCGAGGATCTGTGCGCCGTCCATGTCGGGCAGCATGAGATCGAGGATAACCAGATCGAAAGTCTCATGCTGTAGTTGGCCCATGGCGTCCGCGCCACAGCCCACCCATTCCACCGCATGCCCGAGCTGACGCAGTCTGATGCACACGGCTTCGCCGATATCCTGAGTATCCTCAATCAGCAATAATCTCATTGGCCCAACCTGTCAGGCTTATGACAGCTTTTGTGTCCTAGTCTCCACTATACGTCCCTACTCGAATAATCGGGACGATAAACGTAATTGGAGGAGATCAAGATGAAAAATTGGATATTGGCGACCGCTGCTATGGCAGTGATTGTTGGCTTTCCAAGCGTGCATGCACAGTCATTGCCGTCGAATACGGAATGTATCGCCCCTGCTGACCCCGGTGGTGGCTGGGACTTTACCTGCCGGTCCGTTGGAAGAATTATGGGCCAGTTGGACCTGATTGAGGGTTCAATGACTGTCACCAATATGGCTGGCGCCGGTGGTGGCGTTGCCTATAGTAATGTGGTGAGTAAGCGTGCCGATGATAATGATTTGATCGTCGCAGCAAGCACCGCGACCACTACCCGCCTTGCGCAGAATCAATATGCTGGCATGTCTGCTGACCAGGTCCGATGGCTCGGTACGCTTGGCGCCGATTTTGGCGTGATTGCCGTTGCTCCTGATTCGGAACATGAGAATCTTGGTGATCTCATGGATGCGCTTGCAGCTGATCCTGACGGGACCGCATTTGGTGGCGGCAGCGCCGTCGGTGGCTGGGATCACATGAAGGTATTGTTAGCCGCTGGCGCGGCCGGTGTTGAGAATGTGCGCTCAATTAAGTACGTCTCATTCAACAACGGTGGTGCAGCGATTACCCAAATGCGTGGCGGCCACATTGATGCCTTCACCGGCGACCTCTCTGAGACGGCTGGGCAAATCGAGGCCGGCACCATTCGGGTTCTGGCGGTTCTCTCTGATGAAAAGCTCCCTGGAGACTTCTCCGACCTGCCGACCGCCGCTGAACAGGGCGTCGATGTGGTTGGTGCTAACTGGCGTGGTTTCTACGCCGGTGGTGATATGAGTGATGAGGCATATGACTATTGGGTCTCAGCGCTTGAAACCGTTTACGACTCGGATGAGTGGAAAGAGGCCATGGCCAACAACGGCTTGGTGCCTTTCCAGCGGACTGGCGCGGACATGGATGAGTTCGTGAATACCCAGGTCGCCGAGCTTGAGCAGCTTTCCCGGGATATCGGGCTGCTGCAATGACGGATCGCATCGTCGGCGCAGGCCTGTTTGCGTTGGCGGTGGTCTATGGCATGGCGGGTCGGGGGTATACGAGTGCATTTGCCTCGGGTCCCCTCGGCCCTTCGGCCTTCCCGCTGCTGCTGGCTGGGTTTTTGGGCGCAACCTCGCTGATTTTGATATTTCGTCCAGACCCGGGCTCACCGCTGCCGCATGGAATGGCGCTGGCTAAACAAGCGCTTGCGGTTGCAACGCTGGTGGCTTACGCCTTTGTGCTCGAACCGCTCGGTTTCATTCCATCAACTGCAGCTGCGATTTTTGTGCTGGCCCTTCAGCTTGGCGCGACCCGTCGTAACGCAATAATTCTGGGTGGCTCGATCAGCGTTTTCTTGTTCGGGCTTTTCGATTGGGTGTTGGGTTTGCCCCTCCCGATTGGCCTTTTGTTCGGAGGTTGAGATGGAGACTCTGAATCTGCTGATGCAGGGATTCGCCGTTGCCTTCACCCCAACCAATCTTATCCTGGCGTTGTTTGGCGCATTCGCAGGTACCTTGGTAGGCGCGCTGCCTGGGTTGGGTCCTGCCAATGGCATTGTCATATTGATTCCGCTGGTGTTCGGCCTAAACCTAGCACCTGAGTCGGCCATGATTTTGTTGCTCGGCGTCTATTATGGCGCTATGTATGGCGGGCGTATCAGCAGCATCATGCTGAACATACCGGGTGATGAGCCGGCCATCATGACAACATTGGATGGCTATCCGATGGCGCAGCAGGGACGCGGGGAATCCGCGCTCGCGATCTCCGCCATTGCCTCATTTGTTGGTGCGACGATCTCCATTATCGCCCTCATGTTCTTCGCACCGATGCTGGCCAGCGTCGCGATTCATTTCGGCTCGGCAGAGTACTTTGCATTGTATGTGCTGGCGTTCTCTGCGATTGCCAGCATCACCGGAACGCGTCCATTAAAGACGCTCATCGCCACGCTGATTGGGTTGATGTTTGCCACCGTTGGACTCGATCCAGGTGCCGGCGTGCCGCGTTATACCTTCGGTATGTTGGAGCTCTACGAGGGCATTGATTTTGTCGTTGCTCTGGTGGGCTTGTTCGCGGTGAGCGAGCTTCTGGTTTTTATTGATTCACATGTCCGCGGCACACAAGACCGGCCAAAGATTGGTAGTGTTTTGGGTGGCCTGCGTGAAGTGGCCGGCACGGGTTGGACGATGATTCGCTCGAGTGTCATTGGTTTTGTCGGCGGCATTCTCCCTGGCGCCGGCGCAACGCTAGGCGCTTTCCTTGCCTATACATTCGAAAAGCGCCTGCACAACAAGGATGGCTCCTTTGGTAAGGGTAATAAACGTGGTGTGGCGGCGCCTGAGGCAGGCAATAATGCAGGTGTAAGTGGCGGGCTGGTGCCTTTGCTATCGCTTGGCGTGCCGGCGAGTGGGACGATGGCGATTCTGTTGGCGATGCTAATTTCGCTCGGCATCACGCCGGGGCCGCTGCTGTTTGAAAATGAACCCGACCTGGTCTGGGGGCTCATTGCCTCTTTGTATGTGGCCAACGTCGTGTTGTTAGTGATGAACCTGCCAATGATTGGCGTTTTTGTGCGCATGCTCAGTGTCCCGACTTGGGCGCTAATGCCGAGTGTTACGTTGGTGGGTTTTGTTGGCATCTATTCAATCAGTAATAGCAGCTTCGATATCCTGACCATGGTGTTTTTTGGTCTCTTGGGCTACATCCTGCGTCGGTTGGATATTTCCCTCGTCCCCATTGTCCTTGGGCTGGTGCTTGGTGGGCCTATGGAGGTCAATCTTCGTCGAGCACTAACCTTGAGCGATGGTGATTGGGGCGTGCTGTTTGCAAGTCCGATTTCGTTGACGCTTTGGGGCCTTGCAGTTGTAGCTGCTGTCCTACCACTTTTGCTTAGGCGTCGTGACTGATTTGTCCTAATGGCAGCCCCGAATCCGGGGCTGCCTGCGCTACAATCTCCCTATGGATGCGCAAACCCCTGAAATCAGCATTGAGCTCAACGGCAGCCGCCGATCGGTTGCCGCAGGCATCAGCCTGGCGCAGTTGCTGAAAACCCTTGATATGGCCGGGCAGCGGGTTGCCATAGAAGTCAACGAAGATGTCGTGCCTCGCAGTGAATATGCCGGGACGGTCCTGAGCGAGGGTGACCGGGTCGAGATTATTCGCGCGATCGGTGGCGGTTGAGAAAGAGGCCTTATGAGCAGTACAAAAGATATCTTGCGCATTGCCGGTCGCGAATTTCATTCGCGGCTTTTGGTGGGCACGGGTAAATACCGTGATATGGATGAGACCGGACGGGCGATTCGCGAATCGGGCGCTGAAATTGTCACGGTAGCCATTCGCCGCACCAATATCGGCCAGAACCCCGATGAAGAGAATCTGCTTGATGTCATCCCGCCGAGCGAGTTCACGATCCTGCCAAATACCGCCGGATGCTACACAGCGGATGATGCCGTGCGTGTGTGTCGGCTCGCGCGCGAGCTGCTCGATGGCCACAATCTGGTCAAGCTTGAGGTGTTGGGAGATCAGAAAACCCTCTATCCCGATGTGCCAGCCACGCTGGAGGCTGCTGAGAAACTGGTCGCCGATGGCTTTGAGGTGATGGTCTACACCAGCGATGATCCCATCTGCGCCAAGCGCCTGGAAGAGATTGGCTGTGTCGCGGTCATGCCGCTCGCCTCACCTATCGGATCTGGGCTCGGGATTCAAAACCGCTACAACCTGATGACCATCATCGAAAATGCCGAGGTGCCGATCATTGTTGATGCAGGGGTCGGCACGGCATCGGATGCGGCTGTGGCCATGGAGCTTGGCTGTGATGGGGTGTTGATGAATACCGCCATTGCCGCGGCGAAGGATCCGGTGCTGATGGCCTCAGCCATGCGCAAGGGCATTGAGGCTGGGCGCGAGGCCTTTTTGGCAGGTCGTATGCCCATGCGCCGTTTTGCCTCGGCCAGCTCACCGCTTGAGGGCACTTTCTGGCAAGGCGGGTCGTGAGCGAGCGCATTCTCAGGCCCATTCGCAGCTTTGTTCGTCGTGAAGGCCGTCTGACCGATGGCCAGCAGCGCGCGCTTGACCGGCTTTATCCGCTGCATGGGGTGGATTGGCAGGGTGGGCCGTTAGCACTGAATGCACTATTTGATCGGCCCGCGCCACTGGTGCTGGATATCGGTTTTGGCGATGGCGGGGCGCTGGCAACCATGGCACCGGCGCATCCTGAGCGCAATTATCTGGGTGTCGAGGTGTATCGCGCTGGTACCGGTCAGCTGCTGCGTCATATCGAGTCCAACGGCATCAGTAATCTTAAGGTTATGCTGGCCGATGCCGCCGAGCTTTTGCGCGAGGGCATCCCCTCCGGGTCACTGGCCGGTCTTCAGCTTTTCTTCCCTGATCCCTGGCCCAAGAAGCGACATCATAAGCGTCGCATGGTGCAGCCAGCATGGCTGTCGATGGTGGCAGACCGCCTGATGCCGGATGGTTTTTTGCATATGGCTACCGACTGGGCTGAGTATGCGGAGTGGATGCTTGATCTCACTAACGCCGAGCCGATGTTTGAAAACCCCCACGGCGGCTTTGCCCCCGATGCCGGTGACCGCCCGCATACCCGTTTCGAGCGTCGCGGTGTCCGCAAAGGGCATGCGGTTTTTGATTTGATGCTGCAGCGGGTTTAGCTCGCAGCTGCTATCGGAAGCATCCGATAAAAAGATGTTATCGGTTGATTCCGATAGGAAAGGGCTCGCTCTGGCTTGAACTTCTCAGGCGATCTCGGCAAACTCAAATCAGCTTCGGTTCTGATGTTACGGCATCAGATGAAAAGGGAACGCAGTGCAAAGCTGCGGCTGCCCCCGCAACTGTAAGCGGCGAGCGAAGCCCAATAACACCACTGTCGCGGTTGCGATGGGAAGGTAGGGCCAAGCAACGACCCGCGAGCCAGGAGACCTGCCGATGTGATCACCCATTTCCGGTGCGGGGCGCGCCAGGGAAGCGGCATACCGCAGAGGTGACAGTCGCCGGTCTGCGGTGGGCTGTCTGATGAGGGCCTTCGCAGACCACGTGTGTCTGTCGGTGGGAACGATCCCACCATAGTAGAAAGGCCTCAGCCAAAAATGAACAAGGTACTTGCACTCAGTGCGCTGGCGATTGCTGCTAGCGTCTCGTCGAACGCGTTTGCCCAGAGCAACGACACCAACGAAACCACCCAGCTCGAGCCCATCATTGTCTCCGCCGGCATCTCGCCGGTCGCCGCCGACGAATACGGCCGTTCCTACACCGTCATCACCCGCCGCGACATCGAAGAGCGCGGCTACGCC
>CBFHTR010000020.1:0-13362 GCA_965658695.1 Spiribacter sp.
CAACCCCACACCCACAGCGGCAGCACCATGCTGACCCGCGCGCTGCCATTGCTTTGCCATTCGCACAATCTCAAGCGCGCAGTGACAGGCCGCCTCGGTCATGCCCTCACCTTCAAACACCGCCATCACTCCGTCGCCCGTGAAATTATCCACATAGCCACCATGGCGTTCGACGGCCCAAGCATGCCGGGCAATATAACGATTGGCGGTGCGCCGCAGCGCATCGGGGTCGATATTACGAGATAAGGCGGTGTAGCCGCGAATATCCGAGAATAGAATGCAGACTCTGGCGCGACGTGGCGAGCCCAGTCGGTTCTGCGCCACCGAAGGGCCAGCATCCATGAGCTCGCGAACCGGCGGGGTGAGATAGGGTTTGAACCAGGCGTAGCGTTTCTCGGACTGCATTCCATTGCCCCCAGATGTTGCACCACAGCATTAAATATAAGTACTAAATTAAATGCTTTTTGAGTGCAAGCGGTCGCGATGGTCTGCAAACCCGAAACCGACTAGTGGCGTGGCCAAACCCCGCCCAAGCCCAACGACCTTGAAACGCTCTCCCATCTCATCAGGAAACAATAGAGGTTTGGCCTGCTGAGCGAGTTCTGCGGCGCGATTGGGATCACCCGCAGCCATCTGTTCAAGCAGCTGCGGCAGACCGGCCCCGGCAAGGTAATTACCTTGTGTGGCAAAACCCAGCAGCGCCAGCCCCGCTGTATCAGCCGCTTCCGCTACAGCGGTGAAATCAACCGAGGCCGTTATATCCTGCAGCCCGGGGAGGAAAAACGGATCATCATGGGCGCGATGGCGATAGTGGCATAGCAGCGTCCCGGTTGAGCGCTGGGGATGATAGTACTCGGCGCGAGGATAGCCATAGTCAATCAGCAAAGCCGCACCAGCCTCAATCAAATCCGCCAGAGAATGCACCCAGGGCATCAGCCCGGGGCACCACTCCGAGCAGTATCCAGGCGGCAGGGGCTGGCCAAGTGACTGCTCAATCGTCTCCACGGCACCCGTCAGTTCATCATCAGCCGGCCGCGGTTGCCAGGCCAGATTGCCATGCTCATCATGCCCAACGGCCAGCGATTCAACGCCGGTGGCATTGCGGCGAAAGCGGCGCACCGGCAAGGCGTCGAGAACCTCATTGGCAAGCACCACCCCACGAATGGGGGATACGGGTAGCCGCTCCAGCCACTCAACCCGCTGCGCCAGCCCGGCTGGCAACGATGCCAGCGTTTTGGCTTGTTCAGCGCGCAAATCGGCACTCACTTCAACAATCAGATATCGCGCCGGCAGCGCATCAGCGGCTTCCAAGCCAAGCAGAATATCCGCGGCCATCTGCCCAGTCCCCGCCCCGAATTCCAGCACGGTGTCGCCATTCACATCGGCAAGCACCCGTGCCACTTCCAATGCCAAGGTGCGCGAGAACAAATCCGACATCAGCGGCGCGGTGGTGAAATCACCCCCCGCGCCAAAACGCTGCTGGCCGGCGCTGTAATAGCCCAGGCCGGGCGCATACAAAGCAAGCGCCATATACTCGGCAAAATCAAGCGCACCGCCTGCCATGGCGATCGCGGCATCAATCCGCTCTCTCAACGCACGGCTGTGCGCGAGCGCCGCTTCATCGGGCTGGGGCAGCTCGTCTCGATGCCCGACCATCGTTAATCCGCGAGATCCGCGGCAAAATCCATCGCCACCGCTTGCAACGCTTCAGCCGTATCCGAGGCTGCGGCAAACGCCGCCCAAATCTCTGCATAGCAGCGCCCGTCAATCGGGTGTCGCACTTGCGGTGCGATATCGGCAAGCGGCTTTAAGACAAATGCGTATTTCAAAATTTCATCTCGGGGCAGAGCCGGCGCTGCTTCGCGCACCAAATCACCCAAGGTGAGCACATCTATATCCATGGTCCGGGCGCTAAAGCGTTGATCGCCGCGACGGCGGCCAAGTTCTGCTTCAATTTCGTGGCAACTTGCGGCTAATTCCTCAGGTCCCTGCAGGGTCTCTATGCCCACCACCAGATTGAGAAAATCATCGCCGTCAAAACCCACCGCGGGTGTTTGATAAACCGGCGAAATCACAAGATCACCATAGCGTTGATGAAGCGCAGCCACTGCGCCATGCACATGCCGCGCCGGCTCGATATTGCTGCCAAGGCTTAAATACGCTCGCATCATGACTCACCGTTCTGACGGGTAATCCGCACGCCGACATTTCGCGCAGCCGGTACGGCTCCTGGCTTCCAAAGCGTAAGCGTGACCTGGGCCACGGCCGGCATGGCGAGTACCACCTCGGCAAGCTTCGCCGCCAGCGTTTCGATCAGGGTGTATTGTGATTGCGCCGCGAGTTCGCGCAGTCGCTCTGACACCAGGGCATAGTCGATGGCATCTTCCAGTGCATCAGAAGCAGCTGCTGGCACCGTGTTCACCGACATCACCACATCGACGGCGAGGCGCTGAGCAAAGGCTCGCTCCCAGTCGTGCACACCAATTACTGCCTTGAGCTCAAGGCCTTCAATGATTACTTCATCCATGGGGCGCCGAGCATTCCATTTCCCGGCGGGCAGTACAAGCGCTGCTTGACCGGATCCACGCAACGGGGTGGAATGCCGTGATGATTGTCGGGGCAATGATCGTCTTTAGTTATCTGGCAGGATCCATCTCTGCAGGCATACTGGTTGCCCGTGTAATGGGCCTTGGCGATCCACGCGAAGCAGGCAGCGGTAACCCCGGCGCCACCAACCTGCTGCGCCTTGGCGGGCGCAAAGCGGCCATTGTCACGCTACTCGCTGATGCTGCCAAAGGGCTGATCCCAGTTCTGATCGCACACGCTCTGCAGCTAGATTCTCTTTGGCTGGCCTTGGTGGGCTTGGCCGCCTTTTTGGGCCATCTCTACCCTGTCTTTTTTGGCTTTCGTGGCGGCAAGGGCATCGCGACTGGCTTTGGCGTAATGCTGGGCTGGCACTTGTTAATGGGACTTGGTGGGCTGCTGACCTGGGTAATTGTCGCAGGGGTTTTCCGCATCTCCTCACTCTCAGCGCTGATCAGCTTTGCAGCGGCACCGGTCTATGTGTTGCTGCTCACGGGCGATGAGCCGTTAGCCATTGCCGCGGCGGTCATGGCAGTCATCACCGCGTGGCGACATCGGGGCAATATCGTGCGCATTGCCAAAGGGCAAGAGCCGAAGATCGGGCGGAATAAAGGCTGATCAAACCCCCGGTGGGGTCATTTCATCCAGCGGCCAGCGCGGGCGCACATCAACACGGCCTGCATCCTGCTCACCGGCTTTAAGCCGACAATAACCGGTATAGGCAATCATCGCACCGTTGTCCGTACAAAAGGCGAGCCGCGGATAAGCCACCTTGGCATTATGGGCGGCGGCCACCTCTCGCAGGCGATCGCGCAAGGCCTGATTGGCACCCACACCACCGGCAATCACGACGTAACCGGCGCCTGTATGCTCTAGCGCTCGCCGCATTTTAATAGCAAACGTATCCACCACCGCATCCTGAAATGCCCGGGCAATGGCCGCCTGAGTTTCGTCGTCATGGTCTGCCGTGCGCACGGTGTTTACCACGGCGGTTTTCAATCCACTAAAGCTGAAATCAAAACCTGGCCGGTCAGTCATTGGCCGAGGGAAGCGGAAGCGCTCGGGATCTCCTTCGGCCGCCAGGCGCTCAAGCTGCGGCCCACCCGGATAGGGCAGGCCAAGCAACTTAGCCGTCTTATCAAACGCCTCCCCGGCGGCGTCATCCAGTGACTCGCCCAGAATGCGGTAGCGGCCAATACCTGCCACCAGCACCAACAGCGTGTGCCCACCAGAGACCAGCAGCGCAAGAAATGGATACGAAGGGGATTCGGCCTCAAGCATGGGCGCGAGCAAGTGTGCCTCCATATGATGGACGCCAAGCACCGGTTTATTCAAAGCCCATCCCAGACTGGAAGCCACCGAAGCACCGACTAAAAGCGCGCCAGCCAGACCAGGGCCGCGTGTATAAGCAATGCCGTCGATGGCCTCTCGCGTAATACCTGCCTCATCCAGCGATGCCTCGATTAATGGCAGCACCCGACGCACGTGATCCCGCGAGGCCAGCTCCGGGACAACGCCGCCATAGACCGCGTGCATATCGGCCTGGCTATGGAGCTTGTGCGCCATCAATCCATGTTCGGCGCTATAGAGTGCGATGCCTGTCTCATCACAGGAGCTTTCGATACCCAGTACAACCATGTTGGATAATGCGGCCCAAGCCTTTTGCAATTGATAGTAAGCGGGCTTACACTAGCCGGCTCGATCGGTTCATGCCGATCTTAAGGTATTTGGTTTAACACGGTAAGGTCGAATTTCTATGCCGAGTGTCAAGGTTCGCGAGAACGAGCCCTTCGAGGTGGCCCTGCGCCGCTTCAAACGGTCCTGCGAGAAGGCCGGTGTCCTCTCTGAGGTGCGCCGCCGTGAGCATTACGAAAAGCCCACCCAGGAGCGCAAGCGCAAGCAAGCCGCGGCCGTGAAGCGTCACGCCAAGCGGGTTCAGCGCGAAAGCCAGCGCACCCAGCGCCTCTACTGAGGACAGCTGCTGCGGTGAGTGATCTCAAGGCACGCATCACCGATGCGGTAAAAGACGCAATGCGCGCGGGCGATAAATCACGCCTTGGCACACTGCGGATGATGACTGCCGCCATCAAGCAAAAGGAAGTCGACGAGCGTCGCGAAATGACCGACGCCGACGTCCTACTTGTCCTTGATAAAATGGTTAAACAGCGTCGCGAGGCCATCAGTCAGTATGAGGGTGCGGGCCGCGATGAATTAGCCGCAGCCGAGCAGTATGAGATTGGCATCATCAGCGAGTTCCTCCCACAGCCGCTGAGTGATGAAGAAATTGATGCGATGATTGCCGAGGCCATTAGCGAAACCGGCGCCGAGTCAATTCGCGATATGGGCAAGGTCATGGGAATTATCAAACCCAAGGCTCAGGGCCGCGCTGACATGGGTGCCATTAGCGGCAAGATCAAAGCCAAGCTTGGCTAAATCGCAGAACCCTGCGCCTCGCAAGCACGACCGCCAAACACTGACAAAACCCTCCTTCCTGCCAGCCGTTTGCCGTAGAGTGTGACGCCATGGCCGGACGTATACCCGATAGCTTTATAGACGAGCTCCTCGCTCGCATTGACATCGCCGAAGTCGTTGGCGAGCGGGTACAGCTGCGCCGCTCTGGCAGTAATTACCACGGGCTCTGCCCGTTTCATGGCGAGAAAACACCCTCTTTTACGGTCGCTGCCGAGAAGCAGTTTTATCACTGCTTTGGCTGTGGCGCGCATGGCAGCGCTATTCGCTTTCTTATGGAATACGACCGCCTGGAATTTCGCGAAGCCGTAGAGCAGCTCGCTAACTTGGCTGGCTTGGAAATTCCCGAAGAAGCCCAGTCGGGTCAGCCGCGAGAGAATAATGACCCGCTGTATGAATTGCTTGGCAAAGCCAGCCGCGCTTACCAGGAGTGGCTGCGCCAGCACCCGGAGCGTAAGCGGGCTATCGACTATCTGCGCAACCGTGGTGTCAGCGGTGAAATCGCCCAACGCTATGCCATGGGCTTTGCCCCACCGGGCTGGGACAACCTGCTGCGCCGACTCAATGATGCATCGGCGCTGAATAAGGCCGGGCTGCTGATCGAGCGGGACGGTGGCAAAGGTTACGATCGCTTTCGCGACCGAATCATCTTTCCAATCCGCGATCAACGCGGCCGAACCATCGGCTTTGGTGGCCGCGTCCTGGATGATGGCGAGCCGAAATATCTCAACTCACCCGAGACGGCAGTCTTTCATAAGGGCCAGGAGCTCTATGGACTCTACGAAGTACTGCAGCATGACCGGCAACCGCCGGATATTCTCGTGGTTGAGGGCTATATGGATGTGGTGGCACTGGCTCAGCATGGCCTGCAACGCGCCGTCGCCACGCTTGGAACGGCAACGTCCACCCGACAGGTTGAACGCTTATTTCGCGCCAGCGCCGATATCGTCTTTTGCTTTGACGGTGACAAAGCAGGCCGGCGCGCGGCTTGGCGGGCATTAGAAAGCGCGCTGCCAGCCATGCGTCAGGGCCGGCAAATCCGCTTTCTCTTCCTGCCCGAAGGCGAAGACCCGGACAGCCTTGTCCGACGCGAGGGCCAGAAAGGTTTTGAAGAACTGCTCACGCAGGCATCTTCGCTTTCTGACTACCTAATTGAAGAGACCAGTGCCGAAATCGATATGCAAAGCATGGATGGCCGCGCCCGTTTTGTGGAGAAGACACTACCGCTGCTCAAACGGTTGCCACCGGATGTCTACCGGCACATGTTACTTGAGCGTATTGCTGGACTAGCCCGGGTGGAAGCCGACTATCTGCAGGATGTAGTGGATGGGCGCGAACAAATAGCGCGTCAACGCAAACCCATTGCGGCAGAGCCGCTTGGTATGGATGGCAGCGGCGTGCGCCGCACGCCCGTTCGCCTTGCCATTGCGTTGTTACTACAACGTCCCGCATTGGCGCAGCAAGTGGAAGACATTGACGCGCTGCGCCGACTCGATGACCTCCCCGGCCTGCCTTTACTGTTGCAGCTGCTTGAACTTGGGCGCGAAGAACCCCAAATCAATACCAGCGCCTTGATGGAGCGTTTTCATGACAGCGAACATGAGGCCGCATTGTGGAAGTTGGCTACCTGGGATCATTTGGTACCCGAGGCAGGCCTTGAGCGGGAGTTTTCCGATGCCATGCAGCAAGTCCGCCGGCTTCATCATGAGCGTCGTCTGCAGTATCTCAATGACCGACTGCAGGCCGGCGAACTCACCGCTGACGAATGGGCGGAGTGGAAGTCACTCAAACAGTGACAAATCAAAACAAAATGCTAACATACGCGGTTCGGCGTAAAACACGGTAAGTTATGGCAGGCCAAGACCAGCAATCCCAGATTCGCGAGCTCATCGCCCGCGGCAAAGAGCAAGGCTACCTCACGTATGCCGAAGTTAACGATCACCTGCCCGACGATATCGTCGAGCCGGAGCAGATCGAAGACATCATCGGCATGATCAACGACATGGGCATTCCCGTCCACGAGACGGCACCGGATGCCGATACGTTGTTGCTGAGTGACGGGGCGGTTTCTACCGACGAGGATGAGGCCGAAGAAGCTGCTGCGGCACTCGCTGCCGTCGACGCTGAGTTTGGCCGCACAACCGATCCGGTGCGTATGTATATGCGCGAGATGGGCACCGTAGAGCTACTCACCCGCGAGGGCGAGATTGAGCTTGCCAAGCGTATTGAGGACGGCCTAGACCAGGTGGTGCGCGCTCTTGCCGGTTACCCGGACTCTTCTCGTACCATCGTTGCACTCCATCATGGCATCCAGAATAGCGAGCTCCGTCTTGCCGAGGTGGTTGCTGGGTTCCGGGATGTCTCCGAGCTAGTCGAGAACGTGCCCGAACTGGTCGCCGAACACCAGGCTATTGCCGATGAGGCTGCGCGCGAGGCGGCCGAAGCCGCAGAGGCCAGTGACGACGAAGATGCGGCAGCCCCCGCAGATACCGGACCCGATCCGGAGCGCGCCGCACAGGTCTTTGACCGAATCGAAGTCCTGCACAATGAAATGGTCGAGATCCTTGATGCGAAAAAGCCCGACACCAAGCGGCTGGAGGAGCTTCGCGAGGAGATGGTCGGCTTATTCCTGTCATTTAAGTTTGCTCCCAAGGTTATTGAGGGGCTTTCCGGTAATCTGCGCAAAGCCGTCGAGCGAGTGCGCGCCGCCGAACGCGAAGTCATGCGCGTTGCCACCAAGCAGGGTGGAATGCCACGCAAAGACTTCATCGAGAGTTTCCCGGGCCATGAGACCGATGCCGGTTGGGTTGATACGCTAATCAAGGCTAAGAAACCTTATAGCGATCAGCTGGCAGAGCATCGCCAGGCATTGCTGGATGAGCAGGCCGAGCTCATCGAAATTCGCGAACTCACCGGATTGCCGCCGGCGGAGATCAAAGAGATTAACCGTCGCATGTCGATTGGTGAGGCCAAGGCCCGGCGCGCGAAAAAGGAAATGGTCGAGGCCAACCTGCGTCTGGTGATCTCGATTGCCAAGAAGTACACCAACCGCGGCCTGCAATTCCTGGACCTGATTCAGGAAGGTAATATTGGCCTGATGAAAGCGGTCGATAAATTCGAATACCGCCGCGGCTACAAGTTCTCAACCTATGCCACCTGGTGGATTCGTCAGGCCATTACCCGCTCGATCGCGGATCAGGCCCGCACCATTCGTATCCCGGTGCACATGATCGAGACCATTAATAAGCTCAACCGCATCTCCCGGCAGATGCTCCAGGAAATGGGCCGCGAGCCGCATCCTGAAGAACTTGCCGAGCGCATGGAAATGCCGGAAGACAAGGTCCGCAAGGTCCTGAAGATCGCTAAAGAGCCGATCTCCATGGAAACCCCCATCGGCGATGATGAAGATTCGCATCTGGGTGATTTCATCGAGGACACCTCAGTGATGTCGCCGGTTGACTCCGCCACGCGCGAAGGGCTGCGCGAGTCGGTCCGTGAAGTGCTTTCAGGACTTACGCCGCGCGAGGCCAAGGTGCTGCGTATGCGTTTTGGCATCGACATGAACACCGACCACACCCTCGAGGAAGTCGGCAAGCAATTCGATGTCACCCGTGAGCGCATTCGACAGATAGAGGCAAAGGCCCTGCGCAAGCTGCGCCACCCGACTCGCTCGGATGGCCTGCGCAGCTTTCTTGACGAGCAGTAGTGGCGGCGGGCCCGTAGCTCAACGGTTAGAGCAGAGGACTCATAATCCTTTGGTTCCAGGTTCGAATCCTGGCGGGCCCACCAAATATCCAACGAGCATCTATGCGCTTATTCCTAATCCGGCATGCTGAATCCGTTGCCAATGCCGAGCGGCGCTGGCAGGGGCATGCTGATTTTCCGTTGAGTGAGCATGGCGAGGGACAAGCGCTGCGGGTTGGGCAAGCCATAGCCAATGCAGGGCTAAGCGCACCGGTTATCTACAGCTCACCGCTTACACGCGCTCGCGCCACCGCCGATGCCATTGCTGCTCGGTTAGAGACAGCAATTACCGAATGGGATGCACTGAAAGAATATGATGTAGGTGCCTTCTCAGGCCGCACGCTGAATGAAATCCGTGCAGAGAATGCCGAGTGGGTGAGCAGCTTTGAGAAAACCCGGGACTGGTATCAGGTACCAGGCGCGGAAACCCCGGCCGATCGGGCCAAAAGGGCGTTGGCTGTCATTGAAGAACTGCTGAACAAACACCCCGATGGCAGTGAAGTCATTTGCGTCACCCACGGCGGCATCATGCAGTTTTTCCTGGCCGCCATTCTAGGGACCGAACGTGTGTGGGGTGTCCATCCCGGCAACACGGCCATATTCGAGTTCCAACTTCACCGGGAAGAAGATTCAACCGGCCATGCCCATCTCAACCCCTATCTTTGTCGCATCGAGCGCTTCAACGATCTGAGCCATCTCGGCTGATAACCCGCATTACCCCCTGTCATATATCTGTAATCGCATATATATGCTGCAACGCATATACTGCTCGCAATTCAATAGGGAGCAGCCCCATGGCGCATTACAATGTTTTATTTCTCTGCACGGGCAATTCGGCCCGCAGCATCCTCGCCGAATCCATCCTAAATCAGTTGGGCGGTGAACAGTTCACCGGCTACAGCGCGGGCAGCTTTCCGGCCGGTCAGGTCAATCCGTTTGCCCTGCAGATGCTCGAGCAGATGAAGCTGCCCACCGAAGGCCTGCACAGCAAAAACTGGGAAGTCTTCTCCGGGCCTGATGCGCCAAAAATGGATTTCGTCTTCACAGTCTGTGACTCGGCAGCAGCTGAGCCCTGCCCCGTTTGGCCCGGACAGCCCATGACCGCGCATTGGGGCATGCCTGATCCAGCTGCCGTTGAGGGCAGCGATGCCGAGAAACTGCGGGCCTTTCGCGAGACCTTTATCGCGCTTCGCAGCCGTATCGGGCTTTTTACCAATCTGCCAATCGCTTCACTGGACCGCCTCAAACTACAGCGAAAGCTTGAGGACATCGGCAGCAGTCAGCCTGAGGATCAGTGATGACCGCAGTTGCACCACAATCCGATGGTACAACCATTGCCGCCACCGACTTGATGCGCCTGCTCGCCGATGAAACCCGGCTGCGCGCGTTACTGCTGCTCCAGCAAAAGGGCGAGCTTTGCGTCTGTGAGCTCACTGAGGCCCTGCAGGTGAGCCAGCCTAAAATGTCGCGCCATCTCGCCCAGCTGCGAGACGCCGGTGTTGTTGAAACACGACGCGCCGGACAGTGGATCCATTACCAGCTCATGGCTGATCTACCCGGCTGGGCACGCCTACTCCTCGACAACCTCGCCACCGACCTCCAGCGCGAGGATCCTTTCAGCACGGACAGCCAGCGTATTATCCGCGCCATCGCCCGCAACCGCAGCGAGTGTGAACAATGAGTGTGCAATGCGAAGTCACAGGCCGGCGCGCTGCCGGCGATGTCATGGGCGTGTTTGAACGCTATCTAAGTGTTTGGGTGGCACTGGCAATTGTCGCCGGGATTGCACTGGGTAAGTTTTTCCCAGGCGCTTTCCAAGCGCTGAGCAGCTTAGAGGTAGCCAATGTCAACTTCGTGGTGGCCGTGCTGATTTGGGCAATGGTCTACCCGATGATGATCAACGTGGACTTCTCCTCGCTCTCACACGCCGGTGAACGGCCCAAGGGGTTGACCATCACCCTGGTGATCAACTGGCTGATCAAGCCTTTCACCATGGCCGGATTGGGGTTGCTCTTTTTTGAAGGGTTTTTCGCCGGACTGGTGCCACCGGATGATGCCAAGGCCTATATCGCCGGCATGATTCTGCTCGGTGCCGCCCCCTGTACCGCTATGGTGTTTGTTTGGAGTCAGCTCACCGAGGGTGATGCCACCTATACGCTGGTGCAGGTGGCTATTAACGACATCATCATGATCTTTGCCTTTGCCCCCTTGGTGGCATTCCTGTTGGGCGTGGCCGAGGTGATCGTGCCCTGGCAGACCCTGCTGTTGTCTGTTGGGCTCTATGTGATCATCCCACTGATTGCCGGGGTGCTCACGCGGCAGTATTTCATGGGCAAGGGCGGTCAGGAAGCGGTGGATACGTTCACTGGCCGAATCAAACCCATCACGATCATGGGTCTGGTGGTCACCGTTTTGCTGCTCTTTGCCTTCCAAGGCGAGCGCATTCTCGACAACCCGCTCGTCATCGTGCTGATTGCCATTCCGCTCATCATCCAGAGCGTGGGCATATTCGGGCTTGCCTATCTCTGGGCACGCGGTTGGAACGTGCCCATTTCCATTGGCGCGCCCGCGGCACTTATTGGTACTTCGAATTTCTTTGAACTGGCGGTAGCTGTGGCGATCAGCCTCTTTGGCTTGAATTCCGGAGCGGCGCTTGCCACCGTAGTGGGTGTTTTGGTGGAGGTACCCATCATGCTGGCGTTGGTCAAACTGGTGAACGGTTCAAGGCGTTGGTATGAGCGTACGGTGACCGGTTAATGGATGAGCCTCTCCCCAATCTCAACGCCTCGGCACTGCCGGCAGTCGATCTGGAAGCGTTGCAGGCGCCACCTGGCAAGGAAGCACCTCGAATCCTGCTGCTCTACGGGTCGCTACGCCAACGCTCGTTCAGTCGGCTTTGTGTTGAAGAAGCCGAGCGAGTTCTGCAGTTAATGGGCGCGGAGACCAAAATCTTCCATCCCAAAGACCTGCCGCTCCCAGACGGCGCCGATGCCAGTCATCCCAAAGTCACCGAGTTGCGCGAACTGGCCACTTGGTGCGACGGATTTGTCTGGTGTTCACCTGAACGCCATGGCGCGATGACGGGGATCATGAAGGCGCAAATTGACTGGATACCGCTGAATATGGGCGGTGTCCGGCCCACGCAGGGCAAGACGCTGGCAGTGATGCAGGTTTGTGGCGGCTCGCAGAGTTTTAACGCCGTGAACCAACTACGCATTCTAGGCCGCTGGATGCGCTTGATCACCATCCCCAATCAGTCATCCGTCGCCAAGGCCTATTTGGAATTTGATGACAATGACCGAATGAAACCCTCGCCCTACTACAACCGCATTGTCGATGTGATGGAGGAACTGATGAAGTTCACGCTCCTCACGCGAGGGACTAGAGACTATCTGGTGGATCGTTACTCCGAGCGAATAGAGAGCGCCGAGCAGGTTTCAGCGCGGGTCAATCAACGCTCAATCTAAGCGCAGATGCATCTCCTTCCAAGCTGCGAGACAATGGAAATGTTCTACAGGGAGGAGAAATCTGATGAATAAAGCCCGCCGCTTACGTGAACTGCTTGCCAATAACGCCCCCGTGGTTGCCCCAGGCGCCTACGATGGAATCTCTGCCCGACTGGTTGAACAGGCCGGTTTCTCGGCGGTATATGCCACCGGCGGCGGCATCGCCCGCGGCAATGGCATCCCGGATTTGGGCCTGATGAGCCTGGATGAGATCGTCAAACGCCTCGAGACGATGGTGGAAGTGACCAACATCCCATTAATCGGAGATGCAGATACCGGCCACGGCAACGCGCTCAATGCGCAGAAAACCGCACGCGCTTTTGAACGCGCCGGTGTTGCAGGATTTCATCTGGAAGATCAGGTCTTTCCGAAAAAATGCGGTCACTATGACGACAAGTCCATCGTGCCAAGCCTAGAGATGACGCAGAAGATCAAAGCGGTCAAAGACGCGCTTGAGAACCCCGACACACTGCTGATCGCACGGACCGACGGCTTGGCCGTGGAAGGCTATGGCCCAACCATGGAACGCGCCAATGCTTACATGGAAGCGGGTGCTGACATGATCTTCGTCGAAGCGCCTACCTCTGAGGAACAGATTGAGCAGATCGCGACTGACTTACCCCATCCCAAACTGATCAATATGTTCCATGGTGGCAAGACACCGCTGATGCCTGCGGACCGACTTGGAGAACTAGGCTACAGCCTGATCATCATTCCCAGCGACACCCAGCGCGCTGCCATTAAGGGCATGCAGGACACCCTCGCTGCCATTAAGCGCGATGGCCATAGCGCGGCCATGCAGGATCGCATGGTGACCTTTAAGGGGCGCGAAGAAGTGATCGGTACTGACGCGTACACGGCGCTCGATAAAAAATACAGCGCATAAAAAAATGGGGGCATCCTTGCCCCCTAAAAAAGAGTGGGTGGCGATCAACCCACTCAGGCAGACTTAAACTGCTCCTCTTCGGTGGAGCCAGTCATGGCGGTCACTGAAGAGACGCCGCCTTGGATAGTCTGGGTGACCTGATCGAAGTAGCCGGCACCCACTTCGCGCTGATGG
>CBFHTR010000021.1:0-13062 GCA_965658695.1 Spiribacter sp.
CCTAGGGCGAAGAGTGCGCATGGGCCGGCAGCATCAGCCAGTAAGCCGCCATAGCGCAGCACAGGTTCTGGCACCGGTACGGCAAGCATATTCAGGCTCACACCAATCAGCCCGGCGGTGACAATCGGGTTGCGGATAACGCCGCCGCCTATTTGAGCGATTAGCGCTAAGGGTCGCCGTCCGCTGCCAAGGTCGGCTTCAATGAGCGCTGTTGCAAGTCCCAGCATGATGATCGTATCGGCCATGACAATGATCACTGCCGGCAGGGCTGCCTCGCTGCCATAGAGCAAAATCACCAGTGGTAAACCGATGAAGCCAACATTGGAGAACACGGTGCCAAGCGATTGTATGGAAGCATCAGCGGTGCGTAGCTTCATAAACCGCCGTGCAATGAAGATACCCAGAAAGAAAAGCGCAATGCTTGGCAGGTAGTAGGCCGCGAGCAACTCGAGGATCGCCCCCTCAACCGCCGGCGCCTGATAGGTTTTGATGAGCAATAGGGCAGGCAGGGCGAAGTAAAAGACAAAGGTATTCAGGCCCGCCACAGTCTGGCCACCCAGCATACGGCTGCGCGCGGCAAGGTAGCCGGTGAAAATCAGCGCAAAAAACGGCAGCGCCAGATTGAATACAGCCTGCATGCTCGGCCCGTTGCTCTGCAAAACACAAGCGCGTGAGTGTATCCATTTACGCTCAAGGCGGCGAACTTCTGGGCGGGCATGGCCACTGAGCGTTATGATGCGCGGGTTTACGCAATACCCACTTCGCGAGGAATAATGCGCAGTACCGCAATGGCAAGACAGGGTTTGATGTCGGCATTGGGTTTGCTGGCACTGCTGATTGTGCTGATGCCGCCTGTCTGGCTGCCGCCTGGCACTGCGGTGACGACCGCCATTGCTCTGGTCACCATTGGCCTTTATGCCACCGGCTTAATCGCTGAGGCGGTTACCTCACTTTTATTCTTCTTGGCTGCAATGCTGGCGGCGGTTGCGCCAGCCGACGTGGTGTTCTCGGGGTTTGCCTCCAGCGCACTTTGGATCATTTTTGGCGGGTTGATTATTGGTCTTGCCGTGCGTCATACCGGCTTGGGGCAGACCGTTGCCGATGTGCTTCTAACGCGTATTCCAGCGCGCTATGGGCTGTTGTTGCTCGGTGCGGTGATGATTGGGCTGGTTTTTGCTTTCCTGATCCCCGGGTCTGTTGCGCGCATGGTGCTGCTGGTGCCGATTACAGTGGCGGTCGCTGACCGACTCGGTTTTGCGAACCATGCCAATGGGCGTATTGCGCTGCTGTTGGCAGTCATTTTTGGTACCCATACTGGCTCTTTCGCCATTCTCCCGGCCAATACCCCGAATGTGGTCTGGTCTGGCGCTATGGAATCTATCCACGGTCTGCAAATTGGCTATTTGGAATATCTGTGGTGGCATTTTCCGGTGCTTGGCGTGCTGCGCTCGCTGTTACTGGTTGGTCTTTTGGTGTTGTGGTTTCCGGATCGCATTCCGGGCCGGGAGGCGCAGCCGCCCAATGCCGATGCCATGGATGCCCGGCAGCGGCATATGGCGTTGGTGCTTTTGTTTGCGCTGGGTTTTTGGGCGACTGATGTGTTGCATGGGATCGGGCCGGCCTGGGTAGCATTGGCTGCTGCGGTCTATCTGCTCTTTCATGTCAAAAAGCTCGTCCCGGAGAAGCCTTTCGCCGCCATTGATATTGGCCCGCTACTGTTAGTGGCTGGTGTGCTTGGGCTCGGTGAGCTCCTTGCATACTCAGGCGTTGGTGAAGCGGCATTTACTGAACTATTGCCCCACCTGCCGTTCTCGGCAGATCAGGCAGCGCTTGATTACGCACTGGTCAGCCTCGGTGGCGTTGGGCTGGCGGTGATGAGTGCCATGCCTGGGGTCCCTGCCATTGGTGTGCCCCTGGGTGAGTTGCTGGCCGAAGCCACCGGTTGGTCGGTGAAATCGGTGTTAATTATCCTCACCGCCTCGTACTCCACCTATCTGCTCCCTTATCAGGTGCCGCCAATTTTGGTGGGCGCGCAGCTCGCCCGCGTTCCCTGGGGTGCATTGACGCGGTTTATGCTTGGCTTTGGACTAGTGAGTATTGCGGTGATATTCCCGTTACATTATCTCTGGTTGAGGCTGATTGGTGTTTTATAACCTGGTAGACGGTGAAGCGCATGGATAGCAAGAAAACACATCGCGTTGGTGTGCTGCTTTGTGATGATTTACACGAGGAGCTGCGCTCGCGCTGGGCATCCTATATGGCGCTTTTTGAGGCACTGGTAAATGATGACAACGGTGATCTCACCGCTGTTGGGTATCGGGTGCATGCCGGCGAATGGCCAAGCGGGCCGGATGCCGCAGATGCTTGGTTAGTCACCGGCAGTCGAGCCAGCGTGCATGAGCATCCGGATTGGCTTGCACCATTACAGACTTTGGTTCGGGAGATTGATACACAGGGCTTGCCACTGCTTGGCGTGTGCTTTGGTCATCAGCTTATTCATTCGGCATTGGGTGGGCGTACAGCGCGCTCTCCGCATGGTTGGAATCTTGGCGCCTACCCGGTTGAGTGTGAAGTCGACTTTGCGGGGTTAAGCGCCGGGGAGCGGCTCCATTTGTTTGCCGTGCATCAAGATCATGTCGAATCACCGGCGCCAGGTTTTGAGCGCCTGGCAACCAGTCCACGCTGCCGCTGGTACGCCAGTCGTCGGGGCCGCACGCTTACGCTACAAGGCCATCCCGAGTTTGATCATGAGTTCTTCATGGCGATCATGGGCCGGGTGCGCGAGAAGGCGGGTGATGAATTGGTGGATGCCGCCATCGACTCTCTGCCCCAGCAGGATCACACACCCGTTATTCAGTCGTTTATGCGGAGTTGGATTCGCCAGGGGGCGGTTGATTCTCCCGGCGCAGGGTCAGCGAGTCCTGAATGCGGGTGAGCTTGTCGCTGGCAGATTGACCGCCGCGCAGGGCAACGCCCACGGCAAGGACATCTAGCAGCGCCAGATGGGCGAGTCTGGAGAGCATGGGCGCATAAATATCGGTGGATTCATCCACCTCGGCATACAGGCTGACAGTCGCTAGCTCAGCTAGTGGCGTGCCCGGTGTGGTGATGCCGATAATGGCGATGTCACGATCCTTGGCAATCTCCAGGCTGTCTAATAAATCGCGACTGCAGCCGGTGTAGGAGATGGCAATAATCACCGTATCCGCTGGGGTAACGGTGGCGGCAATCACGTGGTCATGTGCGTCGTTGTAGGCGGCAACCGGCATGCCCAGACGAAAGAATTTCTGCTGTGCATCAGCGGCAACCCGACCCGAGGCGCCATGGCCATAGAGTTCAATACGGCCTGCGCCTGCGAGTAGCGCAATAGCCTGCTCAAGGCGTTCATGCGGCAGGTGATTGCGGGTGTTAATTAGTGTGGAGATCTGCCGGTCGAGCACTTTGGCGGCAAGTTCTTCGAGTGATGCATTGCTGGCGAGCTCGGTGCTGCTGGGCGCCATGTCGGTCGCAAGGCTGCGGGCAAGCGCCAATTTAAAATCACGCAGCCCTCTGTAGCCCAGTCTTTTACATAGACGAATGACCGTCGGTTCACTCACGCCTGCCCACTCGGCAATACTGGAGACCGGTCTGTCCAGCACCGTATGCGGGCGCTCTAGGATGCGTTCAGCCACGCGCTGTTCTGAGCGCGATAAGGCCGGCAATTGTGAGCGGATTTGATCGAGTAGTGGTGTTTTCATGGCGAGAAATAAATATGAACTGGGACTTGGCGCTGGGCGAGCAGGGCGGAGACGGGATAGCGCAGTGGGTCATCCATCTGCAGGGCCTCATTGGCGACCTGCCATTTGTGCTCGCCAGTGATATGTAAGCCAATCCAGCGGCTCTCGAGCAAAGTGGCCAGCGTAAGGGTCAGGCGTTCCTGCGGGCTGCTGGGTGCCGTCGCGGTTGTGCAACGCGCCTCGGTTTTGGGTGACAACGCTCGAGAGAGTGCCGGGTCGCCAGGGAACATCGAGGCAATATGTCCGTCTTCGCCCATGCCAAGTATGACCGCGTCAAACGGCCTGGGCAGCATGCCAAGTGCCGCGCCACAGGCAGCTTCATCTGAGCGCTCGTCAACCCCATGGCGGTGCAACGGATAAAAGTGCGCGGCGGCCGCTGCATCTTTGAGCAAATGTTCACGGACTAGCTTGGCATTGCTGGCAGGATCATCCGCGGGAACACGCCGCTCGTCTGTGAGGCTGATGTACACCTGATCCCAAGGCAGTGGTTGGGTGCTGAGTGATTCAAAGACCGCGACTGGCGTCCGCCCTCCGGGGACGAGCAAACTGGCTCGCCCGCGGGTGTCCACGGCATAGCCGATGATCTCGGCGACGCGTTCGGCAACCGCTTGAGCGGCTTTTGCTGGTGTAGCAAAGCGCTGGGCGGCGTCGAGTATGTCACTGCCACGCATCAAGCTTCCTCATGCCAGTTGGCGTTGTCACGGCCGAGCAGCGCGCTTGAGGCGGCGGGCCCCCAAGTGCCAGCCGTATAAGGTTTGGGTGGCTCTGCAGATTCATGCCAGGCCTCAAGGATGGGTTCTATCCAGCGCCAGGCGGCATACAGCTCGTCACGACGCATAAATAATGTCAGTCGTCCGCGTAATACATCCATCAGCAGTCTTTCGTAGGCATCGGCCGGCCGCTGCTGAAAAGCCTCAGCAAAATCCAGATCCAGCGAGACCGGGCGCAGCTGCATGCGGTCTCCCGGAGATTTCGCCAGCATATGTAGACGCACGCCTTCATCGGGCTGGAGTTTGATCACCAAGCGGTTGGGATGTCCGGTGCTGTAGGTGCGATCAAAAATTGAATGCGGCACATCGCGGAAATTCACCACTATCTCAGCGGCACGCTCCTGCAGCCGCTTGCCGGTGCGCAGGTAGAAGGGCACGCCGGCCCAGCGCCAGTTCTCAAGCTCTGCGCGCAGTGCCACAAAGGTCTCGGTTTGACTGTCGGCGGCAATGCCTTGTTCTTCAAGATATCCGGGCACGGGCGCACCGTTGATGGCGCCGGCACGATACTGGCCGCGGACACTGTTGCGCAGCGCTTGCTGGCCTGACAGCGGCGCAAGTGCCCGCAATACTTTGAGCTTTTCATCGCGAACGGCATCCGCTTCGATGCTTGCCGGTGGCTCCATGGCGATAATGCAGAGCAGTTGCAGCAGGTGATTTTGCACCATGTCACGCAGCGCCCCGGTGCGATCATAAAACCCGGCTCGTCCCTCAACCCCCACTTGTTCGCTCACGCTAATCTGAACGTCTCTCACCCATTCACGGCGCCAGAGTGGCTCAAACAGCATATTGCCAAAGCGAAGCGCCATGAGATTCTGAACGGTCTCTTTGCCAAGGTAGTGATCAATTCGATAGATCGCCTGCTCGTCGAAGATCTCACCGATTTGCTCGCTAATGGTTTGGGCAGAGGCAAGGTCATGGCCCAGCGGCTTTTCAAGCACTACCCGCGAGCGGGCATTGACAAGGCCAGTGGCTTTGAGTTGTTGGCAAATGGTGACGAAATGTTGGGGCGCAACAGCCAGGTAAAAAACCCGCGTAATGTCATCGCGGGCTTTAAGATGCGCGCCAAGTTGAGCGAACCCCTCGGAGTTCATTGCATCGAGCGGCCGGTAATCCAGTCGCCGGGCAAAGTCCTGCCAGGTCTTCTCGTTGAGCTCACTGGCAGGTAACAGCGCTTGCAGGTGTTGCTGGACGCGCGCTGTGAATTCCTCTGTGCTCAGTGGGCTGCGTCCGGTGGCAATAATACGGCCATTGCCAGGGAGCTGGCCTGCGCAATCCCGTCGATAGAGCGCCGGGAGGAGCTTACGCATGGCAAGGTCCCCTGTGCCACCAAAGAGAACGAGATCGAATGGATCGGGTGTCGCGCCCACAATCACTCCATCAATATGTAATTAAACTACAAACATAGTAACCAATCATTGCAAATCTGTGAAATATCGGCATGGATCTGGGCCATTTTTTTGTAGTAAATTTACGGCTTGCTCACCGGAGATTGGCATGACGCAGCTCAACGCAACAGTTCAGGCGGTTACTGATCGCATCATTCAACGTAGCAGACAGGCGCGCGATGCGTATTTGGTTCGTTTGGAGACGGCCGCGCGTGAGGGGCCGGTGCGTTCGAGTCTCTCCTGTACCAACTTAGCGCATGCATTCGCCGCGGCGCCGGATGGGGATAAATCCCGTCTCAAGGGGCTGCAAAAACCGAACGTCGGTATTGTCTCGGCCTACAACGATATGCTCTCTGCGCATCAGCCGCTGGAGCGATTTCCGGCCCTGTTAAAGCAAGCGGTAAGAGAAGCCGGGGGTACGGCGCAGTTTGCCGGCGGTGTCCCTGCCATGTGTGATGGGGTTACGCAGGGGCAGCCGGGCATGGAGCTCTCGCTTTTTAGTCGCGATGTCATTGCGATGGCTACCGGTGTGGCGCTCTCACACAACACCTTTGATGCCGGGCTGTGCCTTGGGGTTTGCGATAAAATTGTCCCCGGGCTTCTCATCGGTGCCCTGTATTTCGGCCACCTTCCTTTTATTTTTGTACCGGCCGGGCCAATGACCTCGGGCATGCCCAACGAGGAGAAGGCCCGCATTAGAGGGCTTTTCGCTGAAGGTAAGATTGATCGGGCCGAGCTGCTAGAGGCAGAGTCGAAGTCCTATCACGGACCGGGTACCTGCACATTCTACGGCACGGCCAATAGCAATCAGATGCTCATGGAGGTGATGGGCCTGCATTTGCCCGGTGCGGCTTTCATCAATCCCCTCACGCCACTGCGTGACGCCCTGACCATTGCCGCCGGGCATCGCATCCTAGAGATAACCGCTCATACCGATACCTACACGCCAATCGGCCGAGTGATTGATGAGCGCGCCATCGTCAACGGTATCGTCGGCCTTCTGGCCACCGGCGGGTCAACCAATCACACCATTCATTTGGTGGCGATTGCCCATGCGGCAGGCATCACGATCAACTGGGATGATTTTTCTGAGTTATCGGCAGTGGTGCCCTTGCTTGCAAGGATCTACCCAAATGGAGCGGCAGATGTGAATCACTTTCACGCAGCAGGCGGCATGGGATATTTGATTCGAGAGCTTTTGAACGCCGGGTTGCTGCACGGCGATATTCTGACTGTTGCGGGTGACGGGCTTGCGCCTTATACCCAAGAGCCCTTGCTGGCTGAGGGTGGTGTCGCTTGGCGATCGGCGCCGGTCGAATCCGGTGATTTGGATGTTCTGCGGCCTGTCGCCTCCCCATTCAGCGCTGATGGCGGAGTGCGGCTGCTGGATGGCAATCTAGGCCGCGCGGTTATTAAGGTCTCTGCCGTGGCGACAGAGCATCAAATCATCGAGGCGCCGGCCCGAGTTTTTGACAGCCAGCAACAGGTGCTTGAGGCATTTAAGGCCGGTGCGCTGACGGGCGACTTCGTTTGTGTGGTGCGTGGCCAGGGCCCGCGCGCCAATGGCATGCCAGAGTTGCACAAGCTCAGCCCCGAGCTAGGCGTGTTGCAATCGCGCGGGCAGAGAGTCGCGCTGGTCACCGATGGTCGAATGTCCGGTGCCTCAGGGAAAGTGCCAGCCGCTATTCATCTGACACCGGAATGGGCAATGGGTGGTGCGATTGGTCTTATTCGTGATGGCGATATGCTTCGCCTGGATGCCAAGGCCGGCAGACTTGATGTCTTGGTTGATGACGCTATCTGGCAGGCAAGGGACTGCGAGCAGCCGGGAACAGAGCCGCAGTATGGCATTGGCCGGGAGATGTTTAGCGCTTTTCGGGCCAATGTCACTGGTGCCGAAGCAGGTGCGATGAGTTTCTCTCCAGCGATCAGTCCTGAAAAAGCATCAGCATGAGTACGCACTCGCCAATGGCCGCTATCATGGCCCGCTCGCCGGTGATACCGGTGCTTGCCATTCAGTCTCTCGCCCACGCCGTGCCACTGGCCCGGGCCCTGACGGCTGGGGGGCTGAATGTGCTGGAAGTTACGTTGCGGACCAAGGCCGCGTTGCCAGCGATTGAAAAGATTGCCTCAGAAGTGCCTGAGGCCATGGTTGGGGTGGGAACGTGTACTGAGGCGGGGCAAATGCAAGCGGCAGAAAATGCTGGCGCGCGGTTTGTGGTCACGCCTGGATTGACTGAGCTGCTGATTACAGCGTCTGCTCGCGTATCAATTCCGTTGCTACCGGGAATAGCAACGGCCTCCGAACTGATGCGCGCTGCTGAGGCCGGATTTGGTCAAATGAAGTTCTTCCCGGCGCAGAGCAGCGGCGGGGTGCCGGCTCTTAAGGCTCTGGCTGGCCCCTTCCCGGATGTTCAGTTCTGTCCAACCGGCGGGATTCATCCGGGTAATCTTGCTGAGTATCTGGCACTGGAAAATGTGCTCTGCGTTGGTGGTAGTTGGCTGGCGCCACAGGATGCGGTGGCGGCAGGTGATTGGGCGCGTATTACAGCGTTAGCGGCGGCCGTTGCTGCTGATCGGTCAGCGTAAAAATTTTTCTAGTTTAAAATGTACCAAAGCAGTCCTGATTACGTTAGAATCAACAACCATGATCAGGCTGAATCGGGAAACGGACTACGGTATCGGGATCCTGACGCTGATGGCGCAGTCATCCGAGGACCGTTTTAACGCCGGTGCACTCGCACAGGCGCGAGGGCTGCCTCAGCCTGTTGTCAGCAAAATTTTAAAGCACTTGGCCCGAAGTGATTTGGTTGTCTCTTATCGCGGGGCTAAAGGTGGTTACGGGCTTGCCCGGTCACCGCGGCAGATCTCCATTGCCGAGATCATCACGGTGTTGGAAGGCCCGATCGCCCTGACCGATTGCATCGAAGAAGGTCAGGATGCCTGCCAGTACGGCAGCCAATGCAACGTCAGCAATGTTTGGGGGCGGATCAACGAAGTTGTCCTCTCTGCATTGTCAGATATTTCACTGGCCGAAATGGCCGAAGCCGATCACGGCGACGGTCAGGGCCAAAATGTTCATACCCTGGAATTCACGGGAGTGCGCCATGTCCGCGAGCACTGAAACCATTGAGCGGTTTACTAGCAAAGGCTATGAAGCTGGCTTTATTACCGATATCGAAGAAGATCGGGTTCCGCCCGGCCTTAACGAAGATGTCATTCGCCACATCTCGGCGAAGAAAAACGAGCCGGAGTGGATGCTCGAGTGGCGGCTGGAGGCCTATCGTCACTGGCTGACCATGCCAGAGCCCGATTGGCAGTACCATCACTACGATCCCATCGATTATCAGGCTATCTCTTATTATGCCGCGCCAAAGCGGGATGAGGATCGCCCACAGAGCCTTGATGACATCGACCCGGAGATCAAAGCAACCTACGACAAGCTCGGTATCCCGCTGCATGAGCAGGAGATGCTGGCTGGCGTTGCTGTGGATGCCGTTTTTGACTCGGTCTCAGTAGCGACTTCTTACAAAGGCAAGCTAGCTGAGCAGGGCATTATCTTCTGCTCGTTTTCCGAGGCTGTTCAGGATCACCCAGAGCTGGTTAAGAAGTATCTGGGTACGATTGTCCCGCCCGGCGATAACTACTTCGCTGCGCTAAACTCCGCGGTCTTCACTGACGGGTCATTTGTCTACATCCCCAAGGGCGTGCGCTGCCCAATGGAGCTGTCGACGTATTTCCGCATCAACGCCGCGAACACCGGGCAGTTTGAGCGGACGCTGATCATTGCTGAGGACAGCAGCTACGTCTCCTACCTTGAGGGCTGTACGGCGCCGATGCGTGATGAGAATCAGCTCCACGCCGCGGTGGTCGAGCTGGTTGCCCTGGATAACGCCGAGATTAAGTACTCCACGGTGCAGAACTGGTATCCGGGCGATGCTGAGGGTAAGGGTGGCATTTACAACTTTGTCACCAAGCGCGGGCTGTGTGCCGGCGATAACTCCAAGATTTCTTGGACGCAGGTGGAAACCGGCTCAGCGATTACATGGAAGTACCCCAGTGTTGTGATGCGCGGTGATAATTCCGTTGGTGAGTTCTACAGTGTTGCTGTCACCCGTCTGCGCCAGCAGGCCGATACCGGCACCAAGATGATCCATCTGGGTAAGAACACCCGCAGCACCATCGTCTCTAAGGGTATTTCCGCCCAGGAGGGACAGCAGGTGTACCGTGGCTTGGTTCGCATTGCACCGACGGCGGAGAATGCGCGTAATTACTCTCAGTGTGACTCCATGCTGATGGGTTCTGAGTGCGGGGCGCATACCTTCCCCTATCTCGACGTCAACAATCCCTCAGCACAGCTTGAGCACGAAGCGACGACCTCCAAAATCGGAGAGGACCAGATCCTCTACTGCCTCTCGCGGGGTATCGCCGAAGAGGATGCAGTCTCGCTGATCGTCAACGGCTTTTGTAAAGAAGTCTTCCGTGAGCTGCCGATGGAGTTTGCCGTTGAGGCGCAGAAACTCCTCGAGATCACGCTCGAAGACTCGGTTGGTTAAACACAGAATTATTGATTCAGGAGCAAGAAATGGCATTGCTGGAAATCCGCAACCTGCACGTGAATGTGGAGGGCGCTGAAATCTTGAAAGGACTCGATCTGACCATCGAAGCGGGCAAAGTCCACGCAATTATGGGGCCGAACGGCGGGGGCAAGAGCACGCTTGCCAAGGCGCTGGTTGGCGATGACGCCTATGAAATCACCGAGGGTGAGGTTCTTTACAAAGGGCAAGACCTGCTCGAGATGGAGCCGGAAGAGCGTGCGCGCGAAGGCGTGTTCCTAGGCTTTCAGTATCCGGTTGAAATCCCGGGTGTCTCCAACACTTACTTTCTCAAGGCCGCTGTCAACGCTATTCGCAAGCATCACGGCCAGGGCGAGATTGACGCCATGGAGTTTCTTGAGCTTGTCAAAGAGCGCGCCAAGCGCGTGAAGCTCGATGAAGGGCTGTTGCAGCGCCCGGTGAATGAAGGCTTCTCGGGTGGCGAGAAAAAGCGTAACGAAATATTCCATATGTCGGTGCTTGAGCCGCAGCTAGGCATCCTCGACGAGACTGATTCCGGTCTTGATATTGACGCGCTGCGTATCGTCTCTGAGGGTGTGAACGCCATGCGCAGTGAAGATCGCTCGTTTTTGGTGATTACCCATTACCAGCGCCTGCTCGACTACATCGTCCCGGACGTGGTGCACGTGCTGGTGAACGGTCGCATTGTGAAGACCGGTGGCAAGGAGCTCGCCAAAGAGCTGGAGAGCAAGGGCTACGAGGACTTCGAGGAGGCGGCGGCTTAATCGCCGTTGAGATCGGTTAATGGAAGCAGTTGCAGAAGCAAAAAGCGTTTATCTCGAGGAGTTCGAGGGGCGCGGGCAGAGCGGTCCGAGCTGGCTCAGTGCGCTCCATAACCGCGGGATTCAGGCATTTGAGGCCCGCGGTTTCCCCGGGTCGCGCGAGGAAGCTTGGCGCAAGACCAACCTCCGTCCAGTTACCGCCGCTCATTTTCAGGCCGCAAGCACACAGGGGGCAGCCAGCAAAGCGCTGATCGAGCGGCTGGGTGATTTGGGTGAGTGCCATCGTGTGGTGTTTGTTGATGGCCATTTTGCCACCGACCTCTCCGACCTCTCAGGGCTTGAGAGCGGTGTGACGGTCGCGCCGTTTAGCGAATATGCCAAGGCAGCACCCGAGCGACTGGCTGCAGGGCTGGGTGCCAAGGCCGATATTGATTGGCATCCGTTTGCCGCACTGAACACCGCATTCTTCGTTGATGGTGCTTTCATCCATGTTGCACGTGGCAAGCTGATCGAAAAGCCCATTGCCATTACGCATATTGTCACCGCTGAAGCCAGTGGCCACGCAGTGTATCCGCGGGTGGTGGTTGATGCCGAAGATGGCGCTGAAGTCCGTGTTGTTGAGCGGTTTATCAGTGATGACCAGGCCGCCGCATTGGTCTGCCCAGTTAGTGAGCTTTACGCCGGGCAGAACACCATTCTAGATTACAGCCGCCTACAAGAGGATGGCGCCGAGACAATTAACATCGGCACTGCCAATCTTTCTTCGCAGCGCGATGCCTCGCTTCGCGGTGCCTTTGTTGGTGACGGTGGCAAGCTCGCACGGCTAGATCTGATTGCCGATTTAGAAGGCGAGAACGGCGAGATTGACTGTAATGGCATTTATCTGGCCGACGGTAAGCAGTTCATCGACTTTCACACTTGGTTTAATCATCGGGTGGAGAATTGCTTTAGTCGTCAGCGCTTTAAAGGCATTTTGCAGGGTCGTTCTGAGACCGTGTTTGATGGTCTGGTCAAGGTGTTTGAGGGCGCACAGAAAACAGATGCTGTGCAGGAAAACCGCAACCTGATCCTCGGCAAACGGGCCCTGGCGCATTCCAACCCCCGACTTGAGATCTTTGCCGATGATGTGAAGTGCACCCATGGCTCGACCGTTGGTGAGTTGGATGAAGAAGCGCTTTTCTATCTGCGCACCCGCGGAATCAGTCAGGAAGGTGCAACGGGCATGTTGACGCTTGCCTTTGCCGGCGAGATTGTTGATATGTTCCGTGTCAGTGGCGTGCGTGATCACGTCCGGCGTGTGCTGATGCGCCGCTTGGGTGTAGAGGATGACGACATCGGAGAAATTCTTTGAGTGTAACGCCTGAAAGCCAGTTGCTCGCCGGGCATGGACTGGATGTCGCCCGGCTGCGGGCTGATTTCCCGGTTCTGCAAAAGCCGGTGAATGGCAAGCGACTGGCATTCCTCGACAGTGGTGCAAGTGCGCAAAAGCCACAGTGCGTCATTGATGCCGAGCGTGACTGCTACGAGAGCTACTACGCAAACATCCATCGCGGTGTTTATCAGCTCTCGCAACGCTCCACGCAGGCTTTCGAGGGGGTCCGGCCCATCGTGCAGCGGTTCATTAATGCCGCTGATGAGCGCGAGATCGTGTTCGTCCGCGGCGCAACCGAGGCGATTAACCTGGTGGCGCAGACGTTCGTGCGGCCAAAGCTCAACCCCGGCGATGAAATCCTCATCACCGAGATGGAGCACCACGCCAATATTGTGCCTTGGCAGATGGTTACTGAGGCAAC
>CBFHTR010000022.1:0-12449 GCA_965658695.1 Spiribacter sp.
TTATCAGCGCCAAGCCGCCAGCAGGCATCAATCACTTCCTGGCAGCGTCGCTCCATCTCCGGATTACTGCGCTGGACCGAGGCAAAATCAAGCGCCTCGTCACTCTGACCACTGGCCATCGACGATGCCGCACCACCACCAAGGCCGATCAGCATGGCCGGGCCACCCAGCACCACCAGTGGCGAGCCAGCAGGTGCCAGGTCTTTCTCAACCTGATCCGGCCGAATCGCTCCCATACCACCGGCGATCATGACGGGTTTGTGATAGCCGCGGATTTCATCACCCGCTGCGCCCGGCACCTTTTGTTCAAAGGCACGAAAGTAACCGCTCAGTTGCGGCCGGCCGAATTCATTGCCATAGCGCGCCGCACCAATCGGCCCGTCGAGCATAATCTCAAGAGCCGAGGCGATGCGCCCCGGCTTGCCGAAATTCACCTCCCAGGGCTGCTCGGCGCCGGGGATACGCAGATTAGAGACCGAAAACCCGGCAAGTCCTGCCTTGGTGCGCGCGCCCTTACCGGTCGCCCCCTCATCCCGAATCTCGCCACCCACCCCAGTTGCAGCACCAGCGAATGGGGAGATTGCCGTGGGATGATTGTGTGTCTCGACCTTCATCACCAGGTGGGCTGGCTCACGCAGCCGCTGATACCCGCCATCAACCAGCGGATAAAAACGGGTCACCTCGCCGGATTCGACCACTGCTGCATTGTCTTTGTAGGCGGAGAGTACGCCTTCAGGTCGCGAGGCATGCGTATGCCGGATCATGGCAAAAAGCGACTCTGGCATCGGCTTGCCATCAATGACCCAATCAGCGTTAAAAATCTTGTGCCGACAATGCTCGGAGTTGGCCTGAGCGAACATCATCAGCTCGACATCGGTTGGATCGCGCGACAGGGCGGTGTAATGCGCCACCAAATAATCAATTTCGTCATCGGCAAGGGCAAGGCCCAGCTCGAGATTGGCCTGCTCAAGTGCTGCTCGCCCGTTGGTCATCAGCGCAATATGCGCCAATGGCTTGGGCGTGTGCGTTGCGAACAGGGCCTCGGCTTGATCAAGGCTACTGAGTACCGACTCGGTCATGCGGTCATGCAAAGCCGCGGTTAGATCCGGGGTGGCGTTCAAAGCGACGGCATCACCGGTCGCCGAGACCGCCGTATAAATCAGGCCGTGTTCAATGCGGCTTACCGATTCAAGCCCACAGTGATGGGCAATATCGGTGGCCTTACTCGCCCAGGCGGAAATAGTGCCAAGCCGGGGGACCACACAAAGCCCATCCGGCAAGGCGGTGTTAGTCAAAAGCTCAGCGGTAAGCAATGCCTGCAGGCGTGCAATGGCCTGATCATCAAGCGGGCTCTGGCTGTCAACAAAATAAACAGGGGTTTGGATGAGAGTAGCCGAATCCGGGGCGAGCGATTGCAGACGCTCAGCGGCAGGCGTGCTCTGCGCAATAAATATTCTCATGCCACTAGGGCTTGAGCTGCTCGGCCAACACCGCCAGCACTTGCTGTGCCGCGCCACGCGGTGCGGCCTCACCCGATGTCGTTTCAACGGTTACCCGCGCACCTTTGCCGCGCTCAACCACCAAAACATCAAATTCCTGCAATCCCGCCTCGGGCTCACTGCGCCAGAAATCAAGTCCAGAGAGAAAACCGCCATTGTTTTCATCTACGGCGACTTCGCCAGCGACGCTGCTGTCATAGCGAATACGATGGGTGCTGGCTTCGCGATCCGACGAGAGAAGGGCAAAACCGCTACGCTCCAAGGCTCGTCCTACCACCGCCCATCCAGCATCAAAAGGCAGGCCCAAATCCAGGACCGGCGCGCCATCGACCACACTCAAAAGCGAGAGCGGGTCAGCGGCTTCGGGCGACTCGCTGACCACGCGATCCGCCGATGGTGATACTTGATCGCGATTCGGTTCCCGCTGCTGCGCATCGCTGAGCACATCCGGGGGTTGCCTGAGCTGCTCAGCAGCCAGTTCCGCCTCGGTTGGCTCACTGCCAATCCAACTGCAACCGGCCACTAGCAATAACAGCGCAAAGAGTACTGTGGAGCGACTCACTGCGAGCGCCCGTCGCATGCAGTGACTCACAGCACCTCCGCGAGTTTCAGTGCCTGACGCACGGTTTCATGATGCTGTTCAGAGAGCGGCGTCATGGGCAACCGCATACCCGGGCCAATCAGCCCCATCTCAGCAAGCGCCCATTTCACCGGGATCGGATTCGTCTCAACAAACAATGCGTTATGCAATGCAGCAAGGCGGGCATCCAGGGCCTCAGCCTCGGTCTGATCACCCGCAAGCGCTGCTTTGCACATCTGATGCATCAGGTTTGGCGCCACATTGGCGGTCACCGACACACAACCCTTGGCGCCAGCATTGATCAGCGCCAGGTTGCGTGCATCTTCGCCGCAATAGACATCAATCCGATCCCCGCAACGCTCGATAATTTCCTCCGCCCGCTCAATGCTGCCGGAGGCCTCTTTGATGCCAACGATGTTTGGCGTATCGGCGAGCCGATCCACCGTCTCTGGCAGCAAATCAACACCGGTGCGCCCTGGCACGTTGTAGAGAATCTGCGGGATGGCCACCGCTTCTGCCACATGCTGGAAATGCTGATAAAGCCCTTCCTGCATTGGCTTGTTGTAATACGGTGTGACCAGCAGCGCGGCCTCGCAGCCAGCCTCAAGCGCGCAACGGGTGAGCTGCTCGGCTTCCCAAGTGGAGTTGGCTCCACAGCCACCCATCACCGTAATGCGACCAGCGGCAATCTCCACCACCCGTCGCATGACATGGGCATGTTCTTCATGATCGAGCGTGGCCGATTCGCCGGTTGTGCCAACCGCGACAATGGCATCAGTGCCATTTTCAATATGGAACTCGACCAATCGCTCGAGAGCCGCCTCATCCAGAGCTCCATCCTCATGCATTGGTGTCACCAACGCGACCATGCTGCCCTGAAACATTCAACGACTCCCTTTGCGCTTTAATGCTCGGATGGTAGCCCCGTGCACCGGGACTGACAAGCCGATTACGCCATTTGCCATGCTACAATCCAGCCCTTGATTACACCGGGCATTAGCAAGCAGCGTCGGGCCGCGTCATGCAGAAAAACTATCTTGTTATATCCGCGTTGGGCGAAGACCGCCCAGGCATTGTCAATGAACTCTCCCAACTGGTCTCAGAGACAGGCTGTAGCATCGAAGACAGCCGCATGACCGTGCTCGGCGGTGACTTCGCCATCATTTTGCTGGTGGAAGGCCGTTGGAACGAACTGGCCAAGCTCGAAGCCGGCTTGCCGGCTGCAGGACGCCGTCATGGGCTCGCGGTTAACGCCAAGCGCACCACCCCCAAGCCGCAGGAAGGTAACCTGCTGCCGTACAACGTAGAAGTCGTCTCCATCGACCACCCCGGTATCGTGCATCAGCTGGCTAACTTCTTCTCCAGCCGTGAGATCAATATCCGCGACATGGCCAGCACAACTTATGCTGCCGCGCATACCGGCACACCCATGTTTCAGGTCCAAATGACCATTGATGTGTTGGCCTCGCTGCATATTGCGCGATTGCGCGAGGAATTTATGGACCTCTGCGACCAACTCAACCTCGATGCCATCATCGAGCCATCCCGACAATAAGCACAAGGAAGCACCAATGAGCGAGATCGCGATCAACCAGCCCATCCCCGATTTCGAGCGCCCCACCGACACTGGCGAGACCTGGCGGCTTGCCGATCAGCAGGGCCGCTGGGTGGTGCTGTATTTCTTCCCGAAGGCGAGCACACCGGGCTGTACTGTTGAGAGCGAGGCCTTTCGTGACCTGGATCCGCGCTTTAGCGCACTCAACGCTCAGGTTGTTGGCATCTCGCGGGATGGACCAAAGGCATTAGCTAACTTTCGCGCCAAATATGACTTCCCCTTCCCGCTTCTCAGCGATAAAGATGAGAGCGTCTGCAACCTTTTTGCTGTGATGAAAGACAAGGTCATGTTCGGCAAACCGGCACGCGGCATCGAGCGCAGCACCTTTTTGATCGATGCGGAGGGCATCCTGCGCGAGGAATGGCGCAAGGTGCAGGTGGAAGGCCATGCCGAAGCGGTATTGGCTGCACTCGAGGCACGCGGCTAAGGCTGGCAAGCCATGCGCCATGTCAGCCTGCTCGACACTTCCGCTCTGCTGCATGACCCGGCGGCGCTGTTTCGTTGTGGCGAACAGGATGTCTACCTACCACTCGCGGTTCTACACGGGCTGGATGCCGCTCGCCAGGGCAATAGCGAAGACGCCCGCAATGCACTCAAAGCCTCGCGTTTCCTTGATGAGACACTCAGTGGCGTGACACCGCAGTCGCTTGAGCGGGGAATCCCTTTGGGAGCGGGCTTGGGCAAGCTTTACTTTCTCACTGACGGTGGCCCGGAGAATCCAGCGCCTGTTCTCACCGCCGCCAGCAACCTGGCGCACACCCACCCGGATGTCCACGTCACCGTTGTTGCCAGAGACATCAACCTGCGGATTCAGGCCACGGTCCTGGGGCTTAACGCCACCGATCATGACAGCGAAGCACCATTGGATGATGCCGACCTGCAAGGTGGCGAGTCGACGCCTATTGATCGGCCCATGATCGACTACACAGCCGATGCGGAGTCGGTCTGGGGTATCCATGCACGCAATGCCGAGCAAAACCTGGCACTCAACCTGCTCATGGATCCGGACATTGAGCTGGTGACACTGCTGGGCCCGGCCGGGACGGGCAAAACCCTTCTCACACTGGCCGCGGGGCTAACCCAGACACTCGAGACCCAGACCTATCAGGAAATCCTCATGACCCGCGCGACTATCGCCATTGGCGAGGAAATCGGTTATCTACCCGGGACCGAGGAAGAAAAAATGACCCCTTGGATGGGGGCAATTATGGATAACCTCGAGATTTTGAGCGCACCGACCATGGCATCGGCCAGCGGATCAGGCGCCCGCTGGGGGCAGGCCGCCACCCATGACCTGCTGCAAAGCCGGATCCGCATTCGCTCACTGAATTTTATGCGCGGCCGCACGCTGCTTGACCGCTTTATGGTGTTGGATGAAGCGCAGAATCTAACGGCCGCCCAAATGCGCACCCTCATCACGCGCGCGGGCCCCGGGACTAAAATCATCTGCCTGGGCAACCTGGCACAAATCGACACGCCCCGGCTGACGCCTGCTACTTCGGGGCTCACGCATTTAATCCGGCGTTTTCGTGGCTGGCCAAAAAGCGCGCATCTCACGCTCACACGCGGCGAGCGCTCGGCATTGGCCGCATACGCCAGCGACGTTCTTTAGGACTCGGCCTGCGCTTCTTCGGCCGTCGCCCGCGGCCAGGCATTAATAATCGCCTGAATAACCGTTGCCAGCGGAATGGCAAAGAACACGCCCCAAAAACCCCAGATCCCACCAAAAACCAAGATGGCAATGATGATGGCGACCGGATGCAGATTGACGGCCTCAGAAAAGAGCAACGGCACCAACACATTGGCATCCAGCGCCTGGATGATCGCGTAGGCCACCAAAATCCAGACAAATTCACTGCTCGCACCGAACTGGAAATAAGCAACGATAGCGATGGGCAGCGTCACCACAATGGCGCCCACGTAGGGGATGATGACCGACAGCCCCACCAACAGCGCCAGCAGCATGGCAAAGTCCAGACCAAAGTAGAGCCAGACCACATAGCTGCCAAACCAAAGAATCAGAATCTCAACAAACTTACCGCGGACATAGTTGCCGATCTGCAGATCCACCTCATGCCAGACCGAGAGCGTGAGCCCCTGGTGCTTGGGCAGAAATCGCCCCATCCAGCCGAGGATTTTTGACTTATCCCAAAGAAAGAAGAAGATTAAAACCGGCAGCAGGATGGCGTAGACCACCAACGTGATCACCATCACCAAAGAAGCCAGCGAGAAATAAGAGGCCAAGCCGCGGGCCCACATAACCGCCTCGCGACGAATGGTATCCAGCAAAGCAGTAATCTGCTCGGCCGAGAAGTACTCCGGGTAGCGCTCAGGCAATGCCAGCAAAGCCTTCTGCCCCTGCTCCAGCATGGCCGGCAGGTTCTCGACTAATTGAATGACCTGATTGACGATGGTTGGCAGCAAAGCCAATAAGAGCGCAACCAGAAAGACCATAAAGACAAAATACACCAGCAGCACCGAGGTCTTGCGCCCCACACCGCGGCGCATCAAAAGCCTGACCAGGCCTTCCAGCAAATAGGCAAACACCACCGAGGCAAACACCGGCACCAGCATGCCGCCGAAGAAGGTCACCACAAGCAGGCTAACGATCAGGATACCGGCAAGTCCCACCACCTGTGGGTCACTCAAATGACGATAGATCCAGTCTCGAATGGGATACATCGGTGTCGACACGGAAACCTCCCGCTCCCGGTTATACTCTATCCATAAGGCTCGGAGTGTATGCCAAACCTATGACGAATTCTGTCTTTCTCATCCAACGCGCCAGCATTGTATCGACAATCGTGCTGCTCGCCGCGCTCGTCTGGCCCTCTTTGAGCCTTGCCCAGGGGCTTGATCTGTCACTGCCTGATCTCGGCGACCCTTCCAGCAGCGCACTCCCGGCCGAAGAAGAGGCCCGTATCGGTGCGGCCATGATGCGGGAAATCCGCCAGGAAGTGGACCTGGTCGAAGACCCCGCCATTAATGCCTACATCCGCGATCTCGGCACGCGTATTGCCGCGGCAATCGACAGCCCGCAAACGCCTTTTCAATTCTTTGTGGTGGCCGATTCGCGCATTAATGCATTTGCCATGCCAGGCGGCTATGTCGGCGTGCACAGCGGACTGATCGCAGCCAGTCGCACTGAAAGCGAGCTTGGTGCGGTCATCGCGCACGAGCTCTCGCATGTCACGCAACGCCATATCGCACGCCGCGTTGCCGCCGCACAGGGCATCAATCTGCGCACCACTGCCATGGTCCTGGCGGGGCTTTTAATCAGTTCTCAAAACCCCCAGGCCGGCATGGCGGCGGCCACCTCCGGGATGGCCAGCGGTATCGACAGCCAACTGGCCTACTCGCGTGATCACGAGCGTGAGGCCGACAGAGTTGGCATGCGCATTCTTGCCCGAGCGCGACTCGATCCAATGGGCATGCCGGATTTCTTTCGCGTACTCATGGACGATAGTCGCTATCGCAGCACGCCACCGGCGTTTTTGAGCACGCATCCGCTGACTCAGGCCCGAATTGCCGATGCCACCAGCATTGCCGCTCAACTGCGTGACGAGGAGATTTTTGAAAGCCCGGGCTATGCCTACGCCAGAGCCAGAACGCAGGTGCTAGCAGCGGATAACACGCGCGAGGCGCTCGCCGACTTTGAAGCGGCGTTCGCTGCCAATGACCGCCCCGATACCCGGTATGCACTTGCCATGGCACTGAGCCGACAGGATCAAATAGATCGGGCCAACGAACTCTATCGCCGCCTGATCGATGAGCGCGGGGAACATGCGCTGCTCTACCTGGGGCTTGCCGAAAACGCACTCGCCGCGGGGCAACCCACACAGGCCCTGGATGTCATCGAGCGTGGGCTTGGTCTGTTTCCAGGCAGCATTGCGCTGAAATTTGGCCAGGTAGAGATTTATCTACAAAGCGACCAAGCGGCAAAGGCATTGGCCCTCACCCGAGCACTGACTTATGAGGCAAGCCAGGCACCGGATATCTGGGCGCTACATGCACGAGCAGCGAGTGCCGCCGGTGACGCCGCTGAGTCGGCCCTCGCTATGGCGCAGTACTACGCTGTCCAAGGTGATCTTGAGGCCGGGCTTTCGCAGCTGCGGCGAATCGATCGGCTGATGGCAACACCCAATCAAGCAGCACGCGCCAGCTCGCTGCGCGAGCGCTGGGAATCTCGTCTGGGTACAGCCGGCTAAAGCCTTGCTCCTCACTGGTGGTAGCATGCGCCAAGGGATGAGGGAGCCATCATGACAGGCAACGGCACAGGCGCGGATCCACTTGGCATTGCCCGGCTGCTGGAAATCAGCGCAACGGCGCTTGAGTCCGCACGCACGCCCGCTGATGCGGTGACAAGGCTTGCCGATGCGATTGATGCCGAGCGCACAACCCGTGCGGGTGAAAACGAGCAACTCAATCGCCTGCTGCGGGAATGGGTCCGCAATCTGCGCCTGATCGCCCCTATGCTGCCCGACATCCACCCCACGCAAACGCCCATATTAGGCCCTTATCCAAGACATCAGGATCTGCTACGAGCATTCGGCGAAAACACCGAACGTTATCAGTCCGCTCTGATGCACTACCTGGATGCGCTCACGGGGCTTGCCGAAGACTGCACTGACGCCTTTCGCGCCGAACTCGAGGCGCGTTATCCGGATCGGCTGGAGACACTCATCGATGAGATCGCCGAGCTCGATCACGACCTGCTAGTGAATTTATGGCAGACCATTGCCGAGCCACGTTACGAAAGCTGGCTGGCGCAGCCTAAAACCCAGTCAAGCATCGCCGAGTTGGTCAATGCCTGGTCTGCACTCACGCAAACGTTAAGATCACTGACTGATGAGTACCTGGAGGGACTTGGCCTGCCCTCCCGCAGCGGCATGGAGGATCTTGCCGCGGAACTGCAACGCCAGCGTCGCCGTCACCGCCAAGAGCTTGACGAGCTGCGCGCCGAAATCAATGCGCTCAAGACTGGTTTAAAAACCAACGAGACGGGCCGGTAAACACGAATGGCCGACGCGCAGACACAGGCGGATTTGCAGCGGGTATTACTTCGCGCAGCGCGTTTTTCCGGCACCCCAGAGCCGATTACGCCTTCACAAATCGTCTTTGAGACAGACAATGGCACTGTCCATCGCTATGGCCATCCCGACCACCCGCCGATCCTGATCATCTATTCGTTGGTTAACCGCCCGGCCATCCTGGATCTCAGCGCAGAGCGATCAGTCATCGGCAAATTGGTCGCGGGTGGCTTTTGCGTTTATTTGCTCAATTGGCATCCACCCGGTATCGCTAGGCGCTATACAACACTGGCGGACTACATTCGCGGCGATATCGCCGATGCGGTGAGATGGGTTGATTCGCAGCACTCCATCGCCCCCCATCTGCTTGGTGTCTGTCAAGGCGGTGTATTGGCGTTATGCCATGCTGCGCTGGCGGCAGATGCAACCGCTGCTGTCGCCAGCGTCATCACACTGGCTACACCGGTGGATACCGGCAGCAAAGACGATCAGCTGGCACGACTTGCCCGTGGGATTGATTTTGAACAGCTCATTCATGCCACCGGTAATATCGCAGGTCAGGGACTGGCCAGTGTTTTTGCCGCGCTAAAGCCTTTCGCGCTTGGCCCGCAACGCTATGGCGCCCTGCCCGCACTGGCCGAGGCCGATGACGAGGCACTAGAGACTTTTATGCGCATGGAGCGGTGGATGTATGACGGGCCGGATCTAGCGGGTCAGGCCTTCGCCGAATTCGCTGCAGAGATTTATCAGCGCAACACGCTTGCGCGCGGTGAACTTTTGCTTGATGGCAAGCAGGTTGATTTAGCCGCTATTCATTGCCCGGTATTTAATGTCTGGGCCGAGCATGATCATCTGGTGCCACCCGCGGCCGCCAATGGCCTTGAGCAGCATGTCAGCGGCCCGTGCACCAACATGGCCCTACCGGGCGGACATCTTGGGCTTTTTATCGGCGCTCGAGCGCATCGGACGCTCTATCCGGCACTCATTGACTGGCTGAATGGGCAAGCTTCATGACGTACCGGGATGGTGCGCCGCAGCAACGAAAAGGGTTGCGTCTTACCAACTCTGACATTAACTTCGTCTATTAGAGCGATAGATCGCCAAGAGGAGGAGCGGGCTTTCCAGCCCACAGATAAAGCGCCCCACTAATGAGGGCGCAGATTCCTCGGGAGACCTGGTCTCCCTTTTTTTTGTCCTGAACTCCAGTCCTAGAAGCTACAGAAAAGCGCGCCGTTCACTGGCAGGTTCGCGCCGTTCACATAGCCAGCATCATCCGCAGTCAAAAATGCCACAGCACGCGCAATGTCCTCAGGCGTTCCCATATCCCCGGCCGGGATTTGCGCGATAATTGCCTCACGCACTTTCTCAGGGATGGCCGCCGTCATGCTGGTCTTTATGTAGCCAGGCGACACCGTGTTCGCCGTGACGCCCTTGGGCGCGCCTTCTTTAGCCAGCGCCATGGTAAACCCGTGCAAACCGGCTTTGGCAGCCGAATAGTTGGTTTGACCAAACTGACCGGTCTGGCCATTTACAGAAGAGATATTTACAACGCGGCCAAATCCGCGCTCACGCATGCTGGCAATAAACTGGCTGGTGACGTTAAAGGCGCCGTTCAAGTTGATATTCACCACCGAATACCACTGCGAGGCGTCCATTTTGTGCAAAAACGCATCACGGGTGATGCCTGCAACATTGATCAGGATGTCGATCTCACCAAAGCGCGAGCGCACCTCATCGGCCATTTTGACGCAGGCTTCATTGTCGCTGACATCACACTGCACCCAGTCGACATCAACCCCCTCAGCCCGCAGCTTGGAGGCCCAGTCTTCGATGTTCTCAGCCTGTGGATCAAGACAGGTGGTAATAACTTTTCGGCCCGCTGCGCCAAGCTGACGGCAGATTTCCGTGCCAATTCCACCCTCACCGCCGGTTACCAATGCCAGTCGCTGCGTCATGCCAAACCTCCCAATACTTGTGCGCCGCACAATAGAAAATGTTGCACAGCATCATAGAGAGGCGGCCGCCGGCCTGTCAATGAACCGAAAGGACCCCTAGGGCTGGTTCTTGGAGGAATCCTCGGCCTGCTTATCCTTGAGGTCCGTCTTAAAGCTGTCCATGGCCTTCTGCCACATAGCAAGGTTCTGCTCAGTAATCTGAGTGAGCATATTGATGGGATTACTGGCATCCATGAAGGTACGCGTCCGATCACGCAGGGCGCGCTGCTGGTCGGCCCAAAGTTCCATGCTTTTTTCCAGGTAACTGGTCAGCAGGCTCTGCATATTGCCGCCATAGGCTCGGATGATCTGCGCGAGCAGGTCACTGGAGAAGATGGGCTCACCACCCTCCTCTTCCTCACTGATGATCTGCAGCAGAATGGTGCGGGTAAGATCCGCACCGGTTTTTGCATCCGTGACCTCGAAGTCGACACCGTCAAGCACCAGGCCTTTAACGTCTTCGAGCGTGACGTAGCTGCTGATCGCCGTATCGTACAGTCGTCGATTGGGATATTTTTTGATCAATCGCGTCTCGGCCATGCCAACCCCTCCTAGCGCTCAACCGCCAAAGCAACGCCTTGACCGCCACCAATACAAAGCGTCGCCAGGCCTTTACTGACATCGCGGCGTTTCATCTCATGCAGCAACGTCACGAGAATGCGTGCCCCGGATGCACCAATCGGATGTCCGATCGCAATGGCGCCGCCATTCACATTCACCTTATCCGGATTCCATCCAACGGCCTTATTGACCGCCAGCGCCTGAGCGGCGAAAGCCTCGTTGGACTCCACTAGATCAAGGTCGTCCACACTCCAGCCGGCACGCTCCAGGCAGCGCTGCGTCGCCGGGATGGGGCCGCTGCCCATAATGCGCGGCTCAACACCGGCACTGGCATACGCTTTGACCCGCGCAATTGGCTCAAGCCCAAGCGCTTCCGCCCGGCTTGCCGACATCATGAGCAGAATTGCTGCCCCATCATTAATGCCCGAGGCATTACCGGCGGTAACCGTGCCTTCCTTATCAAAGGCAGGACGCATTTTCGCAAGCGACTCGGCCGTGGTCCCGTGGCGCGGAAACTCATCGGTGTCAAAAACTAGCGGATCACCTTTGCGCTGCGGAATCTCCACCGGAATGATCTCATCGGCAAAGTGCCCGGCCTTCTGTGCGGCTTCAGCGCGCTGCTGCGACTGCGCGGCAAAGGCATCCTGCTCTTCACGCGTAATCCCATACTCTTTGGCTAGATTCTCCGCGGTCACACCCATGTGGTAGTCATTGAAGACATCCCAAAGCCCATCGCGGATCATGGTGTCTTCCATCTTCCAGGGGCCCATGCGCTGGCCTGTGCGCGAATTTGGCAGCGCATGCGGGGCATTACTCATGGATTCCTGACCACCCACCAGCATTACCTCGGCATCACCCAAACCAATCGCCTGGGCAGCCATATGCGTGGTCTTCAAACCACTGCCGCAAACCTTATTGATCGTCATAGCCGGGGTTGTGATCGGAAGCCCGGCATTGAGCGAGGACTGCCGCGCTGGGTTCATGCCACAGGCAGCTGTCAGCACCTGCCCGAGTACAACTTCGTCGATCAGCTCAGGATCAACGCCCGCGCGTCCTAGCACCCCGCGAATGACTTGCGTACCGATCTGCGCCGCCGACAATGGCGCCAATGTGCCGCCGAAATTGCCCACTGCGCTGCGGCCTGCTGCTGTAATGACTACTTCCTGCATG
>CBFHTR010000023.1:0-12137 GCA_965658695.1 Spiribacter sp.
CTACAGTAATGGCGCCAAATCGGATCTTTTGGCGGTGCAACGCGCCCTTCTCGCCAAGCATGGCGCTGTGAGTTGTGAGACCGCTGAGGCGATGGCCGGCGGCATGATCTCACTGCCTTCAGTGCAGGTTGGCCTGGCAACAACGGGCATCGCAGGGCCAAGTGGCGGTAGTGAGGAAAAACCCGTCGGCTTGGTGTGTTTTGCCTGGGCAGTGCCGCAGAAGCCGGTCGTCAGTGAGGCGGTCGAATTCTCAGGCGATCGTGAGGCGGTGAGGCGGCAGAGTGTGAGGCATGCCCTTGTGCGTTTGCATGAGCTGCTCACAAAGGTGCCGACGGTGGCCAATCGCTGACAATCGGGGTGTCCGCTTGACCTGGTCTGTGGGATACTTTTGTCTTATCTCCACTTCCAGTACGTAGACCAAAGGTTGAGCATGGACGAAGATCGCAAAAAAGCCCTGGGCGCCGCCCTTGGGCAAATCGAGAAGCAGTTCGGTAAAGGCGCTGTCATGCGCATGGGTGATGCCCGTGCTGTTGGCAATGTCCCGGTCATCTCCACCGGGTCACTGACACTGGATATCGCTCTGGGTATTGGCGGTATCCCCCGCGGGCGAGTGATCGAAATCTACGGCCCGGAGTCCTCAGGTAAAACCACGTTGACGCTCCAGGCCATTGCCGAGGCCCAGCGTGATGGCGGCACCGCGGCTTTTGTAGATGCCGAGCATGCGCTCGACCCCGATTACGCAGGAAAGCTCGGCGTCAATGTTGATGAGTTGCTGGTCTCGCAGCCCGATACCGGTGAGCAGGCACTTGAGATTGCCGATATGCTTGTGCGCTCTGGGGCGGTCGATATTGTCGTAGTGGACTCTGTTGCTGCTCTGACACCCAAAGCGGAGATCGAAGGCGAGATGGGTGACTCCCATGTGGGTCTGCAGGCACGCTTGATGTCACAGGCATTGCGCAAACTCACCGCCAATATCAAACGGTCTAATACGACAGTGATCTTCATCAATCAGATTCGCATGAAGATTGGTGTGATGTTTGGTAGCCCGGAGACTACAACGGGCGGTAACGCACTCAAGTTCTATTCCTCGGTGCGCATGGATATCCGCCGCATTGGCGCGATTAAAAAGGGCGATGAGGTGGTGGGTAATGAGACCCGCGTGAAAGTGGTGAAAAACAAAATGGCACCGCCATTCCGTCAGGCTGAATTTGAAATTCTCTACGGCCAGGGCATCTCTCGTGAGGGCGAACTAATCGAGCTGGGCGTCAAGCAAGGACTGGTTGAGAAATCAGGTGCCTGGTATAGCTACAACGGTAACCGGATTGGCCAGGGCAAAGAGAATGTCCGGCAGTACTTAAAAGATAATCCGGAGATCGCCGAGACGATTGATCGCACCATTCGGGAACAACTGCTGAAAACACCAGCCGCTGCCGAGACACCAGAGGCACTGGTTGAGGATGAGGCTGACAGCTAATCCCAATGACCGAGGCTGATGAGTCAGCCAGTGAAGAGGCGTTGCGCGAGCAATGCATTCGATTACTGGCACGCCGAGAGCATTCCCGCCGCGAGCTTTCCCGCAAGCTCGCGGCGCGCTCGTTTGAACCCCATCAATTTAATACCGTTTTGGATGCGCTTGAGGGCGAAGGCCTGCTAAGTGATGCGCGCTTTGCCGAGAGCTTTGTGCGCAGCCGTATCGAATCGGGCCAGGGTCCGTTAAAAATCCGCGCTGATCTGCGCGAGCGCGGCGTTGACGGGCAAATTGTTGACCAAGCACTCGATCTCGCCGACGATGAATGGCTTTGGCGTTGTGAGCAGGCTTGGACTCGGCGTTTTGGTACAGCACCAGATGATCGTCGAGAATGGGCACGGCAGGCGCGGTTTTTAAGTCAGCGGGGTTTTTCCGGCGATATCGTGGCACGCGTACTCGCGCGGATAGGTGAGGGGAATGAGTAAAACGAGCGCGGAAATTCGCACAGCATTTCAGCAGTTTTTTGCCAGTCGCGGGCATGAAATCGTCCCGAGCAGTTCTTTGGTGCCGGGCAATGATCCGACGTTGCTGTTTACCAATGCTGGCATGGTGCCGTTTAAGGATGTTTTCCTTGGCAGGGAATCGCGCGGGTTTAACCGTGCCGTGAGTTCTCAGCGCTGTGTGCGTGCTGGTGGCAAGCACAATGATCTTGAGAATGTTGGCTATACCGCTCGCCATCACACTTTTTTTGAAATGCTCGGCAACTTTAGCTTTGGCGATTATTTCAAGCGCGATGCCATCGCCTATGCCTGGGCGTTCCTCACTGAGGAGCTTGGGCTGCCGCCGGAGCGGCTATGGGTGACGGTGTATGAGGAAGATGATGAGGCGGCTGCCATTTGGCTAGATGAAGTGGGGGTCGATCCGGCACGATTCTCGCGCATTGGTGCCGCCGATAACTTCTGGTCCATGGGGGATACCGGCCCCTGTGGCCCTTGTTCCGAGATTTTCTATGATCATGGCCCGGAAGTGCCTGGTGGGCCGCCCGGAACGCCAGAAGAGGACGGTGATCGTTATGTGGAGATCTGGAATTTGGTCTTCATGCAGTACGACCGAGGTGCCGATGGGGCGCTGACGCCGCTGCCTAAGCCTTCTATCGACACTGGTATGGGCCTTGAGCGTGTGGCCGCCGTTGTCCAAGGTGTCACCAACAATTTCGATATCGATCTATTTCGCAATTTGGTCCGCGCGGCAGCGGGTCTGGCCGGCGCGGATGATCTTGAGAATAGTTCGCTGCGGGTGATTGCCGATCATATCCGCGCCTGTGCCTTTTTAATTGTCGACGGTGTATTGCCAAGCAATGAAGGCCGCGGTTATGTCCTGCGGCGGATTATTCGTCGTGCGGTCCGGCATGGTTATAAGCTTGGAATTGCCGAGCCATTTTTCCATCGTCTGGTTGACCCATTAATCGCAGAGATGGGCGCGGCCTATCCCGAGTTACCGCGTAATCAGGCCTTGGTTGAACGGGTGCTGCGTCAGGAAGAAGAGCGCTTTCGGGAAACGCTTGAGCTGGGTTTGAGGCTTCTTGCCGAAGATCTGGATGGGCTTGATGGCGATACGGTGCCCGGTGAGACGGTGTTCAAGCTCTACGATACATTTGGCTTTCCGGTTGACCTGACGGCCGATGTGGCAAGAGAGCAAGGCCTGCATTTGGATATGGCGGGTTTTGAGAAGGCCATGACCCAGCAGCGCGAGCGGGCCCGCGCGGCCTCAACATTTCGTGCTGAGTACGGCGGCGTCGCGGATTTTGGCGGCAGCACGCAGTTCAGTGGCTATGAGGTCAGCGAAGATGCCGCGCAAATTATTGGGCTCTATCGCGATGGTGGTGCCGTTGATGCGTTGAATGCGGGTGAGCAGGGCATGGTAGTGCTGGATCGAACGCCTTTTTACGCCGAAGCGGGCGGTCAGGTGGGTGATACCGGCTGGCTTGTTGCCGGTGATCTCGAATTTATCGTTGAGGATACGCAGAAATACGCCAGTGCTAGAGGCCATTTGGGTTCGGTGAAAACCGGCACGCTGCGCCTGGGCGATGCGGTGGATGCGCGTATTGATACCGCTCGCCGCGAGCGGGTGACCCTTAACCATACCGCGACACACCTCCTTCATGCCGCGTTGCGTGATGTCTTAGGCGAGCATATCCATCAGAAAGGCTCACTGGTCGCGCCTGATCGGCTGCGCTTTGATTTTGCGCATTTCGAGCCCATTACCGATGAGCAGCTGCGTGATATTGAAGCATTGGTTAATCGCTGGATTCGTGAGGATGCCGCGGCGGATATTTTTGAGACCGATTACGATAGCGCCATCCAGCTTGGCGCGATGGCACTTTTTGGTGAGAAATATGGCGATCAGGTTCGGGTGGTGCGTTTTGCACCATTCTCAACCGAGCTTTGCGGTGGCTGCCATGCTGGCTCAACCGGACGGATCGGGTTGTTTAAACTCATCACTGAAGGTGGTGTCTCGGCCGGTGTTCGGCGCATAGAAGCTGTGACGGGCGCAGCGGCAGTTGAGCGGGTCCAACAGCAGGAAGCGATACTCGATGCGGCTGCGCAAACGCTGAAAGTCTCTGGCGATAATCTACTGTTGCGACTGGAGCAGGAGGTGGATCGCGGCCGGCAGTTAGAGCGCGAAGTCACACGGTTGCAGCAAAAGCTCGCCTCTCAGGCTGGCAGCGAGTTAAGCGATAGCGCCGTTGAGATCGATGGCATCAAAGTCTTAGCCGCGCGTATGGATGAGGCCGCGGATTCTCTGCGTGAGACGGTCGATCAACTCAAAAACAAGCTTGGTGAAGCCGTGGTCGTGCTTGGTGCCGAGTCGGATGGCAAGGTCAAACTAGTTGCCGGGGTAACCGCGGGTGCCAAAGCGCGCGTGCGTGCTGGGGAACTTGTTAACTTTGTCGCCGAACAAGTCGGCGGCCGCGGTGGCGGGCGTCCGGATTTTGCACAGGCCGGTGGCAGTGATGTCGCGGCGCTCTCTGGCGCGCTGCAATCAGTAGAGCCTTGGGTGCGTGAACGGCTTGCAGATCAACAAGGGTAAGCAATGGGTTTAATTGTCCAGAAATTTGGTGGTAGCTCGGTTGCCAATATCGAGCGTATCGAGAATGTCGCACGCAAGGTCATTGCCTCGCGGGAGGCCGGTCACAAGGTGGTGGTGGTCGTCTCTGCGATGAAAGGCGAGACAGACCGGCTGACTGATCTAGCACATGCCGCTGCGCAGACAAGTGACCCACGCCCGCGAGAGCTTGATTTGCTGCTCTCAACCGGCGAAACGGTCACCATCGCGCTGCTCACCATGGTCCTGGAGCGACTCGGTGTGGCCGCCCGCTGTTATACCGGCGCGCAGGTACAGATCCTTACCGATAGCGCTTTTAGCAAGGCCCGCATTCAGGAAATCGATGCCGAACCGATACGTGAAGACCTCAGCGCGGGGCGCATTGTTGTGGTTGCGGGTTTTCAGGGCGTTGATGAAAACGGTTCGATCACAACGTTAGGGCGCGGTGGTTCGGATACCACCGCAGTGGCATTGGCTGCTGCGTTGGAGGCCGACGAGTGTCAGATCTACACCGATGTTGATGGTGTCTACACCACAGATCCACGGGTCGTGCCAACGGCAAGGCGGCTTGATCAAATCACCTTTGAGGAGATGCTTGAGCTGGCGAGCTTGGGCTCAAAAGTTCTGCAGATCCGAGCGGTTGAATTCGCCGGTAAATACCAGGTCCCGCTGCGGGTACTGTCCTCATTTGAGGATGGCCCCGGCACGCTGATTACGATGGAAGGAGAAGACATGCAACAGGGCAGTATGGAAGAGCCGCTCATTGCCGGTATCGCATTTAGCCGTGACGAAGCCAAGCTAACGATGCTCGGCGTTCCGGATACGCCAGGGATTGCGGCACAGATTCTCGGCCCAATTGCCAAAGCCAATATAGAAGTGGATGTGATTGTTCAGAACATCAGCAATGATGGGCTTACCGACTTCACCTTCACCGTGCATAAGCGAGACTATGAGCGCGCAACGGAAATCCTCAAGCGTCTTGCTACTGAGCTGGGTGCGCGCGAGGTCTTCGGTGATACCAGCATTGGCAAGTTATCGCTGGTCGGCGTTGGTATGCGCTCGCACGCCGGTGTGGCCAGTAAGATGTTTGATGCATTGGCCGCGGAGGGCATTAACATTCAGATGATCTCCACCTCGGAGATTAAGATTTCTGTGGTTGTCGAAGAGAAATACCTCGAGTTGGGTACGCGAGCGCTGCATCGAGCCTTTGATCTTGATGATGATAGCGGCCGGACGGTGAGTGTCGAAGGGCAGAGTGCTTGAGCGTCAATTATTGCAAGGAAATGTAGTTATCGGCGCAGACAATAAGCCTGTAAACCGCTAAACTAACTGTCAACAATTAAGTAATTCTGCCTTGGGGGCTGTCTACTGACAGAGGCAGGATAAATACGGGCAGGGATCTCTGGCGGTCTTCGCGAAGTCCCAGTAATTAGGCACTCGAATATAACGAGGAGATGTCGGAATGCTTATTCTGACGCGCAGAGTCGGCGAAACTCTGATGATTGGCGATGACGTGGCGGTCACGGTTTTAGGCGTAAAAGGCAACCAAGTGCGGATTGGGGTGAAAGCGCCCCGCGATGTATCGGTGCACCGTGAGGAAATTTATGATCGCATCCGCGGTGATGAGAGCGTGGATGGTGAGGAGGTGGAAGAGCAGAAGGATTGAAGCTGCGGTCGTCGGCCGTGGTTTACCCAAAGCTGCGTTTACCGTATCCTCCGCATTGATTTTGGAGAGGTGGCCGAGTGGCTGAAGGCGCTCCCCTGCTAAGGGAGTAAGGGTTTTATCGCCCTTCGAGGGTTCGAATCCCTCTCTCTCCGCCAGACATAAAAACGGCCCCGCAAGGGGCCTTTTTTATGTCTGATGAACAGTGGTATTCGAACCCTCGAAGGAACAAATGATGGGTTCGACCAATCGCCGTAGGCGATTAGGACGCCGAGCGTAAGCGAGGTGCCCGAAGGGTGAGGCCCGTGAGGGCCGAATCAATCCCTCTCTCTCCGCCAGACATAAAAACGGCCCCGCAAGGGGCCTTTATATTTTTAAAACCGCATCCGTTGCGCCGCCACGCTTTGGCGGACGTAAGGGACAATCTCGGCAACTTCACCGGCCAAGCGCCGCCGTTTTACATCACGCCAATAATCCGGCGTGAGTAAATCCCCATGGGCTTCAACAAAGCGCTGCCTGAGTGCCGAAGGCATCGCTAAAAAGCGAATAAACTCCTCGGGATAGATATGGCTGGGGTCAACATAGCGGGTGGCGCCGTAGTCCATCAGTCCATAATCCTCATCCGGCTCGGGGAGCTCGTAGAACTGGCAATCGGTGACCAACATGACCTCATCATAGTCGTAAAAAACCACGCGCCCGGAGCTGGTGACACCGAAGTTTTTTAGCAACAGATCACCGGCAAAAATATTCGTCTCTGCTAAATCCTTAATGCAGCGGCCGTAGTCCAATATCACGCGTTCCGCTTCGTCCAGCTCCACCTCGCGGACATACAGGTTCAGCGGGCGCACTCGGCGCTCCACATATGCATGCTTGAAGACCAATTGATCGCCGTCCACGCCGACGCTGCGCGGTGCCTGGTCCATGAGTTCGGCAATTAACGCCTCAGAGAATCGCGCTTTGGGAAGCTCGAGATTGCGAAAATGCTGAGTGTCGATTAAACGGCCGGCGTGATCATGCCGTGAGACCAAACGATAGCTCTGGTGGACATCATCATGCGTGGTGGTCTTCGGTGGCCGAAAGACATCACGCATGATTTTAAAAACCAAATTAAACGAGGGTAGGGTGAAGACGATCATGACCAGCCCAGCCTCACCGGCGGCGTGGATAAATGCATCGTCGGTCGCATCCAAATGCCGTACCAGGTTGCGATAACGCTCCGTTTTACCTTGGCGCAAACGCCCTAGCACCGTGTAGATCTCATCGATGGGCTTACCCGGCAGCAGGTCATGGAGAAACTGCACAGCCGCCACCACCGAGGTGGGGTCGGCAAAATAGTAGGAGCGGGTATAAGAGAAAACCACGCCGATCTGCTCGGCGGTGACTAATACTGCATCAACGCGAATGCCATCACCATCATTGCGCAGGGCAACGACAATCGGGCGCATGCCGCTGGCGCTGTGCAGCCTTCCAACCAGATAGGCACGCGTGCCCTGGAAGAAATGCGAGTCAATGAACTCAAAGCGCAGGGATTGTGCATCGGTATCCGAGATACCAAATTCCTCGCGAATTCGCTCTGCCATGTTCGCGGCATCTTCATCAGCCGCGCTATAGGGGCGACGGAAGTGAAAATCACTGAGGATATCCCGACAGGCCGCTTCCAGGTTGTTCCAGCAGGGGTAGCGGCGCATGGTCAGCGACTCAATGCCTTCCTCCGGTGGTGGCTGAACAAATTCCACCCTGGCGTCCACTCCACGTGTGCCAAAGACCCGACGGGTGATGGAGTTGAAGAAGGTCTTCATAAAGCCCGCATCGGGCACTGATTCGACGCGCAGGCCAAAATAATCTCTAACTTCGGCCCAGAAATCGTGATCGGCGTATTGATCGCCTAGGTCTTGCTGAAGTTTTGTAACAGTGCGCTTGGCCCAGAGCTCGTAGAGCTCAATGCGCGCTGCGATGTCGGCCATTTGGCCTTTCCAGTCGCGCTGCTCAAAGCGTGTCTTGGCGCGTGCGGTGATCCGGCGGAATTGCCGGTTGTAGCGAAGGAATCCGTCGTAAATGCACTGCGCCGCGGCAGCGATAAGCTCAGGCTGTTGCGAATGCTGGCCCATGCTTATCGTGCCGCGGTGCGTGCCATCAGATCATCAAGCCTGCATGCGCTTGATCATGGCTTCACCAAACTGCGAGCAGCTGATCTTGGTGGCGCCATCCATCAGACGGGCGAAATCATAGGTGACGTTTTTGCTGGCGATAGCGCCATCCATGCCATTGATCACCAAATCTGCGGCCTCAGTCCAGCCCATGTGACGCAACATCATCTCAGCAGAGAGAATCAGCGAGCCGGGGTTGACCATGTCTTTGCCGGCGTACTTCGGCGCCGTTCCATGTGTGGCCTCAAAAACCGCATGCCCGGTCTGCTCGTTGATGTTGCCACCCGGTGCGATACCGATGCCGCCTACCTGAGCGGCCAGCGCATCGGAGAGATAATCGCCGTTGAGGTTCATGGTGGCAATCACGTCAAAATCGTCTGGGCGGGTGAGAACCTGCTGCAGCGTGATATCGGCAATGGCATCCTTGATGATGACCTTGCCGGCAGCGGCTGCCGCATCCTGCTCGGCGTTGGCTGCTTCCTGGCCTTTTTCAGCCACGGTGCGCTCCCACTGCGACCAGGTGTAGGTCTCATTAGCAAATTCACGCTCGGCAAGCTCGTAGGACCAAGTGCGGAAGGCGCCTTCGGTGAACTTCATGATGTTGCCCTTGTGGACAATCGTGACCGTTTTGCGCTGGTTGTCGATGGCATAGCGGATCGCAGCGCGCACTAGACGCTCCGTTCCTTCCTTGGAAACCGGCTTGATACCGATGCCGGAAGTCTCCGGGAAGCGGATGTTGGCGTAGGCTGCTGGGAAATGCTCGGCGAGCATTTTCTTGAATTTCTCGTTGTCCTCAGAACCTTGTTCAAATTCAATACCGGCGTAGATGTCCTCAGTGTTCTCCCGGAAGATTGCCATATCGACCAGCTCAGGCCGCTTAACCGGCGAGGGTACACCTTTGAACCAGCGCACCGGGCGTAAGCAGACATACAGGTCCAATACCTGACGCAGGGCAACGTTGAGCGAGCGGATGCCACCGCCCACGGGTGTGGTCATCGGGCCTTTAATAGAGATTAGATAGTCGCGGATCGCCTCGACTGTCTCGTCCGGAAGCCAAGAGCCGACTTCGTTGTTAGCCTTCTCTCCGGCGAGGACTTCCATCCAGTGAATCTTGCGTGCACCGCCATAGGCCTTCTCTACGGCAGCATCAACCACGCGATGCATGACCGGCGTGATATCAACACCAATGCCATCGCCCTCGATGTAGGTCACGATGGGGTTGTCCGGCACATTAAGAACGCCGTTTTCAATGGTGATCTTGGCGCCGTCGGCGGGAACCTGGATGGTGCTCATATCGCTTCTCTCTCGTTGCTTCATGGCAAATAGTGGCGCGTATTTTTTCACAGACCGGCTTTGGAAAACAGTCACGGCGTGTCACCGCAGTGGTTCGATCGGACAAACACTTGCGCTAGATCAGTGATCTATACCCACCAGTAAGCGGAAAGTGAATCGTTATTAATGATGGTGATAATGAACTTCGGATGGCTGGTGTTGATCGAGCACTAACGGGTGTGTCGAGCTTATTCGGCGCTATCACGTCCCGGTTGATCAACGGCCCCGGTCTGATGGGCCGAGGAGGTGGCATTGGATGCGAATCGTCATGTCTTTATCTTTGGCCTAGATGATTTCCATCGCCACGAATTAGCAACCATTCGTGACGCCAAGCGGTTGGCCTTTCATCAATTGCTCGAACATGATGAGGCCATTCACCCCGAGCAGTTTCCAGTTGATCGAATGCTGGCGCGCAGCGAAGCGATCCTGAATGAATTCCCAGGCTCGGTGGATGCGGTCTGTACCTACTGGGATTTCCCAACCAGCACTTTCGTCCCTTTGATTCGTGAACGATGGGGGTTGTCCGGGGCGGGGCTGAATGCGGTATTGCGCCTTGAGCACAAAATTTGGGCACGCATCGAGCAGCAGAAAGTTATTCCCGAGCTCATTCCACAGTTTGCGGTTGTAAATCCGTTTGCCAGTGACCCGAGTGCGGACTTGAATCTTGCCTATCCATTTTGGCTGAAACCGGTCAAAGCGCATTCCTCGTATTTGGGCTTTCGCATTAATAACCGTGATGATTTCGATCATGCCATCACTGCCATTCGCAGAGGCATCAAGCTATTTGCCACGCCGTTCAATGAGATTCTCAAGCGTGCTGATTTGCCTGAAGAAGTGGCAGCCGTTGATGGCCATTATTGTATTGCCGAGGAGATTATCAGCGCGGGGCAGCAATGTACGCTTGAGGGGTATGTCCACCGCGGTCATGTGCATGTCTATGGTGTTGTAGATTCGGTTCGAAGCGGCCGTCATCGCTCGAGTTTCCAGCGCTATCAGTACCCCTCAATAACTCCGCGAGCGGTGCAAGCGCGAATGATTGATGCGGCAAAGCGGGTGATGGCGCAGGCCGAATACGACGATGCGCCGTTTAACATGGAGTTTTTCTATGATCGTCGAGCCAACAGGGTGACACTGCTTGAGGTCAATGCGCGTTGTTCAAAATCGCATTCACCGCTTTTCCATCGTGTTGATGGCGCATCGCATTTTCAGGTGATGGTGCGCCTCGGCCTGGGTGAGGCGCCTGAATTTCCGCATCGCGAGGGCGATGTGCCGGTTGCGGCGAAATTCATGTTGCGGGTTTTTCGGCATGGTTTTGTCCAACGCGTGCCATCGAGCGACGATATTGCCAGGCTCTACGAGCGGTTTCCTGAGGCAAGGCTCAGAGTGTTGGTGGAGAAGGGGCAGGATCTTAGCGAACTGCGTTTCCAAGACAGCTACAGTTATGAACTGGCTGAGATCTTTCTAGGTGGGTTGAATCAAGCCGACCTGCTTGCAAGGTATCGTGAAGCATTGAAGATCCTGAATTTTCAAATTAGGGAACCATCCTGAAGCCGCGGGTATGCGGCTTTCCAAAAACGGAAAAATCCGTGAGTGGCAGCAGGCCAAAGGGTGGTATCCCATTCGCGGGGAACAGGCGTGAGGCTGATATCCGCGTCAGCCAGCGCCGTTTTTAGCAGTGCCAGGCCCTCAGCGCTTGGGCCGGTCGGAACCCAAGCAGTGAAGAGTTGATCCACGCCGGCTGCAAGCAATGAATCACAAAGATCACGAGCATCTTCGATGGATGTGATTGTTTTAGGGCCGATGGTCTGCTGGCTGGGGTTGCGGGCGAGCGCATCGACTAACCCTTCATTGGTGAATTGCAGCACGGGCTCGGCAACCGGTTCATCGCTACGCCAGTGGGTGGTCTGCACGGCAAGCGTCAGCGGCCATTGTTGATCACCAAAGATCTGCTCGGGCGTGAGGTCTTCCTCGGTAATCAACAACGCAGTGCTAGGCCCTGTATGCCACACCACTGGTTCCGGACTGGGTTGCAGAGGTGGTTTCTCAGGCGCGTTGGGGATGTCGGTGTCTTCAGTAAGTTGCCCCTGTGGTTGGAAACGGCCGTTGGTGAAACGCGCGATGTTGCTGGCACGGGCTAAATAATTTTTCCCTTGTGTGTGCAGCCCAGCAACCCAGCGCCAGGAGAGGGTGTTTGAGGCCGGGTCACCATCGAGCAGATGGCGCAGGAAAAAATCCGCACCAAGCGCCCAAGGCAGCTCGAGCGTGAATACCCAAATACTCGCAAACCACATGCGCGCATGATTGTGCAGATAGCCATTATCAATGAGCTCTCTTACCCAGGCATCAAAACACTCAATGCCGGTATTCCCGTTGATGGCTTTCTCATATTGTGAGGCCAGCCAGTGGTCTTTGTTCAGGACCT
>CBFHTR010000024.1:0-4248 GCA_965658695.1 Spiribacter sp.
TATCTCAAACCCTATTGGCCTCAGGCCCTGATTGCCGCGGCCGCCCTGATTGTTGCCGCCGGCAGTGTCTTGGCCATTGGTCAAGGTTTGCGCTTGGTGATTGATGAGGGCTTTAGCAACGGCACCGCCGCGGCACTGGATCAAGCGCTGCTGCTGACTGGTGGCGTGGTTTTGGTGCTGGCAGCGGCCTCTGCCATGCGTTTTTACTGGGTGATGTGGCTTGGCGAGAGGATGGCCGCCGACCTGCGCCGGGATGTCTTTCACCAGCTGCTGGCGCTTGAGCCGGGTTTTTATGCCGAAAATGGCGTGGGTGAAATCCAGTCACGAATGACAACCGACACAGCCCTTTTGCAAAGCGTGCTGGGCTCGACATTCTCCATGGCCCTGCGCAACACGCTCTTGCTCACCGGGACGCTGATCATGCTGGTCGTCACCAGCCCGGGGCTGACCGCACTCGTTGTGGTTGGGATCCCCCTGGTGGTGGCGCCCATGTTCATTTATGGACGGCGAGTGCGGCGGCTCTCACGGCTGAGCCAGGATCGTATTGCCGATGTCGGTAGCTACGCCAGTGAGACGTTGGGTGGCATAGAAACTGTCCAGGCTTTTGTGCATGAGCCGACTGATCAGCGCATTTTCGATGACCGGGTGGAATCGGCGTTTGGTACTGCCGTGCGCCGCATACGCCAGCGGGCTGGATTGAATGCGGTGGCACTATTGCTCTCCTTCACCGGCGTTGCCTTTGTGCTCTGGCGCGGCGGGCACGCCGTGCTCGCTGGCACGATGAGTGCGGGTGAGCTTTCAGCCTTTATCTTTTATGCCGTACTTGCCGCCGGTGCGGTGGGCGTGCTCTCAGAGGTGGCCGGTGAGCTTTTTCGTGCCTCGGGAGCGGCCGAGCGCCTGTTCGAGCTCCTTGATACCGAGCCATCCATCCAGGCGCCCGCAAAGCCCAAAAAGTTGGCAGCACCGGTGCGTGGAGAAGTGACGCTTGAGGACGTGCACTTTGTCTATCCCACCCGGCCTGATCGTCCGGCGCTCGATGGTATCAACCTGACGGTACGCGCCGGTGAGACGCTGGCGCTAGTTGGCCCTTCCGGGGCGGGAAAAAGCACGCTGGTCTCATTGATTCTGCGCTTTTATGACCCTACCGCCGGTTCTCTTCGGTTTGATGGGATTGATCTGCGTTCGCTCGAGCCGCAGACCTTGCGCGCGCACATGGCTTTGGTGGCGCAAACACCGGTGCTTTTCTCCGGTACCGTTGCTGAGAATATTCGCTTTGGCAATCCGGCAGCGAGTGACAAAGCGATACAGGAGGCGGCTGAAGCGGCATTCTGTGATGAGTTTGTTGACCGGTTGCCAGAGGGTGTGGACACCAACATTGGCCCTGGTGGCGTGCAGTTATCCGGTGGCCAACGCCAGCGCATTGCCATTGCCCGTGCGCTTTTGCGCGATCCGGCATTGCTGCTGCTTGATGAGGCCACTAGCAGCCTCGATGCCGAGAGTGAGAATCAGGTGCAGGCCGCGCTGAGTCATTTGATGGCAGGTCGCACCAGTATTGTGATTGCGCATCGATTCTCGACGCTCAAAAACGCTGATCGGATTGCGGTGCTGGAGGCAGGCATTTTGCGAGCAGTGGATACCCACCAGGCGCTAATGGCAACGGATGCCCTCTACGCACATCTGGCGGCACTTCAATTTAACCGGCCGGAATCAAACTCAGAGCCTGCGCGAGCGCCGGCGGTCAGCTAGACTAGTCGGCTTTTCTAATCTGTAGAACACAATAGCGAAGGATGCATGGGCTCCATAAAAAATGAGTGGTTCTCTAACACTCGTAACGATTTAATTGCGGGTCTTGTTGTTGCCCTCGCACTCATCCCTGAGGCCATTGCCTTTTCCATCATCGCCGGTGTGGATCCAAAAGTGGGTCTGTATGCAAGTTTTTGCATCGCGGTGATAACGGCATTTGCGGGTGGTCGTCCGGGGATGATATCGGCTGCAACCGGTGCCATGGCGCTAGTGATGGTCGTGTTAGTTCGCGACCATGGACTGCAATACTTGCTAGCGGCCACCATTCTCACCGGTGTGCTGCAAATCATTGCCGGTTGGATTCGCCTGGGGGCGTTAATGCGCTTTGTATCACGGTCTGTGATCACCGGCTTCGTCAACGCATTGGCAATCCTGATCTTTCTCGCGCAAATCCCTGAATTAACGGGCGTGACGTGGCATGTGTACGCGATGACCGCCGGTGGGCTGGCGATTATTTATCTATTTCCCTACCTCACTCGGACAGTCCCCTCGCCACTGGTGGCGATTGTCGTGCTAACCGCTATCGCCATCTTTTTAGGCCTCGATATCCGCACAGTCGGGGACATGGGTGAGTTACCCGACACGCTGCCGGTTTTCTTACTGCCGGATATTCCACTGACCCTTGAGACATTGTGGATCATTCTGCCGGTCTCTCTGACTTTGACGGTGGTGGGGCTGCTGGAATCTCTAATGACGGCCTCGCTGATCGACGATCTCACAGACACTAGCAGCAATAAGAACCGCGAGTGCGTTGGGCAGGGCGTCGCCAACATCGGTGCTGGCTTTTTGGGCGGAATGGCGGGGTGCGCGATGATCGGCCAGTCAGTCATCAATATTAAATCCGGTGGCCGAGGGCGTTTATCGTCGCTTGCGGCTGGCGTCTATCTGCTGGCTTTGTTGATGTTGGTTGGCGATTTGGTCGCGCAGATTCCCATGGCCGCGCTGGTGGCCGTGATGATCATGGTTTCAATTGGCACGCTCAACTGGCAGTCATTGCGCGATCTTCGCACCAACCCAAAAAGCTCTAGTGTGGTGATGTTGGGTACGGTAGCGGTGACCGTGAGTACGCATGATCTCGCGATGGGCGTGCTAACGGGTGTGTTGCTCTCAGGCTTTTTCTTTGCTCACAAAGTCGGGCAAGTTCTGGTGATCCAATCGGGCACTGAGGATGAAGGGCGGGCACGACATTACCAAGTTGTCGGGCAGGTCTTTTTTGCCTCGGCCGATCGGTTTGTGGATTCGTTTGATTTCCGCGAGGTGATTGATCGGGTTGTGATTGATGTCAGTCGCGCCAATTTTTGGGATATCACCGCAATCAGTGCGCTCGATAAGGTAGTGATTAAATTCCGGCGTGAGGGCACGGCAGTGGATGTTGTTGGTTTGAATGAAGCAAGCCGCACGCTAGTGGATAAGTTTGCCGTGCATGACAAGGACGGTGCTGAAGATATTTTGCTGGGACATTAGGAAGAGCGGATGCGAAAGAGTGAAGAAAAAGTCCTGGCTTGTGTTGATCAGTCAAAATTTGCCGACTATGTGACTGATTATGCCGCCTGGGCGGCGCAGCGGATCGGGCATCCTTTGGAGTTGCTGCACGTTATTAACCGCCATCCGGAGGTGGCGCATGATGCTGATCACAGCGGTGCGATCGGCATTGATACACAAGAGCAGCTCCTAAATCGGCTCTCTGAAAGTGATGAGGCGCGAACCCGTGCTCGTCGGGAGCAAGGCCGAATATTCTTAAACAGACTGCGCGAGCGTGCCGATGCGGCCGGTGCCACATCAACCGATACTCGGCAGAGACTCGGCGAGTTACAGGCCACACTCAGTGAACAGGAAGCGGCAGTCAGCCTCTATGTATTGGGGCGCCGGGGATGCTCTGCCGAGGCCACTCAGCGGGATTTAGGACGTCATGTCGAGCACGTTGTACGGGCGCTGCGTAAACCGATTCTTACGGTAACCGATGATTTTCAGGAGCCTCGTCGCGCACTAATTGCCTTTGATGGCAGCTATGTGACCCGGCGTGGGGTGCGTATTGTCGCCGCCAGTAAGCTCTTCCGCGGAATGGAAATCCACGTGCTCATGTCTGGTAAGCGTCGGCGTGACACGGACAAACAGCTTGATTGGGCCAAAAACAAATTGGTTCGAGCCGGTTTTGAATCAGTGGCCGCCCATGTGCCAGGAGATCCTGAGCAAGTCATTGCAAAGGAAGTGATTGAGCGTGAAGTCGATATGCTAATTATGGGTGCGTATAGCCACTCTTGGTGGCGGCAGCTATTGCTGGGTAGCAAGACGACTGATCTGCTGCGCTCTGCTCGAGTGCCAACATTACTGCTACGCTGACGTAACGCTCGGTACGTTGAACCGTTCTATGGTGCCCAGGAGAGGACTTGAACCTCCACGGGGTTTCCCCCACTAGCACCTGAAGCTAGCGCGTCTACCAATTCC
>CBFHTR010000024.1:4258-11945 GCA_965658695.1 Spiribacter sp.
ATGGTGCCCAGGAGAGGACTTGAACCTCCACGGGGTTTCCCCCACTAGCACCTGAAGCTAGCGCGTCTACCAATTCCGCCACCTGGGCTTTTCTAAGCGGGCGGGAACCCGCTGTCAGCAGCGGCGCAAAGAGTACTGCGCCCCCTGAGGGCTGTCAAACGCTTTCCGCGGTCTACAGGCGGTCTGTAGGCAGCACGCGGCAGTTGCCGTATCCTATCGACATGTCAAAGAAAACAACGGATTCCGCCGACCCTGGCAAGGATCCCTATCTGGATCGCGAGCGTGAAAAATATGGCTCGCCGGTGCCCAGCAGGGAATACATTATTGATCAACTTGAAGCTCAGGCCCGACCGCTCTCGCGCAAGGATCTGGCGGAGCTTTTTGGTCTTGACGACGAAGACGCCCTCGAAGGTCTGCGCCGCCGGTTAAAGGCCATGGAGCGCGATGGCCAATTGGTGCGTAATCGTAAGAACGGCTACGTCGTTGTCGATAATGAAGAGTTGGTCCGTGGTCGGGTGCGCTCGGCACGCGATGGCTCGGGGGTTGTTGTTCCTGACCGGCCGGGACCAGATGTCTATCTCACGCCCAATGAAATGCGCCGCCTGCTCAACGGCGATCGTGTTGTGGTGCGCCTGATTGGTGAAGATGACAAGGGCAACCCCAGCGGAGAGCTTGTTGAGATTATTGAACATGCCAATCGGGAGATAGCCGGTCGGTATTTCGAAGAGTCCGGTATCGGTTTTGTTATCCCGAATAACAAGCGGCTGCATCAGGATTTGATTATCCCGGCTGGCGATCGCAATGGCGCTAAACACGGTGAACTGGTGACAGCAGAGGTAGTCAGCCAGCCTTCGCAGCGTCGTCAGCCCATTGGGCGGATTATTGAAGTCTTTGGTACTGAAATTGCCCGCGGCGATGAGGTGGCTGTTGCCGCAAGGACTCACGGTATTCCCGTGGAGTGGCCTGATGAAGTGCTGCACGAGGCCGAGCGTTTTGGCGAGACGGTGCCAGAGCCTGCCAAGCAAGGGCGTACTGATTTACGCGAGCTGCCACTGATCACCATTGATGGCGCGGATGCGCGTGATTTTGATGATGCGGTCTACTGCGAGCCAACGGAGCACGGCTGGCGCCTGCTCGTGGCCATCGCTGATGTGGCCGCTTATGTGCAATCCGGTTCTGCGCTGGATAAGGAAGCGGCTGATCGTGGCAACTCGGTGTACTTCCCTCGCAATGTTGTACCAATGCTGCCCGAGAACCTCTCCAACGGGCTGTGCTCGCTCAATCCAAAGGTGGATCGGCTTTGCATGGTCTGTGAGATGCAAATTGATCATGAAGGTGAACTCAAGCGGTCGCGGTTTTTTGAAGGGGTTATGAATTCCTCGGCACGGCTCACTTATGAAGCGGTCGATGCAATCCATAATGAACGCGATCCCTCACTCGCCCGCGAATTCGAGCATGTCCTTGAGCAGATCAAGCACCTCTATGGTGTCTTTCACGCATTGCGTCGCGATCGGGTTAAACGCGGTGCCATTGATTTTAATACCAGTGAATCGGTGATCGAATTCGACGGTGAAGGGCAGGTGGCGGATGTGCATCCGGCTGAGCGTAACGACGCGCATCGTTTGATTGAGGAGTGCATGGTCCGCGCCAATGTGGCAACGGCAAGGTTCCTGCGCCGGCATAAAATCCCAGCGCTCTATCGCGTCCACGAGCCGCCGGCCGCTGAGCGGTTGCAGAATTTGCGCCAGTTCTTAGCGCAGGTGGGTTTGACACTCGATGGTGGCGATGACCCCTCACCCAAGGACTACGCTGCCTTGATGGAGCAGGTGGCAAAGCGCCCGGACCGGCATTTAATTGAAACCATCATGCTTCGCTCGATGATGGCCGCGGAGTATCGCCCGGATAATGCCGGGCACTTTGGCCTGGCGCTCGATGCCTATGCGCATTTCACCTCGCCCATTCGCCGTTATCCGGATCTGGTGGTGCACCGGGCCATTAAGCATGTGATTAGCAAACAACCGATTGAGGCGTTTCAGTACACCGAGGATCAGTTGGTGACATTGGGTGAGCATTGCTCGATGACCGATCGCCGTGCCGAGGAGGCGACGCGCGAGGCCATTATGACGCTGAAATGCCGTTTTATGGCCGAGCGTCTGGGCGAGGAATTTACCGGGGTGATCAGTGGTGTGACCTCATTTGGGCTTTTCGTCGAGCTTGATGAAGTCTTTGTCGATGGGCTGATTCATATCACTAACCTTGAGCAAGACTTCTTCCACTTCGACCCGATTGGCCATCGATTAGTGGGGGAGCGTACCGGTAAAGAATATCGGCTGACCGATCGTATCCGGGTGCGCTTAGCGCAAGTTAATGTCGATGAGGGCAAAATCGATTTCAATCCCATTGCCCACCCGCTGGGGCCTGATGGTGAGCTCCTTGAAGTGCCACCGGCAAAACGCGGCCATGGCCAAAAGCCCGGTGGGCCGAGTAATCGGCGTAAAGGACCGAAGCCGGGGCGCCGACGCCGCCGATGAGCGAGATCAGCTATATTGGCGGCCTGCACGCCGTGCAATCCGCCATTCGCTACGATGCCACCCGCGTGACCGAAGCATGGCTTGATCAACGCCGGCGTGATTCGCGTCTTAAGCGACTCCGCGAACAGCTCGTAACGCTTGACTGCCCCGTCCATGAAACGGACGCGAAAACGCTCAAGCGCCTGCTGCCAGATATCTCGAACCAGGGCGTGGTGATCGCCTATCAGGGGGATGCACCGCGCGGCGCCGATGACCTGGAGACTTTTCTGGACGGCCTTAACCACGAGCCGCTGCTGCTCATCCTCGATCAGGTACAAGACCCACATAACCTGGGTGCATGTTTGCGCACTGCCGATGGCGCCGGTGTCGATGCGGTCATCGCACCTAAGGATCGTGCCACAGGACTCACGCCGGTAGTTCACCGGGTCTCGGCCGGTGCTGCACATTCGGTCGCGTTTTTTCAGGTCACCAATTTGGCTCGCACCCTGCGTGCACTGAAGGAGCGCGGCATTTGGCTGATGGGGGCGGCGGATGAGGCCGATCAGTCCTTATACCAAGCCGACCTCAAAGGCTCGCTCGCGCTTTGTCTGGGTGCCGAGGGCAAGGGTTTGCGGCGGTTGACGCGTGAGCATTGTGATTTGCTGCTCTCTATTCCCATGGCGGGGCAGATCGAGAGTTTAAATGTCTCGGTTGCCACCGGTGTGGTTTTATATGAGGCGGTGCGTCAGCGGCGTGCTTTCGCTGCACAGTCTGATTGACTATACTTACCGGCTGACCGAAATATTCGGTTACTCCTTGCTGCCCGCTTAATGACGGGCGGCTTTCCCCGACTAGCGTCGGATAACCCGTAAGGAGCCACAATGCGGCATTACGAAATTGTCTTTATGGTCCACCCGGACCAGAGTGATCAGGTCCCGGCCATGATCGAGCGCTATCGCGGCCTGATCGAAGGTAACGGCGGTAGCATCCATCGCCTCGAGGACTGGGGTCGTCGTCAGCTCGCCTATCCCATCAACAAACTCATCAAAGCACATTATGTGTTGATGAACGTCGAGTGTGAGCCTTCGGATATCGAAGAGCTTGAGTCGATGTTCCGCTTCAACGATGCAGTGATTCGCAACATGGTGCTTGCGCGTAAAGATGCCGATACGCAGCCATCGCCGCTCGTTAAGAGTCAGGACGAGGAACGTGACCGGGATCGCGAGCGCTCGAGTCGTCGCGATGAGTCTGATGAGCATGCGGATTTGCCAGATGCCGATGACAACGATGATTCGCAGTACGTCGATGAGGCGGATGAGACGGCTTCTGCCGACAGTGAATCCGAGGCGTGATCAATCATGTCGAGCTGACGGGACGGCTTGTGGATACCGCAGCATTGCGGCACTCACCAGCCGGTGTGCCGATTGCCCGGGCACTGCTCGAGCATGAGTCGCAACAACAGGAGGCGGGCGCAGAGCGTTTGATTCGCTTTCGCGTCGGTTTGAGCGCAGCAGGTAGCCCCTTGGCGGAAGACCTGCAGTCAACACCCCTTGGGGTGCCGATTCGTGTCGCCGGCCTGCTGCGTCGTTCGCGTCAGCGAGACAGTCATACTGATCCGATCATTATTAGCGTTAGCCGTCTTGAGCGGCTGACCGATGCCAAACCATAAGGAAGATTAAGACATGGCCCGTTTTTTTCGTCGCCGTAAATTTTGCCGTTTTAGCGCTGAGGGCGTGAAAGAGATTGATTACAAGGATCTCAACACCCTGCGCCAGTACATCACCGAAACAGGGAAGATTGTGCCTTCCCGCATTACTGGAACCAGTGCGAAATATCAGCGCCAGTTGGCAACCGCTATCAAGCGTGCGCGTTATCTGGCTCTGTTGCCGTATACCGACAGCCATTAAGCGCACTTACCGGGCCCAGTTGTGAGCGGCTTTCTCAGTTTTCTCATGCGCAGTCGCCTGAGTGCCATCGGTTTTGTGGCGCTCGGTGCGGTCATGCCGCTGCTCTTTTGGTTGAGCGGGGCGGTAATCGCGTTGATTACCTTGCGGCGTGGGTTGGCTGAGGGGTTATTGATTGGTGGTGGGGCCGTAGCGGTGTTGTTGCCGCTTTATGCCTTTGCCATCGGATCACCCATGGCGATTCTCCAGCCATTGGCGTTGCTCTGGCTGCCAGTGCTGGCCTTGGCGCAGATCTTGCGCCAGACGCTGTCGCTGGCCTTTACACTGCAGGTCGCCGGGTTGCTCGCAGCCGTTGGCGTGTTGGGATTTTATGGCCTACATGGTGACCCGGCGGCATTCTGGCAAGGCACACTCCAAGCCGTCGCCGAGGTTTTCTCGGCCGGAACGCCAGGTCCGGAGTGGCAGCTAGCCGTTGAACAGCTTGCGCCAAGACTGACAGGGCTTTGGATTGCCAACATGTTGGGCATTGCCGTCCTGTGTTTATTGCTGGGGCGTTGGTGGCAGGCCTTGCTGTACAATCCAGGCGGATTTCGTGAGGAATTCCATTCACTGCGTTTTGCGCGTTGGTTTGCTGTCTTGGCGCTGCTGGTGATCATGGGCGGGCTTTTCTCCCCGCCGGGCGTTTTAAGTGATCTTGCGTCGGTGATTGGTGCGGTATTCCTGCTGCAGGCGCTGGCGGTGATGCATGCAATTGCTTCGGCACGTGGCTGGCATGTGGGCTGGTTGATTGGGGTATATCTGATACTGCCCCTGATGCTGCGGCCGGTCGCACTGTTGGGTTTGGTCGATACATTCGTGGATTTCCGGGCGCGTATGGCGCCACGGGCATAGTATTTTAAGAAACAATCGAGACATTGAGTCGGGGTTAGAACAATGGAAGTCATTCTGCTTGAGAAAGTGGCCAATCTGGGTGGTCTTGGCGATACCGTCAAGGTGCGTTCCGGTTATGGTCGCAATTACCTTATTCCTCAGGGCAAGGCCAAGCCGGCAACGGCAGAGAACATTGCCTTTTTTGAGGCTGAGCGGGCCGAGCTTGAGCGTAAAGCGGCTGAAGAGCTGGCAGCGGCTGAGTCGCGCGCCGAGAAGCTGAATGCCCTTGAAATCACGATTACGGCCAATGCTGGTGACGAGGGCAAGCTGTTTGGTTCGGTGGGTCCGCAGGACGTTGCCGAGGCTATCACCGCTGCTGGTGTGGAAGTGGGCCGCCACGAAGTGCGCATGCCCGAAGGCCCAATCCGCGCAACCGGTGAGTACAGCATCGAGGTGCACCTGCATGCTGATGTCAACGCGAATGTTGCCTTAGCAGTAGTGGGCGAGGCGCAGGCCTGATCCCCTATGGCTGAAGCCCGCACGCCGTCGACGACGGATGCCCTGAGGGTTCCGCCACACTCCATCGAAGCGGAGCAGGCGGTCCTCGGCGGGCTGATGCTGGATAACAGCGCCTGGGATCAGGTGGCTGATCGTGTAAGCGAAGATGATTTTTATCGACGCGATCACCGATTGATTTTCCGTTCCATTGAATCACTGGCCGAAACCGGCCAGCCGATGGATGCGGTGACACTCTCTGAGTGGCTGAAGGCCAATGACGAGTTGGATAACGCCGGTGGTCTTGCCTACCTTGGTCTGCTGGCCCGAGATACCCCGAGTGCCGCCAATATCCGGGCGTATGCCGATATTGTTCGTGAACAATCGGTACTGCGCCAGCTCATCGAAGCGGGTACTGATGTTGCAAGCAGTGGTTTTAACCCCGAAGGTCAAAGCTCTGCCGATCTCCTAGATCATGCCGAGCGGCGTATTTTTGAAATCGCCGAACAGTCAGGTCGCAATCGGCGGGGGTTTGTTGGGGTTCGCGACGTGCTGCCTGCCGTTGTCGACCGCATCGACACGCTCTATCACCAGGACAGCGACGTCACGGGGCTCGCCACCGGTTTTACCGATCTCGATCGTATGACCTCGGGCCTGCAAAATGGCGATCTGGTGATTGTTGCCGGGCGCCCGTCCATGGGCAAGACGACGCTGGCAATGAACATCGCCGAGGCGGCCGCCCTGCAAGATGGCCCACCTACGGCGGTATTCAGTATGGAGATGCCGGCAGATGCGCTGGCTATGCGTATGCTGGCGTCACTGGGGCGGGTGGAGCTGCAGAAAATCCGCTCTGGCAAGTTGGGTGATGATGATTGGCCGCGCCTTACCAGCACCATGAACCTGCTCTCGCAGGCCAAGCTCTACATTGATGACACGCCAGGGCTAACTCCAACTGAGATGCGCGCCCGTTGCCGACGGTTGAAGCGCGAGCATGGTTTAGGGCTGGTGCTGGTCGATTATCTACAGCTCATGCAGTTGCCCGGATTTAAAGAAAACCGGGCCGCGGAAATCTCCGAGATTTCGCGCTCGCTCAAGGGGATGGCCAAGGAGCTGGGCGTTCCGGTCATGGTGCTCTCACAGCTCAACCGCAGCCTGGAGCAACGTCCCAACAAACGCCCTGTCATGTCGGACTTACGTGAATGTGTCACAGGTGACACACCAGTTCTTTTAGCCGATGGCACGAGAAAGCCGATTCGTGAATTGGTGGGTACTGAACCTGAGGTCTTAACGGTCACCGAGGCGGGCAAGATCGGTTCTGCGCATTCAGACATGGTTTGGGAAGTGGGCAACCGGTCTGTTCTTAGAATCAATCTGGCCAGCGGTCGATCGATTCGCTGCACTCGAGATCACAAGCTACAAACACTCTTTGGCTGGCGCCGGGTTGAGGAAATTCGGTTTGGTGATCGCCTGGGGTTCGCGCAGACCCTGCCTGAGCCAAAAAGTCCCGAGGTATGGGCTGAGCATGCACTTATTCTGCTTGGCCATCTTGTCGGCGATGGAAGTTATGTGAAGGGGCAGCCACTGCGGTATACAACCGCTAGTGAGGCAAATAGCGCTGCGGTGCGAGAGGCAGCAGAGTCTATGGGCTCAATTGTTAATCGCAGCGAGGGTCGAGGAAATTGGCATCAGTTGGTTATCTCCGGCAATGGTAACCGTTGGCACCCGGCAGGTGTCGGTAAGTGGCTGAAGGGTATGGGAATTTTTGGCCAGCGCTCACATGAAAAAACCTTGCCTCCCGATCTTTTCCGGCTCTCAAACAAGCAGATCGCGTTCTTCCTGCAGCATTTATGGGCGACTGATGGCAGCGTGACACTTGCGACAAGCGGCCGTGTGAGGATTTATTTTGCA
>CBFHTR010000025.1:0-11907 GCA_965658695.1 Spiribacter sp.
CAGTGAAGCGTCGCGTGTCGTTGTCCACGTGGTATTACGCGAGAGCATGTCGATCTCACCGGACTGCAGTGCCGTAAAGCGCTCGGCCGCAGTCAGTGGGATGAATTCGACTGCATCGGCGTCATCCAGCACTGCAGCGGCAACAGCGCGGCAGGTGTCGACATCAATGCCGGTCCAGTTGCCGGCGCTATCTGGCTGAGAAAAACCGGGCAGGCCGGTGCTCACGCCACAACGCAGCTCGCCGGCGTTAATGACGTCGTCAAGCGTCGAGGCCTGTGCCTGGCCGCCTAGCATCAGCATCCCAGTGGCCGCAAGGCCTACTGTCATGATCGTTTTTTTCATCGCTATCTTTCCTCTATTGCATCGAGGTTTATTTAAAGCCCATCGGCGAACAGCACTATGCAATGCACATGCCAAGTCCTGCGGCTCTCCTCCACTTGACCGAGACAACGGCTGTTCACGTCGCCATTTATGGCACGAAGGCACCAAGATGGACAAGGGTTTGGTGCATTCGCTCCAGTTTGGTGCGTATTTATCGATAATGCAGGCTCAGCAGCTTGGTGCAGAATCTGCATGGTCTGGTGCTCTACCCAAATATCAGGAGAGTCTGATGGACCTTGCATTTATCATGGCCGATAGCGCGCCAAAGCCCGTAGCACCATTTAGTCACGCAGTTCGTGCGGGTGATTATTTATTCGTCACAGGTCAAATGCCGACTATTCCGGGCCAGGGGTTTCGGTTGATCGACGGAGACTGTGCAGCGCAAACCCGACAAGTCATGGAAAATCTCACTGAGGTGTTGACCAGTCAGGGGCTGACACTCGAGCGCGTTGTTATGGCTCGAGTGTATCTCACAGAGTTTGAGCGTGATTATGCATCGATGAATGCCACTTATGAGACTTTCTTTAATCCACAGAGAAAGCCTGCACGTACTTGCATCGGCGTGACCGCGCTGGCGCTTGGTGCCTTGGTTGAGATCGACCTGGTTGCCGCTTTCTAGGATGATGTCGATGTTGTGTTGAGGCCTCATGGAGTATTCGTTTGCAGCCGTTTTCACTGAAATTGCCGTCCAACATTCAATTTGGCCGGGGAAGTGCCGAAGGCGCAATCACTTGGGTCAAGCAACACTCCCGAAACACCCTGCTCATTCATGGGGAGTCAGCCGGAAGATCGGCGTGGTTGGCAGAACAGATCGAGGCTGAGAACGGCATTGAAGTGACCCATTTTGCCTGCCCGCGCGAGCCTGATGTGCCGTTGGTTGAGGCGGCTGTCGCGCTTGGCAGAGACGCCGGCGTTGATGCCATCGTTGGTATAGGCGGCGGGGCCGTGATCGATCTAGCGAAGGCGGTGGCCGGTTTGATTCCTGCCGCCGGTGAAACCCTGGATTATCTCGAGGTGGTGGGGAAGGGCGAGGCATTAGACGAAGAGCCCATGCCGTTGCTTGCCATTCCCACAACTGCCGGGACCGGCGCCGAAGTGACAGCTAACGCCGTGATTGGCGTGCCGGCGGCTAGACGTAAAGTTTCGTTGCGAGACCCTCGACTACTGGCCAATTTGGCGATCGTTGATCCGGCATTGACCGATAACTCGCCCACACATGTCACGCTTGCCAGTGGGCTCGATGCGATCACTCAGGTGATAGAGCCCTATATCAGCCGTCAGGCCAATGCGTTTACGGATCTGCTCTGCCGCGATGCCATCCCGCGCGGGCTTGCGGCAATCCAGTTACTGATGCGTGAGGAGAACGCGGCTGCGCGTGACCAGATGGCGTGGACGAGTCTTTGCGGAGGATTAGCGCTTGCCAATGCCAAGCTCGGCGCCGTTCATGGCCTAGCGGGTCCGCTAGGCGGTGTATCGACAGCGGCGCATGGGGCTATTGCCGGTGTTCTACTACCTTGGGCACTGGCGGTGAATGCAGCGGCCACCACCGGCGAGACCGCCCAGAGAATTGACGAAGTGCGGCGGTGGATTAGTACTGCGTTTGGCGTCTCGGAATCATCAGCCTTTGGCTATCTTGCCCAGTGGTCATGCGACCAGGGCTTGCCGCGTTTGCGTGAAATGGGTGTAGACCGTGAACAGTTAGTGGCAATTGCCGAATCCGCCCAAGGGTCATCATCCATGCGGGGCAATCCGGTCGCGCTTTCTGTAGAGCAGCTGCTAGAGATCATGAATAACGCCTGGTAGCGCGGCTTGAGTCGCCGGGGCTGCCGCTCATGGGTAAGGTCTGTTAGTTTATGCCTATCGATCTGGAGGAGAGCTTGATGTCATTTCTGAAAACCGCTGCAGCCCGTCCGCATACGGAATTAGTGTCCTGGAAGACCCTTGCCATGGTGTTGGTCGGGACCTTCTTACTGGCGCTGTCAGCGCGGGTGGAAATTCCGTTCTGGCCTGTGCCATTTACGATGCAGACGTTCGTCGTGCTGGCGATCGGCATGGTTTATGGGCCGGTATTGGGCGCTGCAACCGTCCTTGCCTACCTTGGGCAAGGGCTCATGGGTTTGCCCGTTTTCGCCGCAGGGGGTGGGCCAGCTTATCTTGCCGGGCCAACTGGCGGTTACCTGCTTGGTATGGTCCTGGCCGCATGGATTGCGGGCCACCTTGTCGTTCGCGGTTGGCTGGCTAATCCTTTAATGGCGGTGGCTGCCGCTGGCGTGGCTAACCTGGCAGTTTTCGCTTTGGGCGTCGCTTGGCTTTCAGTCTGGATGGGCGGCATTGAAGCGGCTTTTCTCGCCGGTGTAGTGCCATTCCTTCCCGCCGAGGGTTTGAAAGTATTGGGCGCAGGGTTTGCGGCCTGGGCGCTCCATCGCGCGGACAAGCGCAGGAGTTAGTCCGCCGGGGTAAGGCCAAGCGTTAATTAAGGGGGAGCCGAAATGATCGATGCCAGCAGCGCGCATGCGCTTGATGCAATCGCCCCCGGGTTGCTGCGTTTTGATACCGGTTACATCCGCCAAAGACATACCGCCTGTTACGTGGTTGAAGATCGTGGCTGCGCGGCCATTATCGACACCGGAGTTGGCGCCAGTACGCCGGCTTTACTGGCGAAACTCGATGAAATTGGCCTGGCTCGCGACAACGTCGAGTGGGTGATTCCCACGCATGTCCATCTCGATCATGCCGGTGGTGCGGGCGCGCTCATGCAAGCGCTGCCCAACGCACGTCTTGGCGTTCATCCTTCCGGGGCCGAGCATATGATTGATCCGACGCGCCTGGAAGTAGGGGTGCGCGCGTTGTATGGAGATGCGTTTTTTGAACGCGAATATGCCCCCCTCATACCTATTGCTGCCGATCGCATTGAAATCCTTGAGGATGAAATCAATGTGCGCGTTGGTACAAGGCTTTTGGATGTTCTGCACACGCCGGGTCACGCCTGGCATCACCTCAGTCTGCTGGATACAACGAGCAATATCCTGATTGCCGGTGATGCTTTCGGTGCCAGCTATCCGGGGTATGTCAACGAGGCGCAGGCATTCGCAGTGCCTGTGGTCCCGCCACCGCAGTTCAAGCCTGAGGCCTATCAGAAAACGCTCAAACGGATCGTCGAACTGCTGCCTGCAGCGGTGGCGCCCGCACATTTCCCACTCATTCATGATGTATCAGGCACGGCGCAGCAATTAAGCGAGATGCTTGATGTCGGTGTTGAGCTTGCTCAGCAGGCAGAGTCGGCGCGGGATTTAGAGGAAAAACTGCAAACGGCTTGGGCCGATTGGCTGCCGGTTGGCTGCACCAAAGAGGCTTTTATTAAACATTTCGATATGGATATCTGGCTCACGGCCGAGGGTATGTGGCTCTGGCGTGAGAAACAGGAGAAGAAAAAGGCCGCTCAGTGATCTGCGTGGCCACAATTTGAGGAGAGGTGGCCTGCTATGACGGAACAATACGACGCCATTCACCGGCAATCACTGGCCGACCCGGAAGGATTCTGGGCGCAGGCTGCTGAGACGATTACCTGGGATGAGCCCGCAGAGCGCGTGCTCGATGACAGCGATGCACCATTTTATCGCTGGTTTTCGGGCGGCAAACTCAATACCTGCTTTAACGCGATCGATCGGCATGTTGCTGGAGGCCGGGGTGAGCAGGATGCGCTGATTTGGGATAGCCCGATTACCGGGCAGAAAGCGCGCTATACCTATGCGCAAATGCAAACGCGTGTTGCCGCTATTGCCGGGGCACTATGTGAACTTGGTGTTAAAACCGGTGACCGGGTCATCATTTACATGCCAATGATCCCGGAGGCCGCCATGGCCATGCTGGCCTGCGCACGCATTGGCGCCATTCATTCTGTGGTTTTTGGCGGCTTTGCCGCGCCAGAGCTAGCCAAGCGTATCGATGATGCGACACCCAAGGTGATTCTCTCAGCCTCCTGCGGTGTTGAACCAAGCGGCGTGGTTGATTACAAAAAACTGCTCGATCACGCAATTGATCTTGCCGAGCATAAGGTGGAGCGATGCCTGATTCTCCAGCGCGAACTGCACCCCTGTGACTGCGTCGCTGATCGTGATCTCGATTGGGAAGAGGCCGTTGCTGCGGCAAAACCGGCCAACTGCGTTTCAGTTGATGCCACTCACCCGCTCTACATTCTCTACACATCCGGTACGACCGGCCGTCCGAAAGGTGTCGTGCGTGATCACGGGGGACACGCCGTTGCCCTGAGCTGGTCCATGCAAAACATCTACGGCATCCAGCCTGGCGAGGTGATGTTTACGGCCTCAGACGTCGGCTGGGTGGTGGGGCACTCTTATATCGTTTATGGCCCGCTCCTTGCCGGTGCGACGACGATCATGCTTGAGGGCAAACCGGTCGGCACACCGGATGCCGGCACCTTCTGGCGTATTGTTGAGGAATATCAGGCAAGGGCACTTTTCACAGCACCGACGGCATTGCGGGCAATCAAAAAAGAAGACCCGGATGGGGATTTTATTGCCAAGCACGATCTCACCTCCATGCGGGCATTCTTCCTGGCCGGCGAGCGCTCTGATCCGGATAGTGTGCGTTGGGCGGAACGCCATCTTGGCGTCCCGATTCTGGATCACTGGTGGCAGACCGAGACCGGCTGGGCCATTGCCGGCTATCCATTTGGGCTTGAGGTGTTGCCGGTAAAAATCGGTGCCGCTGGCCGCCCCATGCCTGGCTACGATGTCAAGGCGCTGGATGAGGGGGGTGAGGTTATGCCGGCTGGAGAGCTTGGCAATATTGTGATCAGCCTGCCCATGCCGCCCGGAACCTTCGCCACGCTCTGGGGCAATCGAGAGCGTCACTTTGATGGCTATCTGGCCAGATATCCCGGGTACTACCTTACCGGCGATTCGGGCATTGTTGATGAAGACGGTTATATCCACATCATGAGCCGCATTGATGATGTAATTAATGTTGCCGGCCATCGCCTCTCTACCGGTGGCATGGAAGAAGTGCTCAGTAACCACCCGGATATTGTTGAGGCGGCGGTTTTTGGTGTGCGTGATGCCACTAAGGGTCAGGTCCCGCTGGGGTTGGTTGTCCCGGGCAGTCATTTCAATGGTGATGAGGCTGCGCTGGTGGCTGAACTGATTCAGCGTGTGCGTGATGAAGTGGGGCCAGTTGCCGCATTCCGTCAGTGCGTTGTCGTGAAGCGGTTGCCCAAAACCCGATCGGGCAAGACGCTGCGCGGGACCATGCGCAGCATTGCCAACGGCGATGAGTGGAATATGCCAGCGACCATTGATGATCCGGTAATACTGGATGAAATTGCGGCGGACTTGGCGCGGCTGAAGGGCTAGAACCGCGACGGATTGCAATTTGGCACGAAACTCAGGACACTGACATTCGACGACTGCGGGAGAGTTCGGCATGCCAACGCATGCCGGCGCCGAAGGAGCAACGACCCCGGAATCTCTCAGGCACCAGGGACCGCGTTGTCAGTAAATTCCGAAAAGCAGCCGACCCGTACGCGGCCGGCTCGCCGAAGGAGCAAGCGAAGCAAGACCATGTGTTTCGTGAATCTCTCAGGCACCCAGGACGGAAGGGGTACGGGCTGTGCGTTGTGCAGCGTGTGCTCTATACCTGAACGGGAGATAAACGATGCAGAATATCGCTGTTATCGGTGGTGGTATTACCGGCGTCACAACTGCTTATGCGCTGATCAAGCGCGGGTTTGATGTCACTGTCTTCGACCGTCATCGCTACTCTGCGATGGAGACCTCTTTTGCCAATGGCGGTCAGCTATCGGCCTCCAATGCCGAGGTCTGGAATCACTGGCCGATCATCCAAAAGGGCCTGAAGTGGATGCTGCGGGCCAACGCCCCACTGCTCGTTAACCCCAAACCGTCGTGGCACAAGCTTAGTTGGTTTGCCGAATTCATTGCAGCCGTCCGGCAGTATGCGGATAACACGACGCAAACTGCTGCCTTGGCAATCGCTGCGCGAGAACATCTCTATAGCTGGGCCGAAGCTGAGGGCATCGATTTTGACCTTGAGCGTCGTGGCATTTTGCATATCTATCGCGATAAGGCGGGTTTTGATCACGCCGCACGGGTTACCAAATTGCTTGCCAAAGGCGGGCTCGAGCGCGAGGCAGTCGGCCCGGAAGAGATGCGCCGACTTGAGCCCAATTTGAGTGGGCAATTCTATGGGGGGTTCTACACCCGTAGCGATGCAACCGGTGATATTCATAAGTTCACGCAAGGGCTGGCGGTAGCCGCCGAGCGTTTGGGCGCGACCATGCGCTACGAGACAACGATCGAGCGGCTTGGTACTACTGCATCAGGTGCCTGGCTTGAGATTGAAGGTGAGCGTGAACATTTTGATGGCGTAGTGGTTTGCGCCGGTGTTGGTTCACGAGCGCTTGCAGCCAAACTGGGTGATCGGGTCAATGTTTACCCGGTGAAAGGCTACTCCATCACGGTGCAATTGGATGATGAGGGCTCAAGAAATTCAGCACCCTGGATGAGCCTGCTCGATGATGAAACCAAACTCGTCACCAGCCGTCTGGGCGAGGATCGCTTCCGCGTCGCGGGTACCGCCGAATTTAATGGCTATAACCGTGATATCCGTCACGATCGAGTCCAGCCACTGATTGATTGGGTGGCTTCGTGTTTCCCTGGCGTGAGTACCCGGCGCGTGGTGCCTTGGGCGGGGTTACGGCCCATGTTGCCGAATATGATGCCGCGCGTTGGCAGAGGCCGTCACCCAGCGGTCTTCTACAACACTGGGCACGGCCATCTTGGCTGGACACTCTCAGCGATTACGGCCGAGCAGATCGGGGATACTGTGCTTGAGGCGACTGCCGATAACACCGCCGGGGTGGTTGTTAGCTAAACCCCCAGCACCAGGCCGCCGTCAACGCGAATCACACTGCCGGTGATATAGCTCCCACGTGGTGAGAGCAAAAAGCCGGCGGTATCACCAAACTCCTGTGGGTCGCCATAGCGGCCCATTGGGATAAGCCCACAGGCCTGCGCCTTGGCTTGTTCTGGAGTGATGCCCTGCCGTTCAGCCGCGTTGGCATCCAGTGATGCCACCCGATCGGTAGCGATTCGCCCGGGGGCCAGGCAGTTAACCGTGATGCCCTCACTGGCCAACTCGTTGGCGAGTGTTTTGCTCCAACCCACGATACTGCTGCGCAGCGTATTAGAAATGCCAAGGTTGGGAATTGGCTGCTGAACACCGGTGGAGATCACCGTGAGGATGCGGCCCCATTTCTGCTCGCGCATTTTTGGCAGGCAGAGTCCTGTTAATTCAAAAAGCGGAGAAACCATTGACTGGTACTGCGCTTCCCAGACACTGCGATCAACATCCGTAATGGAACCCGGCGGCGGTCCGCCGCCGTTGTTCACTAGAATATCGACCCCGCCCAGCGCATCCACTGCGGCTGCATGGATTGAGCCTGGTGCAGCCGGGTCGGCGAGGTCAGCGGTATGCCAGCTGACTTGACCGGCGCCAAGCGCATTAAGCTCAGCGGCTGTCTGCTCTAACGCCTCTGCCGAGCGGGAGCAGATCAAAACATTAGCGCCTTCAGCCGCGAGTGTGGTGGCAATCGCGCGGCCGAGGCCGCGACTGCCACCCAAAACAACGGCGTTGCGCCCGGTCAGTTTCAGATCCATACCTGCTCTCCCCAATCAGTGACTGATGCGTTTGACGTGATTCTGCTCATCCACAAAAACCAGTCGCGGTGTCCAACCCTTGGCTTGTTCCGGCGTTACCGAGGCATAAGCGGCGATAATCACCTTATCGCCGGTGCTTGCAAGATGAGCGGCGGCCCCATTGATCTGGATATCGCCGCCGCCCCGCGCGCCTTCGATGATGTAGGTCTCAAAGCGATGGCCGTTGGTGATGTTGTAGACATGCACTTGCTGGAAGGGAAGCAGCCCCGCGGTGTCCAACAAATCCCGGTCGATCGTGATGCTGCCTTCGTAGTCGAGGTCGGCATCAGTCACGGTGGCGCGGTGTATTTTGGCCTGCAAAACAGAGAGCTGCATCAGAGGGTTTTGTACCTATTGTTGTCTGCAAGGAACCTAAGTGCCCGTTGCCGTTACCGGTTCGGGCCGCTCAGAAGATGCTTCACATTGTACGTTTTCAAGATAGCGGGCGCAGCATACGCGAAGCAGCGAAGCTAGATTTTTGATCTCGCCACGCCGTGCAAAGACCTCATCATGAATCTCGCTGATGAACTGTGGCACGCTCATGCCTTGGCTGGCACAGAGCCGCTCGAGAATCTCCCAGAATTCATTCTCTAGCCGCACGCTGGTGACAAACCCGTTCAGGCGCACAGACCGAGTCGTTGACTGATAGTGCTCCGGCGGGGTCGAAGAATAGACCTCACACATATCCCATCCTCCTCCAGTTTGAAATTGATTCATACCGTCATGTTGTCGTAGATGCAAATTCGCGATTGGTAGTACCACGCTACTACCCCTGTTCCCGAAGACCGGCCTAGTCTGTCAATAGGAATGGCGCAAAGAACGTCATCCACGTGGTTATAGCAGCTACGTCTTATATCTAGGAGGAGGATTTTCTGATGTTGGATCAGTCAGTTAGCCGCCGTGGTTTCCTCAAAGGCAGCGGCGCAACATTAATGGGTACGCTGGCGATGACCAGTCTGCCCGTTGCCATTATGGCCCCCGGGCGTGCCTGGGCGTTGGAGCTTGAAAACCTGACAGGCCGTCAGGGTGAGGTGCTTCTGCGTCTGACGCGCCATATTTTTCCGCATGACACCCTCGAAGACGCCGTCTACGCGCTCGTGGTTAAAGATCTGGATGCCGCCTCAGCCAATGCCGATACGCAGGCGATGATGAGTGCCGGTATTGAACATCTCGACGAGCGAGCAGGCGGTGATTGGCTTGCCCTCGATGAAGAAACGCAGTTCATGCACGTCCGCGCAATTGCCGGAGAGGATCTGTTTGAAACAGTCCGCTCCACCGCCGTGGTGTCGCTCTATAACAACGAAATGGCATTTCGTCATTTTGGTTATGGCGGTGAGCTTGGTGATGCCGGCTATTTGCAGCGCGGTTTCAATGATCTGACCTGGCTGCCCGAGCCGCCTGCAGAGGCGAGCGGTCCAGTCATGGGTGTTTCCGGTTAAAGGAGGTTGAATCATGGAGTCTTACGAGAACAAGGCAAGCTTTGCCCATGATGATGACAGCGTTGTGGTAATCATCGGCTCCGGTGCCGGTGGTGGCACGTTGGCTGATGAGCTCACGCAAAAGGGCATTGATGTTGTCATTCTGGAGGCCGGCAAGCTGCACAAGCGGTCCGATTTTATCGCTGATGAATGGGGATCGTTTGCGCAGCTGGCCTGGTTGGATAATCGGACAACTTCGGGGACATGGCGGGTTTCCAGAGATTTTGCGAATCTGCCATCCTGGATCTGCAAGACCGTGGGCGGCAGCACCACGCACTGGGCAGGGGCGAGCCTGCGCTTCCAGCCGCATGAGTTCCGGGTTCGCACCGAGTACGGCGAAATCTCCGGAGCTAATCTGCTCGACTGGCCTGTGACCTATGACGAGCTTGAGCCGTATTACGCACGAGCTGAAGACAAAATGGGCGTCACTCGCACCAACGGCCGTCCCGGACTGCCTGGTAATAACAACTTCAAGGTCATGCATGCCGGTGCGACAGCGCTGGGTTATAAGCAGGTGCACACAGGCAATATGGCCATTAACGCGCTACCCCGTGACGGCCGATCGGGCTGTCTGCAGCGCGGGTTCTGTTTCCAGGGTTGTGCCACTGGCGCGAAGTGGTCGACGCTTTATGTGGAGATCCCACGGGCACTGGCCACCGGGCATGCCGAGCTGCGTCCAGAGTCGCATGTCGCGCGAATCGAGCATGACAATGCCGGCAAGGTAACCGCAGTGGTTTATTTTGACGCTGAGGGTAATGAGCAACGGCAGGCCGCGCGGGCCGTCGCGGTGGCAGGTAACTCCATCGAGACACCACGCATGCTGCTCAACTCGGCCTCATCGATGTTCCCGGACGGCCTGGCTAACTCCTCCGGTCAGGTCGGCCGGAACTACATGCGCCATATGACCGGTTCGGTCTACGCGGCTTTCGAAGAGCCGGTGCATATGTACAAAGGCACCACCATGGCAGGCATCATTCAGGATGAATCCATTCATGATCCATCCCGTGGTTTTGCTGGCGGTTATGAGATGGAGACCCTGTCTTTGGGCTTGCCGTTTATGGCGGCATTCCTTGATCCGGGTGCCTGGGGGCGCGACTTTACCGCGGCAATGGATCAGTACATGCATCTAGCTGGCATGTGGTTGGTGGGTGAGGATATGCCACAGGAGCGCAATCGCGTGACGCTGCATGACTCATTGAAAGATCAGTACGGATTGCCCATTCCGAATGTGCATTTTGATGATCATCCCAACGATGTCGCAATGCGTAACCACGCCTTCCAGCGCGGTATTGAGGTGTATGAGGCAGCAGGGGCAACGAATACCTATCGCACACCTCCGTACCCCTCAACCCACAACCTGGGCACATGTCGTATGAGTGCCGAGGCGCGTGACGGTGTCTGTAATGCCTATGGCCAGACTCATGACATCGATAATCTGTTCATCTCTGATGGCAGTCAGTTCACTACTGGCGCGGCAGAGAACCCAACCTTGACGATCGTGAGTCTCGCGATCCGGCAGGCTGAGTTCATTGCCAAGCAGATGGTGACACGCGCAATCTAGCAGTGCTGGTTCGATGCGGGTCGGGGAACGGCCCGCATCTTTTTGTAATTTGTGACAAGGAGTCTTTCATTTATGGCATTCAATACCGAGCAGCACCCTGGTGTTGTTGAGAAAGCATCGGATAAAACGCAAGGTTTTACGCTGAATCACAGCATGATGCGGATCAAAGACCCGGAGCGGTCCTTGGCGTTCTACACCGGTGTGCTGGGCATGCGGGTGCTCCGGCGGCTGGACTTCCCGGAGCTTGAGTTTTCACTGTATTTCCTGAATTGCCCGGCCGGTAGTGAGGCCCCACCCGAGGACGTCGGCAAGCGGACGGTCTGGACATTCTCGCAACGCGGTCTGCTCGAACTCACGCATAACTGGGGCAGTGAGAATGATCCGGAAGTGAGTTATCACGATGGCAATTCCGCCCCACAGGGATATGGGCATATTTGTATCTCCGTGCCTGATCTGGATGTGGCGGTGGCCTGGTTTGATGAGAACGACGTTGAATTCATTAAACGCCCGGAGCAGGGCAAGCTGCCGGATGTCGCCTTTATTCGCGATCCTGACGGTTACTGGATTGAGGTCGTTGAGCCTGCACGTTTGACTCACCTCGGCCGCGGCTGAGCCAATATTCTGTCTCACGGTCACGGGGTGCGGGGTCGTCATCGCGCCCCGGACGCTGCACAATGACCAATTCGCCAACGGATGTTTGGATCCCGGAGCAAGGCGTTGCCAGTTATCGCGGTCGCGGTTGATGGGGGCGGAG
>CBFHTR010000026.1:0-11842 GCA_965658695.1 Spiribacter sp.
GCGTTCGTGTGGTCTCCCGCGATAGAACGCCGCTGCGTCATGATCACGTTGATATGATTCTTGATAACAGCCAAGTTCTGCGCTTTCACGACCCGCGGCGCTTCGGCAGCTTGCACTATGCAAGCGCAAATATTGAAAAGCATCGCCTTTTGGCCTCGCTTGGCCCAGAACCCTTGTCAGAGCACTTTAGTGGCGAATACCTCTATGCCTTAAGTCGCGGCCGTCGCTCGGCGGTCAAACCGTTCATCATGGATGCGCATGTGGTGGTGGGAGTTGGCAACATCTATGCCGCAGAGTCGCTGTATCGGGCAGGTATTCACCCCAAACGCCCGGCAGGCCGCATCGCAAGACCCCGTTATGAGAATCTCGCAGGCCATATCCGTAATGTCTTAAGTGAAGCCATCGAGATTGGGGGGACGACGCTACGCGACTTCACCAATAGTCAGGGTGAGCCCGGATATTTTCAGCAAACGCTCAATGTCTACGGCCGGGAGGGGCTGCCCTGCAAGCAATGTGGCCGCGCGCTCAAGCTTACTCGATTGGGGCAACGCGCAACGGTCTACTGCCCCGCCTGCCAGCGCTGAGATACCAACCTAAACCGCTGCCACATGACCATCGCTGCGCGGGTCGGCTGCACCCTCCTGCAGGCCATCCGGATGGCCAATGATCGCGCCGGCATGGCCCATGGTGCTCTCATAATCACCAAGAATCTCGACGTCATGGCCCGCCTGCCTAAGCGATTCCACCAAAGCAGGTGCAATGCGTGACTCCAGCTTGAGTGTCGTGCTGGTATCGCCCCAGGTTCGGCCAAGCAGCCAACGCGGTGCTGTGATGGCCTGCTGTATCGGGGTGCCGAATATGGCATAGCGAGTAAAGACCGCAGCCTGGGTCTGCGGTTGCCCTTCGCCACCCATGGTGCCGTAGATCATTTGCCGGCCATCATCAAAGCGTGCCATTGCCGGGTTGAGGGTGTGAAAGGGGCGGCGTCCGGGTTCCAGGGCTTGGGGATGGTCCTCAGATAAGCCAAAGCTCATGCCCCGGTTTTGCAGCAATACCCCGGTGCTCGGCAGGACCACACCACTGCCGTATTCCCAGTAAATGGACTGAATAAAGCTCACGGACCGGCCCTGTGCATCCATTGCGCCCATCCATACGGTATCGCCCGGTTGTGCGGGATGCGGCCATGGTGCCGCCATGCGTGTATCGACATCATCGGCTGCACGTTCTAGGTGACTGGTATGGAGCAGGTCCTGCGCCGGTGTCTTCATCCAGCGTGGATCGGTCACCTCCGCGTCCCTTACGCGAAAAGCCTGCTTGGTGGATTCGACCAGGCCGTGAATATGCTCAAAGCCTTCCGCCTCAGTAATGCCCAGGCGGTCAAAAACCCCCAAAATGAACAGTGACGCCAGTCCCTGTGTGGGCGGCGGCATATTGAAGGTTTCTGCACCTGCTGACTGAATGCGAAGCGAGAGTGGTTTGACGATTTGGGCGGCGAAAGTTTCAAAATCCGCCATGGCAAGCGGGCTATCCAGACTGGATGCTTCTTCTGCCATGCTGCGAGCGATCTCGCCACGGTAGAAATCCTCAAGTCCGACTCGGCCCAGTTGCTCAAGTGTCTCAGCAAGCTTTGGTTGCTTGAGGCGGGCGCCGGTTTGCAGTGCTGAGCCACCCTGAGCAAGAAAGGTGCTGGCAAAGCCGGGTACATTCTCAAGACCGCCAAGCTTGGCTGCAGTCAGCGCAGCTTGACCGGCAGTCACCGCGACGCCTTCGCGCGCAAGGGCCACGGCGGGCGCTAGCAATCTTGCTAATGGCAGATGTCCGGCATCGGCCGCAGGATGCGCCAGCGCGGCAGCCCAACCTGCAATGGTGCCTGGCACGGTTAATGCTGCGGCCGGACCACGGGCGGGAATTTCGGAGAGATTACGTTCGGCGTACCATGCTCGGCCGGCGGCTTTTGCAGCTGGGCCACAGGCATCAACGCCTATGGGAGCCTCGCCCGGTTTCGCGATCAGCCAGAATCCATCGCCGCCAATCGCGTTCATATGCGGGTAGACCACTGCAATCACTGCCGCGGCGGCAACCATCGCCTCGACGGCGCTGCCTCCCTCCTGCAACACATCCCGCCCGGCATCCGCCGCCAAGTGATGGGGTGCAGTGACCATGCCGCGATGGCCGAGTGTGTTGTTGATCATCCTGTTAACTCACTAAGTCCAAAAACATTCTTACTGCCGTCAGCGCTAGAAAAATAGCGAAGGCCAGGCGCAATCGTGCGGGGTTGATGCGATGGGCGATATTAGCGCCGATCGGTGCCATCCGCATGGTCAGTGGCACGATAAGGGCAAAGCCAATGAAATTGATATAACCGATACTTGCCGGTGGGCGATCTGCAACACCAAGCCCTGCCACTGCGAAGCCGATTGCCCCTGGAACACCGATGATGACACCTAGCGCTGATGCGGTGCCAACCGCGCGGCGTATCGGGAAATTGAAGGCTGAGAGCACGGGGACGCCAAGGGTGCCGCCGCCAATACCCATGACAGCTGAGATGCTGCCAATTAAACCGCCGATTGCGCCCTTCCCGGCATTACCTGGAAGTGCCTGTCGCAGTGAGCTGCCTTCTCGTCGGAAGGCCATATTGCCTGCGACAAGGAGTGCCACCGTGGCAAAAATAGTGCTGAGCATCGCCCCCTCAAAAAGGCTGCCGGCGAATCCGCCTGCGATGGCCCCCAGCAAAACAAAGGGCCCGAGAGATCGCAGCAGGGCAAGATCCATGCTGCCCTTGGCGTAATGCGATCGTGCAGAAATGATGGATGTGGGGATGATGGTCGCTAGCGAGGTGCCTACCGCCATATGCATACGAACCGCAGGATCAATCTCAAGCACCGAGAAGAGGTGATAGAGCACCGGCACGATCACGATTCCGCCGCCCACGCCCAGTAAGCCGGCGATCAAGCCCGCAATGACGCCGGTTATCATTAGTGCGACTGCAAGACCGGAGAGCCAGAGCGGACTATATTCGGTGAATATTTCCATGATCTACCAACCGATGGCTTCCGGCAGCCAAGTGGCCATGCCAGGGAAGATAAATAGCAAACCAAGGGCAATCAGTTGCAGGCCAATGAATGGAAGCACGCCGATATAAATATCTCGGGTGCTGACGCCTTTTGGTGCTACGCCTTTTAGAAAGAATAAAGCCCAGCCAAACGGAGGCGTGAGAAAAGAGGCCTGCAGGTTCATCGCAACCAAAATACCAAGCCAAACCATATCGACATCGGCGCTTGCGAATAACGGCAGGAACATCGGTAGCGCGATGTAGGAGATCTCAATCCACTCCAGAAAGAAGCCAAGGATGAACAACAGCAGCATCATGAAAAGCAATTCCGCGGTTAGGCCGCCGGGGATGGTTGCGAAGAGTGCTTCGACAAGGTTTTCTCCGCCCAATCCACGAAAAGCGAGTGCGAAGGGCTGCGCGCACATCAAAATGAAAAAGACCATGGCTGAAATGCTGACGGTTCCCTTGAGTGTCTCGGAGAGCACTTGCCAGTTGAGTCGACGCCCAATCAGGGCGATCAAAAGGCTGCCGGCGGCACCCATGGATGCGGCTTCGGTCGGTGCTGCAACACCGCCGATAATCGAGCCAAGGACTGCGAAGACCAGCAACAAAGTTGGGGCAACCGATTTAGCAATCCGCACGAGTAGTTGGGTGGTGTTAATTTCGGCGCGTTCGGCGGCCGGAATGGCGGGTGCCATCTCCGGGCGGAGCCAGCCGAGCGCAATGAGGTAAATGACATAAACCCCAGCAAGCATGAGCCCGGGCATAAGGGCTGCTGCAAAGAGGCTACCCACGGACTCGCCAAGGATATCTGAGAGCAGAATAAGGACCAGGCTAGGAGGCAGTATTTGGCCAAGCGTACCTGAGGCACAGATTGTCCCGCAGGCAAGGCCATTGTCATAGCCGCGACGCATCAAAACCGGCAAGGTGAGGAGTCCGACCGTGACCACGGTCGCGCCAACGATGCCGGTGGCGGCACCCATCAATACGCCGACAATGACGATAGCAATACCCATGCCGCCACGCAGCCCGCCCATTGCATGCCCCATCGTCTCGAGCAGGGTATCGGCAATGCGTGACTTCTCGAGCATGACGCCCATGAAGACAAAAAGCGGTATCGCAAGAAGTGTGTAGTTAGTGACGACGCCGTAAATGCGTGATGGTAAAAGGCTGAAAAGGCTGTCGCCAAAACCGAGAAAGCCGAAGAAAAGCCCTGACACGGCCAGGGAGATTCCTACCGGTATTCCAAGGAATATCATCCCCATAAAGCCGGCTAACATGAGCAGTGCAAGGATTTCTTGTGGGCTCACGAAGATTCTCCTGCATAACGGATCTGCTCCAGGCTTTTCAATAATGCCCCGAGCGCTTGTAGCGCAAGCAAACCAAATCCAATCGGGATAAACGCTTTAAGTAGAAAGCGATGTGGCAGGCCGCCCGGATCGGGTGAGCCTTGGCCCATTGAGTACGAAGCTTCAACGTAGGGAATCGCCAGCCAAGCGAAATAAAGTCCCACGGCCATGGTGAGTAGGGCGGTTGCGATATCCACGGCTGTTTTGACCCCATGGCTCATCCGTTCATAAAAGATATCTACTCGAACATGTTCGCCGTGGTGAAGCGCATAGGACATTCCCAGCAGCGCGATGGGCGATATCAGATGCCATTCAAGTTCCTGTAGGCCAACGTTGCCGGCGCTGAAGAAGTAGCGGGCAAAAACATTGGCAGTCACCAATGCAACCAGGACAAAAGCGCAGGCTTTGGCGAGCATGCCGCTTGCCTCAAGCGTGCGCCCGATGGCGCGAGGTAGGGCTGTCATGTGAGCTCCTGAATCTGGGTTTGCAAGCGGGAGACTCCGGCAACCGACGAGGGTTGCCGGAGCACTGATGAGTCCCAGGTAGCGTTAGCCCATTGAGAGGAACTGTTGTACGGGCGCCTCGCTGAGTCCCGCCCAAGATGCATGCTTGCTCAGGAAGGCAAAGTAGGCATCGTGGACTTTGCGGGTTTCCGGATCTGCGTTGGCGCCTTCTTCGAGGACGTCCATGGTGACCTCGCGCAGTCTCGCAACAACTGATTCAGGCAGAGTGTCAGCGATGACACCTTCGTTTTCTACCAGGTCGGTCAGCGCATCGGAGTTGTTGGCCTCGGACCACGTATGGCTTTCAAGATTGCAGGCCATGGCTGCTGTCTGAACGATCGCCTTGAGATCATCTGGGAGTTCAGCCCAGACATCGGCGTTAATCAGAAGCTCAGTCGCATTGCTCGGCTCATGCCAGCCCGTTGTGTAGTAGTACTTAGCCGCCTGATGGAGCCCGAGGCGACGATCCTGGTAGGGGCCAACAAACTCAGCCGCATCAAGGACACCACGCTCCAGTGCCGGGAAAATTTCTCCGCCGGGTAGAAGGCGGACATTAACACCAAGCTCTGCATACACCTTGCCGGCAAGTCCTGGGATGCGCATGTTCAGGCCGTTGAAGTCGTCCACGGAGGTGATTGGCTCACGGAACCAGCCCGTCATTTGCACGCCGGTATTACCCATCGGAAACGCGACGAGGCCACGCGAGGCATAGAGTTCGTGCCAAAGCTCAAGTCCGCCGCCATGGTAAAGCCAGGCATTCATGCCCTGAAAATTCATGCCAAACGGCACGGTGGTGAAATACTGAGCGGCCGGAATCTGACCTGCCCAGAAGTAGGCATTGGCTGCGTTCGTCTCAACAGTCCCTGCTGATACGGCTTCGAAGCCCTCAAGCGCTGGAATTAATTCGCCAGCGGCAAAGTGTTGAATCCGAAGACGCCCACCGGACATCGCCTCAACTTTGGCACAGAAATCTTCGGGGCTGCCGGGACCGGCCACATAAAAGGGTGCCTCAGGCGGGTAGGCATTAGTCATGCGCCAGGTAAATGACTGGGATGACTGAGACTTGGCAACCATAGGGGCACCAAGAACACCGGCACCGGCTGCAACACCAGCGCCAGCCTTAAGAAATTCACGTCGTTTCATGCTCATTTCGCTTACCTCACTGCAATGTTTCGAGGCGTCGTCGCCTCATTGGCAGTGGATATATCGCAATAGTCGTGCCAACTATGTCGCTGTGCAGCAAAAACGCAGGTTTTATGCGTGTTGTAGCGTTAGTAACGAATGTCCTGGGTGGCTGTACACGATTGGTGCGCCTGCACCAGGCCGGTGCCGGGGTAAAGCGAGCAAAAAGAACAACCGACCGACAGGGGCCGGTTTCTCTGTCGATTGTCAGTCCCTTCTGCTTGTTTGGTCGGCTTCTTGCATGAAAAAGTCAGAATCCGGTGTCGTTCGTCAGTTAAGCACCGAATCAGCGCTTCTGCGCATTCTCGGCGCATAACTCTGGAGGGTTTTATGGATGTGAAGGATCGAATGATCCTCGATCACTTAATTGAAGATAGCCGTATGAGTTTTGCGGAGATTGGCCGGCAGGTTGGTCTGTCACGGGCATATACGCGGGAGCGGATCCAGCAGCTGGTCGATGAAGGTGTGATTGAAAAATTTACCGCTGTTGTCAATCCGGGGAAGATGGGCCGCTCGGTATCAGCTTTTATTGACGCGCGCATTCGGCCTGATTTGATCGAGGGCTTTGGGGAGCGCCTGGGTGCTGCACCTGAAGTGGTTAGCCTCTATCTGATGAGTGACATGCAGAGCCTGCATATCCACACCCTCACGGACACCGAAACGGACCTTGATGCCTTCGTTACCCATCATTTTTTCAACCGTGATGGCGTGATCAGTATCGACTGTAAGCAGCTTCTACGACGCATCAAACATCGTAGAGGCGGCCCCAGAGTGTAGTGGGGCCAAGCAAATCCGCGTCTTTACCCTAAGTGAGAGCGCAGCGTATCCATGAGCGCTGATTTGTCTTCAAAGCCGATGCCGGGTACGTCCGGCAGGCTGACACGTCCATTTTGTATCGGTGTTGAATCGGCAAAACCGCCAAAGGGAGCAAAGACGCGCGGGTAGCTCTCGTTCCCGCCCAGCTTAAGGCCAGCGGCGATGTTCAGCGCAAATTGATGGCCGCCGTGTGGAATGCAGTTGCGTGGGCTAAAGCCGTGAATACGCAGCTCATCAAGCATGCGCAGGTATTCGACCAGACCGTAGGAGAGGACTGGGTCCATCTGCAGGATATCGCGATCGGCTCGCATGCCACCGTAGCGCAGTAGATTGCGAACATCCTGGTGCGAAAATAGATTCTCGCCGGTAGCGGTTGGTTGTGCATAGATCTCGCAGAGCCGTTGCTGGATGGCATAGTCCAGTGGATCGCCAGCCTCTTCAAACCAACGCAGATCATAGGATGCAAGACCTTCGGCGTAGGCCACCGTGAGGTCGTGGTCGAAGCGTCCATTCGCGTCCACGGCAAGACAGCGCGGATCACCAACCGTTTCTAGTGCGGCCTCAACGCGGCGCTGGTCTTCGGCAAGCGATGCGCCGCCAATTTTCATCTTGGTCTCGGTGTAGCCAAGATCAAGATAATCCTGCATTTCCTTTTGCAGCCGGCCGAGATCGTCATTGGGATAGTAATAACCCCCGGCGGCATAGACCGAGACGCTGGCATCGGTGGTGCCGTCACCGAAGCGATCCGCGAGCACTGCGGCCAGTGGCCGCTCTTCCACCTTGGCCACGATATCCCAGAGCGCCATATCGATAACGCCCACGGCCACCGAGCGCTCCCCGTGCCCGCCCGGTTTCTCATTTGCCATGAGCACATCCCAAATGCGATGTGGATCAAGGTTGTCACCGTTGTCATCGACGATTGCTTTGGGATCGGCCGCTCCCAGGCGCGGGATGAAGCGCTCTTTTAACAGTCCGCTCTGGGCATAGCGGCCATTGGAGTTAAAGCCATAGCCAATAACCTGCTTCCCTTCGCGCACAACATCGGTATGGATGGCAATAACCGAGACATCCATTTTGGAGAAGTCGATATAGGCGTTGGCGATCTCCGAGGCGATGGAGACGCGGGCTTCGCGGATCTCGGTGATCTTCATGTTGATCAGCCCTTGAGTTCAGCCAACAGGCGATCGGTGAAGTCGGTTGTGCCTGCGCTGCCGCCCAAGTCGCGAGTGAGTACCTTGCCCTCGCCAGTGACGGTCTCAAGCGCGCCCATCAGATCATCCGCGGCAGCCTGCTCGCCCAGGTCCTCCAGCATCATGACCACCGTCCAGATCATTGCAATTGGGTTGGCGATGTTCTGCCCGGCGATATCCGGTGCAGAGCCATGCACTGGCTCAAACATGGATGGCACGCTTGGGTCAGGGTTGATATTGGCAGACGGTGCGACGCCAATGCCGCCTGCCGTAGCCGGTCCCAGATCAGAGAGGATATCGCCGAAAAGGTTGGTGCCAACAACCACATCAAACCAATCGGGATGCGTGACGAAGTTGGCTGCCAGAATATCAACGTGATACTGCTCGACGGATACATCCGGGAAATGTCCGGCCATGGCCGCGACCTGCTCGTCCCAGAACGGCATGCTGTGCTTGATGCCGTTGGATTTGGTGGCGTAAGCGAGTTTTTTGCGGGCACGAGACTGGGCAGTCTTAAACGCAAAATCCAGGATCCGCTCGCTACCCTTACGGGTGATGACGTTGGCCTGAATGGCCATCGCTTCGGGCAAACCGTCGTAGAGGCGTCCGCCGATATCCGAGTATTCGCCCTCGTTGTTCTCACGCACGACCAGATAGTTGATGTCTTCCGGGCCGCGGTCGCGCAGTGCGGAGGTTAGGCCCTTGAGCAGCCGCACCGGGCGCAGGTTGACGTACTGCTGGAAATCCCGGCGAATCGGCAGCAAAAGCCCCCAAAGCGAGACATGATCGGGAACCCCCGGGAACCCGACGGCCCCAAGCAGGATTGCATCGTGATCGCGAAGCTTTTCAATGCCGTCCTCCGGCATCATTTCTCCGTGCTTCGCATAGTATTCGCAGGAGTACGGGAACTCGGTGAAATCAAAATCAAGCCCGGGGCGTTTGGCGAGCGCCTCGAGACAGCGGACACCCGCAGGTGTGACTTCAAGGCCGATACCGTCACCGGGAATCAATGCAATGCGATGGGTTGTCATGAGGTTCCTCTGCGCGTTAAGTAATGCGGAAACCCCCTAGTCTAGCGCAAGCTGGCCTGAGCGCAGAGTCAACCATCGATCCGCGCTTGGTAGCGCTTCGCGATCATGCCCCAAAAAAATGGTGGTTCGGCCGCGGCGCCAAGCATTTAGGTGCCGCGCGATATGCTGGGCAGTGTCGTTATCCAGCCCAGCGAGAGGCTCATCCAGAACCACCAGCTCAGGGTCGCGCAGCAGCAATCGTGCCAGCGCAAGTCGCCTTGCCTGGCCGGCAGAGAGCTCAGTGCCGGATTCGCCAATCCAGGTATCAAGGCCTTGTTCGCATTCGGCAACAAACTCATCCAATGCAACGGCTTGCAACACCTGCCAGATCTCCTCGTCGGTTGCATTGCGTTTGGCAATGCGCAGGTTACCTGCTATTGAGCTGCTAAAAAGATCGGTCTGCTGAGTGAGGTAAGCGAGCCGCTGATAGAGACTGGATTCCGAGATGGTCTCAATAGGGGCATCATTAAGCTTGATTATGCCGCTATCTGCTTTGATCTGCTGCGAAAGCAATTCAGCGATACTTGACTTGCCGATACCAGACCGTCCTAGTATGCCAATACACTCACCCGGTTCGATGTTGACAGACAACCCGCCGAGCACTCTGTCCCCGGCGCCCCGGGTTAGCGTGACGTCGTCCATGGTTATGCGCACGCCACGGCCGGTTGCCAACGCCGATGCGGGCTCATTCGCGGGTGCGGCGGCGGTATTCGGTGAGACCGGCATATCCTGCTGTAGCCGAATGGCAGACGCCCGGGCGCGAGCAAGATGCCAACCAGCGCCGGGCAGAACACCCAGCGGTTCAAGCAAAGCCATCACTGCGAGTGGCATCATGACCGCGATAGCACCGGTGGTCTCGCCGCTGCCATAGAGCGCTAGGGCGGTGAGCAGAATGAGTGCAGCGGTCAAATGAACGCCGCCGGTGATAGTGGCTTCACCCGCTGCCATGCGCGCGTTCATTGTTGATTCCAATCCTTGGGCATTATCAGCACTTGCTAATAGCCGCTGGCGATGGTGTGTGAGACTGCCGAATGCCTTGAGCTCTGCAAGACCCTGTAGGTGGTCGATAACGCCGGCGCGCAACTCGGCGCTGGCTTTGGCAAGGGCATCCGTGGTGGTGCAGCCGTGGCGCCAAGATATCGTGAGGATGACTGCGCCAAAGGCACCAAGAGTCAGGCCCGTTACAAGCCCTACACCAATCGAGCCAATCATCAGCAAGAGCGTGACCAGAACAATGCTCAGCCCGGCGATCAGCGTCGGCGCTAGGCTTCGCAAGAAAAGGCCATCTAGGCGATCAATATCGTTGGTCAGGCGATTTAAGAGCTCGCCGCCGCGCAGCTTGGTCATTTCAGTGGCGGGCAGGCCTGCCAGTGTGCGAAATACACCGCCGCGCAGGTCGCTTAGCAGCCTGAGTACCGTGTCATGGTTAACCACACGCTCAAAATAGCGCGCCGCGGTGCGTGTGACGGCAAAGGCACGAATGCCCCCGCCAGGGATATAGATATTGAGTGTGGCGGCGATACCTGCGGCAAGCAGCGCGCCGGTGACTGCCGTTGCGGTAATAAACCAACCAGAAAGCGCCAATAGGCCAATTCCGCTAGCGGCTGTGACAAACATTAAAAGCGCACCTAGCCCAAGCTGGGCACGATAGCGCTGTAGCATGGCCAGATAGGGAGCAAGTTCACGCATCGGCGCAGGCCTTGAGCCGGCCACTGTCAATGCGATAAATACGCTTGGCATGCCGGCGCAGTTCTGTGTCATGGCTTGCGATGATGATGGTTGCGCCATCGCTTGCGAGTTTATCGATGGCGGCGAGTACATGCGCTTCGGTTTCTGCATCGAGTGCGTTGGTTGGCTCGTCCAGAATGACCAGCTCTGCTTTGGCCACCAGTGCCCGCGCCAGGGCAACGCGCTGCGCCTGACCGCCGGAGAGTGAGAGTCCTCTTTCCCCCACTACGCTATCGAGGCCATCGGGCAGACGATCCAAGAACTCGTCCACGCCCGCCTCGCGCGATGCCTGAATGATGGCTTGGTCTGTCGCTTGGGGATCGCCTAAGCGAATGTTCTCTCGAATGCTGGCATTGGCCAGAAACGTGGGCGAGCCAAGCCAGCCGATCCGTGTGTTATCAAATCCATGCTGGATCGTACCTTTAGTGACCGGCAACAGACCGGCAATAGCCAAAAGCAGTGAAGTCTTGCCACTCCCCGAGGGCCCTTCAATGAGAATCTTTTCGCTGGGACTGGCCTGGAGATAGGGTACATGGAGGACGGTGCCACGACCTGCACGCTCGATGGTGAGCGCGTTGACCTGAATGCCTGTGATATTGGATTTCCCGCGGTTGGCTGGATGCGCTTCGTTTGTCTGAGCCGGGGCCTGCTCATCCAGTGTCATGAGCAAATCAGCCGCCCCAAGCGCGGTCGCACGGTCATGATAATGCTGGGCCAGCGTGCGTAGTGGCTGAAAGAACTCCGGGGCGAGCAACAAAACGAACAGACCGCTAAAGAGCGTCAACGCGGGCGCTGGGCCAAAGTCGATATAGCCGAGCAGCCCAAAGCCCACATAAATGGCGATCACCGCAATGGCAACAGAGGCAAAAAACTCTAAGACCGCCGAGGAGAGAAAGGCGACCCGCAGTACTCGCATACTGCGCCGGCGATATTCATCAGAACCTTCGATGAT
>CBFHTR010000027.1:0-348 GCA_965658695.1 Spiribacter sp.
CTTCAGGCGTGTGAATCATGCGGGCGTTGCCGCCTTCCTCAATCGTCTGATGCAGCTCCACCCGTGGGGCGCGGTCGCTGCGCACGCCAACGATCTGATCGCCACGGTCACCGTCATTGATGAGCTTGAAATACACCGCACCAGTAGGATGTCCCGGCGGCGTGGCTCGCGACCAGGCATCGTGGACGCTGATCTCGGCACTGGCTGTAGTCATTGCTATCAGCATGATGGCGGCAGCCACCCAGCGGCTGGCTGATAGAAAATTTGTGGTGCGCATTTCCGATCTGCCACCCAGCGGCTGGCTGATAGAAAATTTGTGGTGCGCATTTCCGATCCCCTGATAACCGA
>CBFHTR010000027.1:358-11549 GCA_965658695.1 Spiribacter sp.
CGCCACGCTCACTATGGCTGCGGCGGCCCAGCGGCTGGCAGATAAGATTTTTATGAAGTGCATCGCAGGTCTCCTGGTAATTCTTGTTGCGATGATATCTCGACAGCGCGCGGCGAGTGATTGATTTGGCCGATGGTCTTGATCAGATCCTTTGCGGGAGATCACCCTGGCGCAGCGTGTAGATAGGCCAGTTGCGATGACGGGCCTCGGCCTCAAGCGCCGGGTCGGGATCGACGGCCACCGGATGGTCGACATGCTCGAGCAGCGGTAGGTCATTCTGCGAATCGCTATAAAAGTGAATGGCCTCCACCAGCTTGCCTTCAGCATCCAGCCAATCCTGCAATGCCGTGATCTTGCCCTCGCGAAAGGTCGGAGTGCCGGTGTGCCGCCCAGTGTAGTGTCCATCCCGGACTTCCGGCTCTGTTGCCAGCAGAATCGGGATGTTGAACAACTCGGCGATCGGCTCGGTGACAAATCGGTTGGTGGCGGTGATGATCATGAGGCCATGCCCCTGTGCGCGGTGACCTTCAACGAGCGCTTTTGCTGCTGGCAGGACAATCGGCTCGATATGCTTGGCCATAAAATCCGACCGCCACTGCGCCAGGGTGGCAGCGTCATTTGCGGCTAGCGGGCCCAGGGCGAAAGCCAAATAGGCGTCAATGTCGAGTTGCCCGGCTTCATAAGCCTGCATGAATTCGCGGTTTTTCTGCGCATGGAGGCTGCGCGAGACGGCGCCGCATTCGATGAGGTATTGCCCCCACAGATAGTCGCTATCGCCGCCAAGTAGGGTGTTGTCCAGATCAAAAATTGCCAGTTGCACGTGCTTTATCCCAGGTCTGCGTTGCCGGTTGATTGTCCTATGTGGAAGAATGAACAACAAGAAAGTGACCAACCTGGTGTTCTAGGTGATTGATTCAAAAGGATTTCGTCCGAATGTTGGCATCATTTTGGCTAATGATGTCGGCGAGCTGCTGTGGGCGCGCCGCATTGGCCAAGACGCCTGGCAGTTCCCGCAGGGCGGTATCCAGCGCGATGAAAGCCCGGAGGCGGCGCTTTATCGCGAGCTCAACGAAGAGGTCGGCCTGGGGCCGGCAGACGTTGCGGTGCTTGGCGCCACGCGCGGCTGGCTGCACTATCGGCTGCCACCGCATTTGATTCGCCGGCGGCAAAAGCCCACGTGCATAGGCCAAAAGCAGGTTTGGTTTTTGTTGCGGCTGGTCAGCGAAGAATCGCGGGTGCGTTTTGATACCACTGATCAGCCGGAATTTGATGACTGGAGCTGGGTGTCTTACTGGCATCCCCTCTCCGAGGTTGTCTCTTTTAAGCGTGATGTCTATGCACGCGCACTCGAGCAGCTCGCCCCCTTGCTCTTCCCGGATGGTCCGCCAATACGACCGGAGAGCCTGGGGCCTGGCATTCCACCGCTTGCACAACCCCGGCAGGGGGGCTGAGTAGCGCATGCTCGAGACGCTCCACCGTGTTGTCCAGAGCGTCAATGCGGCGGGTGATTTCCGTGAGGCGCTGGATATCATTGTTGATGAGGTCGCGCAGGCCACGCAGGCTGATGTCTGCTCGGTGTATCTGCTCGAGACCGATGCGGCGCATCTGCGATTGATGGCCACGCATGGCCTCAACCCCGAGGCCGTGGGCCAGGTCCGATTGGACTTCAGTGAAGGTCTGGTGGGGCTGGTCGCGGAGCGCGAAGAATCGATTAACCTTGAAAATGCCGATCAGCACCCGCGATTCCGCTATTTCCCGGAGACCGGCGAGGAGCATTTCCACTCCTTTTTGGGTGTGCCGATTATTCATTACCAGTCGCGCCTTGGCGTGTTGGTGGTTCAGCGCCAGGCGCGGGAGCGCTTTAATGATGCTGAGGTGGCCTTTCTCGTCACCATGGCCGCTCAGCTTGCCGGCGTTATTGCACACGCTCGAGTGCGTGGCGAGTTGGCGGGCATGGAAGAGGCGGCTGACGCTGCCGCGCTGGCGCTGAGCGGCATTGCCGGCTCCAGTGGCGTGGCCATCGGCGAGGGTTATGTCAGCCCGGCGCAGGTAAGCCTGCGCAGTATCCCGGACCGGCGCATCAGCGATGCGGCCGCAGAGATTGCTGCCTACCATGATGCAGTGAGCGCGGTGCGGGCTGATTTGCAGGCGCTCGCCGAGCGGATGCGTGACCAGCTTCCACCCTCTGAACAGTTGCTCTTTGATGTCTATCTCCAGATGCTCGACGGGGAGAGTTTGGGCCAACGGGTGGTAGAGCGCATTGAGCAGGGCCATTGGGCCCCGTTTGCCCTGCGGCAGACGGTTGCCGAGCATGCCAGGCGATTTGAGGCCATGGAAGATGACTATCTGCGCGAGCGCGCCAGTGACTTGCGGGATATCGCCCGTCGGCTCCTTGCGCATCTGCTTAGTACAGGTGAACAGACCAGGCCTCTGCCCGAAAAGCTAGTGCTGGTTGGCGAGGAAGTGAGCGCCTCGCAGCTTATGGAAATCCCGCCGGAGCGTCTTGTTGCCGTGGTCAGTGCTGGGGGGTCAGCCAACTCCCATATCGCGATTCTCGCCCGCGCGCTGGGTGTCCCGGCGGTCATGGGTGTGCGAGATTGGCCAGTGCATGGCCTTCACGGCCGAGCGCTCATCGTTGATGGTTATCGCGGACGGGTGGAGGTGGATGCCGCCCCAGGGTTGCAGGCCGAATACACGCGCTTGCAGCGCGAAGAAGATGAGCTCACGGCAGAGCTCGGCGCACTGGCCACCGAGCCTGCCTGCACGCCGGATGGCCACGCCATCAGTCTGTATGTGAATACCGGGCTTGCCGCTGAGATTGAACGGGCACTCGAGAGCGGTTGTGCGGGCGTGGGACTGCATCGTACGGAGTTTCCGTTCATGATCCGTGACCGCTTCCCGGGCGAAGAAGAACAGGCCGCGCTTTATCGCGAGGTGCTAGCGGCTTTTGCTCCCCTGCCGGTCACGCTGCGAACGCTCGATGTGGGTGGCGATAAGCCACTGCCTTACTTCCCCATGCAGGATGAAAATCCGTTTTTGGGCTGGCGCGGCCTGCGCATGACCTTGGATCATCCAGAGATTTTTCTCACCCAGTTGCGTGCGATGCTGCGCGCCTCAGTCGGTTACGACAATTTGCAGCTAATGTTTCCAATGGTCAGCCGTGTGGAAGAGGCCGAGCAAGCCGCCGCGCTGGTCGAGCGGGCGCGCGCTGAATTGGCTGAAGAGGGTGTTGCCACGGCAAAGCCCCGCGTTGGGGCGATGATCGAAGTGCCGGCGGCCGTGTATCAAGCCGAGAGCCTGGCTCGGCGCCTCGATTTTCTGTCTATTGGCAGTAATGATCTGGCGCAGTATCTGCTGGCCGTCGACCGAAATAATGCCCGGGTGGCATCACTCTACGATGAGCTGCATCCCGCTGTGCTGCGCGCGGTCAGCGAGGTGGCCGCAGCGGGTCAGCGCCTCAATAAACCAGTCTCGGTTTGCGGCAGTATGGCGGGTGAGCCTGCTATCGCCCCGCTTTTGTTAGCGATGGGTCTGGAGGGGCTGTCGATGAGTAGCGGCCGTCTGCTGCGGGTGAAATGGGTGATCCGCACGATTGGAATGGCCGAATCACGCCAGTTGCTTGAACAGGCGCTGGCCTGCGAAACACCGTCAGAGGTTAGGGCGCTAGTTAATGCGGCAATGGACCGGCACGGCCTTGGCGGGCTGATTCGCGCCGGCCGGCATTAAGTTTGGTTTTAATGCGCGCGTGAGCTGCGAACGCGCACGATCACATCCACACCCTCAATCATTTTGCCGGCCGGTGGTGTGGGCAGACCCATAACCGAGACGCTGTCCATTGGGATGTCTTCCATCTCCCCGGTATCTTCATCTAGGAAATGATGATGCGGGTCGACATTGGTGTCGAAATAAATTCGCCGCGGGTCGGCGAGGATTTCGCGCAACAGTCCAGCTTCGGTGAATTGATGCAGCGTGTTGTAAACCGTGGTCTGTGACAGTCGCATACCGGCCTGAATGGCTTCGCCATAAAGCTCTTCGGCGGTCAGGTGACGCTCGCCGTGGCCGAAAATCAGCTCCGCCAGCCCCAATCGTTGGCGCGTTGCGCGAAGCCCGGCCTGCTGTAGCAGGTCACGCAGATATTCGTCGTGACGATGGGTGATGCCTTGCCCAGTCATTGTCTTAACCTATTTAGGACCTTTTTAGTACGGATTACACTAGCATGAAACATTCGCCGGTCAAAATCCCTGCGCCCACGGCTTTAGCTCCACCAGTAAAACCGCCCCAATCAACACGATCACGGGTAATTCGTTAAACCAACGATACCAGACATGACTGTGGATATTGCGGTCTTCGGCAAACGCTCGCAGCAGTCGGCCACAATACAAGTGGTAGATGATCAGCGTGATCACCAGCAGGATTTTTAAATGCAGCCAGCCCTGCTGCAGCCAAAAGGGCTGGATGACGATGAGCGCAATACCAAGGCCTACGGCCACCACCGCACTGGGGTTCATAATGCCGCGGTAGAGCTTGCGCTCCATGATTTTAAATTGCTCCCGACTGGATTCGTCTTCAGCCATGGCGTGATAGACAAATAGTCTTGGCAGATAAAACAGCGCCGCAAACCAGGTCACCACGCTGATGATATGAAACGACTTAATCCACAGTGCGGTCATGCCGATTCAGCCTCGTTCAGCATGCCAATCACCTGCTCGCGAATGGCCGGGAAATTCAAATGCCCAATGCGCTGCCAGACGACCCCGCCATCGGGGTCAATCAGCACCGTGGTGGGGGTGACGCGCACATTGTTAAAAGCCCGTGCGATATTCCCGCCTTCATCCACCACGATGGTGTAAGGCAGTTGTTTGCGCTCAACTAAGGCGTTCACTCGATCCACCGGGTCGTAGTCCATGGCTACACCCAGTACATCGAAGCCCTGGGTGCCAAGTTCTTCGTAAAGCTCAACAATCTGCGGCATTTCATCAATACAGGTTGGGCAACTGGTGGCCCAGAAAACCACCATCACAGGCGAGCCTTGATAGTCAGTGAGTGCCTTGGTCTGCCCATCGAGTAGCGGTAAAGCGACTTCCGGGGCCGGCTCCCGCGCCGGTGGTGCCAGCCAGACATAACCCACCGCGGCTAGAACGATCAGGGCCAATGCACCGGCAAACCACTCTTTGCGCATCGTTGTCACTCTCCATGCAGGGTATTGGCGCTAGTGTAGCAACGCCGGGCGCTTCTGGCATGATAGGGCTAAGTTTTTGGTATCGGGAGATGGCTTGTGGCGATTACCGCTGCGATTGTGGGCGGCACCGGATATACGGGCGTGGAGCTTCTGCGGCTCCTAGCGGGGCATCCGCAGGTTTCGCTGCAGGTAATTACCTCGCGTGGTCAGGCGGGTACCCCGGTGAGCACGCTCTTCCCCAACCTGCGGGGCCACGTCGACCTGGCATTCACCGAACCGGACGTGGCGCAGCTTGGTGCCTGCGATGTCGTTTTCTTTGCCACGCCAAATGGCACGGCTATGGAAATGGCGCCGGCATTGCTAGAGCGCGGTGCCAAAATCATCGATTTGGGTGCTGATTTTCGCATCCGTGATTTGGATGTCTGGTCGCACTGGTATGGCATGACCCACGCCTGCCCGGAAATAGCCGCTGAAGCGGTATACGGGCTGCCGGAGCGCTATCGCGAGGCGATTCGCAGCGCCCGGCTGGTGGCCAACCCCGGGTGCTACCCCACCGCGGTGCAGTTGGGCCTGATTCCGTTGCTGGAAGCCGACGTTGTCGATACCCAGCGTTTGGTGGCCGATGCCAAATCCGGTGCCAGTGGCGCGGGGCGTCAGCCGCAACAACACACGCTGCTCTGTGAGGCCGGCGAGAACTTCAAGGCCTATGGCGCCAGCGGCCACCGGCACCTGCCAGAAATCCGTCAGGGGCTCATCGAGGCGGCCGGCGCGCCGGTTGGCCTGACTTTTGTGCCGCATTTACTGCCGATGATCCGCGGTATTCACGCAACGCTGTACGCGCCATTGCTGGATCCTGCTGTGGATCTGCAAGCGCTGTTTGCCGATCGCTATGCGGACGAGCCTTTTGTTGATGTGCTGCCTCCTGGCAGTCATCCTGAAACGCGTACGGTGCGTGGCAGTAATATGGTGCGCATTGCTGTGCATCGGCCGGTCGACAGCGATATGGCCTTAGTGCTGGCGGTTGAGGACAACCTGGTCAAAGGCGCTGCGGGGCAGGCCGTGCAGAACATGAATTTAATGTTTGATCTGCCCGAGACCGCTGGCTTGCGGGATTTGCCAGTGCTTCCCTAGAATGTGGGGACATTAATCGGCGAGATCCGCCGGAGGAGTAACACCATGAGCGCAGTAATGGACCAAGAAGACCTGCTGGTCTTTACCGACAGTGCCGCAACCAAAGTTCGGCAGCTCCTCGAGCAGGAAGATAATCAATCGCTGAAGCTGCGCGTCTACATCACCGGTGGCGGCTGCTCGGGCTTCCAGTACGGTTTTATGTTCGACGAAAACGAAGAGTCGGGTGATGCCGTGGTGGAAAATGGCGGCGTCACGCTGTTGGTGGACCCAATGAGCAGTGCTTATCTAGAGGGTGCGGAAATCGACTATGTCGAGGGCCTGGAAGGGGCGCAGTTCGTTATCCGCAACCCCAACGCCACGACAACCTGTGGCTGCGGATCCTCTTTTGGCGTCTAGGCAGACGCTGCCTTAGGCAGGATAAATGCCGCCAGCAACTACCGGGTGTTTGGCGCCCGTCACAGCGGTTAGGTCAACGGGCTTGCCTTGCAAGGTGAGGCAGGCCAAACAGGCAAATCCAACTGCTTCGATGCTGTCGGCCGGCCAACCCAGTGTCTCAGAGGCGATGACCTTGCGATTGGATAAGGCCGCTTTCAGTCGCTTCATCAGATCCTGATTGCCAACGCCGCCGCCGCAGACCACGATCTCTTCCGCCGTATTCCCCCAGTGTTTAACCGCTTCAGCCAGGCTTTCTGCGGTCAGTGCCGATAGTGTGGCTTGTACATCGGCGGCGCTTTCGCTGCCTTGTAATTGCGCCTCAAGCCAATCCAGGTTGAAGGTTTCCGGGCCGGTGCTCTTGGGTGGTGGCCGGTGAAAATAGGGATCCGCCTTCAGCCTTGCTAAAAGCGCAGAATCCACTTGGCCACTGGCTGCGAACAGGCCATCTGCATCAAACGCACGCCCCTGGGTATTTCGCATCCACGCATCGAGCAGGGTATTAGCCGGGCCACAGTCAAAGCCGCCCCGGACAACGCCGCCGGCATCCAGCAGGCTGATATTTGCGATGCCGCCCAGATTAACGATGATTCGCGGGGCGTCGCCGCGGAAAAGCAAGCTATGAAAAAACGGTGCAAACGGTGCGCCTTCGCCGCCGGCGGCCAGATCACGCTGGCGAAAGTCGGCAACAACGGCGATGCCCACTGCCTCGGCCAAGCGGCTTGGATCGCCGATCTGGCAGGTTACCGGTGGTGTTGCCTGCGGTGCGTGCCAGACGGTTTGGCCATGCAGGCCGATGCCTGAAACCTGTTCGCGGCTGACTGCGGCTCCTGCCAGAAGGGCGCCAACCGCCTCGGCATAGATTTCGGCAAGTTCTGCATCAAGGCTCAGAACGGTGCTAAGTGCAGTATCTGCCGTCACCGCACGCAGTTTGGAGGCGAGACTACTGCTGTATGGCTGATGCTGATGAGCAACCAGACGGGGCGCAGCGGATTCCTGCCATTCAATGATGACTGCATCGATGCCATCAAGGCTGGTTCCGGACATCAGCCCGATGGCATACATGGGGATGGCCGGTTAGTCGCCCGCCTGGGCGAGCTGAGTGCTGCCAATGGCATCAAGTCGCGCCACCCAGCGCGCGGTGCCGCGCTCAAAGTCAGCCCGGTAGCGCTCGGCAATGGGCTCGGCATCCGGCAAATCTACTGTGCGTGGGTTGCGATGGACGCCGTCAACACGAAATTCATAGTGCAGGTGGGGTCCGGTAGAGACCCCGGTGCTGCCGACATAGCCAATGATTTCACCCTGTTTAACCCGGTCTCCAACCGAGTGGCCGTTGGCAAAGCTGCGCATATGCGCATAAAGCGTGGTGTAGCGGGTGCCATGCTGTAGCACCACCGTGTTGCCATAGCCGCCTTTGACTCCACGCTCAATGATTTTGCCATCACCGGCCGCTTTTATTGGTGTGCCTGGTGGTGCCGCATAGTCAGTCCCGCGATGCGGACGTTTGGTGCCGTATACAGGATGGACGCGATTGGGGTTGAAGTCGGAACTCACTCGCGTGAAGTCGGTGGGGGTGCGCAAGAACGCCTTGCGCATACTGCGGCCATCCGGGGTGTAGTAGTTGCTCTCACCCTCAGCCGTTTCAAAGCGAAGGGCGCGGAAGCGGTCGCCGCGATTGATGAATTCCGCCGCCAGAATATTGCCGTTGCGCACCTTCTCGCCGTCGCGGTAAAGCTCCTCAAAGATCACCACGAAGCGATCGTTGCGACGGATATCAAGGGCAAAGTCGATATCCCAGGCAAAAATTGCCGCAAGCTCCATCGTCAGTCCATGGTCCAGCCCAGCATCAATAGCGGCATTGAACAGTGAGCTGCTAATTCGTCCTTCGGCCTCGACAATGCGCCGCTCGAGGGTAATCGTTTCAATGCGTGATTCGTAACCGGCATCGCCGTTGCGGGCTAGGTGTAGAATCTCGGTCTCGTTCATTTCGTAGCGAAGCCCTTGCAGGCTGCCTTCGCTGTCAACGAGTAATTCAAGTTCGTCCCCCGGGTAGATGCGCGTGAGATCGTCAGTGCGCTCATCGGTATTCACGACTTCATGTACATCACGGGCGCTGAGGCCGGCGCGATTAAACACCGCTGCCAGGTTATCCCCATTGCGAACGGTCAGCGTGGTCCACTCCGCATCGGGCACCACCGGCGCCGAGGTTGCGTCAGCCGTTATGGAGGCATCATTAATGCTGGCGATTTTCTCAACGGCCGCGGTCACGGTTTGGCTGATGCGGCTGGGTGTGGCGTCTTCTGGCACCCCGGATGGAGCGGGAAGGTCAAGCGGCTGGCTGCCTGCTGTAGAGGCTGATCCCACGGTGGCATCCGAAGGCGGCCAGGCGATAGCCGTTAAGATGAGGCCAAAACCCAGGGCAAGTAAGCCGTTACGTAGCTTTCCGCCGCCTAAAAAAAACCGGCGGATTCGCGATGTTGCGCCTGCAATTTCAACCTTTTTGCTCATGCGCGGGAACGATAGCCGGCTGCTGGTGCGGGGTCAACGGATGATTATGCGCGGCTGCCGCATGCTTTGCGTTAGAATTATCGCTTTGTTAAGGCCTGTCGATTGGGGGAATGGGCATGAGTAGCGTGGATTCGGCGCTGGAGCTATTACGCCGCGGCGCGGATGAAATCATTCAGGAACAGGAGCTGCGCGAGCGCTTGGCGAGCGGCCGGCCCCTGCGGATTAAGGCGGGATTTGATCCAACCGCGCCGGATCTGCATCTCGGGCACACTGTCCTTATTAATAAGTTGCGTCAGTTTCAGGTGCTCGGGCATCAGGTTGTCTTTTTGATTGGTGATTTCACCGGCATGATTGGTGACCCCACCGGGCGCAATAAAACCCGGCAACCGCTTACCCCCGAAGACGTTGCCCGCAACGCCGAGACCTATCGCGAGCAAATTTTTCGCATCCTCGACCCCGATCTCACAGAAGTGGCATTCAACTCCAGTTGGATGGGGCAAATGACGGCCACCGATCTCATCCAGTTGGCGTCCCGCTATACCGTTGCTCGCATGCTTGAGCGCGATGACTTTCAAAAGCGCTACACCGCGAACCAGTCCATCGCCATCCACGAATTTCTTTATCCCTTGGTGCAAGGCTATGACTCGGTTGCCCTGAAAGCCGACGTTGAGCTGGGTGGCACGGATCAGAAATTCAACCTGCTGGTTGGCCGTGAATTGCAGCGCGAATATGGCCAGCCGCCCCAGGTGATTCTGACAACGCCGGTGCTCGAAGGCCTTGATGGCGTGCAGAAGATGTCGAAATCACTGGGGAATTACGTGGGTATCCGAGAGCCGGCCAATGAGATGTACGGCAAGCTGATGTCCATATCCGATGATCTGATGTGGCGGTATTTTGAACTGCTGAGCTTCCGGCCGATGGAAGAGATCACTGCACTGCGCAGTGAAGTCGATGCCGGTCGCAACCCGCGGGATGTGAAATTCCTGCTGGCCGATGAGATTGTTGAGCGTTTCCATGATGCCGCCGCGGCCAGCCAGGCCCATGAGGAATTTGTCTCTCGTTTCCAGCGTGGTGCGATGCCCAGCGAAATGCCGGAGCACACAATGACGGTAAGCGAGCCGGAAGGTCAGCCCTTGGTGCCTTTATTAAAGGAGATCGGCCTGGTGCCGAGTACCTCTGAGGCGCTGCGCATGCTCAAGCAGCAAGCGGTCCGTGTTGATGGTGAGCGCGTCGAAGATCGGGCGCTCAAATTGCCTGCTGGTGCGGAATACATCCTGCAAGTCGGTAAGCGGCGTTTTGCCCGGGTGTATCTCGAAAAAAAATTATGACAGAACGTTGACAGTCTAGGCGGATGCTGTAGACTTCTCTGTCTCGCTTCGGCGGGGTCACCTTTCAGCCCATTTGGCGAAGTTGACCGGGTCCTGCAGACTTCACAGAATGCGCGACCCGCGGAGAGGTTTCCTCTTCGCACAGGCCTTTGAAAAAAGGCTTGACCAAGGGTTCAGCATCTATACAATGCGCAGCCCTGCCGGCCGAAAGGTCAGGCGCTCTTTAACAAGATGGACCAGACAACTTGTGTGGGTGCTCGTGTCGACGTATCTATGGATACAGAAATATCGACATTGAGTGCTCAAAAATTGAGTACGCCATGTGTCGAGCTAAGATTTGTCGGCTTAACCGACTACTACTCTTGAACTGAAGAGTTTGATCCTGGCTCAGATTGAACGCTGGCGGCATGCCTAACACATGCAAGTCGAGCGGCAGCAGGTCCTTCGGGATGCTGGCGAGCGGCGGACGGGTGAGTAACACGTGGGAATCTGCCCATCGGTGGGGGATAGCCCGAGGAAACTCGGATTAATACCGCATACGCCCTACGGGGCAAAGTGGACCTCTGATTTAAGTTCACGCCGATGGATGAGCCCGCGGCCGATTAGCTAGTTG
>CBFHTR010000028.1:0-11284 GCA_965658695.1 Spiribacter sp.
GTGCAGGGTGACGCTGAGGCGCTGATGATGGCACTCCACAGCGGCGATGTGCGATTTCTTGGAACCGACTACATCAAAAAGCTCGATGAATGGCTGCTCGAGAATGGCTACCTCGACCCCCGCCCGCGGCGCGAGCCTGAGCAAATCACCGCTGCGCTACTTGAGCAATTCGGTCATCAGATTAAGCCCGAGCTTATCCAGCAACTCAGCGCTTCACTGACAGCAGGCATCAAGCCCGTAGAATAGCGGTATGACAGAATCACCCCAGCACACGCCGATGATGCAGCAGTATCTGCGCATTAAGGCCGAATACCCCGATGGACTGATGTTCTATCGCATGGGGGATTTCTATGAGCTTTTCTACGACGATGCCCGGCGGGCAGCAGAGTTGCTAGATATCACGCTCACCCAGCGGGGCGAATCCGCCGGTGCCCCAATCCCAATGGCGGGTGTGCCAGTGCATAGCTACGAGGGCTATCTGGCGCGATTACTTGGCCATGGCCAGTCCGTGGCCATTTGTGAACAAATTGGCGAGCCGGGCAGCAGCAAAGGCCCAGTTGAGCGCCAAGTCGTGCGGGTGGTTACACCCGGCACCCTGACTGATGAAGCGCTGCTCTCGGAGCGCCGCAGCACGCTGCTTACCGCCATCGCCGGCAACCCGGAGAATTGGGGGCTGGCCAGCCTGGAGCTTGCAGCCGGGCGCTATACCGTCTGCGAAGGCAAAGGCGAGACGGCATTGGCCGCCGAAATTGAACGGCTGGCCCCGGCAGAGTTACTCATCCCAGATGATCTTGCCGACGCCGCTGCTTGGCCGCGGCATAACAGTGTTACTCGGCGCCCACCCTGGCATTTTGAGGCGGATGCCGCTAAGCGCGTGCTCATGACCCATTTTGGCACCCAAGATCTGGCGGGGTTTGGCCTGCAGTCACTGCCTCTTGCAACCGCGGCCGCCGGTGCGGTGATGCAATATGTTGCCGATACCCAACGCTCGGCGCTGCCGCATATCCGTGCCATACATGTTGAACAAACCGAATCGGCCATTGCCATTGATGCAGCAAGCCGCCGTAACCTGGAGCTTGAGGTCAATCTTAATGGTGGCGGCGAACATACCCTGGCCGCCGTTCTGGATACCACGGTCGGCGGCATGGGTAGTCGGGCGCTGCGGCGCTGGATCAACCGCCCGCTGCGCGACCAACAAGCCTTGCGTGAGCGCCAGGATGCCATTCAGGCACTCTTGACGCGCGGGCATACCGGGCTTCGTGAGTGCCTGCGCCAATCCGCGGATATCGAGCGGATCACGGCACGGATTGGTTTGGGTTCAGCGCGCCCCCGTGACCTTACCGGTCTGCGCGAAACCCTGGCCATGCTCCCAGCGCTTGCGCAGATCCTGAGCGATTTCGAGGACCCGCGCCTACAGGCATTAAGCAGCAATAGTGCCCCCTGCCCGGAAATGGCCGATCACTTGCAACGCGCCCTCATTGAACAGCCGCCAGTTGTCATTCGCGATGGCGGGGTGATTGCCGAGGGCTTCGATGCCGAGCTTGATGAGCTGCGCGCCCTCTCGCGCAATGCCGATGGCTTTCTCACCGAGCTCGAGCAACGCGAGCGCGAGGCCACCGGTATCAGCACACTCAAGGTGAGCTACAACCGGGTGCATGGTTTTTACATTGAAATCAGCCGGGGTCAAAGCGAACAAGCGCCCGATCACTATATCCGCCGGCAAACGCTCAAAGGCGCAGAGCGCTTTATTACACCGGAGCTCAAGACATTTGAGGACAAAGTACTCTCTGCACGCGAGCGAGCGCTGGCGCGAGAAAAAGCGCTTTATGAGGCACTGGTCAGCTGGCTGGCTGAGCGCCTGCCAAGGCTGTTGGATCTTGCCGCCGCACTTGCTGAGCTTGATGCCCTAGCCGCGCTTGCCGAGCGCGCCGAGACCCTGCAATACACGCGCCCAATCCTTGATGAAACACCGGGCATCGAGATATCGGCCGGCCGACATCCTGTGGTCGAGCAAAGCAGTGACAGCCCGTTTATTCCCAATGACATTCAGCTGGATGATCAGCGCCGCATGCTGGTGATTACCGGGCCCAATATGGGCGGTAAGTCGACTTACATGCGCCAGGTGGCGTTAATCACGCTCATGGCGCATATCGGCAGCTTTGTCCCGGCGGATGCCGCTCGCTTTGGGCCAATTGACCGCATTTTCACGCGTATCGGCGCCTCGGATGATCTGGCCGGTGGCCGTTCGACATTTATGGTGGAGATGACCGAGACGGCCAATATCCTGCACAACGCCACCACGCAGAGTTTGGTTTTGCTTGATGAGATCGGCCGCGGCACAAGCACCTTTGATGGCCTGGCACTGGCCTGGGCAACTGCCGAGGCCTTATGCGAGCAGATTGGCGCCTATACGCTCTTTGCCACGCATTATTTTGAAATGACCACACTACCGGGCCATTTCCCGCGCGCGGCCAATGTCCACCTGCAAGCTGCGGAGCATAAAGAGCGCATTGTCTTTTTGCACAGTGTTGAAAACGGCCCCGCCAGCCAGAGCTATGGACTACAGGTTGCCGCCCTCGCCGGCGTACCTAAGCCCGTGCTCAAACGCGCCCGCGAGAAACTCCAGCAGCTCGAGGCCACTGAAGGCAATGCCCCTCAGCTGCCGCTCTTCGCGGCTGCCGCGACACACGCCACGGCGGAGGCGCCCAGCGAGGAGGACCTACCAGCCGGCATCCACACCCTCATCGAGCGGCTTTCGGGCATTGACCCTGATGCGCTCAGCCCGCGAGAGGCACATCAATTGCTCTATGAGTGGCGCAGCCTCCTTGAGCCAGATACAAATTCCACAGATCGCGTAGGTTGATGCACCCGCAACATCCACCTAGGATGCGCGCCATCCCAATAGCCAAGCGCTGGTATCGAGCATGACTTACGTTGTCACCGAAAACTGCATTAAGTGCAAATACACCGACTGTGTCGAGGTTTGTCCTGTGGACTGCTTCCATGAGGGGCCAAACTTCCTTGTCATCGACCCGGATGAATGCATTGACTGCACGCTCTGCGAACCAGAGTGCCCGGCAGAGGCCATCTACTCCGAAGATGACCTACCCCAGGGCATGGAACATTTTCTTGAGCTCAATGCCGAGCTTTCACAGCAGTGGCCGGTCATTACTGAGCAGAAAGACCCGCCGGCGGATGCCGCAGACTGGGACGGCAAGGCGGACAAGCTGCAGCATCTGGAGCGCTAGCCACGCGGATGGTGCTCGGCGTGCAGCGCCTTGAGCCTGGCCCGAGCAACATGCGTATAAACTTGGGTGGTTGATAGATCACTGTGGCCAAGCAGTAACTGAACCACCCGCAAATCCGCGCCATGATTGAGCAGATGTGTTGCGAATGAGTGGCGCAGCGTATGCGGTGACAGATGCGCCTTAATCCCAGCGGTTTCAGCGTAGTGGCGGATTCGATACCAAAAGGCCTGACGGGTCATCCCTTCCCCTCGGGCGGTGATAAAAACGGCATCCACTACCCGCCCTTTGGCAAGCCCCGGGCGCATCACCGCCAGATATTCATCTAAAGCGGCAAGCGCCGCCTCTCCCAGCGGCACCAAGCGCTCCTTACCACCCTTACCCGTCACCCGTACAACGCCCTGGCGGGTATTGAGCTGATCAAACCGCAAACCCACCAGCTCAGAGACTCTCAAACCAGTGGCATAGAGGACTTCGAGCATGCAGCGATCGCGCTGGCCAATCGGAGTGTCGGCATCAGGGGCCGCCAACAGACGCTCTACCTCGGTTTCACTCAACGCCCCGGGCAGAGGCCGATCGGGCTTTGGCGCTTCAACACGCGCGGTGGGGTCTTCGCTAATCGTGCCCTGACGTACCTGATAGCGGTAAAACCGTCGCAAGGTAGAGAGCAAACGCGCACTGCTGCGTCGACTGGCACCGGCAGCAACCCGTGAGCCTAAGTACGCCATCACATCAGCGCGCGATACACGCAGCAAATCATCGATGCCCTGCCCGCTTAGCCAGAGCGCGAAGGCCTTGAGGTCACTGCGATAGGCGGCAAGCGTATTCTCGGCAAGCCCCCTTTCCATCCAAAGGGCGTCGATAAAGGCATGAATGACCGGTGGGGTGGAATTGCGCGCTTCCATAGAGCGCCAGTCTAGAATAAAAAAAGGCCGTGGCGGGCAAACCCGACCACGGCACTTCAATTTCCAAGAGAAAGATTCAGCGAACGTTTGTCTTAACGCCAGCCAGCACGATCCATCAAACGCACCGCCTGGGAGTTGTTTTCACCCAGCACCGCGACGTTGATGTCATCGTAGTTGTAGTCCAAGAATTCACGCACTTCCGGGACCGGATCCACGCCACGGACAGCCGGGAACTCGTTATTGCCAGCGGCAAAGAGCTCCTGTGCCTCATCAGTGGCAAGGAATTCAAGGAAAGCCACAGCGGCGTCAGCATTCGGCGCACCGGCCACCATGGCGGCACCACCGATGTTGCGATGCGTACCCTGAGAATCCTGGTTGGGGAAGATCAGGCCAACACGCTCGGTCAGCGCACGGTCATCGGCATCATCAGACTTCTGCAAACGGGTCCAGTAGTAACTGTTACCAACGCCCAGGGTGCACTCACCTGCTGCAACCGCACGAATCTGGTCGGTATCACCACCCTGCGGGGCACGTGCCATGTTGGCCACTAGCCCTTCGGCCCATTCCTCAGTGGCTTCCAGGCCATGCTCTGCAATCAGTGCGGCCACCATCGACTGGTTGTAATCATTGCTTGAGGAGCGAATACAGATTTCACCCTCAAACCGGGGATCAGCTAGCTCTTCATAGGTGCTCAGCGGCGGCTCGTCATAGGCTTCGGTGTCGTAGTAGACCACTCGCACCCGCTCGCTGAAACCAAACCACAGATTCTCGGGATGGCGCAGCTCTGAGGGCAGTCGATCGGCGAGGTAATCCGAATCGACCGGCGAGAGAATGCCGGCATCTTCGGCCCGACGCAGACGCGCGGCATCAACGGTCATGAAAACATCAGCCGGGCTGGCCGCACCCTCACGACGGATACGCTCGATGAGCTGATCGGAATCGCCCTCAAGCACATTAACCTCAATACCGGTCTCCGCAGTAAAGGCTTCATAAATGGCCTCATCGGAATCGTAATGACGCGCGGTGTAGAGATTGAGCGTCTGTGCACCTGCCACGCTGGCACCGGCGGCGAGGCCAACGCCCAGCGCGAAAGCGGCACCGTGAGTCATTTTGCCCATGTCTGTCTCCTTGAAATTGTTTCAATTTTATTGCGGATGCGAACCATTCGCATCTGAGAAGCATTCAACAACAGTACCTCAGTCAGGTCAACCCCCAATGAGAATCGCTTGCAAAAACACCCGTAGTTGGCAGAAACTCTCAGGCTATGAGTGCGCAAGAAGACACACTGGTCTCACACTTTCCCGCCGGCGGCGTCGCCGCGATGCAGGCGCCATGCCCAGCGCCTAGCGGTGAGGCATTAGAACTTGAATCGATCAGTCATGATTTTGATACGGTCAGGGCGGCTGATGACATCAACCTGAGCGTCGAGCCGGAAGAGCTCGTCTGTCTACTGGGCCCATCGGGGTGCGGCAAGACCACGCTGCTGCGCTTTGCCGCCGGGCTGGAGCGCCCGCAACAGGGAAGTGTTCGCATCGGCAATCAGCTGATGTCTGACTCAAGCAGCAGTGTCTGGATGCCACCCGAACAGCGCCAGGTTGGCCTGGTTTTTCAGGACGCGGTGCTCTTCCCGCATTTAAGCGTGCTCGATAACGTGGGCTTTGGCCTGCCCAAAGTCTCCGCTCGCGAGCGCGAGCAGCGCTCTCGCGCATTGCTGGCACAGCTGGGCCTAGCACCCTTTGCCGAGAGCTTCCCGCATGTTCTCTCCGGCGGTCAGCAACAGCGCGTCGCGCTGGCAAGAGCACTGGCGCCAGCACCGAGAATCATGCTGCTCGATGAGCCCTTCTCTAACCTGGACGCCCGGCTGCGCGATCGTATTCGTGATGACACGCTGCATCTGCTAAAGCGCAACGGCACCGCTACGTTGCTCGTGACCCACGACCCGGAAGAAGCGTTATTCATGGCCGACCGCATCGCAGTGATGCGTGATGGGCGCATCGTCCAGCAGGGCAACCCAACGGATATTTACTGCAATCCCACCGATCCCTTTGTCGTTCGCTTCTTTGGGGATGTGAATGAACTGCGTGGGGTGGTAGCGGATGGGCGCGTCGAGACCCCGCTTGGGCCCGTGGATGCGAGCGACCATGCCGACGGGACGGCCGTGCAGGTGTTAATCCGACCGGAAGCGCTGCAGGTTGAAATGCGCTCCGGGCCGCGTGATCACAGCACAAGCCATGTACTGATGTCGCGCCTACTCGGCGGGGCGAGCTTTATTCACCTGTGCGTCCATCAGGGCAACGATGAATATCACATGCACGCCCATATGCCGGGCGTGTTCTTGCCCCAGCGCAATGACCCCATACAGATTCACCTAGACTCAAGCCAGGTCTTCGTCTTTCCGATCTAGACAGAGTGCTCGGCAAGGTTACCCTTCGTGCTCGCCATGCCCCGGTCGTGAACGACGCATCGCCCGGCTGAGCAGTATCACCGGAATAATCCCAACCAAAACGATCGCCAACGAAGCAGTTGAGGACTGACTGAGTCGCTCGTCTGAAGCCAGCTCATACGAGCGTACCGCAAGCGTAGTGAAATCAAATGGCCGCAGGATGATCGTTGCCGGCAGCTCTTTCATCACATCAACAAAGACCAGAATGCCGGCCCCCAGCAAGCTGCCACGAATAATCGGCGCATGAACGCGGCGCAGCGTCCCGCCGGCGGTGCGACCCAGCGTTCTCGATGCAGCATCCATGCTGGGTGTGACTTTCGTAAGACTCGCCTGAACGGCGTTGTAGGACACTGCAAGAAAGCGCACCAAATAGGCGTAGACCAGCGCGACTCCCGTGCCGGTGAGAATCAGCCCAACATCCCAACCCCAATCGCCATGCAACACGCCATAAAGGCGCTGATCAACCCAGCCCAGCGGAATTAGCACACCAACCGCAATGACGGCACCGGGGACGGCATAGCCCATGGCCGAGACACGAATCGCTGCCTGAGTGAGCGGTGAAGGCGCCAGACGCACACCGTAGGAGAGCACCACGGCAAGGCCCACCGCGAGCAGCGCCGCCACGCCCGCCAGCGTGATGCTGTTGAAGATATACGGCAGGAATGCCCAACCGAAGCGCTGATCACCATTGGTGAGCGCCATTTCCAACAGCAATAGGGCTGGCAGAACAAAACCAAGCCCCACCGGCAGCCCACAGGCCAGAAACGCAAGCCAGCGCTTACCAGGACCGAGCTCATAACGCGGTAACTCGCGATAACGACTGGATGTATGAAAGAACTGCGACTTCCCGCGCGAGACACGCTCGAGCACCAACAAAACCATTACGAACAACAACAGCACACCGGCAAGCTGCGCGGCGGCTGCTCGCTCACCGAGCCCAAACCAGGTCCGGTAAATTCCCGTGGTGAACGTATCCACGGCAAAGAATTGAACCGCGCCAAACTCGTTGAGTGTCTCCATAAGCGCTAACGCCGCACCGCCGGCAATCGCCGGTCGCGCCAATGGCACGGCGATCGTGCCAAAAAGCCGCCACGGCCCGCGCCCTAGCGTCCTCCCTACTTCCAGTACGCACACGGACTGCTCGAGAAATGCCGCTCGGGTCAGAAGATAGACATACGGGTAGAGCACCAATGTCAGCAGGGCAATCGCACCGCCGAGCGAGCGCACCGGTGGAAACCAGTAATCACCGGCACCCCAGCCAAATAAATCGCGCAGAAAACTCTGCAACGGCCCAGCAAATTGCAGGAAATCCGTGTAGGCATAAGCAATCACATACGTTGGCACCGCCAGGGGCAACAGCAGCGCCCACTCAAAAAGCCGCTGCCCTGGGAAGCGGCACATCACAACCAGCCATGCCGTCCCGACACCAATGACCAGCACACCTAACCCAACCCCCAGGGTCAGCCCGAGCGTGTTCATCAAATACCGTGGAAGCACCGTGCTGGCAAGATGGCCCCAAATCTCCGGCGCCGGCACAAACACATGAACAAGCACTGTAAGTACGGGCAGAGAGACCAAAAGCGCAATCACAGCCATCATCAAAGGCCAGACACCGGCGCGTCTTGCGGCAAGCGCCAGCCGAGTCATGAGGGGCAGAGAACGAGCGGAGACGGCCAATTTGATGCGCTCCTCGCAGTATTTTTATTCGGACTTGATTGGTCCACATAATACGCCAGCATGGCCGGGTTTTCAGCCCCAACGGCGAAAAAACGGTATGCTTTAGGCATGCAATATGAACGCGACAATATTCAGCGCATGGCCGGTTATGCACCCGGGGAGCAGCCCAGCGATACCGAAGTCATCAAGCTCAATACCAATGAAAATCCCTGGCCGCCCTCACCCGCGGCAATGGCAGTACTGCGGGATTTCTCAGCAGAGCGGCTTCGGCGCTACCCCTCACCCACCGCCGCTGACTTTCTTGCGCAGGCCAGCCGGTTGCATGATGTCGCCACCGACTGCCTGGTTGCCACCAATGGCGGCGATGAGCTACTACGCCTCGCCATCACCACTTTTGTTGCACCGGGCCAGCCCATTGGCGTTGCCGAGCCAAGCTACTCGCTCTACCCAGTGCTGGCAGCAATCCACAAAAGCCCGATCAAGGCCGTTGAACTTGGCCCGCATTACGAACTGCCAAGTGATTTTGCCCAACAAATGAACGCCGCTGGTGTGCCGCTGACCTTTTTAGTCAATCCGCACGCACCTAGCGGCCGGCTCCTCGATGCCAAACAAATTGATGCACTTGCCGGTGAGCTGGATGGCGTCTTGCTGGTGGATGAGGCCTATGTGGACTTTGCACCAAATGATCACAACGTGGTGCCGCTGATCCAACGGCATGAAAATTTGATGATTTTGCGCACGCTCTCCAAGGGCTATTCGCTTGCTGGTCTGCGCTTGGGCTACGGCATTGGCAACCCGGGGCTGATTCGGCCGATTGCCGAGAAAACACGAGATAGTTACAGCGTCGATGCCCTGGCCGACGCGATTGGCGCCGCCGCTCTGGCCGACCAGTCCACCGCGCAGGCGAGCTGGCAGGCCGTGCGCGATGAGCGCGCACGCATGACGAAGGCTTTGAGTGATCGCGGCTTTACGGTTACCCCCAGCCACAGCAATTTTTGCTTAGCACGCATGCCAGCCGCCGCCCAGATAAGTGCGGAGGCGGTTTACCAACAGCTCAAGGCAAAGAATATTTTGGTGCGTCACTTCGCCACAAAGCGGCTGCAGGACTGCCTGCGTATTAGCATTGGCACACCGTCGCAGAATACTGCGCTGCTTGCTGCGTTGGATGGCATCCTTGCCTGAAGCTGTCTTCATCCGGGGCTAATCGGTCGCAGGGCTGGCAAACCACCGCCGTTCTCGCCACTCCCGGTAGAAAATCCCGCCAAGCAATAGACTGCGTGCCACGGTAAAACTGACAAAGGCAAGCCACAGCCCATGGTTTTCCCATGACTGGGTCAGCCACCAAACCGGCAAATAGAAAGCCACCACAGAAAGGATCATGGTATCGCGCATCGCCCGGGTTCGAGTGGCACCAATAAAAATTCCATCAAGCAGATAACTGCCCACGGCCAGCATCGGCATGGCAATCATCCAGGGCAGAAAATCCGCCGCCATCTGCCTAACCTCAGGCAGCCCGGTAAGCAGCGCAATCAATGTCTCACCACCCGCCGCAAAACCAAGGCTCAGGACAACCGCCGTGAGCAATGACCACTCAAGCGCAGCGCTAACGGCATAGCGAAAACCCTGCTCGTCAGCCGCACCAATACGCTGACCCACCAGTGACTCAGTCGCATGCGCAAAACCATCCAAGGCATAAGAGGCCAGTAATACAAACTGCAGCAATACGGCATTCGCCGCTAACGTTGTGTCACCCAGCCGGGCGCCTTGGGCATGAAAAAACGCAAAGGCAAAGAGCAGACAAAGCGTGCGAATAAAAAGTGCGAAGTTCACCGACAGTAACCGGCGATAGCCAGCCAAATCACCGAACACACCACTAACTTTGCGCCAGCGCCAACCCCGCCAGGCCATTACCGCCAGCAAAAGCCCTACCGAGACCGTGAGATAATCGGCCATGACACTGGCCAATGCGACGCCCGCGGTCGTCATGCCAAAACCCAGCACAAAAACCAGATCTAGCACGATGTTGGCCAGGTTGTTGATCGCCATCAGCAGCAACGTCACCCAGCTGTAGCCGCGACCCAGAAACCAGCCAATTAACACGTAATTGGCGAGCACGGCCGGTGCACTGGCAATCCGGATTCGCGCGTAGGTATCCGCTTCGGCCGTCACCGCCGGACTGCCATCAAAAAGGCTCAGGCCAAAGGGGATCACTAGCGGGTGGAGTGCGATCAGGAGCAGTCCAATGCCAAGGGCTAGCATCAACCCCTGCCCTAGCAGCCGCAGCATGGCATCAATATCTTCCCCACCGCTCGCCTGCGCCGTGAGGCCGGTCGTGCCCATGCGCAGGAAGCCAAAACCCCAGAAGAGAAAACTAAACAGCGTCGCGCCTAATGTGACGCCACCCAGATAGCGACTATCCGACAGATGGCCAACCACTGCGGTGTCCACCAAGCCAAGCAAGGGGACGGTGATATTAGAGAGAATCAACGGCCAGGCGAGTGTCGCGATGCGACGGCGTGCCTGCGCCCTCTGGCTTCGCTGATCCATGCTGCTATACTCCGCGCCCATGAAAACCATGACCTTTACTCAGTATCGCCGGGCGCTTTTTCTGCTTGCCAGTGCCCACATAACGATTATCGCTGCCAGTAACTATCTGGTGCAGCTGCCATTTGATTTGTTTGGCCTGCATACCACCTGGGGGGCTTTTTCGTTCCCCTTTATCTTTCTGGCAACCGACCTGACCGTGCGGACATTCGGAAAAGTCACGGCCCGCAAGATTATCTTCTTTGCGATGGGCCCGGCGTTGGTGTTTTCCTATTTAATCGGCGTGCTCTTTCAGCAAGGCAGCTTTCAGGGCGCCGATGCGCTGCTTAGCCTCAACACGTTTGTTGGCCGCATCGCCGCTGCCAGCTTTATGGCCTACGCACTGGGCCAGCTTTTGGATATCCATATTTTTGACCGCCTCCGGCAAGCAGCCCGCTGGTGGGTGGCACCGGCGGTCTCCACCGTATTTG
>CBFHTR010000029.1:0-4960 GCA_965658695.1 Spiribacter sp.
TCGCCATCTGTTGTAGTCACTTCAGGCGATGCGCCGTTCTCAAGCATGACTAGTGCCTGTGTGGTCTGTCCTTCGCGAATCGCGTCGATCAACGGTGGATCTGCAGCAAAGGCACAGCCACACCACAGAAGCCAAACACCAATGATGAATTGCAGCGTTCGTCTAGACATGCCTTCAATCTATGCGACACTTCGCCCCCATGCAAAGTGTGTTCCCTATCCTTGGCGTTTTTGCGGTGTTCTCACCCGCGCTCATGCTCCCGGGTCCGGATTTTGTGGCGGTTGTGCGCAACACAATTGCCCGCGGTAAGCGTGCTGGATTGCTCACCGCCCTGGGCGTGAGCATCGGCATCAGTTTCTACGCAGCGTTAAGCGCTCTGGGTCTCTCGACGCTGCTCAATCGCATCGACTGGTTTGAGTTAGCAGTGCGTTCGGCTGGGGCGTTATTTCTGGCCTATCTCGGTACACGATTGCTGCTCACTCATGCGCCAGCACGGCATCTGGAGCAGGAGGCACCTCGCCCGCCCAAGGGCCCGAGTAACCCTTTTATTCTTGGGTTGCTGGTCAATCTCACCAACCCCAAGGCGATTATCTTTTTTGCCAGTATTTTCGGCACCGCCATCCGACCCCAAACACCGCTTTGGGTTTTGTTGGCGGTCATCGCGGTTGTTGGGTTGAGTGGCCTTGCCTGGTTTTCGACAGTCAGCCTACTCACGGCATCCACCGGTTGGCTGATCCGGCTCGAGGATCATCAGCACTGGATTGAGCGGCTGGCTGGGATTGCCTTTTTGGGCTTTGCCACGAAAATCGGCATCAGCCTGATTCTATAAACCTTCATGTCAGAGGCTTTACCACGCTATGAGCAATATCGACGCGAAAGTCATCCTCGTTACTGGCGCCACTCAGGGCATCGGGCAGGCGGTGGCCGAGGCGATGCTTGGGGACGGACATCATGTTGTTTTGGCTGCAAGGCGTGCTGATGCACTGGAGGCGATTGCCGCTCGCTACCCAGACCAAGCGCTGCCGGTGGCAACGGATGTGTCAGAACCCGAAGCCGTCGACCACCTTTTCACCCAAATACGCGCGGTCTATGGACGGCTGGATGTGGTTTTTAACAATGCTGGTGCTTTTATGGCCTCCAGCGAAATCGGTGATGTTAGTTGGGAAGACTGGCGACGGGTACTGGCGGTTAACCTGGATGGTGCTTTTCTCATCGCGCGGGGCGCGTTTCAGATGATGCGTGAACAAACCCCGCAAGGTGGGCGGATTATCAACAACGGCTCTATCTCTGCCCATGCCCCACGGGTTGGTTCAGTGGCCTACACCACCTCGAAGCACGCAATTACCGGTTTAACCAAATCCATCTCACTCGATGGCAGGCCCTACAACATTGCCTGCAGCCAGATCGATATCGGCAATGCCGAGACGCCCATGACAGCGCCCATGAAAGCCGGCATCCGACAACCCGATGGCAGTGTAAAACGCGAACCGGTGATGGACGTACGGCACGTTGCCGATGCCGTGCGCTATATGAGCAATCTACCGCTTGAGGCCAATGTGCAGTTTATGACCGTAATGGCCACCAACATGCCGTATTTAGGCCGCGGTTAGATATCGATACAAATCTTGCCGAAATGTGCACCGCTTTCTTCATGACGGAAAGCATCAATCAACTGCTCAAGCGGGAAATGCCGATCAATCACCGGCCGAATTTCCGTCGCCTCCATGGCGGCAACCATATCCTGCTGATCCCGCCTGGTCCCAACAAGTACGCCTTGCAGACGCAGTTGGCGGAAAAGGGCCGGGCCCATGAGGAAGTCGCCTTTAACGCCAGTAAGGACACCGATTAGAGAAACATGCCCGCCGACGGCAGTCGCAATCATCGACTGCGGCAAGGTGCCCGAGCCACCCACTTCCACAACATGATCAACGCCGCGACCATGGGTGAGCTTGCGCACCGTCTTGCCCCAGTCCGGATCTTCCTTGTAATTAATCACGGCCTCGGCGCCCATTTCTTTTAGCCGCTCAAGCTTGGCATCGCTGGAAGAAGTGCTGATCACCCGAGCGCCCGCGGCCACAGCGAGTTGCAGCGCAAAAATCGAGACGCCTCCGGTGCCAAGCGTCAACACTGTCTGCCCGGGCTTTAATCCACCATTCACGAATAGTGAGCGCCATGCGGTGACACCAGCCGTGGTGAGTGTCGCTGCCTCGGCATGGCTCCAGCCTGTCGGGGCACGGGTAAATGCAGTCGCCGGGCGCGTGATCCATTCACGCGCATAACCATCAACACCATCGCCAGGAGTTGATCCAAATCCCTCATTAACCGGGGCACCCGCCTGCCAATCAAGGAAAAATGTGCTCACCACGGCATCACCCACACCGAATTCAGTCACGCCCTCACCTACCGCAGTGACTTCGCCGGCACCGTCGGAGAGGGGGATACGCGATTCATTTTTTGGCGCCATCGGCCCCTTGACCACGCCATAGTCGTGGTAATTGAGCGAGCTGGCGTGAAGCCGAACGGTTATTTCTCCCGGCCCTGGTGCCGGAGCCTTGCCGCTGTCGATCAGTTCAATGTGATCAAACCCGCCACCAGGCGGCAATTGCATCGTACGGTTTTGCATGAGACATCACTCCAGACAGATTCGCGTGACTGCGTGGATGCCATGCTGTGGATGCCAGTTGCTAATTGCAAGAGGGAGTTGATTTAAGAAATTTTTCCCGAACCCGGGCAAACGCTTCGGCCACTCGATCGGAAGGCTGCAGATTCACCAACCGGCGATCTCTTGGATCACTGACTTTCACAATCCAACCATCAGCAATCAGCTGGGCCAAGTTATATCGAATTCCGGTGGCGGAGTATGGCAGCACCACCATCAGCTCTTTCATTGATAGTGGCTGCCCGGCGTGATGCGCAGTCGCCACCACCACGAGGATGTCTAGCGGTATAAGCGAGGGGCCATAAGGCAGCACTGGCTCCAGCGCCTTTCGCAACCGCTCGGTGAGTTCAGTATCAGTTAGGTTCTCCTGCCGCTCCATGGCGTTGTCTCTTTGTGTACCCACGACGTCCCGGAAGCTAGCCATGCCGAACCGGGCTCGCAATCAAATTCGTGTTCTAAATTAGTAGTTATCCGGGCCAGCAGACCGTGACCGGATAGACGTTAAAGAAAACGCTTTAGGGCAGGACGTCACGCAACAGTGGGTTGGGGAACCGCCGCTCAACGGTCACCGCGTAGAAAGTCTCGCTCAGCGCAGGCAGCCGATCCGACTCCACCAGCTCCCCTCGATCGAGTTCATCACGCACCACAATAGGCGGTATCACAGCAAGCCCCACACCCTCACGCGTGAGCAAGCGCATCATCGCCATGTCATCAATCTCAGCGGCGATCTGTGGTTTGACATCAAATTGCGCGAGAACACCGTCAATAGCCACGCGCGGCGCACTGGAGCGAGTCGGCAAAATCAACGGTGCTTTGGCGAGTCGCTCCGCCAAACTGCTCCCCAGCGCGACCAGCGCTGGTGTGCCGATCAGGCTGACCGGTTCTTCATCGATACGATGCACACGATAGGGCTGTAATGCGTCGGCCTGCGGCGGGTCATTTGTCAGCACAACATCCAGCTGCAGCGCACTAAGCGCAGTAAAAAGCTCCGCCGCGCCGCCGGCACGCAGCACCACTTCAACATCGGTGCGATCCAAGACGGGCTTGAGGAAGGTGAGCTGGAAGTTTCGTGACAAAGTCGCTAGCGCCCCGACACGCAGCGCCTGCCGCGAGTGCCCGATTTGCTGCAGCGTCGCGACAAGCTCATCCCCCGTCGCGAACACCGTATCGGCATAATCCAGCGCAATCCGGCCGGCCTCGGTCAGTTTCAGCGTCCTGCCCTGTCGCTCGAACAGGGCCTGCCCCAACCGATCCTCCAGCTGTTTAATCTGCGCGGAGAGCGCCGACTGTGAAACATTCAGGCGCTGGGCGGCACGCGTGAGATGTCCCTCATGCGCCACCTCACGAAAGTAGCGCAAATGATGATAATTCAATGCCGCCAAAGCGCCCGTCCTCAGGTATCAGAGATTATTTGAGTATAACGACTGTGTAAGGCCCCGCCAGTGGGGGATAATATTTGGGCAATAGCCGGTCATAATACGAACAAACATCAGCCAGGAGCGGCAAGATATGAAACGCATTGATCTCGTAACACGAGTATTCATCCCAATGTTGCTGGCACTGCTGGTCACTGCATGCGCTTCGGTCAGCGGCAGCGGGCAGTACAACCAGACCTATGATTTCAACAGCATTGAACGCACAGCCGTTGTCTCCGTCGAGGGTATTGGCGGGGATGCGGCACGCGACCAGATCGCAAGCATGTTCAATCAGGCCCTACTCGGGTTGGGGTACAGCCCTATCGAGCGCAGCCAGATCAATGCCGTTCTGGAAGAACAAGATTTCGCCCGCTCTGCTGTGACTAGTGCCTCGGGCGCGGCTCAGGCCGGCAGAATCCTCAACGTCGATAGCGTTGTGCTGATTAATCTGCCGGAGTTTGGCGATAACATGAGCATGAGCGCGCAAATGATTGATGTTGAGGATGGCACCATTCTCTGGTCAGCCTCCGGCAGTGCTCGAACCGGTGCTGACATGACACGCCGCGCCGGCCAGCTGCTGGGCGCCATTGGTGGTGGCATTATCGGTGCCGAAGTCGGTGGCGATTCAACTGGCGCGGTTGTTGGCGGTGTCGGTGGTGCCATGGGCGGCGACATCCTGGGCGATGCACTCTCACGTCAGCGCCAGGAACAAGCCGCGGTGCTGATTGATCAGCTCACCCAAAGTTTGCCATTGCGTTAACCCAGGCCGTTCTGGACCGCCCAGACGGCCGCCTCAACGCGGGTGCGCAGTTTCATTTTGCGTAGCAGATTGCGCACATGCACTTTGGCAGTACCCTCAGTGATATCCAGCTCGCGGGCAATCAGT
>CBFHTR010000029.1:5058-10083 GCA_965658695.1 Spiribacter sp.
CTTGTTGCTGTAGCCGCGAGCCAGCCTTGTCAAAATGTCATGTTCTCTCGGCGTCATACGACTTAAGGAAATTTCGCTGCCACGGTGATGTTTCTGCATGGCACGGCAGAGTGTGGCGGTAAGTGCCGGGCTGATGACGACTTCACCCTCAATGACTCGCGCGAATGCCTCCAGTAAGCGCTCGGGCGGCATATCCTTTAAAACATAACCACTGGCACCCGCAGCAAGTGTTTGAGCAACATGCTCGTCTCGATCAGACACCGTAAGAATCACCACTGGCACCGTATTCCCGCTGGCCCGCAACGCCCTCAGTGTCTCGACGCCGCTCATACCGGGCATTTCCATATCCAGGACGATTAAGTCCGGCTGCAAAAGATCAGCCTTCTCTAAGCCCTCTTGCCCGCTACTGGCCTCGCCTGCCAATTCCAGGTCTTGTGCCGGATCCATCGTTAAGAGCTGCGCGATACCTCTGCGCAGCAGTGGATGATCATCGATTATTAGAACGCGATGTTTCATGACAAAGGCACCCCCACCTCAATCCGTGTTCCGCCCTGATCACCGCAATCAAGCTGCCAGCTTCCGCCAAGCTGCCAAGCCCGCTCACGCATGATCCCAAGCCCAAAGTGCCCTTGCTCCACTCGCTGTGAGTCAGGTGCAAAGCCGATTCCGTCATCCTCAATGGTGAGAGCCAGCATTGCGGGATTACGCTGCTCAACCACCGCCACCCAAACACGCGTGGCATTGGCATGGTTCAGCACATTCGCGAGGGCCTCGCGCACGATGTAGACCAGATGGACTTTCTCATTGGCGCCCAACCCTGCCGCCTCAGCCTTGAATGTCAGTTGTATTTTTAAACCCGAGTCGCGACGGGAGAATTCCGCAACCGTTGCCTCAAGTGCAGACCGAAGATCCGATTGGTTGACTTGCAGGCGATATGTGGTCAGCAATCCACGCAAATCCTGATAGGCGGTATTGAGCCCATCCCGCAGCTCATCAAGTATTTCATCCAGCTCTTCTCGCATACCCTTAACCGTCGCCATCTGGGCACGCAAACGCACAACCTGGATTTTTAAATAAGCAAGTGACTGGGCAATTGAATCATGCAGCTCACGAGCGATGATGGCCCGCTCCTGCGCGAGCACACGCACCTGTTGCTCTTCCGATTGCAGAGCCAGGGCTTCGTTCATGCGGCGCAAGGCCTCGGTTTTAGCCTCAACCTCGGCTTCCAGGTCACGCTGCAAGGCCGTCAAACTGGCTGCCATGTGATTGAAATGCTCGCCCAACCGGCCAATCTCATTTCGGGGCAAGTTCGCGATCGGCTGAAGGCGCTCGCCGTTGGCGAGGCGGTCGATACCTGCCATCAATCGCCCAATCGGCCAGACAAGGCCGACACTGAGTTGCCGAATAACCACGCCAAAAAGGAGCATTGCGATCACCAACGATGACCACTGCATGAGCCGCAAAACCTCCAAACGTGATTCAGCTTGTGTCTGAAGCGCTGAAACCATCGCGTCGATGCGCTCGACGACCACGTCCATCCCAAGCAGATCCCGAGGCAGATATTGCAGTCTTAGCTGGGGTGCCGAGCCTTCGGCTAATGCTGACAAATGCCGATGCCAACGCTGAACGGCGTCGAATTGGCGTCGCAAATCAGGTGTTTGGTCGAGCTCGACAACTCGATGCAACGCAGGCATTGCGAGGGTCTGTCCAAATTGTGCAACGCCCTCACGGAAAACCGAAGGGTCTGTTTCCAGATGATCGATCAGTGCGATGCGAAAGGCCTGCATGCGCAGGGAGCCGGCAAGATTGATGGCTGCAGCATCATCCCGAGCTGCATGACCGATCGCGAGGGATGATCCGATACTGAGAACCGCAAGGAAAAACACTCCGACGGCGGCCGCAGTGAGCTGCAGCCGCAATGCCCCCGCAACTGGGCTTTGCGTGGTCACCCAAATCCTAAGGCGACTGAACCGTCCGAAATAAGCACAACATCCCCTGTTGTTATTTTATTGCCTGACAAACACTTACGAGCGTACACGAAAAAAAACGAACTTGTGCTCAGCACCTGTTGCGATAGGCCAGAGCTATCAAAGAAAAGCGTGTATTTGCATTTTCCCTCACCGGTATTACGGCCTATCATTGGGCGACTGACTCAATTAACGCCGTAATGCAGGATTCAGCGAAATGCCGATGTACAGCGCCAAGCCCAACGCCCGCCACGACGACGTACCTCGTCTTGGGATTCTGATTACCAATCTGGGCACGCCCGATGCCCCGACAGCACCCGCACTTCGGCGGTATCTGGCTGAGTTCCTGGGCGACCCCCGCGTGGTCGAGATCAATCGCCCGCTCTGGTGGCTGCTGCTACATGGGGTGATTTTGCGCACCCGGCCCAAAAAATCGGCGGCAGCCTATGCTGAAGTTTGGGAAGAAGGAGGCTCTCCGCTGCTGACAATCGCCAAAGCACAGGCCGCTGGCATTGAAAAACGCCTCGCTGAAAAGATTGAAGGCCCTTACAGCGTTGAGTTGGCGATGCGCTATGGCTCTCCATCCATTCGGGATGGCCTGCGCAAATTGCGTGAGGAAGGTGCTGAGCGAATTCTCGTATTGCCGCTCTACCCGCAGTATTCGGCAACGACGGTAGGCTCAACTTATGACGCAGTGTTCGATGAGTTAAAAAAATGGCGCTTCATCCCCGAGCTGCGTCTGATTGGCCAATACGCGGACGATCCGGATTACATCAAGTCACTTGCCAACACGATTCGTGAGCATTGGGAAGCGCACGGCAAGGCCGAGAAAATGCTCTTCTCTTTCCATGGCATGCCGCGTCGCTACCTGCTCAATGGCGATCACTACCATTGCCAGTGCCAGAAGACCGCGCGTCTCGTTGCGGAGCATCTGGAGCTGCCCGATGATTACTGGCAGGTCACCTTCCAGTCACTCTTTGGCAGGGAAGTCTGGCTGCAGCCATACACGGACGAAACGGTCGAGGCACTGGCCAAATCCGGCATGAAAAAACTCGATGTCATCTGCCCCGGCTTCTCAGCTGATTGCCTGGAGACGCTTGAGGAGATCGAAGGCGAGAACGCCGAGATCTTCGAAGAGCATGGTGGTGAGTCACTACGCTACATCCGCGCATTGAATGACCGCGATGACCATCTGGATATGCTCACCCAGCTGGTGGTTGATCATATTCAGGGCTGGCCTGAGGCAAGCCCTGAGATTAAACGCAGCCGCCGCGCCCCGAAAGCAACCGGCGAGCGAGCCAAGGCAATGGGCAGCGAGAACTAAATATCAAAAAGTGAACAGTCGCACCGCTGGATCGGCAACCAACGCACCGATGGCCGGCGGTTGCGCTACACCAACGCCATCTACCAGATCATCCTCGGAGTACTCACTGTTGGGCAGGAAGATGGCACAGACATCGACTGTGACGCCGTTATTCACCATCCGCTGAATCATCTGCGCCGCGCTTGCATCTGGTCCACGCAGGACGTCCGAATCATCCATTTCAGAGGCTACCGCGAGCTCACTGGCGTCATCACAGAGGAGGATTTGCGGTGTCACACCATTACGCTGAGCCTGCATAGTCAGGATCAGGGCCATGGCCTGGGTTTCGTCATCATCACTCGTAATAATGGTGAGCATGTCGGGTGTTTTCTGCGCCATCACCAAGCTTGAGAAAAGACCGATAGCTAGCGCTATGATCAACCGATTGATAGATTTCATGGATATTCTCCTATATTACAGGGTCGTATAGCTTCCAGATGCAGTCAGTAGGCGCGCCTGTCAGAGAGGTGATCAGTGATGAAGTCACAAAGGATTGGACAGACTGTAGAGCAACATGATCTTCATCATGTTGACCGAGATATTCACCCAACGCTGCGGGCGGTTGAGCCAACCACCCGGGAGGCGATCGAGCAGCATGGACAGCGCATGGAAATCCCGGCTGGCACACGCATCTTTGGCCCTGGCGACCCATGCAACGGCCTGCCACTGGTGCTCAAAGGGGAGGTCCGGGTGCAGATGACAGGGGCTTCGGGGAACGAAATTGTTCTCTACCGCATCAAAGGTGGGGAGATGTGTCCCATGTCGCTGGCGTGTCTACTTGCCGATGGCAACCATCAATCCGAGGCGATCGTGGATGAAGACAGTGAAGTCCTGGTTATCCCGGCGGCCCTCACCGATCGCTTGATGGATGAGGACAAGTGCTTTCGCAAGGTGGTGCTGGAGAGCTATGGCCAGCGACTCACCTCGCTGCTGATGGTGATTGAAGAGGTCGCATTCCGCCGCTTGGACCAAAGATTGGCTGAACGTTTAGTGGAACGACAGCGGGACGGACAACTCAGCGCAACCCATCAAGATTTGGCTGTCGAGCTTGGCACAGCGCGTGAGGTTGTGAGCCGATTGTTGAAAGAATTTGAGCGCAGGGAGCTTGTCGCCTTGGAGCGAGGTCTTATTACCTTGCTTAACATCAAGGAATTACGAGCGCTTGCCTGCCAAGATGAACTGATGGCCGAAACGGCCTGAGCCAACGAGGCAAATGTAATGGAATTTGATCCAATTCTCTTATCCCGTATTCAGTTCGCATTTGTGGTCTCTTTCCATGCGATCTTTCCGGTATTCACCATAGGGCTGGCGTCCTATATCGCCCTGCTCGAAGGCCTGCACTTCAAAACCGGCAATCCGCAGTGGGCACAACTGTCCAAATTCTGGACAAAGGTCTTTGCCGTGACCTTTGGCATGGGGGTTGTCTCCGGCATCGTGATGTCCTTCCAGTTTGGGACGAACTGGAGCAACTTCGCGCAGATGTCCGCCAACTTCCTCGGGCCGATACTGAGCTACGAGGTGGTAACCGCATTCTTCCTTGAAGCTGCATTCCTCGGCGTGCTGCTGTTCGGGCGCGACAAAGTGCCAAAAGGCACGCATCTGTTCGCCGCCATTATGGTGGCGCTTGGCACCTTCATTTCTTCGTTCTGGATCTTGGTGGCCAACAGCTGGATGCACACGCCAGCGGGCGTTGAG
>CBFHTR010000030.1:0-9956 GCA_965658695.1 Spiribacter sp.
CGGCGAGTAATCCGGCCGCCAATTTAGCGCCATCCACTACGCCATCAGCCTGCCACTGTACCAACCCCGGCAAGACCAGCGCCGCAAATACCGCCGGTGGCACATAATTAAGCGCCCGGCGCACCAAATCGGGCAGTTGCAGGCTGCGACCAAAGACCAAAAACGACCCGCGCCAGAAAAACGTCCCAGCACCAATGATGATCACCACCCACCAAAGCGGATCAATCATGCCGCCACCCGCGCTCGGCGATCACGCCCGCGGCGATACCCGCCAAGGCCCCCACCGTCAGTCCCAAGCCAGCGGGCAGGCCACGCCCGAGCACCGAGAGACTGCCACCCACCAGCGCCGCTACCAGTGCCGGGCGGCTTTTAACCGACATCACCAACAAGGCCAGGAAGATCAGCGGCACGATAAAGCCAAGCTCCCAGCTTGGCGGTAACGCAGCACCGGCCCAGTAACCAAAGGCGGTCGCGATCTGCCAGACGCCCCACAATGGCAACGCCACGCCCAGATAAAACCAATGGTTATATTCTGGCGCCTCGTCACCCATCACTCGCGGGACAGTCAACGCATACGCCTGGTCTGTGAGGATATAGGCCATCAACCCGCGCCATCCGGCGGGTAGATGATGAAAATGCGGAGCGATATGCGCGCTATACATCAGCATACGCAGATTAATCAGCAGCGCTGTGACGACCACGATGGGCATGACCGCGCCGGCATCCAAAAGCTGAATGGCCGCGATCTGTGAGGCACCGGCAAAGATGATAATCGACATCGCCTGCGTCAGGGCATAACCCAAGCCGGCATCCAGGCCCGCCACACCAGCGGTCACGCCAAAAGGGATAATAGCCGCCACCATAGGGGCAACGGCGCGCAGACCTTGAGCGACGGCACGGCGGCGTTGCGGCATCTCAGGCTGGGGGTGGCTGAGTGTCGAGGAATGCCGGGCGGGCCAACAGGCGATCCGCCCAAGCGGCCACATCTGCGGCCCCAGCACGCCAATTCACCTCTTCGGGGAAGCGATAGTCCAGCCAATCAAGCGCCACGGCGATGGCGAGATTCCCTAAATCAGGATCACCCATGCGACTGGTGTCAACAGCGGCGACCAACCCTTCGGCCCCGCGCTGTAATGATGCCGCCCAACGCGTCTCAAGCATTGAACCTGGCTCACCAAAGCGGCGCTGCAGGAACGCCCCGACACCGGAATTCAGGCAGCTCAAGGCGGAGCCAAGCTGTGCATGCACCCGCTCAACATTATCCCGGGCCATTAACCGCGGCTCCGGATAACGGCGCTCCAGATACAGCACAATCACACCGGCTTCCGTCAGCGCCTCGCCGCCATCGGTGACCAGCGTCGGCACCCGGCAGGCCGGATTAACGGCCAGTAATTCAGCCGGGCTTGCCCAAGGATCGACAAACACATACTCCACCCGCTCGGTGAGCTCTTTTTCCACCAATGCAACACGTACCAGGCGCGCATACGGTGATGTCGGTGATATGTAGAGTTTCATGGCGTCTCCCCCGGTGCCAAATGCCCATTTAAGCGCAGACGCCAGCGCCCCACGGCGTCGCTCATATTGGCCCCTAGCATGAGCAGGCAGGGCGTGAGGATCAAGGTCAGCACCGTGGCAAAACTCAATCCCCCGGCAATGGTGGCCGAGAGCTGCGCCCACCACTGAGTGGATGGCGCATTGAACTCGATGGTGCGTGCGATTAAATCAATATTGAGCTTGAGCACCATCGGCATCAGCCCCAGCACCGTGGTAATCGATGTGAGCAACACCGGCCGCAAACGCTGGGCTGCGGTGCGCAGAATAGCCTCCGGCACCGGCATGCCTTCATCGCGCAGGGCGTTGTAGGTATCGATCAGCACGATGTTGTTATTCACCACAATGCCCGCCAAGGCGATCATCCCGACACCGCCCATGACGATGCCAAACGGGCGTTGCGTCAGCATCAGCCCCAGGAGCACGCCGGCGGTGGATAGAACAATGGCCGAGAGCACCAGCAGCGACTGATAAACGCTATTGAACTGCGTGACCAGAATGATGCCCATCAGTGCGATGGCGATGACAAAGGCCCGGCTGAGAAAGGCCTGAGCCTCGCGCTGGTCCTCATCCTCGCCCTTGAACTGCACATTCACCCCATCCGGTAGCGGTGACTGGGCAAGCGATGCCCGCAGCGCCTGCACACGCTCATCCACCAGGCGGCCGGATTCCACATCGGCGTTGACGGTCAATACCCGCTCGCCGTTAATCCGCTCCAGCGTCCCAGTCTTGGGTGCGGGGACAAAATCCACAAAATTACTCACCGGCACCTGGCCATAGCGTGTGGGCACCCGCAATTGGCCCAGGCTGTCGAGGCTGCGTGCCTCCACCGGGAAGCGCACTCGAATATCCACCTCATCATCGGCGTCATCCGGGCGGTAATCAGCAATCAGCACGCCATTGGTCACCAACTGAACCGCATTACCCACAAGCTGTACATCGGCGCCATAACGCGCGGCCATCTCACGATCGACCCGCAACGACCATTCAATCCCGGGCAATGGCCGGTTATCCTCCACATCGGCAAAGCCGCCAAGCTCACGCATGCGATCACGCAAGGCATCGACGCCGGCGGCGAGCCGGTCGGGCTGGCCGGAGACCTGAAGCTCCACCGGCTTGGCCTGCCCCGGGCCCTCCTGCTGCTCGGTAATCTGCACTCGAATACCCGGGATCTCGGCCACGGCGGCGCGGATATCGGTGATGATGGCCGAGGCGCTGCGCCGCTGCGTCCAGTCGACGAAATCAAGCTGCACGACACCAATCGCATCACGAGCCAATGACTGACCGCCCGTGCGCGTTGGGTCCGCAAAGGTCCGGGCATAAGAGAAGTCAATCTCATCAAAGCGCTCGATCCGCGCCTCTACCGCACGCACCAGCTCATCTTTTTCGTAAACGGAGAGATCGCCACGGGCCTGGACCTGAATCCGCGCATAATCCGGTTCGGTGGAAGGGAAGAACTCCACGCCCACGCCAAAGCGGCCATAGGCAATGTAGGTGGCAATGACCGCGGCCAGCATGACCAGCAGCACGGTCCCGGGCATCTGCAACGCGCCGCGCAAAAAACGGACATAGGCGCCACTGAAACCATCCAGGGTGGCTAGATCACCCGACTCAGCAATCAACACCCGGCGATGATGCGCACCCTTATCGGCGCTGGCCCGGGCAAACCAGCCACCCAGCACCGGAATGAAAATCAGCGCCATGGCAAGCGATGCGGCCAAGGTCACGATCACGGTAATGGGCAGATACTTCATAAACTGCCCAACGATGCCGCCCCAGAATAAAAGCGGCACAAACACCGCCAGCGTGGTGACGGTTGCTGCAATAATCGGCCAGCTCATGCGCTGGGCGCCATAGCGATAGGCTTCCATGGCTGACCACCCTTCGGTCATGCGTCGCTCAGCAAGCTCCACCACCACAATGGCGGCATCCACCAGCATGCCCACCACCAGGATGAGACTGAAGAGCACCACGATGTTCATGGTGTAGCCCATGGCATGGACAGCCAGTATGCCGGTGAGAAATGCCCCCGGAATCGCCAGGCCCACCAGCAGCGCCGGGCGCCAGCCCATGGCCGCCACCACCACAATCATCACTAGCACCACCGCAGTGACAACATTGTTCTGCAGATCGCGCAGCATGGTGCGGATATCTTCCGAGCGATCCTGCAGATAGGTAATCTCGATGGACGCCGGCCACTCGGCGCGCATCGCCTCAACCAGCGCGCGCACCTGATCATTCACCGCAATAATATTGGCGCCGACACGCTTTGAGACCTCAAGCGTGACCGCCGGCTGACCGTTGATTCGAGCGAATTCGTTGGGGTCCTTGAAGGTGCGCCGCACCTCCGCGACATCACCAAAGGTCACTACCCGGTCATCCACCACTTTCACCGGCAGTGAGAGGACATCCTCCATGTCCTCAATCACACCGGGGACCTTCACCGACAGCCGCCCGGCACCGGTGTCGAGCGCACCGGCGGCAATCAAGCGGTTATTGCGATTCACCAGATTAAACAGATCGGCATAACTAATGCCGTAGGTCTGCATCACCCGGTCATCAACGGCCACCTCAAGCAACTCCTCGCGGTTGCCACCGATGTCGGCCTCCAGCACGCCGGGCAGTGTCTCGATACGATCCTGCAGCGATTCAGCGGCATCAATGAGTGTGCGCTCGGGCACAGGGCCAGAGAGTGCCACCGTGAGTACTGGAAAGAGTGCGACGTTGACCTCGCTGACTCGTGGCTCCTCAGCGCCCTGCGGCAGCTCGGACTTGGCAATATCGACTCCCTCACGGACATCATCCAGCGCCCGGTCGGCGTCAAAGCCTGCGTCAAACTCCAGCAGCACCGAGGCAAAGCCCTCGGTGGCCGTGCCCTTGATCTCGGCTAATCCCTCAATGCTTGAGAGCTCGCGCTCCATCGGTCGCACCAGAAGCCGCTCGGCATCTTCCGGCGAGATACCCTCATAGGCCATGGAGACGTAGATAATGGGGATGTTGACGTCCGGCTCGGCCTCTTTAGGGATGTCGATATACGAAATCACCCCCATGACGATGATCAGCAGTAATACCAGCGTCACCGAGCGGCTGCGCGAGAAGACGGCCGCGATCAACGCGCGCATGACCTAACCCTCTGCAGCCGGGACCGGGTTGACCCGCTCACCGGCGCGGACAAAACCCTGGCCCACCGTGATCAGGCGTATCTCATCGGCAAGCCCGGTCACCCAGACGCCGTCACGCTCGGCGCGCACAATCTCCACCGGATGAAAGACCACGATATTATCGGCATCGACACCCTTGACGCCGACCTCACCCCGCTCATCCAGCGACAACCAGGCAGGGCTTAAGAAATGCGCGCGCACCGGCTCAAGCGGGATACGAATCGTTGCACTGACACCGGCCGGCAGGCCTTCAGGGTTAGGCGCTTCGACTTCTACCCGAAAGGTTCTGGAGCCAGCTTCGGCCGCGGCGCTGATGTAGTTCACCCGACCGGTTAATGTATCGCCGGTGGCAAGCGCAACCTCCGCCTCACTGCCAAGCGTCACATTGCGCACATCCTGCTGTGCCACATGCGCGATCGCGATCATCGGATCGTTATCCAGCAAGCGCGCGACCACCTCGCCCACCGCCAGATAATCGCCAACGGCCACCGGACGCGATTCCAGCATTGCCGAGATGGGCGCGGTGACCTGACTGTTGCGAATCTCTTCTTCGATGGCGGCAAGCTGTGCCCGCGCGGAAGCCAGTGCGGCACGCGCCTCACGCATGGCAATATCCGATTGATAGCCGTCGGCCAGCAGACGCTCGGCGGCGGCAAAATTGGCTTCGCGCTGGGCGACAAGCGCCTCGGCCTCAGCCCGTCGGGCTTCGCGATCACCCAGGGCAAGCTGCAGAATCACCTCACCGGCTTCCACCCGCTCGCCTTCGGCTACCCGCACCTCGGCAACCTGACCGGCCGCCTCGGCCCGCAACTCCACATCCTGATCGGCTTCGGTATCGCCCTGGTTTTCGAGAAAGCGTTGCACGATCTCGGACTGGACACGAGTGACCTGCACATCCATGACAACGGCATCGGGCGGGGCCTCGGCATCCTCCGCATCCACCTCATCGCCTGCCAACTGACCGCTTAACATCCAGGCCCCGAGCACCAGGGCAATGGCCAGGGCGATGAGATAGGACTTCAGGTTCACCGCAGCCTCCTGCTAGGGCGTCTGATCGTCATCAAACTGATGACCGAATTTTGCTGCCTTGGTCTGCAGATAGGCATGGTTGTGTGGGTTGCGTCCAGCGTAAATCGGCAGTCGCTCGGTCACCACTACGCCCGCTGCCTGCAGACCGGCGACTTTCTGCGGGTTATTGGTCATCAACCGCAGTTGGCTGATCCCAAGCTCAGAGAGCATCGCGGCGGCCACGCCATAATCACGCGCATCCGGGGCAAAGCCGAGCGCCTCATTGGCCTCGACCGTATCCGCACCTTCCATATCCTGTACGGCATAGGCACGGATTTTGTTCAAAAGCCCAATTCCGCGGCCTTCTTGGCGTAAATACAAAATAATGCCTTCGCCTGCCTCGCCAATGCGCTGCATGGCGGCCTCCAACTGCGGCCCGCAGTCGCAGCGCTGACTAAACAGCGCATCACCCGTGAGGCACTCCGAATGAACGCGCACCAGCGGTGCTTCGGCCTTATCCGGATTACCCATCACCAGCGCCACATGCTCTTGGCCGTTGGGTGTCTCAAAACCATGGATACGAAACTCACCCCACTGTGTGGGCAAGCGCGCATCTCCGGTGGCTCGGGCCGTCGCCGGCTTGATTTTTGGTGTACTCGACATACTGCTCATCAGGTTATCACGCGCTCCCTGCCATGCGGCGCATCCAGATCAAGTATCGGGCCCGCTGGAATCACCCCAGTCGGATTGATCATCGGATGGCTGGTGTAATAGTGACGCTTGATGTGATCCAGGCTGACCGTCTCGGCGATACCGGGCTGCTGATAGAGATCGCGCAGATAGCCTGAAAGATGCGGGTAGTCATCAATGCGGCGCAGATTGCATTTGAAATGGCCCACATAAACGGCATCAAACCGCACCAGCGTTGTGAATAGCCGCCAATCGGCCTCGGTGATGGCATCCCCGGTGAGATAGCGCTGCTCACCCAGCCGCGCCTCTAGGTCATCCAGCGCATCGAAAAGCGCGGTCACAGCCTCCTCATAAGCCGACTGCGCCGTGGCAAATCCGGCCTTGTACACGCCGTTATTGACGTTGTGGTAAACGGTCTCGTTAATCTGGTTGATTTCATCGGCCAATGCCGCCGGATAAAGATCGATATCCGTATTCACGCCCGGCAGATCGTTAAAAGCCCGATTGAGTATGCGCACCAAATCGCTGGATTCGTTATTAACGATGGTTTCGTTTTCACGATCCCAGAGCACGGGCACGGTGACACGACCGGTGTAATGCGAGTCGGCCTTTTGATAGAGCGCGTGCAAAAATTGCAGACCGTAGAGCGGCTCGTCCGTTGCACCCGGATAGCTGCCATCAAAATGCCAGCCGCCTTCACCCATATAAGGGTGCACCACCGAGACGCCGATATGCGGCGCAAGCCCCTTGAGCGCGCGGACAATTAGCGTGCGATGCGCCCAGGGACAAGCCAGGGAGACATACAGGTGATAACGCCCGGAGACTGGCGGAAATTCACCGCCCGACTCAATCTGCCGCCGAAAGACCGTCTCAGGCCGCTCAAACCGGCCACCCGTGGATTCGGTGTCATACCATTGATCCTGCCAGACACCGTCTACCAACAAACCCATAAAAACCTCCTGGAAACCGCACAGAATAAGCCCGCAGGCCGTCTGCGGCAAAAATTCATTCCAAAGCGGGCTGATCACGCTCACCCGTGAGCGCTTTTCCCGCCGCTTTGGCCATGCCGCTCACAATGGATGCGATTTCCTGTCACACCAGTGTAAAATTACCAATTCATTTTTATTGGAGATCGATGGATGAATCCCGATCTAGACCACCACTTCGAGCAGATCATCACCGGCCTTGGCGAAGACGTCACACGTGAGGGACTGCAAAAAACGCCCTATCGCGCCGCGCGCGCCATGGAATTTCTCACCCATGGCTATCAACAGTCGCTCGAAGAACTGGTCAACGACGCCATGTTCGAATCGGACAACGACGAGATGGTCATCGTTCGCGATATCGAATTTTATTCGCTATGCGAACACCACGTTCTGCCGTTTTTCGGTCACGCCCAAGTTGGCTACATTCCCGACGGCCGAGTCATTGGACTCTCCAAAGTCGCGCGCATCGTCGATATGTTCTCCCGCCGGCTGCAAATCCAGGAAAATCTGGCCCGCGAAATTGCCGATGCCCTACAGCAAGTCACTGGCGCCAAGGGTGTCGCGGTGCAAATGGATGCCCGGCATATGTGCATGATGATGCGTGGGGTGAGCAAACAGAATGCGGAGATGAGCTCCTCAGTCATGCTCGGCGCCTTCCGCAATTCCGAGTCCACACGCAATGAGTTCCTGCAGCTTATCCGCCGGCGGGCCCTGTGAGCAGCGGGGCGGTTCAGCGCCCACTCTCGCGCATCCACATCAAGGATCTGCGGCTTCGCACCTTTATTGGGTTTAACGAAGAAGAGCAGAAAAAGCGCCAGGATGTCGTGGTCAATATCTGGATTGATTACGACGCGCTGGCTGCTGCCCGCGGTGATGTGGTGGATGAGGCGCTCGACTACAAAACCATCACCAAGGCGGTCATCACGCATATCGAAGACAACCGCTTTTTACTGCTCGAGAAGCTGGTGAATGACCTGGTGGAACTGGTGATGGCGCATAAGGCGGCCGAGGCGGTGGAAGTTGAAGTCGACAAACCGCATGCGTTGCGCTTCTCGGATTCGGTGTCACTGACCATGTCAGCCGTGCGGGGCAGCGACACCGACTCGTGAGCCTTCCCGCCTGGCTCTCCCTGCTTGCCGTCTGCGCCCTGGGGGCAATGTCACCGGGGCCAAGCCTTGCCGTGGTGGTACGCAACACGGTCCGAAGCGGGCGCAGCGCAGGGCTTGCCACCGCCATCAGTCACGGGTTGGGGGTAGGCGTTTATGCACTCGCCACCGCCCTTGGGCTTGCTGCCCTGCTGGCCACTCAAGCCGCGCTTTTCACCGGTTTGACGCTGGCCGGAGCGGCCTACCTGCTCTGGCTTGGGGCCAATGCGCTGCGCGGCAGTGATCGCTTTAACGACCACACCCCGGCTGGCGTCGTCGCTTACCGCGGGGTGATGGCAGCGGCGCGCGATGGTTTTTCCATTGCTTTTCTCAACCCCAAGATCGCACTTTTCTTCCTGGCGCTTTTCAGCCAATTCATCCCCGTTGACGCCGGTGCAGGCGATGTTGCCATCCTTGCTGGGACGGCCACCGTGGTGGATGCCGGCTGGTATGCCTTGGTGGCAGCCGGATTATCAGCCAGCGGCATCGCCCGCTGGCTGCGTAATCATGGCATTTGGATTGAGCGGCTTACCGGCGCGGTGCTGGTATTGCTGGCGCTTACCACCGCGGCCTCGGTGCTGGCTTAATGCGATAGTAATACCGGCAACGTCATCTCGGCCAAAATCCGGCGCGTAGTGCCACCCAGGACCATTTCCCGAAACCGCGAGCGGCCATAGGCACCCATGACCAGCAAATCCGCATCGGCATCCGCTGCGCCGGAGAGCAGCGCATCAGCTACCGGAATATCCGCGGCACTGGGTGTCGCTGCTTCCACCGGCACACCGTGACGGGCCAAATGGGTAGCGATATCCGCGCCCGGCAAATCACCGTGCCGGGAATGCAGACTGCTTTGCCCGCCCACCATAAGCACCTGCACCCAATCGGCCTGACGCAGCAGTGGCAGGGCATCGTGAATGGCGCGGGATGACTCTCGCTCTCCATCCCAACCGATGATCACCCGCTTACCGATGGGCCGCGGCGTCCAGACATAAGGTAGGGTCAGCACCGGTCGGCCGGCCATCACAGCAGCCTGGCCCGGCAGATCAGCGGCGACCAAATCGGCCGGCCGCTCGGGGTCGACCTGGCCCATCACCAGCCAATCGGCGTAGCGGGCCTGCATGGCAATGACATCCACGGTGCTGCGATCGATACGCATATCCTCAACCGCACGCCACTCGGTGGTTACATCGCGATGAGAGGTTCCCTCGGCGAAAACCTTGGCAAGCCGCTCATTACGCACTGCCCAGGCCTCGCGGTAGCGATCCAATGCCTCTGGTGGCAAGTATTCGGCATGCGCGGCCAGCGGCTCGGCTACCGCCAGACCGGTCAGATGCGCCCCCTGCGCCTGGGCAAGATCGGCGGCGACCGCTACATGCGCAGACTCATGCCCATCGTCATTCAGATACAACAAAAGA
>CBFHTR010000031.1:0-9731 GCA_965658695.1 Spiribacter sp.
AGGCCTGCATTACGGCCGAGCGCTTTCTCTAATACCGGCCCGCTGTCGACAAACACCCGATAGCCAAAAGGCCCAGCTGCAGCCTCAATGCGATCGGCGAGCTGCTGCAGTCGCTTTCGCATGAGCTTGTGATAATCGCGGCCAAGGGCATAGCGGGCGATAAATGCCCTGCGGCCATCGGCTAAAATCGCATCATCGGCCTCTAGGTTGGGTGGATGGTAGTCCATACGCACGCTAATGATGCGCAGTGTCCCGGGGACCAGCCGCTGCGGTCTGGCGCGTTTGGTGCCATGCCGGCCCATCCAGCGCATGGTGCCGTGGCGGCCATCGCGCAGCCAGCGCAGCAGGTGTTGTTCATCCTCACCAAGCTCCGGTCGGGCAATGCCTAGTTCCGCAAAACCCAAGTCACGCGCCCAGCTGCGGATATCCGCAGTGAGTGCCTGGATTTTGGCGTCTGTTTGATGGGTAGTTGAACTCAAGGTTTTCCCAGCACGTGGATGGCAGTCATCAGTCTAGCGGATCGGTATACTCAAGGCCCATGAATAGACTGCCGACATCACTTTTCACCCCGGAACAGGTTCGTGCGCTTGACCGTCGCGCTATCGAGCAATTTGGCATCCCAGGGGCCACGCTGATGAGTCGGGCCGGACGAGCCGCGTGGCGTTTGATCAGGGCACGCTATCCACAGGCGCAGCGACTGCTTGTGCTCTGCGGTGGTGGCAATAATGGCGGCGATGGTTATGTCATTGCGCAGTCTGCGGCCGACGCGGGTGTGCATGTGGATCTATGCCCATGGGTTGACCCGGCTCAGCTCACTGGCGATGCGGCGACTGCCGCGAAGAGTGCGCTCAGCGTGATCCAGTCGCAGGCTTTTACTCACACACTGATCGAGCAGGCCGATGTGATTGTCGATGCGCTGCTGGGTACGGGGCTGGATCGGGCCGTTGAAGGCGCAATGGCAGACGCGATCGAGGCCTGCAATGCAAGTGGCAAGCCGATTGTGGCCATTGATGTGCCTTCCGGGCTGAGCGCACGGACAGGCCAAGTGCTGGGTGTGGCAATGCGCTCCGCGCTCACGCCAAGTTTTATTGGGTTAAAGCAGGGGCTTTTCACTGCGGATGCGCCAGATTACGTGGGTGAGATTGCGTTTGATGATCTCGGCGTCCCGGCCGCTGTTTATGAGGGCGTGGCGCCTGCTGCGCGGCGTATTGACGAGGATGCGTTGGCGGATGCCCTACCCATGCGAGCACGCACTGCGCACAAGGGCAACTTTGGTCATGTGCTGGTGATTGGTGGTGATTACGGTATGGGTGGGGCCGTTCGCATTGCGGCCGAAGCCGCCGCGCGCGCTGGTGCTGGGCTCACCAGCGTAGCAACACGACCATGCCATGTGCCGGCGGTGATTGCGGCCCGTCCTGAGCTGATGGTGCAGGGTGTTACCGAAGCCGCAGACATGGCGGCACTAATCGAACGGGCCAGCGTGTTGGCGCTTGGCCCGGGCCTTGGGCAGGAGGCCTGGGGAGAAGCGCTTTTTGCAGCGGTGATGAGCAGCAAGCAAGCGCTAGTTTTGGACGCGGATGGACTGAATTGGCTGGCGAATGCACCGCAAGAGCGGGGCGATTGGATTCTTACGCCGCATCCGGGTGAGGCGGCCAGGATGCTGCAAACCGATGTGGCGGCAGTCCACGCCGATCGCTTTGCCGCAGCCCAGTCGCTGGCGCAGCGATATAACGCCGTGGTGGTGCTAAAAGGCGCTGGAACCATCATCACCGATGGCCAGGCCTGCCAGTTATGCGAGCAAGGCAATCCAGGTATGGCCAGTGGCGGCATGGGGGATGCGTTGACGGGCGTGATTGCTGGTCTGCGTGCTCAGGGCTTTGGCGCCTTTGAGGCAGCTTGCCTTGGGGTGCAGGCCCATGCCATCGCTGCTGATCGAGCGGCGATTATCGGTGAGCGCGGTATGCTTGCCGGTGATTTGCTGGATGAATTGCGCGGAGTGCTCAACCAATGAAGGCCGTGGAGGGTTATCTGGCGGATGCGGCAGCAACCGAGGCGCTTGGCGCGAGGCTGGCAGCGGTACGCCCTAATGATGGCGTGGTGCATCTGATTGGTGATTTGGGCGCGGGCAAAACCACGCTGGTGCGGGGCTTTTTACGCGCCGCCGGGCATCATGGCTCGGTCAAAAGCCCTACCTATACTTTGGTGGAGCCCTATGAGCTGGCTGGGCGTCCCCTTTATCACCTCGACCTCTATCGCTTGGCTGATCCTGAGGAGCTTGAATTCATCGGGCTTCGGGAGATGTTGTCGGGTGCGTTGCTTTTGGTTGAATGGCCTGATCAAGGCCGGGGCGTACTGCCAGAGCCGGGTTTGGTGATCACGCTCGCCGCCGAAGGGGAGGGCCGGCGAGCCAAGCTGAGCGCCGGTGATGTGCGATGGCAGGCAGTGCTGGATGGGGTTCTGAGCAAACAGCCTTGAAGCAGCAGGATAGATAAGCGCTGTATCTTCATATTCCAAAACAGTTTTTTCTTGAATTCATTCAGTGTCTATGGCGTACTAAGTCCTGATTGAAAGGATCATGAGGGGTCCATGCGCGCGCTTTTCGCATTTTTTGTTCTGTTGATTGGCAGTGCCAGTGTTCAGGCCGGCGTAGTCGTCGAAGAAATTCGTACTTGGAATGGCCCCGATCATACCCGCGTGGTGTTTGATCTCAGCGCACCGGTGGAGCACAACCTCTTTATCCTTGACGGCCCGCATCGTGCGGTCGTCGATCTGCCAAACACTGCCATTGCTGCAAGCCTGGTTGAGGGTATTCGCGATGAAGGCCCTATTGAGCGTGTTCGAACCGGGCGTCGCGGCGACGGCACCCGCGTGGTTTTTGATCTCAGTCAGGGTCTTGAGACCGAGAGCTTCCTGATCGCGCCGAATGAGAAATATGGCCACCGGTTGGTCGTGGACCTCCAGCATGGTGGGCAGGCTGCTGATCAGCCCCGAACCCCTGTCTATACCGCCGATGAGGCAGGCGATCGGGCGTTTGTCGTTGCCATTGATGCAGGGCACGGTGGTGAGGACCCCGGCGCAATCGGGCCCTCCGGCACTTACGAGAAAGATATTGTGCTGGCGGTGGCAAAAAAGCTTGCTGAACGGGTGGACCGTGAACCGGGGCTACGTGCAGTTTTGATTCGTGATGGTGATTACTACATCGGGCTTCGGGAGCGCACGCGTAAGGCGCACGAAGTTGACGCCGATCTATTCATCTCTTTGCACGCTGATGCCTTCCATGACCGGCGCGTGAAGGGCTCCTCGGTTTTTGTGCTCTCCCGCAACGGGGCCTCCAGCGAGATGGCGCGGATGGTTGCCCAGCGAGAGAATCGCGCTGACTACATCGGTGGTGTGGCGCTGCAGGATAAAGACGAGGAACTTGCCTCGGTGCTGGTTGATCTCTCCCGAGCCCATACCATGGAGGAGAGCGTGGGTATGGCCAAGGTGCTACTCAACGAGCTCAAGGTGATTGGCGATGTGCATGGGGGTTATGTTGAGCAGGCCGGTTTTGCCGTGCTCAAGTCGCTTGATATGCCTTCGGTGCTGGTGGAGCTTGCCTTCCTCTCCAATCCAGATGAGGAGCGGCGGCTTAAAACCCGTCGCTATCAGCAGCAGCTAGCGGATGGGCTGGTGAACGGCGTTCGGGCCTACGCCGCACGCGTACGCCCTGATCTGAATCTTTCAGTGGATACCTACACCGTGCGTGAGGGCGATACCCTGTCGAGAATCGCTCACCGTCATGCGGTCTCGGTGACCGAACTGCGCCAGGCCAATGGCTTGGGTGGCAACGTCATCATGGCAGGACGTACGCTGCGCATTCCATAAAAGGCATAATGCTCGTATGAGCATTCGCCTTCTTGCCCCCGAACTGGTCAATCAAATCGCCGCTGGTGAAATCATCGAGCGGCCAGCTTCCGTGTTAAAGGAGCTGCTGGAGAATGCGCTGGATGCCGGTGCCAGTGCGATTCAGGTGGATATTGAGGCCGGTGGACTGAAGTTGATCCGCGTGCGTGATGATGGTCACGGTATGTCGCCAGAGGATTTGGTGTTGGCCATCCAATCGCACGCCACCAGCAAGATCAGTGCCCTTGATGATCTAGAGCATATTGCAACGCTTGGTTTCCGTGGTGAGGCCCTGCCGAGCATTGCCTCGGTGGCGGACTTACGTATCACCAGCCGCACCAATGAGTCCCCGCATGGGTTTTCTCTGCAGGCTGTTGAGGCAGCCGAGCCTGCCCCGGCACCTCACCCACCGGGCACCACGATTGAAGTGCGCGATCTTTTTCATTCTGTCCCAGCGCGGCGGAAATTCCTGCGCACTGAGCGCACGGAGTTGCGACATATTCAGGAGCTGCTGCGCCGCGTGGCATTGGGCAGACCCGAGGTGGCCTTTCGGCTTACCCACAATGGCCGTGAGCTGATGCATCTGGCAGCCCTGTCGCCGGCAGAGTCCAGGCGACGTGTGGGCGAGTTGATGGGAGAGGCCTTCACCGCAGCAGCGTTGCAAATCGACACTGAGGCAGCCGGTTTGCGGTTGGCTGGCTGGCTGGGATTGCCGACAGCATCGCGCGGTCAGCCCGATTTGCAGTACGTCTATCTGAATGGCCGGATGATTCGGGATCGGCTGGTGACCCAGGCGCTCCGCCGTGCCTACGCCGATGTGCTTTTCAAAGACCGCTTCCCGGCATATCTGCTGCACTTACAAATGGATCCCGCGCTGGTGGATGTCAATGTGCATCCCACCAAGCATGAGGTGCGCTTTCGAGATGGCCGGCTGGTGTTTGACTTTATTCAGCGCCAGGTGGCGCAAGCGCTTGCGCAGGGTGGGGCATCTGCCGCGGTCGTGGACGCGCTGCCCCCTCAATCTAATGGCCAACCCCCAGCGCAGTCTGGTTGGGCACCGTCTGCCTCGGCCCGACACTGGGCAGCGAACCCGCAGCCAGGCAGGCTGGATTTGCCTGTTGCTGAGGCGCGCGCTGTTTATGGTGCGGCGGCGGATACAAACCCGCATATCTCGATGAATGAGCAGCCTAATCAATCTGCTGCATCGGCGGGATTGCCGCGACTGGGTCATGCCATTGCACAAATCCATGGTGTCTACGTATTGGCTGAATCTGAGCGTGGGCTGATCCTGGTGGATATGCACGCCGCCCATGAGCGCATCGTCTATGAGACGCTCAAGCGGCAATATGCCGAAGAGGGTATTGCGCGTCAGCCACTGCTGATGCCGGTGACTGTTGCCCTAACGCCGGCGGAGGCGGACTTGGTTGAAGACCGTCAGGCATTGCTTGATCGTGTGGGGCTTGCCGTCGATCGCATTGGGCCTGAGCAAGTTCGCATCGAGGCACTGCCTGCACTGCTCGCCAAGGCCGATGCCGCGGCTTTGCTGAATGATGTCTTGGCCGATCTCCGCGAGCATGGCAGTAGCGAGGCGGTCGAGTCGCGCATCGGGCATTTGCTGGGGACGATGGGTTGTCATGGCTCGGTCAGGGCCAATCGGCGCCTGACGTTGCCAGAGCAAGAGGCCCTGCTGCGGGAGATGGAACGCACCCCCAATATTGACCAGTGCAATCATGGCCGCCCAACCTGGGTGGAGCTTGATATGCAGGCGCTTGACCGGCTTTTCCTGCGCGGGCGATGAATCAATCCAGCGCGCCGGTTATCTGTCTGATGGGGCCGACAGCCTCAGGTAAGACTGATCTTGCCCTGCATCTGCATGCCCAGGGCGGATTTGATTTGATCAGTGTTGACTCGGCCATGGTCTACCGTGGAATGGATATTGGCACGGCCAAGCCGTCACCTGAGGTTCTGGCTCAGGCGCCGCACGCGCTTATTGATATCCGTGATCCGGTGAATGCTTATTCGGCCGCGGAATTCGCCGCGGATGCCAATGCGCTGATAGCCAAAAGCCATGCTGCCGCGCGTATTCCGGTCTTAGTTGGCGGGACGATGCTGTATTTCCGCGCCCTTTTGCATGGGCTCTCACAGCTTCCCTCGGCAGACCCGGCGGTTCGCGCTCAGCTAGAGCAAGAGGCAAATACGCTGGGTTGGCCGGCTTTGCACGCACGACTTGCCCAGCAAGATCCGATCACCGCAGCGCGTCTGCATCCGAATGACGCGCAACGCATTCAACGGGCGCTGGAAGTGATTGCACTCACTGGCCAGGCCATGAGTGAGTTGCAGCGCGCCGAACACACGGAACCCGTATTCGGCCAAGTGGTCAAAATTGGTGTGCAGCCAGGCGACCGAGCACGCCTGCATGAGCGCATTGAGTCACGTTTCTCGACGATGCTCGAATCGGGGTTTGTCGATGAAGTAGCGGCGCTTCGCGCCCGTGGTGATCTGCACTGTGATTTACCGGCAATGCGCGCGGTGGGCTACCGGCAGGTATGGGATTATTTGGACGGTGTTTTTTCACGCGACGAGCTTGGCTTTCGGGGGGTGGTTGCCACCCGGCAGTTTGCCCGTCGGCAGCTAACCTGGCTGAGACGCGAGCCGGGTGTGCACTGGCTGGATAGTGACAATGCGGCAGTGCAAAACACGCTTACGGATCTACTCGACAACGTGCTAGTTTAGTGACGTTCCGAAACAGAAGAAATCGCGTTGAGCGATCGAAGGAGTCACGGCGAAATGTCAAAGGGGCAGTCATTGCAAGAACCATTTCTAAACGCACTACGCAAGGAGAAGGTTCCGGTCTCCATTTATCTTGTCAATGGCATCAAGCTGCAGGGGCAGGTGGAGTCCTTCGACCAGTTTGTGATTTTGCTGCGTAATTCCATCTCGCAAATGGTCTACAAGCACGCCATTTCGACCATCGTGCCATCGCGCAATGTCCGTGATCTTCTCCAGGAGGAGCGTAATCCAGAGTCCGACGAAGACTGAGCGCATGGCAGGCATTGAGACCTCGCCGTCCCAGCTCTTTGAGCGCCCTGATGGTGGCGAGCGTGCCGTACTCGTGCACGTTGATGATGGCCTGGTTGATGCCGAGGACGCGGTTCGTGAGGCTGAAGCGCTTGCCGATTCAGCCGGGGCCGATGTGGTGGCGCGGCAGATTGGTCGTCGTCGTAAGCCTGATCCCAAAACCTATTTAGGCTCGGGCAAGGTTGAAGAGCTTGCCGAGCTCCTTCGCCTGCATGAAGCCGATCTGGTGCTGGTGAATCACGCGATCAGCGCAGTGCAGGAGCGAAACCTTGAGCGCGCACTCAAATGCCGTGTGCTCGATCGCACTGGACTCATCCTCGATATCTTTGCCCAGCGCGCCCGCTCGCATGAGGGCAAGCTCCAGGTCGAGCTCGCGCAGCTGCGGCATATTGCCTCGCGGTTGGTTCGCGGCTGGTCACATTTGGAGCGGCAGAAAGGCGGTATCGGCTTGCGCGGCCCGGGTGAGACACAGCTGGAGCTTGACCGCCGGATGCTGGGGACACGCATCCGCCAGCTGGAAAAGCGTCTTGCCAGAGTGCGTCAACAGCGTGATCAGGGCCGTCAGGCACGGCGTCGGCGTGATCTGCCAGCGGTCTCGCTGGTGGGCTACACCAATGCGGGCAAATCCACCTTGTTCAACCGACTTGCTGAGTCGGGCGTCTATGCTGCTGATCAGCTCTTTGCCACCCTAGATACCACTTTACGGCGGGTGGAACTTGCCGGTGGAGAGGCTGCGGTGCTTGCCGATACAGTCGGTTTTATTCGTGACCTGCCCACACAGTTGGTGGCTGCTTTTCGCTCAACGTTAGAGGAAGTGGTCGAAGCGCAGTTGCTCTTGCATGTGATTGATGCGGCCGACCCAGCGCGGGATGCCAATATCGCTGAGGTGGACTCGGTGCTCAAGGCGTTGGGTGCTGACGAGGTGCCGCAGCTTCGTGTCTATAACAAAATCGATGCCCATGGCATTGCGCCGCGGGTAGATCGCGATGAGTCCGGCCGGCCAGTTGCCGTCTGGGTTTCGGCGGCCACCGGCGAGGGTGTCGCGCTACTGCATGAGATCATCGCTGAGTGTGTCAGTGCAGAGCAGGCCCGCGGGGTTATTGAGCTCACACCAGCCGAAGGGCGCTTGCGGGCAAGATTTTATGCACTTGGGGATGTGCTCGAGGAACAAATCACGGACAATGGCGGTGTGCGGCTTGCGGTTGAATTGCCGCGGAGAGAGCTCGAGCGTCTTTATCGGCACGAAGGGCTGGCCGCTGAACTAATGCCTTTATCTCATGGTCACTTGTCCTTGGGTGCGACGGCTCATTAGAATCGAACAGTTTGTACATCTTGCGTTGGCTTATGCGGCGCTTTAATCACTCCTAGTACGGAGAAGTTGAATGGCCTGGAATGAACCTGGCGGCAACAATCGTGATCCCTGGAGCAGTGGCGGCGGCGGTGGCCGCGGAAATCAGGGACCGCCCGATCTCGACGAAGTGATCCGCAGAATGCGGGAACGCCTGGAAGGGTTGTTCGGCAAGCGTAGCGGGCCACGGCCAGCCGGCAATGGCGGCGGCGATCAAAGTGGCGGCGGTCGCGGTGGCAAGGCGCCGAGCGGAAAAGGCATCGGCGTTATTGTCGGTTTGATCTTTCTTGGCTGGATACTCTCGGGTATCTACATTGTCGATGAGGGTACGCGCGGCGTCGTGACACGTTTTGGTGAGCTGCGCTACACCGCAATGCCGGGGCCGCATTGGCACCTGCCTTATCCGATTGAAGCGGTGCAGACGGTTGATGTCTCCACCCGTCGCCGGATTACTGTTGGGTATCAGGCGGTCTCGCCACAGCAGACCCGTCCGGTACTCTCCGAGGCCCTCATGCTCACCGAGGATGAGAACATCGTGAACGTGCAGCTCGCGGTGCAGTACCAAGTCTCTGACGCGGCACAGTTTCTGTTCGAGTTTGTTGACCCAGAGCAGACGCTCAAAGAGCTCACCGAGAGCGCGTTGCGCGAGACCGTGGGTAAACGCCGCATGGATTTCGTGTTGACCGAAGGCCGTGCCGAAGTGGCGCAGCAGACTCGAGGTCTGATTAACGAAGCACTCACGTATTACAACGCCGGTATCGAGGTCGTTGAAGTGGTGATTCAGGATGTTCAGCCACCTGAGCAGGTGCAGGATGCCTTTGAAGATGCCATTAAAGCGCGAGAGGACCGCGAGCGCCTGATAAACCAGGCCGAGGCTTATCGCAACGAAGTCATTCCGCGGGCAGAGGGTGAGGCAGCGCGTATTCGCGAAGAAGCCCAAGCCTATCTGGCGCAGATTGTGCAGCGGGCAACAGGTGATGCCAGCCGCTTTACCCAGCAGCTGACTGAGTACTCAAAGGCCCCCGAGGTTACGCGCGATCGTCTGTATCTGGACACCATGGAGCGTGTGCTCGGGCGCAGCGGCAAGGTGCTGATCGATGCCGAATCAAGCAACCAGATTATGTATCTGCCGCTTGATCGGATGATGCGCGGTGGTACACCTCAGAGCAGCGCCGATATGGATGGGGCAGGCTCGCTCAGTAACTCGCTCTCCGGTAGTACGGGTTCTAGCTCAATGACCAGCAGCGGCAACAGCAGCTCGCTGCGCACGCGGGAGACACGCTAATGAATCGTCTCACTCCGATTGGCATCGTGTTGATTGTCCTGGTGGCAGTTGGCATTACGTTTGGCACCTTTACCGTCAAAGAGACGGAAAAGGCGCTTAAATTCCGGCTTGGTGAGGTGGTTCGCACCGATTTTATGC
>CBFHTR010000032.1:0-9128 GCA_965658695.1 Spiribacter sp.
GGTGCTGGCCGCCCGCCGGGCAGGGATTCATACGGTGTTATTGCCCAGCCGCAATCGCAAGGATTTTGAAGATATTCCTGAATCGGCGCGCGCTGATATGCAGTTTCACTGGATTGAGCATGTCGAGGAGGCGAGTGCTGTCGCTATCCGGCCAGAGCCGAGTGCGGCGTCACGGGCGATGGCTTGATACGGGGCAAGCCGATGCAGGGCAGAACTGCCGTTGTCCCCGCGACTGTGGCACCATCGGGACGGTTAATCTGAGGAGTTGGCAATGAAGCCTTCGGATATCTTAATTGTGGGTGGCGGTATGGTGGGCGCTGCCCTTGCCGTTGACCTAGGGCGGCGTGGCATTCCCGCTCGCGTGCTGGAGGCGAATCCGCCTGCTTGGCCGGGTGCGGATGAACCGCCGCGACTGCGGGTCTCGGCGCTGAACCGCCGCTCCATTGAATATCTTGAATCCATTGGTGCCTGGTCGTTGCTGGATCCTGCCCGTGTGGCCGATTTTGATGAAGTCATGACTTGGGATGTCTCCGGTGAGGGGCGTCTGTCCTTCACTGCCAGGGAGCTCGGGCTCGACCGGCTTGGGGTGTTTGTTGAGAATCAGCATCTGCAGGCAGCGTTGCTGAAAGCCGCCAAGGGGCTTGATGCGGTTCAACTTGATGCACCGGCGGCCGCACTGCAGATTGAATCCGGCGAACATGGGCCAACGCTCACCCTAGAAGGGGAGGGTGTGTTAGATCCAAAACTCCTGGTTGCAGCCGATGGAGCGCTCTCGCCGCTGCGCGAAGCCGCCGGTATTGGTGTTTGGGAAGGCGATTACGACCAGCATGCAGTGGTGGCAACCGTGCTCACCCGTCCAGCGTCGGCGCATACAACCTGGCAGCGGTTTACGCCGGAGGGCCCGCAAGCGTTATTGCCGTTAGCGGGTGGTGCTGCTTCGCTGGTCTGGTACGTCAAGCCAGCCCGAGCCAGGGAGCTGCTGGCACTGAGTGAAAAGGACTTCATTCATGCCATTGAAGATGCCTTCCCGGGTGAGCTTGGCCTGATTGATGTGCTGTATGACCGTGGCAGTTTCCCCATTCGTCGGCGCCATGCCCGCCAGTACTGGAAGGGCAATCTGGTACTGGTTGGAGATTCCGCGCATGCGATTCATCCGTTGGCGGGGCAGGGCGTTAATTTGGGATTGCGTGATGCGCGCGATCTGGCTGCCCGCATAGCTGAGGCGCATCGTCAGGCATTGCCTGTCGCTCATCCGCCTATGTTGGCGGCCTATGAGCGGGCTCGTCGGCCGGATAACCAGCTGATGCAATCCACCATGAGTCTGTTCCATTGGGGATTTACCGCACCGCTTGGCCCCTTGGCTCGTGTCAGGAGCGCCGGCCTGCGCTTAGCCGGACACGGCGGCTGGATTAAGCGTCGAGTGCTGCGTTACGCCCTTGAGGGCCGCTAGATAGCCAGCATGGCGGCCAGCTGTCCCGCCGCTGCGCACCCGGCGACCACCCAATAAGGCGGGGCACGCCATATAAAAAGGACCGCTATCGCTGTCAGTACGATCAACGCATCGGCAACTCCGGTGACACCAGCAATCAGAATGGGATCCCAGAGCACGGCGGCCAATAAACCCACCACAGCAGCGTTAATTCCCAACAACGCCTTGCGCACCAGCCCATAGCGCGACAGTGTCTGCCAAAAGGGCAATACGGCGACCACCAGCAGCATGCCCGGTGCAAAGATCATTACCGTGGCGAGTAAGCCCGTCATCAGTGCGCTGCCCGCAGTCACCTGAGTGCCCAGATAGCCGGCAAATGAGAATATGGGCCCGGGTATGGCCTGCGCTGCGCCGTATCCGGCCAAAAAACGGTCGCTATCAAGTAACCCGGGTGTCACCAGTCCGCTCTCCAGCAGTGGTAGAACCACATGTCCGCCACCAAACACCAGCGCGCCACTGCGATAGAGGACCCCCCAGATCGGGGAGATGCTCGTTAGGGATAGGCTGAATACCAACAGTCCCAGGACAAAAATAGTCAATGCGATCAGGCTGGTGCGGCGGCTGATGGGAACGGATAGACCTGTCTGCCCCGCGACCGTGGGTTGAGGCAGCAAGAGCAAAGCCACGGCTGCACCCAGAATAATCATGCCTATTTGACCAGTCAGGCCGCCGAGCCATGTGGCGCCCAGAGCTGCGGCTAGCGCAATGATGGCGCGCTTGGTATCGGGGCAGAGCTGGCGTGCCATGCCATACAAAGCATGGGCAACGATAGCCGCTGCCGCGAGTTTAAGACCCTGCAGCCAACCGGCAGTGGTGAAATCGCCCAGCCAGAGCACACCCAACCCTAAACCGATCATGATGACCGCGGATGGCAGTGTGAAACCCAGCCAGGCGGCAAGCCCCCCAATAACGCCACCGCGATGAATACCAATGGCAAAGCCAGTCTGACTGCTCGCTGGCCCGGGCAGCATCTGGGCGATGGCCACGAGCTCGGCATAGCTGGCGTCATTCAGCCAGCGTCGATCTTCAACAAATTCCCGACGAAAAAACGCCAGATGCGCGACAGGGCCGCCAAAGGCGATCAACCCCAGGCGAAGGAATATCCAGAAAATTTCGATGTTCTGCCGCATGGCGGTCCCTATATTTTGGCTCGCCCGCTGTGGGCTGAGCTGTTAGCATAAACCTGCGGTGGCGCCGGTCCCCCCGCGACGATAAACCGCAAACCCCGCCAGGCCCGGAAGGGAGCAACGGTAGCGGTGGACTCGGGCGCCGGGGTGTGGCTGGCGTCCCCGCCTTTCCTTATACTCGGTCCTCATGACATATCAGGTGCTCGCCCGCAAATGGCGCCCGCGGAATTTCGCGGAAATGGTTGGCCAGTCGCATGTGCTGCGTGCACTGAGCAATGGCTTGGCGCAAGGCCGTCTTCATCATGCTTATCTTTTCACCGGCACGCGTGGTGTCGGTAAGACAACCGTGGCCCGTATTCTGGCGAAATGCCTTAACTGCGAGGCCGCTGGTGTCACCGATACCCCCTGCGGCGAATGTGCGGCCTGCACAGAGATCGACAGCGGCCGATTTGTTGATCTGATTGAGGTGGATGCCGCTTCGCGGACCAAAGTCGAGGATACCCGCGATCTGCTGGATAATGTTCAATACGCCCCAAGCCGCGGACGCTTTAAGATCTATCTGATCGATGAAGTGCATATGCTCTCGACGCACAGCTTTAATGCATTATTGAAAACGCTGGAAGAGCCACCGGCGCATGTAAAGTTTCTGTTGGCAACGACGGACCCGCAAAAATTGCCGGTGACCGTTTTATCAAGATGCCTGCAGTTCAATTTAAAGCCATTGTTGCCCGATATGATTGCAGGGCAGTTACAAGCGATTGCGCAAGCCGAAGAGCTTGAGGCTGAACCTGCCGCCATCAGCCAGATCGCGCGTGCGGCCGAAGGCAGCATGCGTGATGCGCTTAGCTTGATGGATCAGGCGATCGCTTTTGGCAGTGGCGCCCTACGCCAGGCCGAGGTGCGGGATATGCTCGGGAGCCTCGAGCAATCGTTTGTTTTCGATCTGCTTGAGGCGCTCGCTGATGGTGATGGTGCGACGATGCTGGCCACTATTGACCGAATGGCGGAGTCCTCGCCGGATTTTGCAGAAGCCCTGGGCGAGATCACTGCGGTCCTGCATCGGATGGGGCTGGGCCAGATCGTGCCGGAGGTAATAACGGGTGACGAGGCAGATGAACAACGGCTGCGGGCACTAAGTGAGCGCCTTGACGCCGCCGCGTTGCAACTGCTCTACCAAATTGCATTGCATGGCCGTCGTGATCTGCCCTTGGCACCGGATCCCAAGGCCGGATTTGAAATGACGCTTCTGCGCATGTTGGCCTTTCAGCCGGATTTCTCCCCAGACGCCAAGCAGACGGGGTCGGCAGAAAAAACGGCTACCTCGCCGCCAAAGCCGCGGCCGGCAAGCCCAAAGTCAGCAGTGCCAAAGCCGGCTGCAGCGCAACCCGCTGAGCCAGCACCTACGGCGCCACAATCGGCTGCGCCCAAACCACCGACGCTAGAGCCAGCTGCTAAGCGCTCGTCTGCGCCAGTGGCCTCTGCACCAGAAACAGATTCTGCGGCGGTCAATTGGCATCAATTAGTGGCCGCGTTGGATTTAAGCGGAATGGCCAAAGCGCTCGCTGATCACTGCGATTGGGGCGGCCGCGAGGGCGACCGAGTCACTTTGAAAATTGAGCAGGGTCATGATCATTTGCTTAATGATAATGTCGTGCTTCGGCTTGAGGAGGCCCTGTCCGCGTATTATGGCGCCACCCTGAGGGTTCACCTGCAAGTGGGGGAGGTTGCCAGTGAGACGCCAGCAGCTGCAGCGCAGCGTGCGGCCGCAGAGCGCCAGTCGGCCGCAGAAAAGGCTATTGAATCCGATCCTAATATTCAGGCACTCAAAGCGACATTTGATGCCGAAATCGTTCCCGATTCCATTCGTCCCAGAGACCAGGAGTAATCATGAAGGGCGGACTAGGCAATATGATGAAGCAGGCCCAGCGTATGCAGGAAGAAATGCAAAAAGCGCAGGCCGAGCTGGCAGAGATTGAGGTCACCGGGCAGGCCGGTGGCGGTATGGTGAGCGTGATCATGACCGGCCGCCATGAGGTGCGACGCGTATCCATCGACGAGACCGTTTATGACGATCGTGAAATGGTGGAAGATCTGGTGGCGGCAGCCTGCAATGATGCGGTTCAAAAGCTCGAGCAGGTGACTCAGGAGCGGATGTCGAGTCTTACTCAGGGGCTTAATCTGCCGCCGGGCATGAAGATGCCGTTTTAATGGCGTACTCACCGCTGGTTCGGGAGCTGATGGAGGCATTCCGTTGCTTGCCGGGGGTTGGGCCAAAATCCGCGCAACGCATGACATTCACACTCCTGCAGCACGATCGCTCGGGGGCGCGCCGGCTCGCCCAGGCATTGAATGAGGCGGCTGAATCCGTTGGTGAATGCCAGGACTGCCGTAATCTCACTGAAGCTGAGCGTTGTCCGCTTTGTAGTAATGCACGGCGTGACGGCGGTGTGCTTTGTATTGTCGAGAACCCATCGGATGTGCAGGCACTCGAGGATGCCACGGATTATCAGGGGCGTTATTTCGTGCTCAAGGGCCGACTGTCACCACTTGATGGTGTCGGGCCGGGCGAACTTGGGCTTGAGGCGCTCGAAGCGCGTCTCAAGGCAGGTGAAGTGCGAGAAGTGATTTTGGCGATTAGCCCCACGGTAGAGGGCGAAGCCACCGCCCAATACATCGCCGAAATGGCCCGTGATGCAGCCGTCAGCGTCTCGCGAATTGCCCATGGTGTGCCGCTTGGCGGTGACTTGGATTACGTTGATGCGGGTACGCTCTCGCATGCTTTTGCCGGCCGGGGAAGCTACCAGTAAGCCCTGCCCCGCTTGCCTTTTCTCAGGAGTTCGCCGGTTGACGGGGCGCAAACATTTGTCTCAGGCTCGTGCACGACCGTCGCGTTATGCAAGGAGCAACTGTGCATGTTTAAAAAGATCCTTATCCCGGTCGACCTTGCTCACCTCAAGGCGATCGAGCGCGCACTGTCGGCAAGCGCTGATCTTGCCCGTCATTACGGTGCGGAAGTTTGTTATTTGGGGGTAACCAGCTCGCAGCCCGGTAGCGTGGCGCGCACGCCTGAAGAATACGCGGAGAAACTTGAGGCATTCGCCCTTGAGCAAAAAACGGTCCATGGGCAGACCACCAGCGCGCGCTGTGTTAACTCGCCGGACCCTGTCGCTGATTTGGATGACATCATCATTAAAGCGATTGATACCGAGGGTGCTGATTTAGTGGTCATGGCAACCCATTTGCCCAAACACCTCGATGCCGTGATCCCTGCCCATGGCGGCAAGATTGCTACGCACACCGAGGTCTCGGTCTTTTTGGTCCGTCCGGCCGACTGAATCCATCAGGGAGTATTGCGATGAGTGAAAAGAACAACGAGCTTGATCAGGCGGAGTCTGTAGGTGTTCCTGCGCCTGAAGGGCCAGCTGATCTGATCGATACCGACTACGTCATCGGTCAGGACAATGTCACCACCAGCGCGCTTGGTGTGGATATCGATTTGCACGGTAAGGTCTTCACCTTTTCTGCGTTGGTGGTTTTGCTATTCGTCATCCTTACGCTCGCGCTGCAGGATTCGCTGGCGCCGCTCTTTGGTGATTTGCGTGTTTGGTTAACGAGCAATCTTTCCTGGTTTTTTCTCGCTGGCGCTAACGTTTTTGTTCTGCTGTCGGTGGCGCTGATTTTTACCCCACTCGGTAAGGTGCGGCTGGGCGGCCAACATGCCAAGCCTGATTTTAGCTACATGGGCTGGTTTGCCATGTTATTTGCTGCAGGCATGGGGATCGGGCTGATGTATTTCGGTGTCTCCGAGCCTCTCAGCCACTACGGCACCGCCATGGGCGGGACCAGCATGGATGGTGGAGTTCGCACCGACTGGGCACCGCTGGGAGCGGCAGCGGGCAATCAGGATGCCGCCATCTCACTGGGCATGGCCGCGACGATTTTCCACTGGGGGCTTCATCCCTGGGCGATCTATGCGGTCGTCGCACTATCGCTTGCACTGTTCTCTTTTAATAAAGGGCTACCCCTGACGATGCGCTCGGTCTTCTACCCCATCCTGGGCGAGCGCGTCTGGGGCTGGCCGGGTCATGTCATTGATATCCTGGCGGTCTTTGCCACGCTCTTTGGCCTGGCGACGTCACTGGGGCTCGGCGCACAGCAGGCAACAGCCGGACTGTCGCATCTCTTCGGCGTGCCCGCCAATGAAGTCACGATGGTGCTGCTGATCATGGGGATTACGGTGGTGGCGCTCGCCTCTGTGATGCTGGGTGTGGACAAAGGCGTGCAGCGTCTCTCCCAGATCAACATGGTGCTTGCTGCACTGCTGCTGCTCTTTGTCATTCTGGTGGGGCCGACGTTATTGATACTGACCGGTTTTTTTGAATACTTGGTTTCGTATGCCAAGCACCTGCCGGCACTCTCTAATCCTTTCGGCCGCGAAGATGCGAATTTCTCGCAGGGCTGGACCGCCTTTTACTGGGCCTGGTGGATCTCCTGGTCACCGTTTGTGGGCATGTTCATTGCGCGGGTGAGCCGCGGTCGGACAGTTCGGGAGTTCTTGATTGCGGTGTTGATCATCCCGACGCTGATTTCCGTGCTCTGGATGACCGCTTTGGGTGGGACGGCCATTGATCAGGTGGTTAATCGCGGGCTTGATGGCGTCGCTGCGGCCAGTGGCGATCTTCAGCTCTTTACAATGCTTGCCAATTTGCCCCTGGCGACTATCACATCGATTATCGCCATTTTCTTGGTGGTCGTGTTCTTTGTTACCTCTTCGGATTCTGGATCGCTGGTGATTGATGCCATCACCGCGGGTGGTAAGGTCGATGCACCCAAACCACAGCGCATGTTCTGGGCCATTATCGAGGGGGCCATTGCCATTGCCTTGCTGCTTGGCGGTGGCTTGACGGCGTTGCAAGCAATGGCGGTCTCCGCGGGGTTTCCGTTCACCATTGTCTTGCTAGTGGCCTGTTATGCCATCGTCAAGGGGCTGATGTCCGAACCGCGAGCCGCTTAGGACCAGAGCTCGCCAATGGGTGTCGAGTGGCTGTAGTGATGCAGGATCTGCGCCTGCAGCAACTCGGCGGTACCCAGCGCATCCAACACAGCCTGATGGCCTTCATAAGGCGGCAGGCCGTAGCGGATACGGCTGTCGTTGAGGCGAATCGAAATCGGCGTGCGGCCGATCAGTGCCCGAAGGCGTGAGCGCCAGTTATGCCGGTAGCGCCTGGCTTCAATTGCCATGGTGTCAATGACTGGGAAGCGAAAACTCCCCCATTGCTCGCGCCGTACGGCCCGGTCCATGAATTCCCGTTCGATAGGGTGGTAATGCACAACGGGCATGCGCCCGTGGAGCATCTGCAAAACCTCTGGGAAGACATCGCGAAACTCCGGTGCCTGCTCAGTATCCGTATGCGTGATGCCATGAAATACCACCGTTTCACCGGAGAATCCGGCTCGCGGTCGAACCACCCAGTGGCGACGCTCAGCAAGGCGAATGCGATTAAGGGTAAAGGGCAGAACACCGATGCTCAGAATGGCGTGGCGCTTTGGATCAAGCCCGCTTGTCTCCAGATCGATTGCCACCAAAGGTAAATCGCCCACGGCGGTTTCGTCGATGTTAGGAAAGGCTTTGTAGAAGGCTTTGAGTTCAGCGTGCTTTGCCTCACGTTGGAGGCGTTTGAGCGTCTCCTGCCAGGCTTGGGCGCGGGTTTGCCAGTCCTTTTTTCGCATACAGGCGGGCTCAGCCTGGGGTGGGGTAGCGAAAACGCAGGAATTTCTGCGCATCGCTTAATGCACGAAACGCCGCCTTAATCTCCGCGCGCTCTTTCGGCGGGACGTTTTCGGGCTCGATATTGTTGTCAGGCTCGCGCTCTTCGTTGATGTCGATGGCCTGATGCCGCAATCGCGTCAGGCTCAAGACTTCGAGGGCGTAACTCAGTCGGTCGGCAACACCGGGGCCAAGCAGCTGGGTCTCGGCAATATCGGCTAGGCGCTCAAATGAATTCTGCGCCTGCGAGCCACAGGCGAGTGCGTGAATGCGGATCAAATCAGTCAGTGGTGCGGTACCGCGGCGTTTGACGTTAATCGAATTGTTCTGTCGGCCATCCTTTTCCATCACAAAATCGCGAAAGAAACCAAGCGGTGGTGTGCGATTCAGTGCGTTGCGCGCCATCGCGGCGAGAAAGGCCGGGCTCTCTGCCGCTTTGCTTGAAATGGTCTCCTGTAATGACTCGACAAAACGCTCCTCGCCATACACGTTATCAAGGTCAAAGAAGATATTGCTGTGTAAGAGTCGCTCTGGGTTGGGTGCTTCAATCCACCGGGTGAAATAGCGCTGCCAGACCGATAGGGGCTGACGCCACCGCGGATTGGTGGCCATGATTTCGCCTTTGCAATGGGCATAGCCACAGGCATGTAGGCCATCGCTGACAAATTTGGCTAGCGCGTAGAAATACGCATCATGCGCATCTGGCGAATATGCATCATCTAGAACAAGTGCATTGTCCTGGTCG
>CBFHTR010000033.1:0-7991 GCA_965658695.1 Spiribacter sp.
AGCCGCTTTTTCTACCGCGAACCACAGGGCTATGACGAGAAGGCGGCGAATAAAAACCTAAAGGGCGCGCAGGCGGTGTTGGATGCTCTGCATCAGGCCTTTTCAGCGCTTGAGCATTGGCAGGCCGGTGCCATCCATGAGGCGCTTACCGGTGTTGCCGAGTCGCATGATTTGAAGATGGGGAAAGTGGCACAACCTTTGCGCGTGGCGGTCTCCGGTGGGCCGGTGTCGCCGCCAATTGATGTTACCTGTGAGCTATTAGGCCGTGAGGCGACATTGCGTCGGCTACAGAAGGCCTCAGATTGGGCGGCCACACAGACTTGACAGCAACCCGCGTCGTTCCTAGACTTCGCGGTCTCCACTCGATGGGGCCATAGCTCAGCTGGGAGAGCGCCTGCATGGCATGCAGGAGGTCGGCGGTTCGATCCCGCCTGGCTCCACCAAATCCTTAAAAACGCTACTACGCGCTGAAATCAATAAGCGTGACTGCGAGTAGCACCCCGGCCAGCAACAACACGGTTTCGATCGCCATCAGGGCGACCGGCCGCCAGCCAACTTGTGAGAGTTTCTGCAAAGAGGTTTTGATGCCGAGCGCGCCAATGGCGGCAACCAGGCACCAACGCGAAGCGGTTTCCATGCCATCGCGGGCAACTGCGGGTATCCACCCGGCGCTATTGATACCCACTAAAATAATGAAAACCACCAAGAACATCGGCAGCAGCGGTACGCGCACTCCAGTCTGCGCCGCCTCTTTGCGCTGGCTTCGATAAAACCAAGTAAAGGCAAGCACAACCGGCACCAGCATCGCCACGCGCAGCAGCTTAATGATTGTTGATGTATCGCCCGTGGCATCGGAGATCATATAACCGGCGCCGACAACCTGTGCGACATCATGAATGGTACTGCCAAGGAAAATACCGGCGATGTGATCAGGCAGGCCGAGTGCCGTGACGATAATGGGATAGAGCACCATCGCGATCGTTGATAGCGTGGTCACGCCCACGACGGTCAAAATCAGATGACGTTCGCTGTCTGCGTTCTTCGGCATTACGGATGACAGCGCCAGGGCAGCGGAGGCCCCGCAGATGGCGACTGCGCCACCTGTTAGCAGGCCAAGATCACGATCAAGCCCCAGCCGCCGGGCAATCAAGCTACCGCTGAAAATTAGCAGTGTGACGCTGGCAACGACCAAAGCCAGCGGCAATATCCCAAGTGCTGTGACTTGGTCGAGTGTAATGCGGGCACCCAGCAACGCCACGCCAACCCGCAGCACGGTGCGAGCGGTAAACTCAATCCCCGGCTGGCAATCCGGTTGTTCACTGAGAAAGTGCACGGCCATGCCAAACAGCAAGGCATAGAGCAGCGTCGGGCCGCCGTAGTGATCGGCAATAAACGTTGAGGCTAGGGCAATGAGCAAACACACCAATACGCCTCGATAAAGCGGTTGGGCCCGCTCAAGCAGCGGGCCCGCGATGGTGAACTTAGTCATGAACCGGTTCGTCGAGCTGAATCCCCTCAATAAGGGTGTTGATATCGCTTATTGTGTCTATGGCCCAAATCTGCTCAATTGCCCGGCGCTGGCGCGTTTCATCAAGCAACCCTTCGGTGCAGAGGCGGAATTTCTCTTCAACCTCCGCATCCGTCATTGGTTTGCTGGGACCGCCCCGGTAGCGCTCGTCGGCCCATTGCACCAGCTTGCGGCCGTCTTTGGTGGTGACTTCAATGCGAGAGCGGATCAGATCAAAGCCCATGGCCTCAATCTCTGGGTCAAGATGCACCTGTGTGCGCTTTTGCATATCCTGCATGGCATCTCCGCCGACAAACTCATCGGTGAACTCACGGCGACCTGCCTGGCGGCGGATGACCATCATCGCCAGTAGGGCGGGCATAGAGAATTTGGCCTGCAAATGGTTACTTGCGACTGGGTAGCGAATTGGCTCGATAATGTTGTTGGCGGCATAAAAATCAATCTGCTCGACTTCTTCGGGCTTGAGGTCATGTTCAAGGACTAAGTCGCGCATCGCATCCATGGACTGGTGCGTCAAAATACCGGAGGGGTAAGGCTTGATGCTAACCCCGGGGTTAACCATCGTCAGCGGCTTGCCAAAACCCTCGCTGAGTTTTTCTTCACTAAAGCCGCCACCCAGTACCGTTGGAAAGCCCCAGCGTCCATCCAAGATCTCCGGGTCGGCGGTATAGCCACGCTGCGCAAGTAGCGCGGCGGTGATGCCATTTTCACAGGCGCGTCCCACATGCAATGGCTTGGTCATCGTGCCGAAGTTGGCGCGAATGCCTGAGGCCATGCTGCCAGCGATGCCAAGCGCTACAGCGGTTTTTTCGTGATCAAGGCCGAGCAGTCGTGCGGCGGTGGCGGCTGCACCCAGTGTGCCGACAACGCCACTGGAGTGAAGCCCTCGACGGTAGAGATCGGGTTTTGTCCACTCCGAGACTTTGCAGGCCACCTCATAGCCAACATGGAAAGCGGTGAGAAGCGCTTTGCCATCGATATTGCCGACTTTTTGCGCCATCACTAGCGCCGCGGTCAGTGGCGGTGCGGATGGATGCATTAGTAGCCCATAGACATGCGCAGGGTCATGGCTGACCTGGGTGTCATCCCAATCGTGTGCGTGGGCGGCGGTTCCCATGACTCGTGCGGCTAGTGGTGCCGGTACCTTAAGGCTGCCAGCGCCCAGTAGTGTGGCGTCGGCCCGGCCACCGGTGTCTTTGGCATCATCGATGAGAATATGAATGGAGTGTTCGGTGAGTCCGGCCACATAGAGACCCATGGTGTCGATGATGCAGCGGCGGGCGATGTGTAGCGCCTCATCGCTGAGGTCCTCATACCGCAGCGATTGAACAAAATCGGCCGCTGCGGCAGTGATGTTCTGGGGGGTGGCAGCCATCGAATTCTCCTCGTGATTAAACAGTTAACAGTTTTTGGTAAAAACGCTATATCTACAGAAGCGGGGCGGCAGTGTAAAGCTGATTAGATCGCTGCTATCAATCTAAAAGCCCCTGAAACCGTCATAATCGGATGCAAACAAAGTGTTGACAGTTTAGGTTTGATGAGCGTATCAATAGTGCCAATCAAGTTGTAAATGGATATTGAGGGAAGAGGAGAGACAAGGTTGTCGACATTGATGAACGACGGATTCGAACGCCAGGGGCTCACCAGCGCTGTCCGCCAGGAAATCGAAAAGATGCTGGTTGACGGTGGTCTCAAAATGGGCGATCGGATTAACGAGGTGGATTTGGCGAATCGCTTCGGCGTGAGTCGGGGGCCGATTCGCGAGGCATGCCGCGGGCTCGCTGAGCGGGGGTTGCTCAGCATGGTGCCTTATCGAGGTGCTTACGTTCGCGAAATCAGTCTTGAGGAAGCGCAGCAGCTCTATGAGCTTCGCGCCGGTTTGTTCGGATACGCTGGTTACGTTGCGGCACAGCAACCAAACCCGGCCTTGATTGACGAGCTGCGGGAGCTGCATGCGGCAATGGGAGATGAGGTCGGCGCCGGGCGGACGCGTGATTATTACGCGCTCAACCTCAAATTTCATACCGCGATTTTTGAGCATACGGGCAATGAAGAGCTGATTCGCAATTATCAGAATCTGGTCGCCAAGCTGCATTTGTATCGAGCCAGCGGCCTGGTGCAGCGCGGCAGCCTTCAGCAGTCCAATGCAGAGCATGGCGAGATTATTGACGCCATGGTTTTAGGGCAGCCGTTGCAGGCCTTCGAGGTTTTGCATCGGCATGTGCAGGCGGGCATGCGACGAATGCTTTTTGCACAGCCCCGTGACGAGCAAGCGAGGGAAGGCGCCCGTGGTACGGGCACCTGACACCAAGGGCAACCATTATTGGTAAGCAGCACGGAAGCGGTTGAAATTAATCCAACTGGAGGAGAGAAGTAATGTCAGCGATGACAAATACGTTCAAGCGTTCTGTTCTGGCAACTGTTGTGGCCACTACGGCAATGAGTTTTGGCCTTAGCAGTGCTGTTGCACAAAGCGATTTCCCTGATCGGCCTGTTGAAGTGGTGACACACGCCTCGCCAGGCGGTGGTACGGATACAACGGCTCGCACGCTGTTGATCGGTACGCGTCGCGCACTCGGCGAGGATATGCGCATCACGCCGCGTACTGGCGGTGGCGGTGTACTTGCCATGAACTATGTCAACGAAGCCGAGCGCGACGGCCATACGTTGATGGCGATTACACCAACCCACCTGTTTGCGATTGCTCGTAACCAGGGCCCGCTTGAGATTGATGATCTCGTTGGTGTCGTCCGTACCACCGATGACCCGGTGGTGGTCATGGTCCGTGCCGATAGTGATTACGAGACGCTCGATGACCTCATCGAGGCGGGTCGTGATAACCCGATCAAGTGGGGAACCACTCAGATTGGTGGTATTGACCACGTGGCTGGCGCCACGCTTGCCGATGAGGCCAACACCGATATCAGTGTTGTCCCATTCTCAGGCGGTGGTGAGATTGTGACCAACCTTATGGGCGGTAACATTGATGCCTCGGGTCTCAATATCACGGAAGCAATCGATCAGATCGAGGGTGGCGACTTCCGTGCGCTGGCTGTTATGGCTAACGAGCGGATGAGTGTACTGCCTGACGTTCCGACGACTGTGGAGCTGGGCTATGACGTGACCTTCTCAACCGTCCGCGGTGTGGTTGCGCTCAAAGGTGTCCCGCAGGAGCGGATCGATATTCTTGAGCAGGCCATGCTTGAGGGTATGGAGCATTCTGCTTATCAGGCCTACCTGACGGGTACCGGTCTTGATGGAAGCTCGATCGGTGATGCCGAAGAGTGGAACGAGCAGATCCGTGACCTCTATGAGGCCGCTGAGAAAGCCATGATCGACCTCGGCATGGTTGAGCAGTAAGTACGCGATTGATTCGCGGTCTATTCCCCGGGCGGTGCCATCCGCCGCCCGGGGCTTTCCAGGAACAATCACTGCCAGAGGGTTTTTAACCATGACCAACGTGTCAGGGGTAAGTGCGCGCGGATTGCATCACGATGTCTACGTCGGCCTGGTGTTGCTGATTTTTTGCGCGGTCACGTTTTACATCACCACCACATTCGATTCGGTGCCGGCAATGCTCTCGCAGAACATTCCCGCCACCTTTTTCCCGCGGATTATTTTATTTGTGATTGCCGGGTTGAGTGTGATTCTTATCGTCTCGGGGCTTCGCCGTTCACCAGAGAAACTCGGTGGTATTCCCGGCTCGGTCTTCCTTACGGCCGGTGTCATTACTCTGGCAATCTTTTTGGTTAAGCCTCTGGGGACTTTGCTGACCGTCTCCCTGCTCTCAATGACGCTGACTTGGCTCTGGGGAGAGCGGAGTAAGACTCGAATTATTTCGTTGGCGATCGGCCTGCCCGCCGCCATTTACATTATTTTTGCCATCGGCCTGCAAGTGCGCTTTCCCGCAGGTGTCGTTGTGGCTTTGCTTGGTGCGGGAGGCTAAGTCATGCCTGGTTTGGAAGTTGCACTTCAGGTCATTACCGACCCCTATATCCTCGGGCTGATTTTTGTTGGCACGATCGGCGGTGTGCTGGTCGGCGCCCTCCCGGGGCTTTCATCATCGATGGCAACAGCGCTTCTGCTGCCATTCTCTCTTTACTTGGATCCGATTCCAGCGATTGCGTTGCTTGCCTCATTATATTGCGCGGGAACTTTCGGCGGTTCGATCACCGCCATCTTAATCAACGCGCCGGGGGCGCCGCCTGCAGCCGCCACGGCCTTTGATGGCTACCCGATGGCGCAGCGCGGTGAAGCCGGCCGGGCGTTGGGTCTTGCCGCGGTTTCATCGGTTATCGGAGGAACCTTCTCGGTGCTGGTGCTGCTGATTGCCGCGCCCATGCTCGCGCGAGTGGCCTATAGTTTTGGCCCGGCGGAGTATTTCGCGCTGGCGGTATTTGGCCTGTCGATGCTCTCTTCGATCAGCGGCAAGGGTGCGGTTAAAAACCTCATAGGCGGTTGTTTTGGCTTGCTGATCGCCACAGTCGGCGTCGACCTGACGACCGGTGTGGAGCGATTTACTTTTGGTATGCCGGAACTCTATGAGGGCATTCACTTCATTCCGGTTTTGATTGGTCTTTTTGCCATCACGGAATTGCTCTCGCAGGCAGCCAAATTGCGTCAAGAAGTGGTTGCTATCGGTGTCTCTGCGCTTAAGCTCCCAAGTTGGGCGGACTTCAATAAGGTGAAATACACCATCATGCGCTCCTGCGGCATCGGCACCTTTATCGGCATCCTGCCGGCTGAGGGAAGCACCATGGCGGCGATGATTGGTTATAACGAGTCCAAGCGCTGGTCGAAGAATCCGGAAGAATTCGGAGAAGGGGCCATTGAGGGTATCGCCGGCCCTGAGGCCGCCAATAATGCCGCTACCGGTGGCTCGTTGGTGCCAACCTTGGCGCTGGGTATTCCAGGGAGTGCCACAGCCGCTGTGATTCTTGGTGGCTTGCAGGTCCAGGGCCTGCGTCCGGGGCCGTATCTCTTTGAGCAGCAACCGGCTCTTTTGTACGGCATTTTCTTCTCGATGCTGCTTGCTAACTTCTTGTTCCTGGGCTTTGGCCTGGTGGGCGCTAAGGTGTTCTCTCGCATCACTCAGGTGCCACGGGCACTGCTATGGCCCACGGTTTTCGCGCTCTGCTTTGTTGGTGCCTATGGGCTTGAGCAGTCGATGAAAGATGTCTGGGTAATGTTGCTTGCCGGCTTGATCGGTTTTGTCCTCAAGCGCTACGGCTTCGCGCCAGCACCGATTATTATGGGGTTGGTGCTTGGCAAACTCACCGAGAATTCGCTGGCGCAGGCAATGATTATTTTTGATCAGCAATGGACCGGGTTTTTGGGCCGACCGATTGCCATGTCGTTCTTTGTACTGGCGTTGCTCAGTATTTTTGCCGCGCCGATCAAGCGATTGGTGATGCAGCGCATTCGGCTTAACTGAATATTCATTACAACAGGAGATTTTCGATGACTGGACAGCAGGATGGCGGGATTAAGCACTACACGCCGGATATCAACTCCAAAAAGGGTGAAGGCCTCACCCGCGAGGTAGCCGAGTTTGTGCTCAACACCCGTTATGAAGATCTGCCGGATGAGCTGATTGCGCTGGGTAAAAAATCCATTCTGGATGGTTTTGGGCTTGCACTCTCCGGGTCTGTGGCCGAGAGCGGGCGCATTGTTCAGGACTATCTGCGCGCACAAGGCGTGGATGCAGGTGCCGGAGCCGCAACAGTCATTGGTACTGGCATGAAAACGCCAGCGCGTTTTGCCGCCTTTGCCAATGGTGTGGGTATCCACGCTGATGATTACGATGACACGCAGCTTGCCGTTGGCCCGGACCGGGTTTACGGACTGCTGACACATCCCACCGCGCCTTGCCTGCCAGCTGCACTGGCGATTGCTGAACAGCAGGGCAACAGCGGCAAGGAGATGATGCTGGCCTATCATCTGGGCGTTGAGGTAGAGACCAAAATTGCTGAAGCGATTTCGCCGCGGCACTACCAGCATGGTTTTCATGCCACGGCAACCTGCGGCACCTTCGCTGCGGCCAGTGCCGCTGGGCGCTTGCAGGGCTTGGATACTGAAACTATGCAGCGGGCCCTGGCCATAGCCGCCAGTCAGTCGGCTGGCCTTCGCGAGAATTTCGGCACCATGACTAAGCCGTTCCATGCTGGCCGTTCATCGGAATCCGGTGTGGTGGCGGTTGATTTTGCCCGTGCCGGGTGGACTTCCACCGATCGCATTCTGGAGTCTCCACGTGGCTTCTTCCAGGCGCATGGCGGTGGTTACGATCTGGAGTTCATCGCCGGCAAGCTCGGCACACCCTGGACCTTTATAAATCCGGGCGTCTCCATCAAACCCAATCCATCGGGTTCGCTCACTCATCCGGGTATGACCAAAATGCTCGAGCTTATTCTCGAGAATGACATCAAGCCTGATGACGTAGAACGTGTGGATGTGGGCACCAACC
>CBFHTR010000034.1:0-7249 GCA_965658695.1 Spiribacter sp.
CAGGCTTTGTCTCCACGGCGCATGACGAGGCTGCGCTCAGTCATACCCTGGATGCCGTTGAGCGAGTGTTCGCTGATCTGTGAGCGGGTTTGAGGCGGCGATCGGCCCCTTCTTTGACTGGCTTGCTGCCAATCCGGCCTGGGCCGGCGTCGTTATTGGCCTGATCGCTTTTCTTGAATCACTGGCCCTGGTGGGGCTGCTGGTCCCGGGTGCGGTGCTCATGCTCATGGCTGGCGCCATTGTCGGCGCCAGTAATCTGGCATTAGTTCCTATTCTGCTTTGGGCGATGGCCGGCGCCATCGCCGGTGATGGCCTCAGCTATTGGCTTGGCCGGCATTTTCGTGATCGCTTACGTGGCTTTCCGGTGATTCGCCGCTACCCCGGTGCCATCAATCAGGCCGAACAGCTTTTCTATCGGCACGGCGGTAAAAGCGTGGTGATTGGCCGTTTTCTCGGGCCGGTGCGGCCAGTGATCCCGGCAGTGGTGGGTATGCTGGGGATGCCGCCGGGGCGCTTTTTACTTGCCAATGTTGGCTCAGCCATTGCCTGGGCGCCGGCCTATCTGCTGCCGGGTGTGGTCTTCGGCGCATCAATTATGTTGGCCATTGAAGTCATGGGGCGGTTAATGGCCTGGTTGGTGATCGCCGTGGGTGCCTTTCTGCTGCTGCGCTGGTTGCTGCCGCGGCTTGATCGTCCCCTGCGTTTGGCCGGTTCCCGCTTGGCTCGCGCCGTCGGCCGGGAGCCACCCCGCGGTGTGCAATGGGCGTGGTTGCGACCGCCGCACGCAGCCTTGCGCTCGTTGCGCCATCGCGAAGGCTGGTTGTGGTGGCTGGCACTGTTTTTGGTGCCAGTCACCTGGCTCGAAGCCATAATTCAGCCGGGGCCGCAGGATTGGGAGCGGGGTTTATTAGCCCTTGCTCATGCCGAGCGCACACCCCTGGTCCAGGAGATGGCCTGGCGGGTGACTCAGCTTGGCGGCGTTGTGCCGGTGGCGATAGCAACCCTGACATTGGCCGGCGCACTTTGGTGGCGCGGACAGGCCCGGCACGCCGGTTTGGTGATTATTGCGGTGGGTCTTGCCAAGGCATTGGCCTATGGCGGCAAGGCCTGGCTTGCAACACCCCGGCCTCTTGGTCTTACCCAGGGGATGGATTTTGCCGGGGCCTTCCCCAGTGCGCATGCGGCCGGCATTGCTGCGTTGATTACCGCTTGGGTTGTCGTTCTGCCGCAGCGCCAGCGTTATGCCCGTTTTTTGGTGCTGCTGATGGGTGGTCTATTGACCCTGACCGTAGCCATCAGTCGCCTGGTACTGGGTGTGCATTGGCCATTGGATGTGATTGGCGGGCTTGCGCTTGGGGTCACGCTGGGTGCTCTGCCTGGCGTGCTGGCCGTGCAGGGGCATCGCATTCAGCGGCAATCATTGGCAGTGATTGCCTCGGTGATTGTATTAACCGCAGTGGCCGGCGTGACGGAGACACTCAATTGGCCTGATCATCGCGGGGCTTATCCCGGCCGTAGCGAGATTGCGCAGGTTTCTTTGCCGGCTTGGCGCGAGGACGCGGCCAATCTCCCTGATCGGCGTTTGGGATTGCTCGGGCTGGAAGAGCCCTTTGCCGCGCAGTGGTTTAGCGCTGGGGCAGATTTCTCCGGGCTTGCTGACGGGGACTGGGCGCCGGCTCGGCGATGGGGCTGGCGGGGATTGTTGCGCTGGATTAGCCCGCAGCCATCCGGTGCCAGGCTGCCGGTGCTGCCACGATTCCACGATGGGCGTCGGCCGCAGCAGGTATTTTTAAAGCTTATTCCAGACAGTCGCGATCGCTGGGTGCTCAGAGCCTGGCGGGGCGCGGAAACGGCGCGCGGGCCGATTTGGCTGCTGCAGCTTGAGTATGAACAGATTCGTGGTGGCGTCTTGCTACCGCGTCTGGAGCGAGACTTTGCCAGCCGTGAAGCGGTGCGTGAGTTGCTCTCGGCCGCCGCCAAGAAAAGTGAGTTAATTCGGATTGAGACCGAGGCCACGCCGCGTTACTCGCCCGGCTCGCTGCCCCAGGGGGATACCAGGCCTTGATCGATGCCCAGTCGATCGAGAATACGGGCAATAACAAAATCCACCACACCGGCCAGATCGCTTGGGCGATGATAAAACCCCGGGTTGGCCGGCAGCATGACCGCGCCCATTCGCGTTAACCGCAGCATATTCTCTAGATGAATCTCAGAGAGTGGGGTTTCGCGAGGCACCAGAATGAGCTGTCCGCGCTCTTTGAGCACAACATCCGCCGCGCGCTCAATTAATGCCTCGCTGCTACCGCTGGCAATGCGCCCAAGCGTGCCGGTGGTGCAGGGGCAGACCACCATCTGCCGCGGGGCGCCAGAGCCGGAGGCCACCGGCGCAGTCCATGCCTTGGCCCCAAAAACCTGCAATTGTCCGGCTTCGGCCTGAAAACGTTCGGTGAGTGTGCTGGCAATATCGGCAGGCCGGGCTGGCAGCGAGAGGTCGTGCTCCATTTTTAGCACCAGGCGCCCGGCCTCAGAGATCAGCAGATAGACCGGCCTGCCTGCCTGCAGCAGACATTCCAAAAGCCTTAGTCCGTATATCCCGCCAGAGGCGCCAGTAATCGCTAAAGTAATCGGTGCGCCATTCATGCTATCTCTCCATTGATTGGGTAATGCGCCTGTAAATCGGCGAGCAGTTGCTCATGGATGCCACCGAATGCGCCGTTACTCATCACGACAATCGTATCGCCCGGATGCGCTGCTGTCGCGACGGCAGTACTCAGCTCGCTGACGGTCGGCGCTGTGACGAGCCGCGTGCCCAGGCTGGCAAGTGTGTCGGTGGCATCCCAATGAAGACCTGATTCGGTGAGCATAAAGACCTTGTCCGCGGGGTTGAGCGCATCGGCGAGCGCGCTGCCGTGAACACCGGCGCGCATGGTGTTCGACCGCGGCTCCACCACCGCCAGGAGCCGGCGTTGGGGATCGGCATCTTTTAACGTGCTCAGCGTTGCTTGTATGGCCGTGGGGTGATGGGCAAAGTCATCCAGCACCCGGATGTCATTGACGGTGCCGCGCAACTCCAGTCGGCGGCGGACGCCGGCAAAGCCCGTTAGTGCCGCCATGCCATCGGCAATGGGTAAGCCGGCATGGCGCGCTGCGAGCAGTGCCGCTGCGGTATTCATGGCGTTGTGATGGCCTGGCAGTGGCGGTGTGAAATCGCCGCCGGCAAGCTGCCAGCCATCAGTGGTCTGAGTCAGTTTTCCATCGCCCGCAGCCGTCTTGCCAAAGGCGATTTGCTCACTCCAGCAGCCCTTGGCGAGAACGCGGGCCAGCGCATTGTCATCGGCGTTGACAATAATGGCGCCACGTCCGGGCACTGTGCGGACAAGATGGTGAAATTGCCGCTCAATCGCAGCAAGATCAGGGAAGATGTCCGCATGATCGTATTCCAGGTTGTTTAAAACCAGGGTCTGCGGATGGAAGTGGACGAACTTTGAGCGCTTGTCGAAAAAGGCCGTGTCGTATTCATCGGCCTCGATCACAAAATACGGCGCGCTGCCTAATCGTGCGGAGCCAGAAAAATTCCCGGGCAGCCCACCGATGAGAAACCCTGGATCAAATCCTGCGGCCTCCAGCAGCCAAGCGACCAGGCTTGCGGTCGTGGTTTTGCCGTGGGTGCCGGCTACTGCGATCACCCAGCGCCCGGGCAGGATGTGTTGGGCCAGCCATTGTGGGCCGCTGGTATAGGCTTGACCCCGATTGAGGATAGCCTCAACAGCAGGGTTACCACGGCTGAGCGCGTTGCCAATGACCACAATGTCGGCCGCCTCGGCCGCCGGGCAGTCGTCATAACCAGTAATTACTTCAATGCCGGCGTCATTCAGGATATTGCTCATGGGTGGGTAGAGCGGGCCATCCTGCCCGGTCACCCGGTAGCCGGCCTCACGGGCCAGCACCGCTAGCCCAGCCATGAAAGTCCCGCCAATACCCAGGATATGAATATGCTTCATGCGCCGATAACTGCTCGCACAAAGGCGCTGGCGCCAAAGATATAGACCAGTGTGATGCCAAGCGTTATGCCGCTACCCAAATCCAGTGCCGCACGCAGGATGTGGTTGACGATGGCAATATTCCAGATGATCAGGATCAGAAAACTGATCGCGGCCAGTGCGTTGGCATCATTAGGACTGCCGATAATCAACAAAACGGGTAGCGCGACCGTTGAGATGATGACATCAGTGCCAAAAATGGCCGTCGCGGCTTGCACAAACCGCGCGCCATGCCCCCGAATCCAGAGCGCGGCACCCAGAAAGCCCAGGTTGTAGGCCAGCAGCAGCACAATCTGCAGCAAGGGCTCAGCCTCAGGGGTGTAGCGTGCGATTACCGGGTAGTTAATGGCCGCGGTTAACGCAATCAGCAACCCCATTAAGCCGGTGGAGAAGGGCAGATCCTGCGGCCCGGCACGCAATAGGGCAATGCGGAGCAATGTCTCGGGTGCGCTGCGGTAATTCATAGCCTGCATGGTAACGATTCAGCGGCTTCGCGTCGCCTGCTAGAATCACGGCTTGCCTTGGGGAAGGGAGCCACCATGCCAGCCAAAAACGCCTTTTATGCCCAGTCCGGCGGAGTGACCGCTGTGATTAATGCCAGCGCCTGCGGTGTCATCGAAGCCGCTCGCGAACACCCGGATCAAATTGGCACCGTCTATGCCGGTGCCAATGGCATCCTCGGTGCGCTGCATGAGGAATTGATTGATACCGCCAAGGAATCGGCAGAGACCATTGCCGCCTTGCGCCATACTCCGGCCGGAGCGTTTGGCTCGGCACGCTATAAGCTCAAAGGCCTAGAGGAAAATCGCGCTGAATATGAGCGACTGATCGAAGTCTTTAAAGCGCATGATATTGGCTATTTCTTCTACAACGGTGGCGGTGATTCGCAGGATACCGCGCATAAGGTCTCGCAGCTTGGCGAGGCCATGGGCTATCCGGTGACCTGCATTGGCGTGCCAAAAACTGTGGATAACGACCTTCCGATTACGGATACCTGTCCTGGATTTGGCTCGGTGGCAAAGTACATTGCGGTCGCCACGCGTGAGGCCGGGCTGGATGTCGCCTCCATGGCCGAGACCTCCACCAAGGTTTTTATCCTCGAGACAATGGGTCGGCACGCCGGTTGGATTGCCGCGGCCGCTGCGCTGGCGCGAGAGGCCGAAGGGGATCCGCCGCATGTCATCCTGCTGCCCGAAGTCCCGCTCGACGAGCAGCGATTTTTGGATCGTGTGCGAGAAAGCGTAGAGCAGTTTGGTTATTGCGTGGTTGTTGTCTCTGAAGGTGTGAAAACCGCCGATGGCCGGTTTCTTGCTGATCAGGGCACGCGCGATGCCTTTGGCCACGTGCAGCTTGGTGGCGTTGCCCCCACAGTAGCAACCATGATCAAAAATGCCCTGGGCTATAAATATCACTACGCCATCGCCGATTATCTGCAGCGCGCGGCTCGGCATATTGCCTCGGCCACCGATGTAGAGCAGGCCTATGCACTGGGGCGCGCGGCAGTTGAATACGCGCTGTCCGGGCGCAATGCCATTATGCCCACCATCGTGCGCGAATCTGATGAGCCTTATCGCTGGCACATTGGCGAGGTGCCGCTGGCGGACGTGGCCAACGTCGAGGCGAAAATGCCCGCTGAATATATCGATGAAAGTGGATTTTTCGTCACCGAGGCCTGTTTGCGCTATCTGCGCCCACTCATTGCCGGTGAAGACTATCCGCCGTATCGCAAAGGATTGCCGGATTATGCCCGTCTGCGCGCCGAGAAGGTGGCCAAGCGGCTGCCGCCATTCGGGGACTGACCCCGAGGGTGTGGCTGCGTATAATCCGCCCAAGATCAACCTATTGACTGACCAGGGAGAGAAGCATGGCCTACGAGGGCATTAACGCAGGCAAAAAGCTGCCGGACGATATCAACGTGATCATCGAGATTCCGGCCAATGCCGACCCGATTAAATACGAAGTGGACAAGGACTCCGGTGCGATCATGGTGGATCGCTTCATGGGTACGGCCATGCACTACCCGGCCAACTACGGCTTTATCCCAGATACCCTTTGTGGCGACGGCGATCCGCTGGATGCCCTGGTGATCACGCCTTTCCCGCTGGCCGTGGGCTCGGTGATTCGCTGCCGGCCGATTGGTGTGCTGGAGATGAGCGATGAAGGTGGCGAGGATGCCAAATTGCTCTGCGTGCCGATCAGCAAGCTCACGCCGCTCTATGATCAGGTGAAAGCCCCAGAAGATCTGCCATCGCTGCTGCTCGAGCAGATCACCCATTTCTTTGAGCGCTACAAGGATCTGGAACCGGGCAAGTGGGTTAAGACCAACGGGTGGAAGGGCTATGACGCCGCGGTGGCAGAAATCAACGACTCCGTTAAGCGCTTTGGCGGCTGATCGGGGTGGTTAAACTCACCAAAATCTACACACGAACGGGTGATAGCGGCCAGACCGCGCTCGGTGATGGCTCGCGTGTGGCCAAAACCGATGCGCGGGTGACCGCTTACGGCACGGTCGATGAGCTCAATGCCCTGTTGGGGATTTGCCGCCTACATGCAGGCGGCGAGTTGGACGAGGCCCTTGCCCGTATTCAAAACGATCTGTTTGATGTTGGCGCAGACCTTTGCACGCCCGAGCAGGATGATCCGCCCTTTGAACCGCTGCGCGTTGTCCCCTCACAGGTTGACTGGCTGGAGGCGGAAATCGACCGGGTTAACACTAACCTCGAGACGTTGCGCTCGTTTGTGTTGCCGGCTGGCAGCCCGGCCGCGGCGCATTTGCACCATGCCCGCACCGTGGCGCGCCGGGCCGAGCGGGATACGGCCGCACTCGCCGCGCATACGCCCATTAATGAGGATGTCCTGCGCTATCTCAATCGTCTCTCTGATTATCTTTTCGTCCTGGCGCGCGATGCCAATCGTGAAGCTGGCGGCGATGTGCTCTGGCAGCCGGGCGAAAATCGCTAGCCATGGCCTGGTGCCAGGTTGGCTTTGAGATTGCTGCAGCAAGAACCGGGTTAGCTGAGGCAGTACTCGAGACGGTTGGCGCAGTCTCGGTCACTTGGGGTGAGGCGGGTGATTCCCACCCCGTCTTAGAGCCAGCACCCGGTGAGACACGGCTCTGGGATCGGGTGCGGGTGACCGCGTTGTTTGAATCCGATGCCGATCCGCAGGCTATCTCGGCGGCATTGAGCGACGCATTAGGTGAACCGCCA
>CBFHTR010000035.1:0-6538 GCA_965658695.1 Spiribacter sp.
TGGCTTCTGCGATCAGTGGTGGCCGAGTCACCAGCTTGCGAACGCGCGTTGCCATGAGATTGTGACTCTCGTGTTTTTGCCGCGATTCGCGCTCCAGATTGATATCAAGCCGCGGTCGTCCCAACTCGACAAAGTCGGCAAAGGCCGCGTCCTGTTCGCAGAGTTCATCAAACAGTTCAGCGGGGATGTGATAAATCAGCGTGTCTTCAATGGCGATGGCCGGGTAGTGCACTCGACGACCACGCAGCAGTCCGTAGTGGCCAAAGATATTGCCCTCGCCCAAGCGGTCGAAAAGATCACCGGTTCGGCGGTAAACCTCAACCGCACCACTGCGGACATAGCAAAGCGCCTCGATGCTGTCCCCGACGCTTAGGATCTCATGCCCGGCACGGTAGTAAGTGATCTCGATATGCTCAGCAATACGGTCAAGTCGCTCGTCGCTGAGATGCTCGAACGGCGGATAAGCACTTAGATGTCGTCGGATTTCAAGCAGTTCGGGATCCATTAATGGTGCACTCAAGTTGGCTCGTCGGGCACCAGTGGCGCAAGGCTTTGTAAAAGGGCATGCCGCTGCTCGGGACTGCGCGCCTGAATGGCCTGCTCAACCGCTTCCTGAGTTAAATGCGGGGCAAAAGTGTTGATAAAATCATACATATAACGACGCAGATAGGTGTTACGGCGAAAGCCGATTCGGGTGGTGCTGGCCTCAAATAAGTGACTGGCATCCAGTGCCACCAGTCCTTTGTCGCGCTCTGGCTCAAACGCCATGCTCGCCATAATGCCGACACCCAGCCCTAGCTGTACATAGGTCTTGATTACCTCAGAGTCGGTGGCGGTGAAAACCACATCGGGATGTAAGCCGCGGGATCGGAACGCGTCATCCAGCTGGGACCGCCCGGTAAAGCCAAATACATAGGTCACAATGGGATATTCGGCGATCGCCTCTAGGGTCAGTGTCGGCTGCGTGCAGAGCGGATGTCCCTCGGGGACGATGATGCTGCGATTCCAGTGATAGCAGGGCAGCATCACCAAATCGTGGTACAGGTCGAGTGCCTCGGTGGCGATAGCGAAATCGACTTTTCCGGCGGTTGCCAGTTCGGCGATTTGCACGGGTGTCCCCTGATGGAAGTGCAGGCTGACACGCGGATAACGTTCGCGAAATCTTTGCACCGCCGGTGGCAGTGCATGCCGCGCTTGGGTATGGGTGGTCGCGATGGTCAGGCTGCCGCTCTGGTCATCGCTATGCTCCTCGGCGATGGCCGTAATATTGCTGCTCTCAGCAAGAATACGCTCGGCCACCTCAACAATATTTTTGCCTGCCGGGGTTAAGCCGACAAAATGCTTGCCGCTGCGCTCAAATATAGGCACGCCCAGTTCTTCCTCAAGCAGTCGAATCTGCTTGCTGACGCCTGGCTGTGAGGTGAAAAGCGCTTCGGCGGCTGCCGATACATTTAGCCCCTGGCGGGTCACCTCGACGATATAGCGTAGCTGATTGAGTTTCACGCTAATGCCCTCGGGAGTGTGCTTTGGTAATTAAAAGATTTTTCATCATGCCAGATCATTATAATAAGGCCAATAAAAAACCCCGCCAGCGGACACTGACGGGGTTTGTCGTATGTAAGCGACGGCTGGTTACATCAACAAGCCGTTGCTATTTGCTTTAGCGCTCTCCAGCAAAGGCGGAGAGCAGCTGCAGCAGGCTGAGGAACAGGTTGTAGATGCTCACATACAACGTGATGGTCGCCATGATGTAGTTGGTCTCACCACCGTTGATGATCTCACCGGTCTGGTAAAGGATGAGTGCGCTCATCAACACCACAAAGGCGGTGCTCACGGCCAATGACAGTGCAGGAATCGAGAAGACGATTGCTGCGATCGAGCCGGCAAACGCCACCAGAATGCCGGCAAAGATAAAGCCGCGCATAAAGCTGAAATCCCGCTGACTGGTCAGTGCGTAGGCTGAGAGCCCGAGGAACATCACGCCGGTACCCCCAAGCGCCATCATCACCAGCTCAGCGCCGTTGCTAAATGCCGTGAGGTAGAGGCTTAAAATCGGCCCCAGGGTGAAGCCCATAAAGCCAGTGAGTGCAAAAACACTCGCCAACCCCCAGACGCTGTTGCGCAGAGAGGTCGTTAAGAACAACAGTCCAAAATAGCCGCCTAACACCAGCAGCCAGTGCATTGGTGGGGCGTTGGTTGCCATGGCAACACCGGCCATTGCGGCACTGAACATCAGTGTCATGGCAAGCAGTGCGTAGGTATTACGCAGTACTTTGTTGGTTGCCAGTACCGAGCCACCGGTCGCGGTGCGGTTGGCAGTCACTGCGCGAAAATCTTGGGCCATCGTTTGTTCCTCCATGGATCCCATAAAACCAATCGTCAACATGCCATTAGATGGGGCCAATGTCACGTTGGTTCAATGGTATGAACAGTTTGTGACAAAACCGCGAGGCTGCTTGCAGAGATGGGGGAAAAGGCTTACTGTCCGCCACCCCGCATTCAAGAGACCCGATGCCGTGAAGATTGTCTGCCTTGATCTTGAGGGCGTACTCGTCCCGGAAATATGGATTGATTTCGCTAAACTCACTGGGATTGATGCGCTAAAAGCCACCACCCGTGATATTGCCGACTATGATGAGTTGATGCGTATGCGTCTCCAGACGCTCGACGCGCACGGGCTCGGGCTGCCAGATATCGAAGGCGTGATTGACGATATGCGCCCACTCGATGGCGCCGCTGAATTTCTGCGCGACTTACGGGCTGATTATCAGCTGGTGATCCTCTCCGATACTTTCTATGAGTTTGCTCGCCCGTTAATGGCCCAGCTCAACTGGCCCACGCTGTTCTGTCATACATTGCAGACCAACAGCGCAGGTAAAATTACCGGCTATCAGCTACGCATGGCCGATCATAAACGTGCCGCAGTTGAAGCCTTTCGTGACCTGAACTTCCGGGTGGTGGCAGCTGGTGACTCCTACAACGATACCGCCATGCTCGGCGCCGCGGACCAGGGTTTTCTGTTTAGCGCCCCGGATAATGTGATTGCCGAGTTTCCGCAGTTTTCTGTCGCGAACGACTATCAGCGCTTGCGTGAGTTAATTGACGAGGCCTTCCTCGCCTCATGACTGATACCGCAGTGCGTGTGGCCATTATTGCCGACACCCACGGTTTCCTTGACGGGCGAGTTGCCGAGCAAGTCGCTGGCTGCCAGATCGCCGTGCATGCCGGAGACGTCGGTGGTGCCGACATACTGCTTGCCCTGCAGCCGAGCGAATCCGTCACAGCCATTCGCGGCAATAACGATGATGCCGAGCATTGGTCGGAAACCGAACGGGATGTCCTGGAAAAGCTGCCGCGGGAGACCGAAGTGGATCTGCCCGGCGGCAAGCTAAAAGTGGTGCACGGGGATGACTGGGGCACGCTTGAGCAGCGTCATCGGCGCTATCGGTCCCGCTTTGGCGATTATCGCGCCGTTGTTTATGGCCACAGCCATCGACAGCTGGTGGATACCACCGAAACGCCATGGTTGCTTAACCCTGGTGCTGCCGGCCGGACGCGTACTTATGGCGGCCCCGGTTGCCTGATTCTGACTTGCCAAGGCGATGACTGGCAGATTGAGCCGATACGCTTCCCGCCGCGGCATTATCGCCAGAACCGCCGGCGCAATGGGCCGTCTACCCAGGAGGGCCCGGGGCAGTTGGATGACTGAATCCGTCGCCCGAGCCGCACGCGAGGCAGCCGTCTTGCGCCCGCAATTTGATTTGGATTTACCGGTACTCGAGCATGCCGAGGCCATTGCCGAGGCCGTCGCTGCCAATCAGGTTGTCGTGCTTTGCGGTGAAACCGGCTCGGGTAAAAGCACGCAGTTGCCAAAGCTTATGCTCGCGCTCGGTCGCGGCATTGACGGCATGATCGGCCATACTCAGCCGCGTCGCATCGCCGCTCGCAGTCTGGCTGCCAGGATTGCTGAGGAATGTAGCAGCAAGGTGGGTGAGGGCGTGGGTTATAGAGTGCGATTTGGAGATCGCACCAGCGCCAGCACGCGTGTCAAGCTGCTGACCGATGGCATGTTGCTGGCCGAAACCCAGGGTGATCGTGATCTGGCTGCCTACGACACCCTAATTATTGATGAAGCGCACGAGCGCAGCCTTAACATTGATTTCCTGCTCGGTTATCTCAAGCGCCTGCTGCCAAGGCGTCCAGATCTGCGGGTCATCATTACCTCCGCAACAATCGACCCAAAGCGCTTCTCCGAGCATTTCGATAATGCCCCGATTATTGAAGTCTCCGGCAGAACCTATCCGGTGGAAGTGCGTTATCGGCCACTGCTTGCACAAAGTGACGATGAACGCGAGGTCAGCCTGCGCCAGGGCGTGCTGAATGCCGTGGATGAACTGGCCGGAGTGGGCCGCGGTGATGTGCTGGTCTTCCTTCCCGGTGAGCGTGAGATTCGTCAGTGTGCTGAGGCGTTACGCAAACATCATCCGCCGCATACCGAGATCCTCCCGCTTTTTGGTCGGCTCTCCGCCGCCGAGCAGCAGCGTGTATTCGCGCCGCACCGTGGCAGGCGTATTGTGCTTGCGACTAATGTCGCGGAAACCTCGTTAACGGTGCCGGGTATTCGGTATGTGGTTGACAGCGGGCTGGCCCGGATTAGTCGCTACAGTTATCGCACCAAAGTCCAGCGTCTACCCATTGAGCCAATCGCCCAGTCGAGCGCAAACCAACGCGCGGGGCGCTGTGGTCGAGAAGGGCCGGGGGTGTGTATTCGCCTCTACGCCGAAGAGGATTTCGAGCAGCGCACGTTGTTTACCGAGCCGGAGATTCTGCGTACCAATCTCGCCTCGGTGATTTTGCAGATGAAAAACCTGCAGCTTGGCAGCATCGAGCAGTTTCCATTCATCGAGCCACCGGATCCGCGTTACGTGCGTGATGGGTTGAAGCTGCTCAATGAGCTTGGCGCGCTTAATCGTCGAGAGCACCTGTCAAAATTGGGCCGACAACTCGCTCGTCTGCCCATTGATCCGCGGCTTGCGCGCATTTTGATTGCCGGAGCCGAGGAAGGGGCAATGCGTGAGGTGTTGGTGTTGGCCGCAGCGCTTTCGATTCAGGACCCGCGTGAACGTCCAATGGATCAGCGCGAGGCGGCCGATACCGCGCAGGCCCCCTGGCGCGATCGGCAGTCAGATTTCGCCGGCTTTCTGCGGCTTTGGGATGACTATCAGGAGCAGGCTCATCAATTGAGCCGGCGCAAGTTACAGACCTGGTGTCACAGCCATTTCCTCTCTCATGTGCGCATGCGCGAATGGGCTGAGGTGCACGGCCAGTTGCACGGGCTGATTCGCGGCATGAAGCTTGCCGAGAATGCAAAGCCCGCCGAAGGTATCGCGGTACATCGGGCCATATTGACTGGATTCCTCTCCAATGTGGCAAGGCGCGATGAGGGTCAGGAGTTCGTTGGCCCGCGCGGGCTTAAGTTAGCGATTCATCCCGGTTCGGGAGTGGCGAAAAAACCGCCGCGCTGGATTGTTGCTGCAGAGCTTGTCGAAACCCGCCGAGTATTCGCGCGCACGGTAGGGGAAGTGCGCCCGGAATGGATTGAGCCGCTGGCTTCGCATTTGCTCAAACACCGCTTTCACAGTCCCTGGTGGGACGGCAAAGCAGGCAAGGTATTCGGCCGCGAGGATGCAACGCTCTATGGGCTGCCGGTGGTCGCCAATCGCAAGGTGGACTATGCCCGTGTGCGACCCGAAGAGGCACGAGCGGTGTTTGTTCGCGACGGATTGGTCAACGATCCCGGCGCCGAGCCGCCGGAGTTTCTGCAAGCCAATGCCAAGCTGATTGCCGAGATTGAAGCCCTAGAGGCCAAAACTCGCCGTCGCGATGTATTAATCGATAGCGAGGCCCTCTATGCCTTTTATGACGAAGCGCTGCCGCGCGAGGTTGTCGATGGGGTTTCGCTTAAGCGTTGGCTTGACCGCGGTGGCGATGACAGGCCGCTGCGACTGAGCAGGGACCAGCTTATGGCGCGGGGCATTGATATTGGTGAGGCTGACTATCCAGATCATGTCCTGGTCAACGGCATCCGGTTGCCGCTGCGCTATCACTTTGCTCCCGGCAGCGAGGATGATGGCGTGACCGTGCAGATCCCCATTGCAGGGCTTAATGCACTCACCCCTGAGCCTTTCGAGTGGCTGGTACCCGCCTTGCTGGAGGAGAAGGTCATCACACTCATACGGTCTCTGCCCAAAGGGCTGCGGCGCAATTTTGTCCCCGTCCCTGATTTTGCACAGGCGGTACTCGAAGCGCTGCCCCAGCGGGAAGGGTCGCTGGAGGATGCCGTACGGGTTGAACTGCGGCGAATGACCGGAGTGGATCTGCCCGCCGATATCTGGGATCAGCTAGCGCTGCCTGCGCACCTGACCATGCGCTTTTCGGTGATTGGTGCTGACGCTGCGGTCATTGCCGAAAGTCGTGATCTGCCGGCGTTGCAGCGCGATTTTTCCGATACGGCCTCGGCAGAGTTCGAGCAGGGATC
>CBFHTR010000036.1:0-6287 GCA_965658695.1 Spiribacter sp.
GATGCCGCACCCCGAGCGAGTGTTTCGCAGTGTGCAGCATTCCTGGGCACCCGCTGAGTGGGGCGAGGATGGCCCCTGGATGCGACTTTTCCGCAACGCCCGGCTTGCCTTGGGCTGAGCCCGCGCGTGTTTGCCCTGCCGGCGAACTTGCCAGTAGATTGACAGTCTCTAATGCCTGTAGCCACACCATCGGGTGACTGACCATGCTGATTAAAAAGACCCGCCGCAGTGATGTTTTGCCTTCCGAGATAACACCGGAGTCGATTTATCGCGACCGGCGGCGGTTTTTGCAGACTTCCGCACTGGCTGCAGCCGGTAGTTTGTTGGCACCGGGTTGGGCGTCGGCCAAACCCATGGAAGCACTCGAGCCATTGGGCAAGATCGCAAAAAGCGACTTCAGCACCGATGAGCCGCCGAATAGCTTTGAGGACATCACCACCTATAACAATTTCTACGAATTTGGCTCCGGCAAGGAAGATCCCAGCCGCTATGCACCGGGCCGGCTCGAGCATCGTCCATGGACAGTCACCATCAGCGGCGAGGCTGATAATACGGGTGAGCTGGATTTGGATGACTTCATGAGCGGGCTTGATCTTGAGGAGCGGGTTTATCGACTGCGCTGTGTGGAGGGCTGGTCCATGGTGATCCCCTGGGCGGGTGTCTCGCTGGCAGAGGTCATCCGGCGTGCAGCACCTAACTCCCGCGCCAAGTACGTGAAGTTCTATACCAAGCACGACCCGCAGACCTTTCCCGCGCAGGCGGCTCGCGGTATGAGCTTTCTTGCCAGCATTGATTGGCCTTATACCGAAGGCCTGCGCATGGATGAGGCGATGAACCCGCTGGGCTTTTTGGCGACGGGTCTCTACGGCAAAGAAATCCCTTCACAGAACGGCGCTCCGATCCGACTGGTCGTGCCGTGGAAATATGGATTTAAAAGCATTAAGTCAGTGGTGCGCATTCACTTCCAAGAGACTGAGCCGGAGTGCACCTGGAATCTCCTCCAGCCCGATGAGTATGGCTTCTACGCCAACGTCAATCCGAATGTGGATCACCCGCGCTGGAGCCAGGCGCAGGAGCGTCGAATTGGTGAGTTCTTCAAGCGCGATACGCTGATGTTCAATGGCTACGAAGAAGAAGTGGCCCATCTTTATGCCGGCATGGATCTCGCCAAGTATTACTGAGACCTCAGTGCTATCGCGTCTGCAGCGGGCACCATCGCCTGGCTGGATGCGCGGTCTGCGCTTGGTGCTGTTTTTAGTCTGTGCTGTCCCCGCGGTCATCCTCGTGGCCGGGCTTCTGCGTGGCGAGCTGGGTGTGAACCCGGTTGAGACTTTGTTGCTGGAGACTGGGCTTTGGGCGCTGCGATTTTTGTTAATCACATTGGCCATTACACCGCTGCGTTGGCTGTCGGGTGCGGCCTGGGTGGTTCAGTTGCGCCGCCAGTTGGGGTTGTGGGCGTTTTTCTATGCCGCGTCCCATTTCAGTGTTTATGCGGTTTTTGAAAACAGCTTGGTGCTCTCCAGCATCTTGGCTGACATCATCAAACGGCCGTTTATTCTGGTGGGAATGGCGGCTTTATTGATGCTGTTACCGCTGGCGCTGACATCAACCAAGGGCTGGATTAAACGCCTTGGCCGGCGCTGGAAGCAGCTGCATTGGTTAATTTACCCCGCGGCATTACTTGGGTTGACGCATTTTTTCTGGATTATTCGGGCCAATCGCTGGGCAGAGCCTGTTGCCTATGCCGTTGTCCTGGCGGTGCTGCTGGGTTGGCGATTGCAGAAACGGTGGCGCCCGTCGCTGTGATAGCCTTTTGGGATGAAGACAACAGCGGGCAATCTTGAGCGTGTGCATGTCCTCTCCGACCCGCTGATTGCCGGTCATATTGAAGCGGCGCTGCAATCACGCGGTATTCATTGCTTTGTGCGCAATCGCCATTTATTAGGCGGGGCGGGTGATATTCCTCCGCTTGAGGCCTGGCCGGAGATCTGGGTGGATGCCGAGGACAAAAACATCGCGCAGCAACTGATTCAGGAAATTCTTAGCCCGGAGGCCCCGGCACCCGCGGCCTGGGTGTGTCCGGACTGTGGTGAGCGCATCGAGGGGCAATTCGCCGAGTGCTGGCGTTGTGGTGGTACGCCGGCATGATCCAACTGCGAGATATTACGCTGCGCCGAGGTCCCGAACCGCTACTGGAGTCTGCCCGATTAACCATCCACGCCGGCAGTAAGATTGGTTTAGTGGGGGGTAATGGCACTGGCAAAAGTACGCTTTTCGCACTCTTGCGCGGTGAGCTGTCGGTGGACGCCGGTGATGTGAACCTGCCGGCAGGCTGGCGCATGGCCTGGATGGCGCAGGAGACCCCGGGACTGCCGCAGCCTGCGCTGGAATTTGTCCTCGACGGCGATGCGCGTTTGCGCGCTGCCGAGGCCGAAGTGGCGGCTGCCGATGCTAATGGTGATGGCAAGCGGATTGCACATGCCCATGCCGAGCTGGAGGCCGCGGGTGGCTATGACGCCCATGCCCGCGCTGGCATGTTGTTGCATGGGCTGGGGTTTGCGCCTGAGACCCATGATCAAGCAGTGGCTGCCTTCTCGGGTGGCTGGCGTGTACGACTGAACCTGGCACGCGCATTGATGGCGCCTTCGGATTTGTTACTGCTCGATGAGCCTACCAACCACCTCGATCTGGAAGCGGTCCTCTGGCTTGAGCAGTGGCTGCAGCGCTACACGGGCACGCTGGTGCTAATCGCACATGACCGGGATTTCCTAGATAACGTGGCCGAGACGATTGTGCATATCGAGCACCAACGACTGCACACCTACAGTGGCAATTATTCTGCCTTCGAGCGGCAACGCGCCGAGCGGCTTGCTCAGCAGCAGGCACTGCACGAGCGACAGCAGCGCGAGATCGTGCATATGGAGTCGTTTATTAATCGATTTCGGGCTAAGGCCACCAAGGCTAAAGCGGCTCAAAGCCGAATCAAGGCGCTGGAGCGCATGGAACGGGTAGCACCGGCGCATGTTGACTCACCCTTTGTCTTTGAATTTCCGGCGGCGCCTGAGGCGGGTAATCCACTCCTCAGTCTTGAAGACGTTGCTTTGGGATATGCCGATGCCCCGATTCTTGAGGGTTTGCGATTGGGGTTAGCGCCGGGGGACCGCGTGGGTTTGCTGGGCCGGAATGGGGCCGGTAAGTCCACTTTGATTCGGGCGCTTGCTGGTGAGCTGGCCCCGAACGCGGGGCATATCCGTCGCGCTAAACAATTGCGTGTGGGGTATTTTGCCCAGCATCAGCTCGAGCAATTGGATTTGGCAGGCAGCCCGCTGCAGCATCTACAACGGCTCAGTAACGATGCCGATCCACAGCGACTCCGTGATTTTCTGGGCGGGTTTGGTTTTGCCGGTGATCAGGCGTTAGAGCCCGTGGAGCCCTTCTCAGGCGGTGAGAAGGCGCGATTGGTCTTGGCATTACTGGTCTGGCAGAGACCCAATCTGCTGCTACTCGATGAGCCAACCAACCATCTGGATCTGGAAATGCGCCATGCCCTGAACCTTGCCCTGCAGGGGTTTGAGGGGGCGGTCATTGTGGTCTCGCATGATCGCTACCTGCTCGAGAGTACCGCTGCCGATTACTGGCTGGTGGCTAACGGCAGTGTTGAGCGCTTCAGTGGCGACCTGGATGACTACCGGCGATGGCTGGCGCGGGATGACCGTGCCGTGCGGGGTGGCCAATCAACGGCCGGGCCGGCCGAGCCGGTTGCAGGCGATGCGGACAAAAGCCGCGAGGCCAAGCGCGCGCGTCGACAGGCAACCGCTGAGGCCAAGGCGGCATTGCGGCCACTGAAAAAACGTATTGAGCAGGCGCTCAGCCAAATTGAGCAGTTGGATGCGGAGCTGGCTGAGATTGAGTCACGGCTGGCCGATGCGGATATCTACGATGCCGCACGCCGAGAAGAGCTTGAGGCATTGCTAAAGAGTCAGGGACACCTGCAGCAGCAAAAGACCGAGGCCGAGGGGGAGTGGATGGAGGCCGAATCGATGCTGGAGACCCTAGCAGCGGAGCGGTCTGCAGCGGTCTAGGCTTTGCCTTTCACGGTGGCGGTCGATTATTCTGCCCCGGTGTCATAAAACCTTAACCATCCAATGGAGTGTGGACTATGAGAACAAGTGGCAAAGTTGTCGGCGCCCTAGGAGCGCTGTCTCTGGTTATGGCGGCCGGTGCTGTGCAGGCCGAACTTCGCGTCGGCGCGCTGATGCCGCTCACTGGCGATCTTCAGGCCTATGGTGAGAGCTCGCGCAACGGTGTCGAACTGGCCATCAGTGAGATCAATGAGGCCGGTGGCGTAATGGGTGAGCCGATTAGGCTGGAAGTCTCCGATACCCAGACCGAGCCACAGGCGGGTGTTGATGCAGCCCAGCGTTTGGTCTCGGTGCAGGGTGTCTCGGCGATTGTCGGTGCACTCTCCAGTGGTGTGACCATTCCGGTGGCAAGCAGTGTCTCGGCTGCTGAAGGTATCCCGCAGATTTCTAATGCTTCTACTTCGCCGGTGATGACGGATCTGGAGGACAACGACTTCCTGTTCCGCACCACACCGTCTGATGCCTACCAGGGTGTTGCCTTGGCTGCTGTTGCGATGGAAAAGGGCGTGGACAGTGCGGCCATGCTCTACATCAACAACGATTATGGCGAAGGGCTGGCCAATGCCTTTGAACAGGCGTTTGAAGCCGCCGGTGGCAGCATCGTTGGTCGCAGCGGCTACGAGCCGGGTATGGCTTCCTATCGTGGTGAGCTCAGCCAAGTCTCCGATGGCAGCGCTCCGTTGCTTTTGATCGGCTATCCGGAAAACGGCCAGACCATTCTGCGCCAGGCCCTGGAGGGCGGGTATTTCACCGATTTCTTCTTCACCGACGGGATGAAGTCGCCAGTGATCATCGAGAACCTCGGCGCGCAGTTCCTCAATGGTAGCTTTGGTACTGCGGCTGAGGCACGTGATGACACGAATGCGGCCCAGCACTTCCAGAGCGCTTATGAAGCAGCTTACGGTGAGGTTCCCCCGGTTCCTTATATCGACACGGCCTATGACGCGGTCTACACCATCGCGCTGGCGGCTGTTGCCGGTGAGAGCACGGATCCGGTGTCCATCCGTGACAACCTGCGGGTGATTAATGATCCGGATGGCGAAGTGGTTGGCCCGGGTGAGTTTGCCCGTGCCGTGGAGCTGCTCGAAGCAGGCGCCCCGATCAACTACCAGGGTGCATCCGGTAGCGTTGATTTTGATGCCAACGGTGATGTTGGCGGTACCTTTGCGCACTGGGAGATCCAGGACGGCGAATACAACACGCTGCGCGTGTTTGAGCCGTCGATGTGATCTCCGGCTGATGATAGTCACTCGGCTTTAGGTCGAGCACCCAGACGCCCCGCATCGACGGGGCGTTTTTTTTGCCGGATCAGCCAGCGTTTCCGGGATGGGCGCTATTGGATACTTTTACCGCCTCCACGTTCCTAAAGTCGGCGGTAAGAAGCATCCAATATCGCCCCTTAAACGCCGTGCTATGTCACGCTAAATTCTGACCGCGGGGGCCAGGCGCTATTGAATACTTTTGCCTCCTCCACGTGCCTAAAGTCGGAGGCAAGAAGCATTCAATATCGCCTCAGACGCAGTGTCGAATACTCGGTGCCGGCAAAATCTGGTCACGACTCGTTTTGAGAGGGTCTGAGAGGGTTGTCGTCTTCTACCGTTTACGCTTTCAGCTTTTATTGAACATGACGTAAGCAGGACTGATTTGTGCGTGAGCGGGCCCAACGATATTTTTGTTACTGGGGATTGGTGCTTTTCTTGAGCGTCCAGCCTTTGTTGGTATCGGCAACAACTACCCCAGACTATGACATTCAGATATTGGATGTATTCAATACTTTCGAGGATTTTGAATACGTGTCGGGGGCAACTCCTACCATAGAGACCATTGAAGATGAACTCAGCTTAAAGGTGATCGTGGCAGACGGGGAAAAATTGCAAATCGAAGATGACACGGGTGCGCTTTTTCCGGAGGAACCGATTATCGGTACAGGTTCTGAGCAAATAATCGTTGTTGATTTGCCACCAGCCGCCAGCAACGTGACTCTGGTTATTAATGGGTTCTGTCCTAGAAGGGGTAGCGAAGCACCATGTGCTTTTGATGCCTTGTCCGTCGATACTTCGGTGAATATTAGTTCTCCAACTCTTCAATATGCGGCTGATGCCTCTGAGGCTGCAGGGCGGACAGTGCTTACCCTCCCGGACTATG
>CBFHTR010000037.1:0-5636 GCA_965658695.1 Spiribacter sp.
GGGCTTGCCGTTGTCCTCTACCTGCTTCCAGGCCTTTGATTGCTCGCCCTTTGGCGGGCACTTAATCTCGACAATTGTCTTGCCGTCCATTGTCTGGCCGTCGAGCGAGGCGATGATCCGAGGATTGCTCGGGTGTTCGATCACCTGCGGCTCAATCGGCTCGCCCAGAAGATCCTCGAGCTTTGCTCGGGCAGCCGGCTCATATTGATTGCCGTGGCGCATTGCATTGTTGACGAAGACCTCGCGCTGGCCAGTCTTTACCTCATAGAGCTCACGGGCATTGCGTGGCATAAAAGGCGAGCACCCAAAAAGCGCTGCCACCTCAGAGGCCCCGCCGCGAGTGCGGCGGTACTCAAGCCATGCCTCTGAGCCCTGAATCTCGTGTGCCAAGGCTGCCATCACGCTGCCTCCTTGCGTTTTTTCTCAAGCCCTGCGACAGCTTTGTCGTACTTCACCGCTGGCAGATCCTCGAGCTTTTTCACCTTGAAGAAATTGCAGAACCTCGCCTCATCGGCGCTGACCTCATCAATGAGCGCTCGCAGGTAGCTGACCTGCTCGGCAGTTACCGGCTTTGTCTGCTCTTCTTTAATGGCCTGAGCAGCCGCATTGCCGTCATCATCTTCAGGCGCAATCCCGCAGGCTGCCATCAGCGCATAACGCCGAGCATAGGTCAGTGCGCCGCCATACTTTTGCGGGTCCTGTTGGGGGGCAGGCAGATAGAGCTGCCCGGCCGATAGCTGCTCGCCTGACTCATGCACAAAAACTGTCTCGACGATCACGCCGGACTGCGAGGGCTCGGTGCGCTGAATCACGGCAATGCCGTGCTTGTTGAGCGGTTCCATCACCGCATCAACCACAGCCTGGAGATCGGCGTACTTGGATTTGAAGTAAGGGTTATCGGCACTCTTTAGCGCCTTGCCGAATTCCGACTGGGCTTTAACCAGTGCTTTTGCAATGTTTTCCATTTTGGCCTCCTGTGCGACGTGCTTACGCCGCATTTACTGGGATCGTAGTAGGGTAGGCAGTGAGGTATTTGCCCTCGCTGCCGATGCCAATCTCAAAGCCTTCGCGCTCCAGAGCGCGGGCCGTGTCGACTGGGCTTCCAATTGGTGCGATGACAATCATTTATCCGCCTCCTCACTATTACGGGCGGCATAGACGCGAAGCGCGAGATCGAGCATCGCCTCAGATAAATCATCGTTGGCGCGCCATTCCTCGGACATTGCACGAAGAATCTCGGCGTGCTGCTCGGACTTTTTAGAATCCATCGCTGCTCTCCATTTCTTCGGTAATAACCCGGGTCAGCAGCCGCTCGACACAGCGCTTGAATGATGGCCATTCGCCATCGCCCAAGGTAGTTGAGAGATAGTCGAGAAATTCTTCATCCGTGACGATCTCGCGCAGCAGGTCAAAATCGCCCTCGGCGGCATCCTGCAGACGGCTCTCTAGATAACGCTCAGCGGCATCATCACGATCGATCTCACGCTCATAGGCGCGCTCGGTGGCAAACTCAGCAGCGGCAAGCATGTTCATCACGCCACCTCTTTGACTGAGTTGTTGTAAAGATCGACGGCGGTCTCAGCCTCAACCAAGGCGTCAAACATCGCAACGATCCGGCCGTCTTGATTCACGACGTATGCGGACCGCTCCCTTTCCGGGACAAATCGGTCTTCCGAGTCCGTGATTTTCGGTATGACATACCAACGCATTTTTGGCCTCCTGTAGATGACTACTTCAGGTAGTCGTCAAGGCCATACTGCATCCCCAGGTTTACACTGTCAACCCCAGGTGGTCACTGTCAGCAAAAAAACTTAACCTTCTTGATGGAAGGTTGCCACGACCGTCCCTACAATCTCGACGTTCTCATCGACTTCAATGGTTGGGTATTGCGGGTTGAGCGGCTTGAGGTAATACCGACCGGCATCCTGCTGTAGCTCTTTGAACGTCACCTTATGGTCGCCGCCATCAATCAGTTTCGCTACGACACGCTTGCCAGAGGTCGGTGATACAGCGGGATCGACAACAATCACAGTCCCTGGCGGGTAACTATGCGCCCCATATAAGGACACCATACTGTCTCCGCTTACAGTCAGCGCAAAGGCGTTTGGGCCCGGCGTTTTTAAAACAGGAATCCATTCAGCAGCTTCGCCTGGTTGGTAGATATCCACGGCTTCTCCCCATTGTCCAGCTTGGACCCAGGAGATAAGCGGGACTCTGCCGCCGGGCCTGCTGGCATCCGAGAGCTCCGTCTCCAGCCCAAGCAATTCCGTTTGCGTCACGCCTATAGCGTCCGCGATTTCCCTGATACGGCCAGATTGCGGCAAGACCTCATTGCTCTCCCAGCGCTGAACCGCGGAAGGCGAGATGCCCAGCGATCGAGCGAGCCCGCGCTGGGAAATGCTTGCGTTTTGTCGCAAGCGCCTGAGTGTGTCTCCGAATGCCATTGGTCGATTATCGACCGACAACATTGAGTTGACAAGTAATTCCTATCCTAGGTTGTCAAGAAACTGATCTGAGGTGGTCGGAAATGTTTACCTGGGGTTGACAGTGATGATCTCAGGTGGTCATACTTTTTGACCATGAACAACACAAACGCTCGGACAGTGATTGAAAAATGCGGTGGCTGCAGCGAAGTCGCTCGAGCTTTCGGCATTAGCAGGCAAGCCGTTTCTAAGTGGGGCAAAAATCAAGTCCCAGCCCACTGGGTGCCAAAGCTCTCAAAGATCAGCGGGGTGCGCCCCGAAGAGATCAGACCCGATGTTTTTGTTGAACCCTAGTCTCTCTCCCCCGATGGGCTTAGGCCCTTTGCCCGCTCCGCGGGCTTTTTTATACGCGCAGAACGCCGAAGGCGGTGCTGCAGTTGCAACCCAGGAGGCCAAAACTATGAGCTGGAATGAAGCAAGAGAGCAGGCCGACAAGATGCAAATTGAAGGCCCAACCCCTCACCGTGTCCATGCTTGGGCGCAGGCAATTCGCGATGCGCTCGAGCAACGCCCAGGAGGTGCGGTCTGATGGCTAACGATTGGATCAAGATGCGCGCCTCGCTACAGACTCACCCCAAAGTGGTCACACTTATGTCACACACAAAGTGTGACCGGCATACCGTCATTGGGTCACTCCATGCGGTTTGGTCTGTCTTTGACCAGCACACAGAAGAGGGCGTGCTTGAGGGTTATACCCCTGAGGCGCTAGACGACATCATCGGTCGAAAAGGCTTTGCAGAGGCGATGATCGCCGCTGGGTGGCTGCAGTTTGATGGCGATAAAACCCTTGCTGTGCCTGACTTTCAGGAGCATAACGGGGAGTCTGCGAAGAAGCGGGCTGAGGCTACTTTGCGCAAGCGCAAGTCACGCAATAGTCACGCAGTGGTCACAGATATGTCACGCAAAACGTGTGACACAAGCGTGACCAGAGAAGAGAAGAGAAGAGAAGAAGATTCCGTATCTAAAGATACGGGCGCTGAAGCGCCATCATCTGAAAAATCAGATGCGCCTGTTGATCCATCCAAGGCGCTTTGGGATTTGTGGATAGGCTACGTCGGCGAAAGCTCCTATAACCGAAGCATGCTCGGAAAGCTCATCGGTGAGCATGGCGAAGAGCCAGTGCGTGAGGCCGTGGCGGCGACCATCGCTAAGCGGCCTGCTGATCCGATGGCGTACATGCGTGGATGCCTCAAACCGAAGAGGCGATTCGTATGTTGACCGAGACTTTCGAGCAGCACGGGATCAATGTCCCAGCAGGGCGGGCGGGTGAGATCGATGTGCCTTGTCCGGAATGCAGCCCGACGCGCAAGAAGAAAAAAGATCCTTGCCTGTCGGTTAACTGCGACGAGGGGACTTGGTTTTGCCATCACTGTGGCTGGGCTGGCGGGCTCAAGCGAGATGACGCCGGCCGCATCGAGCCAAAGCCAAAGGTCTACGCAAAGCCCAAGCCGTTTAAGGCAACCGAGCTTTCCGAGAAAGCCATCCGCTATCTCAAGGGCCGAGGGATTACCCCGACGGTGGCGAATCGAAACCGCCTCTCGAGCCAGACGGTTTGGATGCCGCAGTCCGGCAAAGAGGTCTCGACCATTTGCTTTCCCTACTACCGTGATGGCGAGTTGGTCAACGCAAAGTATCGGGATGGAAAGAAAAATTTCCGAATGGAAAAGGGCGCGGAGCGCATCCTATTCGGGCTCGATGATATCGATCCGGCCGGCACGCTGATCGTAGAGGGGGAGTTCGACAAGCTCGCCTGTGAGGTTGCCGGTTGGTCGAATTGTGTCTCAGTCCCTGACGGCGCGCCCACCCCGGACACCAAAAACTACGCCTCGAAGTTTGAGTTTCTGAACGACCCCAAGGTCGAGGCGGTTGAGCAGTGGGTCATCGCGGTTGATAACGACTTGCCTGGGCAGCGTCTTGCTGATGAGCTCTGCCGGCGGTTTGGGCGGGAGAAGTGCTTGGTGGTGCAGTGGCCTGAAGGCTGCAAAGACGCCAACGATGTGTTGAAAACACACGGCCCTGAGAAGCTCTCCGAGGTCATCGCTCAGGCAAAGCCGCTGCCGATTGAGGGGGTTTTCACCGCCGATGATCTGGCAGAGGACATCGAGCGGCTTTATGTCGATGGCCTAGAGCGGGGGGTTTCGACCGGGTGGCCTTGCCTTGATGAGTACTACACCGTCCGCCCCGGTGAGTTCACGGTCGTCACTGGTATTCCGAACAGCGGCAAATCCAACTGGCTCGATGCGCTTTGCGTGAACCTTGCCAGAGCGCATGGATGGAATTTTGCGATGTTCTCCCCGGAGAACCAGCCGATCCAGGATCACATGGCGCGGATCATTGAGAAGTATGTTGGCAGACCCTTTCATGACGGGCCGACCCAGCGCATGGACCGAGACACGATGGATATCGCCCGGCGGTGGGTGAGCAATCACTTCCGCTGGATTCTGCCGTCTGATGATGCTGAGTGGACCATTGATGCCGTGCTCGAGCGGGCCGCGCAATTGGTCTACCAGTACGGCATCCGCGGGCTTGTCATCGATCCTTGGAATGAGATGGAGCACCTGTGCCCATCGGATCAAACCGAGACGCAATACATTTCACAAAGCCTGAAACGCATCCGCCAGTTTGGCCGGCGGCATGGGGTGCATGTCTGGATTGTGGTTCACCCGACAAAGCTGCGCAAAAACGAACGCGGCGAGTACCCGGTGCCCACGCTCTACGACTGTGGGGGCTCAGCTCATTGGCGAAATAAGGCCGACAACGGTATCTGCATCTGGCGTGATTTGGGCGGCGAAGCAGGGCCGATGGTCGATGTGCATATCCAAAAGATCCGCTTCCGCCAAATCGGCCGGCTCGGTATGTCAACGCTGAAATATCAGCCTGCCTGGAGCGGATATGAGGACCCAGCAAACCCGAGGGCGATTGCGATATGAAAGACCCAAAAATCTCAACTGCAGAAGAAAACCGGCGCCGGTTTCCTGAGATTGCTGAGTTTGTCGATGAGTTGCGCGAGGCGTTTGGTGACGTACGCGTGATCAATCTGGAGCCGAAGGATGACAAGTAACTCCTGCCGGCATTGCCGGTGGTATGTGCCTGGATGGTGTGGGCTTTGCGATGTGCCAACCGGGCCTAATGCAACGTGTGAGGAATGGGAGC
>CBFHTR010000038.1:0-4992 GCA_965658695.1 Spiribacter sp.
GCCTCATCGCTGGCGAGAAAGAGCGCGGCGTTGGCGATATCCATCGGCTGGCTTAAGCGCCCCATCGGGATGCCGGCGATGATCTTCTCGCGGCTGTTATCGCCCAGGAAGTCATCGATCAACCCCGTCTCACCCATCACCGGATTAATGGTGTTTACCCGGATGTTCTCCGGCGCCAGCTCGACGGCCATGGATTTGCCGGTGATGATCGCCGCACCCTTGCTGCCGTTGTACCAAGTCAGGCCCGGCCGTGGCCGGACACCGGCGGTGGAGGCCACATTCACAAAGCAGCCCGCGCCCCGTTTACGAAACAGCGGAACAGCGGCCTTAGCGGTGTGAAATAGTGATTTCACATTGACCGCGTAGATCTTATCGAACATTGCCTCATCGACATCCAGCATCGGGCCATTGCGGTGCGTAATGCCGGCGTTATTAACGATGATATCGAGGTCACCGTAGTGCTCCACGGCATGATCAACTAGTGCTTGAACAGAATCGGCGGACGAGACGTCAGCATGGACATAAATGGCATCACCACCAGCCGCCCGAATACTATCGGCGACCTGCTCACCAGCGGCATCATTAATATCGGCAAGGACCACCTGCGCACCTTGCTCGGCGTACAACCGCGCAATCGCCTCACCAAACCCGGAACTTGCCCCCGTGACAATCGCCACCTTTGCCGCCAACCGCATCGTCCAAACCTCCTGATTAATGCTTCAGCACCACCGTCTTCACCGTTGTGAAGCTCTTCATGCCTTCAAAACCCTTCTCACGCCCATAGCCCGAGCGCTTCATGCCGCCAAACGGCAGCTCGACACCGCCGCCAGCACCATAGTTATTCACAAACACCTGGCCGCTCTGCAGTCGCCGCGGCATTGACAACGCCCGGCTGGCATCGCGGGTCCAAAGGCCAGTGACAAGGCCAAAATCGGTCCCATTGGCAAGCTCAACCGCCTCATCCTCATCAGCAAATTCAAAGAGTGTGAGCACCGGGCCAAAGAGCTCCTCACAGGCCACTTCATGATCCGGGGGCACGCCGGTAATTAACATTGGCGGGACAAAATGCCCGGTCGTGGGTGCTGCCGGATCAATCGCCCCGGCCGCCAGCACTTCCATCCCGGCCTCACGCCCGCGCTCAAGCATGCCTTCTAGTCGTGTCTTTTGCGCGGCGTTCATTAAAGGCCCGCAGTCGCGGTCTGCCATTCCCGGCGCCACCACCAGCGCAGAAAACCGCTCAACCAAGCGCTTGACCATCGCCTCACGCGCCGAGGCCTCCACCAGCAGTCGACTGCCGGCTGAGCAGGTCTGCCCGGCGTTTTGCACAATCGCCCGCACCGCGGTGTCGGCAGCGGCATCCAAATCGGCATCGGCAAATACGATTTGTGCCGATTTGCCGCCCAACTCCATGGTCAGGCGCACATGCCGGCCCGAAGCGGCTCGCGACACGGCGGTACCGGTTGCCGGTGAGCCAGTGAAAGACAAATGATCAATATCCGGATGCGCGGCGAGAGCGGCACCCGCCTCTGCGCCGTACCCCGGCACCACATTCAACACACCCGCTGGAACACCGGCCTCGGCTGCCAACTCGGTTAAGCGCAACACACTCAGGCAGGCTTCCTCGGCGGGCTTCAGCACCACGGTATTCCCGGCCGCCAGCGCGCCACCCACCGTGCGGCCAAAAATCTGCGCCGGATAATTCCACGGAATGATGACCGCGCAAACGCCATAGGGCTCACGCTGCACCATCACGGTCATGCCGTCTTGGTAGGGGATTACTTCGCCGTGGAGCTTATCCGCCGCCCCGCCGTAGTACTCAAAATACCGCGCCGTGGCCGTCATATCGTTGCGCGCCTGCGTCAGCGGCTTACCGGTATCACGACATTCCATCTCGGCCAGCGCCTCATGGTGCTGCGTAATGAGTGCCGATAGCCGCGTTAACACCCGTCCACGCTCGGCAGCGGACCAATGGATCCACTCGTCTTTTGTCGCCTGGCGTGCCGCCGAGACTGCCGCTTCAATCTCATTCGGCCCACCGCGGCCAATTCGCGTAATCACCGCATCGGTTGAGGGATCCAGCGCCTCGATTGTGCCGCGCTCGGCGGCAACCCACTCGCCATTAATAAAGCAACCTTGTGCCGTCATCGATACATCAAATCCACAAGCCCCAGACTAATCACCGGGAAATAAGTCACCAGTAGCAAGCAGCCGATCGCCACCAGCACAAACTGAATGAGGTACGGAATCATCTTTTCAAGCGAAAGATTGGCAATAGCACAAGCGGCGAAAAGATTGACGCCAAGTGGTGGGGTAAACATGCCAATTGCCAGGTTTACCACCATGATCAGCCCAAAATGCACCGGATCCACACCAAAGGCGATCGCCACCGGGGCCAAGATTGGGGCGAGCACCAGAATGGCCGCCGAGGTCTCGATGAACATGCCGACAAAGAGCAGCAGCAAATTCACCGCCAGCAAGAAAGTCCACACCGAATTAAAATTGGCGTTAATCCACTCACCCACGTCCGCCGGCAACCCGGAGCGGCTGATTAAAAAGCTAAATAGCCCGGCAGCGGAGATGATGAGCATGATTGCCACCGTGCCTTTTACGCTTTTCACGAAAACTGGCCACAAATCGCGCCAGTTAAGCTCACGATAGACGAACATTCCAACAATTAGCGCGTAGATCACGGCGACGGCCGCCGCCTCGGTGGGCGTGAAAACACCCCCATAAATGCCGCCAATAACTACCACTGGCATGAGCAATGCCGCCCAAGCGCCACGAATTGCGCGCAGCAGTGGCTCGCGCTCATCGCCGTCGGATTTACCCAGGCCTTTGACCTTGCAGAGGACGTAGATGAAAACAATCATTGCCGTGGCAAAAAGAATCCCCGGCCCAATGCCAGCAATGAAGAGCTGGCCAATGGAGGTGTCCGTGCTCACGCCGTACAAAATCAGCGGAATGGACGGTGGCAGCAGTACGCCGAGCTCGGCGGACGAGGCCTGAATGGAGGCCGCCAGCGGCTTGGGATACTGATGCCGAACCATGGCCGGGATCAGGATCGCGCCAATCGCGTAGGTTGTAGCCACACTAGAGCCCGAGACCGACGCGAAAAACATGCAGGTGAGCACGCAGGAGCATGCCAGCCCACCCTGAATACCCCCAATCAGGGCCTTGGCCAGATCAACCAGACGCCGTGAGATCCCCCCACCGGACATTAAATTACCGGCGAGGATAAAAAATGGGATCGCCATCAGCGGGTAGTGATCGATGCTCACAAAAAGCCGTTGCGCCGAGACAATCAGCGGCAGCGGCGAGAAAAAATGCACACCCACCATCGAGGCCAGCGCGATCGACACCGCAATCGGCACACCCAGAATAAAAAAGACAATCAGCGAGATCGCGATAGCGGCGTTCATGAGCGCGCCTCCCGATCAGTGGCCGCCGTCACCGTCGGGTCATCAGGCGTTACCACCGCCTCACCACGCTCACGCATGGATGGATCCAACAATCGGCCAACGAGCGCCAGCACCGCAAAAGCCGAGCCCACCGGCAGCGCGCTGTACGCCCAAGCAATGGAGATATCCATGCCGGCCAGCCGCTGCGAGCGCACCCGCAGGCCCATTTGATAGCTGTAATAAGTCAAAAGAATAAAAAAGAGTAAACACAACCCAGCGACCAAATACTCCAGCGCCACATGCACACGCTGGGGCAGCACTGAGAAAATCACTTCAACACGCATCATTTCGTTTTGCCGAAAAACATGCGCTGCGCCCAAAAACACACACCAAATAATCAATGATCGAGAGGCCACTTCCGACCAGGCCGAAGGCTCGTTAAAAACAAAGCGCGTCACCACCTGGTAGAAGGCAAAAACGCTGGCAAGCGCCAGGAAGCTGACCGACATTATCAGCGCCGTTCGCGTGGTCACCCGCTCTACGGCCATCACACCGATTCGGGTTTTCTCAAGCCATTGCCCACTCATGCAGTGCCCCTGTTGCCAGTCCTCAGGAACTCAGGGGGGCAGATCACCCCCCTGAGTCAATCATCGCAGAGTTCTTCTACCTTAGAAGTTCTGGATGCGATCGAGCATTTCGCTGCCGTACTGGTCCTTGAATGACTCATAAACCGGCTCGATCTGTGCCTGGAAAGGACCCTTGTCCACTTCCTCGATCACGGTCATGCCGTTCTCGCGCAGCAGATCAAGACCCTCAGTCTCCAAGCGCAGCACCTCATCACGAGTGGCATTCGCAGAGGCCTGTGCAGCCTCCTGGAACCAGCCCTTTTCTTCTTCACTGAGCTCACCCCAGAGCACGGACGAACCGAGCACCGCCGCTGGTGAGTAGACATGACCCGTCAGCGAGACGTGGTCCTGTACTTCCCAGAACTTGGTGGCAACGATCACGGTCACCGGGTTTTCCTGGGCATCCACTGTTCCCTGCTGCAGGGCGGTGAAAAGCTCCGGGAAGGCCATTGGCGTCGGGCTTGCACCCAACTCACGAAAGGCATTCATGTGCACCTGGTTTTCCATGGTGCGGATCTTGATGCCTTCAACATCGGCCGGCTCGTGCACTTCATTACGCGAGTTGGTCATATGACGGAAGCCGTTCTCCGACCAGGCAAGCCCGATGATGCCATGCGGCTCCATCTCATCAAGCAGGTCCTGACCGATCTCGCTGTCGAGCACCGAGCGGGCATGGTCATAGTCAGTAAACAGGAACGGCAGATCGAGCACGTAGGTGTCGGGCACAAAGTTGCCGAGCGGACCAGTCGAGGTGATCACCACATCCACCGTGCCAATCTGCAGGCCCTCAATCATGTCACGCTCACCGCCAAGGGACCCGGCGACATGCTCACGCACGGTGAACTCACCGCCGCTGACACGCTCCAGCGTCTCTTTAAAGGCATCGGCGCCAACGCTGTAGTGCGAATCATCAGAGAGCGTATGGCCGAGCTGAATTTCGCGGGCCTCAGCGACACCGCCCAGAATCA
>CBFHTR010000039.1:0-4939 GCA_965658695.1 Spiribacter sp.
CCCATTGCAGCAAGGTGGTGGCGTAGTGATCCCCCAGCGAGGCGATGTCCAGCACCTGAAGATCGGCGCGTTGGCTTTCATCGCAAAGGCGTTTTTCAGTCGGCAGCATGCCGCCGGGGAAGATGTAGCGCTGGATAAAATCAGGCCGCCGGCGGTAATCATCGAAGCGGTCTTCGGCGATGGTAATGCCATGCAGCCCAATATGACCGCCGGGGCGGACACGATCATGCAGCATGCCGAAATACTCCGGCCAATACTCCTCGCCCACTGCCTCGAGCATTTCAATGGAAACGGCATGATCAAACTCACCATCGGTATCGCGATAGTCCTGCAAGCGGAAATCAACCCACTCACTCAGCCCCTCATCAGCAATGCGGCGGCGCGCCCAAGCAAGCTGTTCAGTGGAGAGCGTGAGCCCGGTGACGTGAATGCCTCGACGTGCGGCCTCCAAGGCAAAGCCGCCCCAGCCACAGCCGACTTCCAGAATATGTTCTCCGGGTTGGGCGCCAATGGCATCCAGCAACTGGTGATATTTGTTGCGCTGGGCATCGGCCAGCGGCTGGTCCGGGCGCTCGAAAATGGCCGCGGAGTAAGTCATGGTCTCGTCCAGCCAGTGCCGGTAGAACTCATTGCCCAGGTCGTAGTGCTCGGCGATATTGCGCCGGCTGCGGCGTTTGGTGTTGCGCCGGCCGCGATGATGCAGGGCGAGTCGTGCGCGATGCAGCCAGGTAGGTTCCATGCGCTTGCTGAACGCATCTTCGTTGCGCAGCATGAGTTCCAGCAAATGTGCCGGGTCGGGGCTGCTCCAGTCACCAGCCATATAGCTCTCGGCAAATCCCACGGAACCGCGGGTGATGATGCGCAGGACCATGCGCCAGGGCCGATGCAGATGCATGATGCCGGTTGGCCCGGTTTCTGCTCCCTGAATGAGGAACGACTCACCATTGGGGAGTTGCCCCTCCATGCGACCGCGATTTAAGCGCGAGAACCATCTCAGCAGAATGCGACTCGCCATCGGTAGCGGCGAGGGTAGATTGATCACTGTCTCTTGCGAACCGGTCATCGGCTGACCTCCGTATCCGGCGGCGCCGGTTTGTGGTGGAAGCGACCACCCCGGAGCCAGATTTTGAGCGCCTGCCAATGAATGGCTGCGATCACCTTTAAAGTCATTAAGGGTACCGTGAGCGCAGCCCGGAGCAAGCCCCCGTCGCCCGCGGGCAATCTCTGCCCTGACTGGACTGCGATCAGTGCTGGATGTTCCGGGTCCTCGGCGTTATGCCAGTTAACCGTGGCGCCGTAACGCTCTGCTGGGGCCTGCATACGAAACTGATAATGTCCCTCGCGCGGCAGAAATGGCGAGACATGGAAAATCTTTGTGGCCTGGTCGCGCAGGTTCTCTGGCAGTGGCTTGTCATTTTGGTGCAGCAGATAACCATGCCATTCGCCAAAGGTGTTGCGCACCTCGGCCAGAATGGCGCGCAGACTGCCATCGGCATGCCGGCAGTACCACAGCGTCAGCGGATTAAAGACATAACCGAGCACACGCGGGTAGGCGAGGATTGTGATTTGCCCACCAGCAAGATCAATACCGGCTTCGGTCAGTTGCCGGTCAATCCACGGCCGCAGCGCCGAGCCGTCTTTGGGGCCGAAATCCTTGTCATAGAAGCTGATGAGATTAAAGCGATTATGCGAGAAAAGCCGATGGCTGCGATCGGCCTGGTCAAGCTGATCAATATCCAACAGAAGGCTGAATACCCGATACGTAAAGCGATACTCGGGTTTGATGCGCCGCTCATGAAAGAGTCGGCCGCGATAGAGCGAGAGCGCGGGTGAGCGCTCGCTCATGAAGCGGCTCCGGCACCCAGGGGTACGGGTGTCTTCAGCGGGATGTCCACCGGACTACCTTCGGTTTGCCCACTCCACGGCGGTGGCGCGCCGAGCTGCTCGGCAACGCGCACGGCACTGCCAAAGGCATCTTCGTGAAAGCCATAGCCGTGATAGCTGCCGCAGTACCAAATACGATCCACGCCCTGGATATCCTGTAGCGCAGCCTGGGCGGCGATGGCGTCCTGATCAAAGATTGGATGGTCGTAGGATTGGCGGCGAATGACCTTGGCCGGATCTGGCGCCTGCAACGGATTGAGGGTCACCAGCACGTCGGTTTCAGTGGCCAGGTTCTGCAGGCGGTTCATCCAATAGGTCACGGACACCGGTTGTTTGCCGTCGGCGCTTTTTGCCGTTAAGTGATTCCAGGATGACCAAACCGAGCGCCGCCGCGGCATGAGGCTTGCGTCGGTGTGCAAATAGGCGTCGTTGTCTTGATAGGTAAACGCCCCCAATAAGCGGGCCTCATCGGCCGTGGGCTGGTCGAGCATGGCAAGTGTCTGATCAGCGTGTGAGGCCATGACGACCGCGTCGTAGTCGCCCAGTTCGCCGCTGTCACCGGCAAGGCGGACGCCTTCGCCCAGGCGCTTGACCGAGCGCACGGGTGTCCCGGTGTGGATGGCGTGAATGGCATCGCGCATGCGCTTGATGTATTCCCGGCTGCCGCCGGTCACAGTCTGCCACTGCGGCCGGTCGCTCAGCTGAATAAGGCCGTGGTTGTAGAAAAAGCGCAAAAAGGATCGGGCCGGAAAGCGCAACATGACATCCTGCGGGCAGGACCAGATGGCCGCGCTCATCGGCAGCAGATAATAGCGCCGGAAGGCATCCCCCATCCCAAGTTCATCCAGCAGATCACCCAGGGTTTGATCATGCCCCTTGCCGCTTTCAAGGCGAGCGTTAGCCTCGCGGTTAAAGCGCAGAATATCCCGGACCATTCCCCAGAAGCGCGGACGCAACAGGTTGCGTCGCTGCGCGAACAATGTGCCAAGACCGCTGCCCGCGTACTCCAGATCGATATCAGTGGCGGCAAAGGCAAATGACATATCCGAGTCATGCGTGGGTTGGCCCAAATGACGGAACAATGCCGTGAGCTGCGGGTAATTGGGTTCGTTGTAGACGATAAAGCCGGTGTCCACCGGAACCTCCCCCTCGGGCAGGTCACAGACGATGGTGTTGCTATGCCCGCCCAGTCGATCGGCCGCTTCAAAGAGCGTGACTTCGTGTTGTTTGGACAGCAGCCAGGCCGCGCCAATTCCAGCCACACCGGCTCCAACGACGGCAATTCGGCGAGGTTCCATGTTTCACCTGTTGTTTCAATCAAAAGCCCCATTGTACAGGCTTGGTGGATTCGCGGTGGCGCGGTATCTTGCATTTTTATTGACCGCCAAGCACATGCTGGAGCCGCCCGTGACCACACCCCGCGAATTTGTCCCGATTGCCATTGCCGTTTTGACGGTCTCGGATACCCGAACGGATGCCGATGACCGCTCCGGGGAGGCGCTGGTTGAGCTGGCGCAAGCAGCCGGACATCACATTGTCGATAAACAAATCGTGGTGGATGATCGCTACGAAATTCGTCGCGTGGTCTCGGCCTGGGTGGCAGATAGCAACGTGCAGGCCGTCATCACAACGGGCGGGACAGGGTTTACCGATCGTGATGTCACCCCGGATGCCGTGCAGGTGTTGTTTGACCGCGAGATCCCGGGGTTTGGCGAGCTTTTCCGGCAGATTTCGCGTGATCTGATCGGCACCTCCATGCTGCAGTCGCGGGTGGTGGCGGGTATCGCCAATCATACACTGATTGCCGCGCTGCCCGGTTCGCCCGGTGCTTGCCGTGATGGCTGGAACGGTATTCTCAAGGATCAGCTGGATGTCCGGCATCGGCCCTGCAACTTGGCTGAACTGGCGATCGGGGCCTAAGTCGCATGGCGCAGCCGCAAAAGCGCCCGCGCGGCGAGACTCGACGGCGGATCCTGCGGCTGGCCGCTGAGTGGCTGCAGCAGCGTGGTTATCATGGTTTTAGCTTTGGCCAGATTGCCGAGGCGCTGGAGATTCAAAGCAGCGCAGTGCACTACCACTTCCCGGCTAAACCCGATTTAGTGGCTGCAGTCTTTTCCGGCTATCGCGATGACTTTGCCTGGTGGTGCGAGCAACAGGCAAAAAGCCGCGAAACTGCGCTGGCGCAGATTGGCCGGTTTTTGGATTTGGAGGCGCGCAACCTGGATGGCGAGCGTGTCTGTCCACTGGGTGTAGCCGGTGTGGAGTATGCAAGCTTCCCAGCAGAAGCCTGCGCCGAGGCCGAGGCGCTACGCGATGATCTGGCCGCCTGGCTGGCGCGCCGTTTGGAGAGCGGTCGCGAGCGCGGTGAGCTTGCCTTTGACGGTGCCGCCATGGATCAGGCCCAGCTCATCATGGCGGCTGCGCAGGGCGCTTTGCAGCTATCGCGTTTGCACGGGCGTGCGGATTTTCGCGCCGTTCGCCGGGCGCTGCTCACTGGATTACGTAACCCGGCTGCGCAGACCTAACCATCTCGCCGGCTTCTGCTAGAATTTGCGTTATGCAAGAACTTGTTATCGCGCCATCCATTCTCGCCGCCGACTTTGCCCGCTTGGGTGAAGAGGTGGATCAGGTGATCGCCGCCGGCGCTGACTGGGTGCATTTTGATGTCATGGACAATCACTATGTGCCCAATCTCAGCTTCGGCCCGGTGGTTTGTCAGGCCCTGCGCCATCATGGTGTGACAGCGCCCATCGATGTGCATCTGATGGTGCGGCCGGTGGATCGGATTATTCCGGATTTTGCCGCCGCTGGTGCCAGTCTGATCAGCTTCCATCCCGAGGCCAGCGATCACATCGACCGCAGTCTGCAGCTTATTCGGGATGAGGGATGCCAGACCGGGCTCGTTTTTAATCCAGCAACATCGCTTGATTGCCTGCGCTACGTAATCGACAAGGTGGATTTGGTGTTGCTGATGTCGGTGAACCCCGGGTTTGGTGGGCAGAAGTTTCTGCCGGGTACGCTCGATAAATTACGTGAGGCCAGAGCGCTGATCGAT
>CBFHTR010000040.1:0-4920 GCA_965658695.1 Spiribacter sp.
GCTGCTAGGTGATGTCAATCTGGTCAAGCTCGGCCATCGCGCACTGCGCAATCAGCGCCGACGCATTGGCATGATCTTTCAGGAGTATTCGCTGGTCGAGCGCCTGACGGTCATGGAAAACGTGCTCTCAGGGCGGCTGGGATATGTGCCTTTTTGGCGCAGCTACTTGCGGCGCTTTCCACCAAATGATGTGCAACGTGCCTATCAGCTGCTTGACAGAGTGGGGCTGATGGAACACGCGGACAAACGTGCTGATGCCCTGTCCGGCGGCCAGCGCCAGCGTGTGGGCATTGCCCGGGCACTGGCCCAAGAGCCTGAACTGTTGTTAGTCGATGAGCCAACGGCAAGCCTTGATCCGAAGACTTCACGCCAGATTATGCGCCTTCTCATTGAGATCTGTGCCGAGCGTAATCTCCCGGCAATCGTTAATATCCACGATGTGCCGCTGGCTCAGCAGTTTATGCAGCGCATTGTCGGGCTTCGAGCCGGTGAGATTGTTTTTGATGGCAGTCCAAAGGCACTGAATGAGCAAACTCTCACCGCCATTTATGGCGAAGAGGACTGGAATCCTTCGCGAGACGAAGAGGAAGAGGAGCCAGTCGGCGTACATGCCAAGCCTGAAACCATGGGGGATTCCACAGCCGCCGAAGCGCTTGAGGCTAAGGTCTGATGGCAGCGACCTCACCCTACCCCAGCACCTGGCGGCGCCCACCGCAAATTCTCACCCATCGCGGTTGGCGCATTGGTATTCAGCTTGGCATTTTGGCCTATCTAATCCTTGCCGGCACATCCATTGAGGTGGACTGGCAGCGCGTCGCCATGGGGCTTGAGCGCGGGCAGCGCTTTGTCATGGGGTTTTTGCAGCCGGACTTCGCAAGCCGTTGGGGAGATATCTCCCGGGGACTAATTGAAAGCCTGACGATGACACTGACCTCGACGGTCATTGGCGTGATCATCTCGGTACCCATTGGAATAGGCGCTGCGCGTAACCTGACACCGCGCCCCGTCTATCTCGTTTGCCGGGGTATTATTGCGGTAAGCCGAGCGTTACAGGAGATCATCATCGCGATTTTCTTTGTCGCGATGTTTGGTTTTGGCCCTTTCGCTGGTTTCCTCACTCTCAGCTTCGCCACAATCGGCTTTCTCGCCAAATTATTGGCAGATGATATCGAAGAGATTGAGCCGGGACAGGCTGATGCCATACGCGCAACTGGCGGGTCCTGGTGGCAGCTAATCAATTACGCCGTTCAGCCTCAAGTCATGCCGCGACTCATCGGGCTGTCTTTGTATCGACTCGATATTAATTTCCGCGAGTCGGCGGTGATCGGCATTGTTGGCGCCGGTGGAATTGGCGCTACGCTCAACACTGCTATTGACCGCTACGAATACGACAGCGCCGGAGCGATTCTTTTGATTATCATCGTGATTGTCATGATTGCCGAATATGCCTCCGGCTATATACGGAAATTCGTGCAATGAGTGAGATAAGCCACTACAGCGAAATCTGGCATCATCGTACGCCACGCGCTCGGCTTTTCATGTGGATGGGCTGGCTGGCTTTGGTCGCCCTCTTCGTTTGGTGCTGGCAGCTGATGAACCGCGACACCATTTGGTTTTTTGTCGCTGATGCACCGCGCCAGGCCGCTGATATCGGCTCGCGTATGTGGCCACCGCGTTGGGAGTATCTGCCCGAGCTCCTGATACCGCTTTGGGATACGATTAACATCGCCACGATTGGCACCATCGGTGGCGTATTGCTTGCGGTACCGGTTGCCTTTTTAGCTGCGCGAAACACAACGCCATCACCAAAATTCCTCAGGCCCGTCGCGCTTTTTATCATCGTGACTTCACGCTCCATCAATGCGCTGATCTGGGCACTGTTGCTGGTGGCCATTATTGGACCGGGGCTACTCGCCGGCATGGTGGCCATTGCACTGCGCTCAATCGGCTTCGTCGGCAAACTACTCTATGAAGCGATCGAAGAGATTGATCCACTTCAGGTTGAGGCAGTAGCCGCCACAGGCGCCGATCGCGCTCAGGTCATCAACTACGGCATCGTTCCGCAGATCATGCCTGCTTTTTGGGGAATCTCGGTATTTCGTTGGGATATCAACATTCGCGAGAGCACGATCTTGGGACTGGTGGGTGCGGGTGGCATTGGATTAAAGCTGCAAGGCTCGCTCAACACCCTCGCGTGGGGCCAGGTGACCGTTATACTGATTCTTATATTAACAACCGTGGTAATCAGCGAATGGATCTCGGCAAAAATGCGGCATGCGATCATATAGTTTTAGGATTTGATCGTTATCAGGCTGTCCGACATCGGCTCCCCACCCCGCCGCGCGCAGGTGCTTGTCATAAAGCCAAGAACTTAGCTGAGATAACTGAGCATTTTGATGCGGTGCTGCTGGATGCCTTTGGCGTGCTCAATATTGGCCAGGCAGTCGTGCCCGGTTCACCGGAGCGTATCGCTGCACTGCAGGCAATGGGTAAGCGAGCGCTTGTGGTATCCAATGCTGCAGGCTTTCCGCATAGCGCGATTGTCACGCGCCTTGGCGGTCTGGGCTATCAATTTGATGCCGATGACATCATCACCAGTCGCAAGGCATTACTTGCAGGCCTGGCTAATGAGACTCCACGCCATTGGGGTATGGCCGCCGGCGAGGTCTTTGGCCCGGAGGAGTTTGGTGATCTCTCATTCACCCGGCTGAAGGATGAGCCAGCGGCCTATGAGCAGGCTGAGGGGTTTCTGCTGGTGGGTGCTTCGGCTTGGGATACATCACGACAGGACCGATTGGTGGAGAGCCTCAATGCTCGGCCGCGGCCCTTTTTCGTCGCCAACCCCGATCTGATGGCACCGCAGGAGAACGGCTTTTCCACCGAGCCGGGGCACTTTGGCCATGACATCGCCGAGCGCACCGGCATCGAGCCAGTATTCTATGGCAAGCCCTTTACGAATATTTTTGAACTCGCAATCAGCCACTTAGGTAAGGGCTTTGACCCCAGTCGGATTTTGATGGTGGGCGATACGCTGCATACCGACATCTTGGGCGGGCTCGCGGCCGGCATTCAAACCGCATTGGTGGTTGATACGGGTGTGCTCGCCGGCAGTGATATCAACGCGGCGATTGAGCGCTCAGGCATTGCGCCCGATTGGATTATCGATCGCCCTTAAAACAATCACTTAAGCAAAAAGCCAGTCGAGTTCCCGCCCCGCGATCGCTGGGCTATCACCGGGCAGATCAAGCGTGATTTCGCCCACCACGCGCGGCCTGCCAACGACTCGCGTTTGGATACTTGGATAATCCCCCACCTGAGCATGCCCGCGCAGGCTGGCCTCAAACATGGTGCCCGCGGGACTGGTATTTTCAATCTTGGCACCCAACGACGCACCGGTCTGGCTGGCGAGCATCGCAAGCCTCGCCGCGCTCCCCGTGCCCGTGGGACAAGACCAGAGCACGCCAGGATGTCCGTAAGTCCCGCCAATACCCTGCCAATAGCCGCTACTGCACTCCAAGGCAGGCCACATCCAATGCAGGAATCGCGGTAAGCCGACATCGCCTAGGCGCGGGTGTTGTAGATCAAAATCCGCCTGGATGGCCTCAATGATCGCCGCCGCCATCGCCAGCCCCTCGGCCTGCCCCGCCATCTGAGGTGTCACACCAAGCGCTTCGGCATCCACCATGACGTAATGTCCGCCACTCCAGCATATGGTGTAGGCAACCGGACCAAGGCCTTGCACCGTCACTTCCTGGTCCTGCACCTGTACAAAAGCCTCATCACCCTCAACGGCTACCGTCTCAACCACACCATCGGCCAAGGTGACATGGGCATCAACACGGCCGCCCGGCGCCTCAAGACACAGGGTTTGCTCACCGTTGGCGTTTTGCAATGAGATATGACCGCTCGCGAGCAGCCCGCAGGCAGTCGCCATCGTGTTGGATCCGGAGAAAAACGGATAGCCCATGCATTCCATAATCACGAATGCAGCTTCGGCTTCCGGCGCTATCGCCGGGGTAATCCAATCGACACAAAAAGCTGGATCGCCTAATGGCGGTTCGATGAGTAGCCGTCGCAGCCCGTCACCTGGGCCTGCCAACCACTCCATGCGCTCACGCACGGAAAGCCCTTCCGGAATCGGTAGATCAGAGAGAAGAATACGATGAATATCACCGCCAACGTCCACATCCACCCAGCGAAGCTGGATCACGCTTTTAGACGGCGGCATAGGGTGCACCGATCATCTCCCAATGGCGATCGGGCACCACCACGAGCTTGCCAATATAGTCCTTGGCCATGAAATCGCTTTGTGCGTGATGAAAATCCGAGAGCTTGTAGGTGCTATCGAGCAGCGGTTTGATAGAACCATCCAAAATGTAGTCCAGCAAGCGCTTGAAATCCTTGCGCGTCCCCTGCGAGGAGCCATGTAGCTGCAGCTGCTTGAGATACATCGTACGCAGGTCAAGATTGACCACCGCCCCGGCAATGGCACCGGCGGTAGTGTAGCGCCCCTCTGGACGGAGAATACGTAGAAGATCATTAAAATGGGGACCGGCCACCAGATCAGCAACAACATCAATCGGCGCCCCGCCGGTTGCCTTATCCACTGCGGCCACCCAATCTTCACTGGCTCGATCAACAATAGCCTCCGCGCCAATTGCCAAAAGCGCCTCGGCCTTATCCGCACGGGTAACCGCATAGGGGATTGCCCCACGGGCGCGAGCCAACTGAATAATGCCCGAGCCAACACCACCCGATGCCCCAGTTACCAGCACCCGCTCACCATCTTTAAGTGCGGCGCGCTCGAGCATCTGCTCACCAGTAAGATACGCACAGCAAAAGGTCGCCAACTCCGCATCCGCAAGATCCGTATCAACGGTATGGGCATTTTCGGCCGGCACAGCCTGATATTCGGCATAG
>CBFHTR010000041.1:0-4846 GCA_965658695.1 Spiribacter sp.
GCTGTGTTTGGCCGTGCGCGGCCGGCAACTGGATTTAGCACCGATCTAAAAGCCCTCTATGCCGCGGTGCGACAGCCGCAGGATTACGGTGAAGTAAAGGGTGCAATCGCCGCGCCCTGGAGTGAGAGTGCGGCACTGCATGCTCAAGTTCAGGCGCTGCGCGCATCAGGTGAGAAGGTGATCTGGCTACTCTCAGGCAATGATGACGCAGCCGCGGCACAAGGTTGCGATCGACTTCTGGCAGTGGATGCCGCAGGCGATTGGCAAATCGTGAATATTTAAGGGACAGAATTGAGATGACAAGAAGTGTGGTTGTTATTGGCTCTCAGTGGGGTGATGAGGGCAAGGGCAAGATCGTTGATTTGCTCACCGATCGAGTCTCAGCAGTGGCCCGCTTTCAGGGCGGCCATAACGCTGGCCACACGCTGGTGATTGATGGCGAGAAGACCGTTCTGCATCTCATCCCCTCAGGTATTCTGCGCGAGGGCGTAGTTTGTTTGATTGGCAATGGCGTGGTGCTCTCGCCTGAGGCACTGCTCAAGGAGCTTTCAGCGCTGGAGGCTTCGGGCGTGCCAGCGCGCGAGCGGCTGCGCATCAGCCCCGCCTGTCCGGTGATTCTCGCCTCGCATGTGGCGCTCGATCAGGCCCGTGAGAAGGCGCGCGGTAAAGCAGCAATTGGCACGACGGGCCGTGGTATTGGCCCGGCTTACGAGGACAAGGTTGCGCGTCGCGGCCTGCGTGTGGGGGATCTATTTCACCGTGAGCGCCTGGCCGCCAAGCTAGGTGAGCTACTGGATTATCACAACTTTATCCTCAAGCAGTATTACGGCGAGCCGGGGCAAGACTTTCAGGCCATTCAGGAACACTGCCTGGCCATGGCCGAGCAGCTGGCGCCGATGACCGCCGATGTCAGCCAGCTGCTACATGATTTTCGCAGTGATGGGCATAACCTGCTTTTTGAAGGTGCGCAGGGCACGCTGCTGGATATTGACCAGGGCACGTATCCCTTTGTTACCTCATCGAATACCACCGCAGGAGCCGCCGCTACCGGCACGGGTGTCGGGCCGCTAGAGCTGGATTACGTGCTGGGTATCACCAAGGCCTATACCACCCGTGTGGGCGCAGGGCCCTTCCCCACGGAGCTTTTTGATGACCTGGGTGAGCATATTGCCCGCCGCGGGCATGAGTTTGGCTCCACCACCGGCCGGCCCCGTCGGTGTGGCTGGTTTGATGCTGTGGCCATGCGGCGTGCGGTGCAGATTTCCAGTCTCTCTGGCCTGTGCATTACCAAAATGGATGTGCTTGATGAGCTTGATACGCTGCGTATCTGTACTGGTTACCGCTGTGGCTCAAGCCTTAGTGATGTCCTGCCGGTAGGTGCGGAGGCCCTTGCTGAGTGTGAGCCGGAATACATCGAGATGCCGGGCTGGAAATGCTCAACGCTGGGTATTCAAAACTACGATGATCTGCCCCAGGCCGCCCGTGATTACCTTGAGCGCATCGAGGAGCTGTGCGGCGTGCCGGTGGATATCGTCTCCACCGGTGCTGATCGCAAGGATACGATCGTGCGCCGTCATCCCTTTGAGTGAGTGGGGTTATCCGCTAGCCCACTTTAATCCAAGTCATCATGCCGGCGGCTTGATGACCGAGCATGTGACAGTGCAGCATCCAATCCCCCGGGTTATCGGCCACAAAGGCAATATCAAAGGCCTCACCGGGTTCCATTAAGATAGTATCGCGTAGCGGCCCTAAACCGGTGTGTTCAACTCTCTGGAAGTGATGGCCATGCAAATGCATGCTGTGCGGCCAGCGGGTTTGGTTGTTCATGCGGATGCGCACCGTTTCGCCGCGTTCGGCCTCAATCAGCGGGTCGACCTGCATGTGAGCTTTGCCGTTGAATGTCCAGAACATGCCGGCATCGATCATCTCGCGGGTCAGGCTTGCCCCGCCGCTCATCGCACCGCCTTCCATGAGTAGATCAACGGTTTTTGCGCTGGCCAAATTGCCGACGGCCGGCACGGTATTGGCAGTTAGCGGAGCAGGCTTTCTGCCTGGGGACGCAGGTGTTGTGGCCTCATCAATCGGGAAGGTGGCAACCGCATAACCCCCGTCGCGCTCCTCACTGATCAACATGGCCTCGCCCGCGCTTGCCGTAATATCAACGACCAGATCCACGCGTTGAGCCGGGCCCAGCAGGATCTGATCAACAGCTGTCGGATCGGCTAGCGGCATGCCATCCAGGGCAACAATCCAGGCATGTAAACCTTCGCTGCGCAGCGAGAATATCCGCGCATTGGCCGTGTTGATCAGGCGCAGGCGAAAGCGCTTGCCCGCACGAACTGGATAACGCCACTCGGGCAGACCGTTGGCCGTTACCCAGTTGCCGATACGACCGCCGTGTGAGCGGTCATGGCGGTTGCCAAAGGGTTCGGCGAGTGAGGCATTTTGGCTCAAGCGCCAGTCATCAAGTATCAGAATCTGATCATCTTCAATACCGGATTCCTGCTGCCAGGCCGCCTGATCTTTCTCATCAATAATCAGCGGGCCGTAAAGGCCGCGGCCCACCTGTTCTTCGCTGCTTGCATGCGGGTGGTACCAGTAGGTGCCGGCATCGGGCAGCTCAAAGACGTAGCGAAACCGCCCGCCGTCGGCATCAACCGGTGCTTGCGTCATATTGGGCACACCATCCATGCCGTTAGGCAGGCGAATGCCATGCCAGTGAACAGTGGTGGGCTGGGGGAGGTTGTTGACCACTAACCGGTTCAGCGTCTCACCCTGGCGATAGCGCAACACAGGGCCGGGAACGCTGCCGTTATAAGCCCATACCGGCGTTTGTGCGTATTCAGCCGGGGCTAGCTGAATGTTTGTCGGGGCTGGGGTGAGCGGGATATCGGCGGCAAGTCCGGCGTTGGTGGTTTCTACTGCTGTTTTGACGCCGGCTATGCCTCTAGAGGTGGATAGCAAGCTTGCTGGCCCGACAGTCCATCCCACTAGCCCGGCTCCGCCGAGCCCGCTGAGTAGTCGTCGTCGCGAACGATCCATGGGATGCTTCCTGTAATGGTAAATCTTTTGGAGATTATCGAATGATCATCTGCGTTATAAGATGGTCGTTAATGCTCAAAGGTTCAGCTGATTGAGTATGAAACGACCGATGACAGTGACTGAGCCGTCAGAATGTGCTTTTACAACGACGCCCTCTCCGGAGCTTACCCCTTGTCCGCTGATGGCGCGGATATTCACTTGGTGAGTCACTAGGATCGCCGGTGGGCTGTCAGTCCGAGAGGCCAAGAGACTTTTCAGATCGCTCACGATTTCATCGCGTTTTTCCCGTTGCTGGAAAAAGCTATTCAACCCGGAGTGGCGCCTGGGTGGGGTAAGGCCCAGTGCCTTGGCGGTATCCACACACCGGCACCAATAGCTGGTGTAAACATGGGCATCGCCTAGTCCTTCAGCGCGCAGCCTTTCACCGATGGCCTTTGCTTGTTGGATGCCCTCAGCCGATAAATTGCGCTGGCTACTGCAGTCGCTGAGATCGATATTGGCTGGGTCGCCAAAGCCGGGGGCAATGGCGTGGCGCAGCAGCAATACATGACCCTCTTGGCGCAGCGCCTGGAAGATATCGGTATCCGCCTTTGTCACTGCGCTCGCTGTTGTCATGACGGCTATGACCAGAATTAGCGGGAGCATGATGGTGAGTGGCTTTTTCATAATGCACAAAAGGGTCTTGCTCCCAGGCCGTATTCGCGGGGTAGACTTTGAGTCAATGATAGAAAAAGGCAGGTTGATACTGTGAGGTTCTTGCAAGCGCTTGGCGTATTCATCACTGCCGTGCTGGCCTCATCTGTTAACGCTGCGACCTGTTCCATCGAGCCAGCCGAAGCTAGCATTATCTCAGCCGCCGATGAGCGCTTTGAACCATTACGGACGCTCCATGTTGCGTTAAACGGAGAGCTGCTGATTGCCGAAGGTTTTCGCGGTATTTCGCCCTCAGCCCCGACCAATGTCAAATCTGCCTCAAAAACGCTGATAGCCGCGATCATTGGGGCGGCTATTGAGCGAGGGGTGATCGACGGTGTTGATGAGCGCATCGTTGATGTGCTGCCTGATGCCCTTCCGCGACAACCTGACCCAAGGCTTGAGCGGCTAACTATTGCTCACCTGCTCTCTATGCAGGCGGGTCTTCGGCGAACCTCCGGTGAATACTATGGGGCCTGGGTAGCCAGCGATAACTGGGTCGAGTCGGCGCTACGTCAACCCGTCCAGGAGCAGCCTGGCGGGCGCATGCGCTATTCAACCGGTAATAGTCATCTGCTCTCGGCAATCCTTGAGCGTCGCACAAACAAGGCCAGTTACGCCCTTGCCAATGAGTGGCTGGCTGCTGCGGGTGTCGAGGTGGTCAGCTGGATGGATGATCCGCAGGGCATCGCGTTCGGTGGTAACCAGGTCGCTATGCGGCCGGCTGCTTTGATTGCACTGGCAGAGTTGTACCGCCGCGATGGGCTTTCCGTCGACGGCGAGCGTCTTCTGCCAGAAGGCTGGGTGGAGGAGAGTTGGCAGATCAGAGGCCGGTCACGCTGGACCAATGATGGTTATGGGTACGGCTGGTTTATCCGCAAATTCGCGGGCTATCAGGGTTATTATGGCTGGGGATACGGCGGGCAGATGCTCTATGTGATTCCCGATCTTGCAATGACCGTGGTGATGACCTCTGACACCAATCAGCCTTCCGGCAGGACGGGCTATCGTGATGCGCTGCATGCTTTTGTCAGCGAGATGATCGGCCGAGTCTGTTAACGCCTATCGATCAGCATCGGGCTTTGCAATAGACTCAAGCATCGATTGTCGG
>CBFHTR010000042.1:0-4836 GCA_965658695.1 Spiribacter sp.
GATCAGATCTGCGCCGAAGCTGAGGAGGAGTCGATTCGCATCAACGGGCCCTTCGCCGATCTGTGTGAACTTGATGCCAGTGACTACCTCAACCAAGCCGCCGCTGAGATGCAGGACCGTGCAGCAAGCCGTGATAAGGATGATGGTGAGCGCTCAATGGCGCGGGCTGTCGAAGCGTTTAACACGCTATACGGTCACGATCTCACCGAGACTGAAGGCTGGCAGTTTATGTCGATCTTGAAAAAATCCCGCGGCGCTGGTGGTGCCTACCGCGAGGATGATTATGTCGATGATATTGCCTATGCAGCGCTTGCCGCGGAGTCCGCTCAGTCGGAGGCGGCATGAGCAAGATCGAGCGCGTTGTAAGCCACGCTGAGCAAGTCGCCGTGGCCGTCGATTGGGTGTCCAAAATGGTCCGCTCGGCGCTTCGCGGCGGCGAGGTGTTGATCACGCTAAGCCGCCCGGCGAGGACGCAGGAGCAAAACCGCAAGATGTGGGCAATGCTTCGCGATGTCGCCCGACAGGTGCCGCTGGTGGTCAATGGCGCTGAGGTGTGGGCCGACCCTGAGGATTGGAAAGATGTTTTTACCGCAGCGCTTAAGCAAGAAACGCGGATGGCGCAGGGCGTCGATGGCTCGGTTGTGGTGCTTGGGATGCGCACCTCGAGGATGAAAAAAGCCGAGCTCTCAGAGCTCATTGAGCTGATCTACGCCCACGGCGCGGAGCAGGGTGTGAACTGGTCGGCAGAAACCGATGCGCTCATCAATCAAGATCGGGAGGCAGCATGATGATTGCCAAGGAAAACCCGGTCAGAAGCAAGGCGCTGCGAGACTCGGCGAGAAACCGCGATTGCACCTTGAGACTGCCTGGGCACTGTAACAGAGACCCCTCGACTAGCGTGCTGGCGCATCTGCCTTACGGCGGCCGCGGGGTTGGGTTAAAGGCATCGGATGATCATGCGGTGATTGCCTGCTCGGGGTGTCACGACGCGCTCGATGCAAGGGCGCTGCCGAGGCTCTCGGAGCTGGAGATCTTGGAGTCGATGGTCCGTGCGATGGCCGAGACAAAAGCGGTTTGGCGGGCCGAGGGATTAGTGAGCTACAAGGGGGCGAAATGAGAGAACCGCAGTATGAGGCTTGCAAGCAGCTCATTGCTTACATGCTTGATCAGGCGATTCGTGACTATCTCGATGAAGTGCCAAAAGAGCTCTATGCCATCGCCAAGCGCAGGCTCTCGAAACATAACGCGGCGCGGATTAAGGCGCATGAAGATGCGATTGAATGGATTGAAGGGGAGCGTCAGGGCGAGATTTTGAGCTTCGAGGATGTCTGTGCATTCCTTGGGCTGGACCCTGATGCGATTCGCGAGGAGCTCAGGGGCAATCAACTGGAGGTGCGGATGCGCGTGCGTGGTCGCGAGAAGCCATCCGCGATGGCGGCATGAATGTTGACGAGCATCTGGTAACGGATGTCGATCGCCCGGATGAGCGCGATGGATCATTTCGATGTGCCGCTTCAATCTTGGTGCTTGCGATCGATGATGCTTGTGATCAAAAGCCAATGCCGCGCCGAGGCAAGCCCTGGAGAACTGATGAGGAGCGGATCATGCAGATCACCGAGGGTCTCCGGCGGCGGGCGGGATACAAGCCTAATGAAGCGATCAAGCTCAGCATCAAGTCGCAGACCATCGATGCGATTGCTTGGCTTTTTGATGACGCTATTCACCCACTGTCGGCCCGAGGCATTGCTGATGCGGTGGGGATGGATTTGTCGATGATCCAAAAGGCGGTGAAGTACGACCCGGTCGCACTTCGCAGAACCCTTGTCGCAGAGCGAATGGGGCTTCGCAAGATGTTCCCGCGCCGGGAGCTGGAGGCGGCCTAGTGGGGGCGTCTCAGCGCAACAAGGGGGCAGCCGGTGAGCGCGAGCTTGCCAAGCTGCTTTCAGAATCGCTCGGCTTTGACTGCCATCGCAACCTTGAGCAGTCCCGCTGCGGCGGGGCGGATCTGCTAGGGGTTGGGCCTTGGGCGATTGAGGTCAAGCGCCATGAGCGATTGCAGATACCAAAATGGTGGGGGCAGGCCTGCCAGCAGGCAAAAGACCTGTATCCAGCGCTTGCCTACCGCCAATCACGCCAGCCCTGGACGGTGCTGGTGCCGCTTGCCTTGCTCATCGGGGAGCAGCAGGACTGGGTGAATGGCTATCGGGCCGCGCTCAGTCTTGAGGGTTTTTGCCACCTCACAAAAAAGCTCTTGGAGGATGATGATGATCGAGCAGCGGTTGACCCGATGGGGCGAGTACATGCAAACGGCGCGAGATTTCGGGCTGGGGTTCCCGAAGCGCACGGTATTGCATCGGTGCATGGTTGAGGGACCTGCCGCGGGTGCGCCTAGCGGCTGGGATACCGATCCTGTCCCGCGCGATATCGAGGAGATTGAGATTGCGCTCAACAAAATCCCCGATCGCGATAAACGCCTCGCCGTCTCGCTTTATGTCGAGCAAAAGCCGATCCCGGTCCTGCGCCGGATCATGCGCGTTGATCGGGATTTCATGGAAGAGATCATTGATCGGATGCACATGCGGGTTGAGGAAGCGCTCTATGAACGAGCGGCAGCGTGAGCTTGCAAGACGCAGAGCGCAGCGCTATCGCGCTCGCCGTCGGGCAGAGTATCAGGAGCGTATGCGAGTGTATGCCGGTAAGCGCGCGCAGTCCCTTGCGAATGATCGTCCGGATTTAGTGGCGGTGATTGATAGCCCGAAGTTTGCCGAGGTCTGGCAGTCGCTGTATGACACGCCCCCGCCGGAGGATCTGCGTACAGCCCATCCCGATGTCCTTGAATATCGGCTCGAATGTCTCTGGGAGGACTGCCAGAGAATAGGCCTTGACTTGGAGTCGCTCTAATGTATAACGCTAGGTATCTTGGGAAAATAGACCCTGGCAGAAATGTCACGGGTCTTTTTTTATGCCCGTAAAAAAATATACGGACTCGCAAATCCTCTCAGCGCTTGATCAGGCCGGCACTCGTGCGGGTGCTGCAGCGCTGCTAGGGCTTGATCTTCGCACGCTTTATCGGCGCTTGGCGCGGATTGCCGAGAGCGACAGCGAGACGATGCCAAGTCCGGCTGAGCCGGTCTCAGGCGAGATCATCAAAGGCCGCTCCACGCTCTATGACCCGCAAACGGGCGAAGCGAAACTTGAGTGGATTAAAACCTCGCGTGATGCTGATGCGGTCAAGGCCGCATTAACGGGCGCGTTTGAGGGATTCAAAGACCAGATCCCGCGGGCAGGGTTTAAGGCCTCGCCCAAGGCGGTGAGTGACGCGCTGCTCTCGTGTTTTGTGATCACCGACTACCACCTCGGCTCGCTTGCTTGGGGTGAGGAGACGCGAGGCGCGGATTGGGATATCTCCATTGCCGAGGAGATGTTGGTTAATTGGTTTGAGGCAGCCATTGCCGCAGCCCCGCCGGCAAAAAAAGTGGTACTCGCCCAGCTTGGCGATTGCGCCCATTACGACTCGCTTGATGCGGTGACTCCAAGCCACGGCCATGTGCTCGATAGCGATACCCGATTGCAGCTCCTGGCGCGGACGGTGATTCGGGTGATGCGCCGAGTCATTGAGATGCTGAGCCAGCGCTATGAGCAGATCCATGTGATCTATGCCGAGGGCAATCATGACCTTGCCACCAGCGCTTATATGCGCGAGTGGCTCGCCGCGCATTATGAGGATGAGCCGCGGGTGACGATTGACACAAGCCCCGATCCCTACTACTGCGTCGAGCATGGCAACACCAGCCTTTTCTTCCATCACGGGCATTTGAAGAAAATGGGCGAGATCGAGCAGGCCTTCATTGCGAAGTTCCGCGATACTTTTGGGCGAACCAAAAACTCCTACGGCCATGTGGGGCATTTGCATCACAAGGTGGCGCAGGAGTCGAGCCTGATGATTGTCGAGCAGCATGAGACGCTTGCCGCTCAGGATGCCTATGCCTCACGTCACGGCTACCAGGCGCAGCGATCAGCCCAGGTCATCACCTATCACCAGGACCACGGCGAGGTTGGCCGGGTTCGCCTGACCCCGGAGATGGTAACAGCGCAAGCAGCATAGTTCGCGCATAAAACGAATCATTGCGCTTTTTATGCACTGTTTATGCGCCGGGGTAGCTCAATCGGCAGAGCCCGAGATTGTACTTCGGAGTGTGGTGGTTCGATCCCATCCCCCGGCGATCAAATGAGCCTACTGCCAATCGGCTTTGGGCGTATCGAGGCTTCGACCGTTGAGCCCGCGTAGCAAATCGGCGGTCCAGAACAACAGAACCGGGCCCGGCTCTGCGAAGCAACCGCACCCAGCCGATCCGAGTCAACGGATATCGCTAAAGGGACGCCTTTGGAGTCGGTCACTTTATTCGATGAAGCGATGGCGAGATGCCTTGGACGCGGGTTCGACTCCCGCCGCCTCCACCATGAGCACACTGCGCTGACCACAAGATGGCAGTACTGATGGACTGGAACTTGGCAGAGTATAACCAACCTCAGTGTGCTCTTGATGGGGGCGTCATGGTTTCGACGAGGCAGACGAGTCATCGTGGAGAATCGGCAATGTGGAAGCCGTGAGGATTGGGCTCTACCCGGTCGCAGAAGCACTGAAAATACCTGCCAATGATGAGGTATACGCGCAGGCCGCTTGAGCCTGCCGGGGTCTTGCCCACCCTGTCGTCCAACGGGCTGTCTCTTCTGCCTTTTCTGTAGACAGAGCATCCGCTTTGCTTGCGTCTTTTGCGCCGGCAAGGCAGCCACCCCGTTGGGTTCGCCCCATCGGATAGGCGCCGGGCTGCCTTT
>CBFHTR010000043.1:0-4796 GCA_965658695.1 Spiribacter sp.
CAACATCGACCACCCGCGGTTTAAGGAAGTCCTTAAACTGACCCTGCATGAATGAAACTCCTGCGTTGCAAGCGCGCCAATAGCGCCCTTACTTGGAATAAAGCTCGACGATAAAATTCTCGTTGATCTCGGCCGGAAGATCGGCGCGATCCGGAACCTGTTTGAAGTTGCCCTGGAACGCTTTGTTATCGACCTCAACCCACTCTGGCAAGCCATTCTGCTGTGCCATCTCCATGGCGGCCTGCACACGAAGCTGTTTTTGTGCTTTCTCGCGGATAGCCACACTATCCCCTGCCTTGACCTCAGCGGAGGCCACGTTAGTCACCCGGCCGTTGTGCTCAATGGCGCGATGCGCCACCAGCTGCCGTGCCTCGGCCCGCGTCGCGGCGAAACCCATGCGATACACGACATTATCCAAGCGACATTCCAGCAGCTGCAGGAGGTTTTCACCCGTGTTGCCCTTGCGGCGGTCCGCTTCCTTGTAATAACGACGGAACTGCCGCTCAAGGACGCCGTAAATACGACGGACTTTCTGCTTCTCACGCAACTGCAAGCCGTAGTCCGACAGCCTTCCACGACGCTGGCCGTGCTGGCCGGGCGGGGTGTCTAGCTTGCACTTACTGTCAAGCGGACGAACGCCACTTTTGAGATAAAGATCCGTGCCCTCACGGCGGGCAAGCTTACAGGTCGGTCCGATATAACGTGCCATTTCTATAACCTCTGATCAGACGCGACGTTTCTTGGGCGGACGACATCCGTTATGCGGGATGGGCGTCACGTCCTCGATGTTGGTAATGCGGTAACCCACATTGTTGAGCGCGCGAACAGCCGACTCCCGGCCCGGGCCAGGGCCCTTCACACGCACTTCCAGATTCTTCAGGCCGTAGTCCTTGGCCGACTCACCGGCACGCTCTGACGCCACCTGGGCGGCGAATGGGGTGCTCTTGCGCGAGCCGCGAAAACCACTGCCACCGGAGCTGGCCCAGGCAAGCGCGTTGCCCTGCCGGTCAGTGATGGTGATTACCGTGTTGTTGAAGGTCGCGTTGATATGCGCGATTCCATCGACAACCGTACGCTTGACGCGTTTGCGAGTACGGGTAGTGGGCTTAGCCATTCAAATGCTGTCCTGCTTTTAAGCGTTAACGGGTGACGGCGCGACGCGGACCCTTGCGGGTGCGGGCGTTGGTACGGGTTCGCTGACCCCGCACCGTCATGCCACGGCGATGACGGATGCCGCGATAGCAGCCCATATCCATCAGCCGTTTAATATCCATAGCAACCTGCCGGCGCAGATCACCCTCAACGGCATGCTCGTTGACAGCGGCACGCACGCGCTCGAGCTCTTCTTCATTGAGCTCCCCCACTTTGCGTTCCGGCGCCACAGCAGCTGCCTTACAGATTTCCCCTGCCCGCGTACGGCCGATGCCGTAGATCGCAGTCAGGGCGATTACCGTGTGTTTATTGGCCGGAATGTTGACGCCAGCAATACGGGCCATTAGCCGTTACTCCGAGTTGTTCGTTGCTCACGGAAACCCACTAGTCTAGCTGGATAACCGAGTTTCATTCAAGTCGATTCTTCAGCCCTGGCGCTGTTTATGCCGGGCATCGGTGGTGCAGATCACTCGCACGACGCCGCCGCGTCGAATGATTTTGCAGTTACGACAGATTTTTTTGACCGAGGCACGTACCTTCATCGTCCCATCTCCAATTATTCCTGCTAGCGCAGGAGCCCGCCGCCCGCGCGGCCGTGCGCCTGCAAATTCGCTTTCTTCATCAACGGCTCGTACTGGTGCGAGACCAGATGTGCCTGCAGCTGCGACATGAAGTCCATGACCACCACCACAATAATCAGCAGCGAAGTGCCACCGAAATAGAACGGAACGTTCCAGTAGAGGATGAGAAACTCTGGCAGCAAACAAACCGCAGTGATGTAAGCCGCACCCACCAGGGTCAGTCTGGTCATTACCTTGTCAATGTAGCGCGAAGTCTGCTCACCGGGCCGCACACCAGGGATAAATGCCCCGGAGCGCTTCAAGTTGTCAGCCGTATCGCGCGAATTAAACACCAACGCGGTATAGAAAAAACAGAAAAATATAATTGCCGCTGCGTAAAACGCAATGTAGAGCGGCTGCCCAGGGCTTAAACTCTGGCCCAGGCGCTGCATCCACGACAGGCCCTCCACCTCACCAAACCACTGCCCGAGCGTCGCCGGAAACAGAATGATACTGGAGGCAAAAATCGCCGGAATCACGCCAGCCATATTAATTTTAAGCGGCAGATGGCTGGTCTGCCCTGCATACATCTTGCGCCCCTGCTGACGGCGAGCGTAATTCACAGTAATCCGCCGCTGGCCGCGCTCCATAAATACGATAAACCAGATCACCGCCAGCGCCAGCACCAACAGCAGCAAAACCGCTGCGATTGCAAGCTCTCCGGTACGCGATAGCTCTAGCGTGCCACCCAATGCCGCCGGCAATCCGGCGACAATTCCGGCGAAAATAATCAGCGAAATACCATTACCAATGCCGCGTTCGGTGATCTGCTCACCCAGCCACATCAAAAACATGGTACCCGTCACCAACGTCACCGTGCCGATGAACACAAAGCTTGGCCCAGGTGCGATCACCACACCCTGGTTCTGCAAAGCAACCGTAATACCGATGCCTTGGAACAGCGCCAGGCCCAACGTGCCATAGCGGGTATACTTAGTAATCACCCGCCGGCCCTGTTCACCCTCTTTACGCAGCTGCTGCAAGGAGGGGATCACCGCACTTAAAAGCTGCATGATGATCGAGGCCGAGATATAGGGCATGACCCCCAATGCGAATATGGACAACCGTCCCAGCGCCCCGCCGGAAAACATGTTGAACATATCGAGAATTGTCCCGGCCTGCTGCTCGAACATTTGCGCGAGCGCGGCCTGATCAATCCCTGGAATCGTGATATGCGCACCGAGCCGGTAAATCACCAGCGCCAGCACCACAAAAGTCAGCCGCTGGCGAACCTCCGTGAGCCGGCCCATGCCCCCAAGGGCACCCATATTGCCGGGCGCGCGTGCCACTTAGCCCTCGACCTTGCCGCCGGCTTTTTCAATGGCTGCCCGTGCACCTGCCGTGGCGCGAAGCCCCTGCAAGGTCACTCCACGGCTGACTTCACCCGAGGCGATCACTTTGGCATCGCGAACATTACGCGCAACGATACCAGCAGCCTTGAGGGTTTCCAGGGAAACGACATCGCCTTCCACCTGACCCAACTCTGAGAGGCGAACCTCGGCCACATACAAGCCCTTGCGTGAACGGAAGCCAACCTTTGGCACCCGACGCTGGAGTGGCATTTGTCCGCCTTCGAATCCCACCTTGTGGAATCCGCCGCTGCGGGACTTCTGGCCTTTATGACCGCGACTTGCGGTCTTGCCCATACCCGAACCGGCACCACGACCGACGCGCTCGGCATCGCGACGTGAACCAGGGGCTGGACGCAGTGTATTCAGTCGCATTGCTTAGACCTCCTCAACCGAGAGCATGTAGGAGACCTTATTGATCATCCCGCGATTCTCCGGGGTGTCTTCCACCACGACGCTGTGGTGCATACGCCGCAACCCGAGACCGGCAACGCAAGCTTTATGCGCGGCCAGTCGTTTGCAGGTGCTGCGCACCAGCGTGACACGAACTTGTTTACTCTTCGCCATGATCAGCCCTGAATCTCTTCAACGGTCTTGCCACGCTTGGCCGCCACCTGCTCCGGAGAGCTGTAATCGGTGAGCGCCTTGATGGTGGCACGGACCACGTTAACCGGGTTGCGTGAACCGATCGCCTTGGCCAGCACATCTTGTACACCGACCACCTCGAAGACAGCGCGCATGGCGCCACCAGCGATGATGCCAGTACCTTCCGAGGCCGGCTGCATGAATACTTTACTCGAGCCGTGGTTGGCGGTTGCCGGATACTGCAACGTCGGGCCGTTCAGGTTAACCGAACGCATGTTCTGACGTGCTTTCTCCATGGCTTTCTGCACAGCAAGCGGCACTTCACGCGCCTTGCCGTACCCGAATCCGACCGAACCCTCACCATCGCCAACGACGGTGAGTGCGGTAAAGCCGAACTGACGGCCGCCTTTTACCACTTTGGCTACGCGGTTGATGGTGATGAGCTTCTCGCGAAGGCCCTCACCGCTGACATCACTGGTCGCCATCGCCTATGTGCCTCTGTTCAGAATTTGAGTCCGGCTTCGCGGGCCGCATCAGCAATCGCCCGTACCCGCCCATGATATTTAAATCCCGAGCGGTCAAATGCCACTTCGGTGATCCCTGCGGCCGCAGCCCGCTCAGCAATTGCCCGGCCAACCGCCTTGGCTGCCTCGATATTGCCGCCCGATGCGAGCTTGCCGCGCACGTCTTTCTCAAGCGTGGAGGCCGCCACCAGCGTCTGGCTGGAGTCGCCGGAAATCACCTGGGCATAAGTATGCCGGGGTGTGCGGTGAATCGTCAGACGCACCGTTCCGAGCTCCCGCATTTTCGCACGGGCCTTGCGGGCCCGCCGTAATCTTGCTGATTTCTTGTCCATCGCCATTACTTCTTCTTGGCTTCTTTCATGATGACACGCTCATCGGCATAACGAACGCCCTTGCCCTTATAAGGCTCTGGCGGACGATAGGCGCGGATGTTCGCCGCAACCTGACCGACTTGCTGCTTGTCGATACCCTTGACCACGATCTCGGTGTTGGACGGCGTCTCAACCGTGATGCCAGTTGGCACCGGAAAATCAACCGGATGTGAGAAGCCCAGCGCAAGGTTGAGC
>CBFHTR010000044.1:0-4694 GCA_965658695.1 Spiribacter sp.
TCTCACTTCGCGCAACCGCGACAACCTCGGGTAGGAAGGCACGAATACTGTTGTCCGCTTCGCTCACCGTAATGTTGCCCTGAGCATACTGCGTTGGGCGGATTGCCAGCGGACGACCTTCGGCTTCCCATTTGTTGCGACCGCCATCGAGCAGACGGACTTTGTCGACACCATAGATGTCAAAAACCCAAGCGCCCCATGCGGCAAACCAGTTATTGGTGTCGCCGTAGAGCACGACCTCGGTGTCTTCGTTGATGCCAGCGCTACGCAGCAGGGCCTGGAAATCCTGGCGTGAGGCGATGTCGCGACTCACGGTATCCACCAAATCCGTGTGCCAGCGGAAGTTCACTGCCCCTGGAATGTGGCCGCGCTCATAGGTGCCGGGATTGACGCTCACCTCGACGACGCGCAGATCGTCACGATCCAAGTTGGCTTCTAGCCAGTCAGTCGTGACCAGAGCGTCGGTGTTGGCAGCCTGCGCTGTTCCCAGGACAAGCCCCATCGAGACCGCAGCGACGAATCGCTTAAATCCTGTTCGTTTAATCATGCCTATTGCTCCTCGCGTTACGAAATACGCGTTGCAGTCTAGGGCGCGTCCAGTATTCAGCAAAAGAATATATAGGGATATGGATAGATCAATAAGCTTTATAGGATGGGCCCCGGTGAGTACCTGGAGCCACCGCACCGATGTGATAATGCGCTAGAATCCCAGCAATTTGACGCAATTGACGAGGCAGACATGTCCAGCACCAACTCCCGCCACTGGCTGCTTGTTCTCACCGGCGCGCTTGGCCTGATCTCTGTTGCCTTCGGGGCTTTTTCCGAGCACGCGCTGCGGCCGAACATTGATGCCGAGTCTTTTCGCTACATCATGACAGCGATCCGCTACAACCAGGTGCATGCGGTGGCTTTGTTGGCGCTGTCGCTGGCGCTGGCTGCACCGCTGGCGGCAGAGGTATTACGCCGGCTGCGTATTGCCGCCTGGTTAATGTTCTTCGGCACAGTGCTTTTTAGTTTCAGTATTTACGTTGCGGTGATGCTGGATGTGATCGCACTGACCTTCATTACACCGATTGGCGGCACGACGCTGATGATCGCCTGGGCTGCGGTTATCTGGGCCGGATGGCGCCAGGTCTCAATCAACGCGTAGACGGATCAGCTCACCGCGTTCGTGATCGGTGAGTAGATACAAAGCGCCGTCGGGGCCCGGCTCAACGGCGCGGATCCGGCGGCCACGGTCAGCCAGCAGACGACGCTCTGAAGTGATGGTTTGCCCATCGACGGTGAGCTTGGCTAGATGCACCTGCACCAGTGCACCGACATAGAGATCACCATCAAAAAACGCCATCCCTGATGGGGCGATGGATGGCGTCCACTGGTAAATGGGTTGAATGGTCCCTGGTAATGATTCAGGGCCTATGCTTGGTCCCCAGTATTCTCGGCCGTATGTGGTCTCGGGCCAGCCAAAATTCCCGCCGGCGACCGGTAGATTAATCTCATCACCCCCGCGCGGGCCGTGCTCATGGATCCACAAAGCCCCCGTATCCGGGTGGATCGCCGCGCCTTGAGGGTTGCGATGGCCGAAGCTGTAGATGGCATCCAGCGCATCGTCGCGGCCAACGAAAGGGTTGTCGGCGGGGATGCGTCCATCATCATGCAGTCGAATGACCGATCCATTGTGATCGCCGAGGTCTTGCGCCCGGTCGCGCTCCCCGCGATCCCCGGTAGTCATCCACAGATATCCGTCACGGTCAAAGACGATGCGCGAGCCATAATGCTTGGTGGAGCGGACACAAGGCGTCGCAACAAACAGCGTCTCGAAATCCGTCAGGCGGTTATCAACCAGCCGGCCTCTTCCCAAATGTGTGGCATTACCCGCGTCGCAAGCCCTGGCCCAGGTCAGATAAACCCACCGATTACTTGCAAAATTCGGGTGTAATTCGATATCCAGAAGCCCCCCTTGGCCGCGGGCATCTACCGCTGGTGCGCCGGGCACTTCGGTGACCTGACCGCTATTGAGCTCAAGGCGTAGCAATTGTCCCGAGCGCTCGGTCACCAGCGCGTTGCCATCGGGGAGAAAGGCAAGTGCCCAAGGGTGATTGAGCTCATCGACGAGCGTTTCGATGGCTTGAGCCCGAGCGTTTTCGATGGCACCAACGGCCAGCCCTGCTATCACCAGAACAAAGGCCAAGAGATGTCCTCGAGGGCGCGTCATCTTAAAACCGCTCGGCACGCAGGACCTCACAGTCGACAACACTGACGATGCCGATGTGCTTTTCAACAACCGCGAAGGCGGCCTCGAGTAACCCGTCCACGCGTTCAGGCCGGATCACACAGACCACATTGACCAGCCCGCCAGCGCGGCTGACTTGACCCTCGCCGCTCCATTGCCCAGAGCTGCCAGAACCGCCCAGTACGGGCAGGACGCTAAATCCTGTCACGCCAGCTTTTTTTAATGCGTTGGTAAGCCGGGTCTCCATGACCGCTTCGATAATAATCTCAACGCGTTTTGCCTTGTGTGTTTGCATGGCACTCAGCCTCCGGTGAGGACTTGGGAGACCGCCAGATAAAGCGGAATACCCAGGGTCAGGTTAAACGGAAACGTCACACCCAGCGACAGCGTCAGGTAAATCGATGGATTCGCCTCTGGCAGGGCAACCCGCATGGCAGCGGGCACCGCTATGTAGGAGGCCGAGGCGGATAGCGTCATAAATAAAAGCACACCGCCGGTACTTAGCCCCAAGAGCAATCCAGCACCAAGCCCCAGTACCGAGCCAATCAAAGGCATGAGCACGCCAAAGGCAAAAAGCCCGGGCGTTAGTACGGATTTAGCTTCACGTAACCCGCGCCCAGCAACTAGGCCCATGTCCAAGAGGAATAAACAAAGTACACCTTGGAACGGCGCCACGATAAACGGCGAGATCAGCTCAAGCCCGTCATCGCCGGTGATCCAGCCAATGATGAACGAGCCAACCAGCAGCACGATAGACCCATTGAGCAGGATCTCGCGAATCAACCCTTCTTCCATCTCGGCAGACTGGTCGCCGTAGCGCGCGATAATCCACAATGCCGAGAGTATGGCGGGGGCTTCCATAACAGCTGCTACCGCTACCATGTACCCCTCGGGGCTGAGTCCGGCCGAAGTGGCTACTGAGGTGGCGGCCACAAAGGTGACGATGGAGATGGAGCCATAATGCCCCGCCACCGCTGCCGCGTCGGTGACGGAGAGCTTTGTCATCGCCCGCAACAGCGCAAAGGCAATTGCCGGGATTGCAAAAGAGAGCACAACACCGGCGAGCAGTGAGAAGAGTAGGGTGCTGTCGACGCCATGCGAGGCGACACTCGCACCGCCTTTAAAGCCGATCGCGAACAGCAGATAGATTGATAGGCCCTTGGCAATCGCCTCAGGGATTGAAAGATCCGATCGGGCAAACGCCGCGATCACGCCCAGGACGAAAAACAAAATAATCGGGGATGAGAGATTGTTAAGCGCCAGCGCCAGCGTGCCTTCCATTGACTGCCCTAATTATCGGAATTTGCGGCGCAGTATAGAAGGCTGGTGGATGGTTGTCATGGCACCTCCCTGTGCCATGACGCGCTGAGTATGCCTCTGCCGTGGCCCCTTGGGTGTGAGGTTGTGCACAGCCTGTTGGTTCAAGGGGCGCGGTGGACGGTTTGCTTCATCACGATGAGGCCGCTTATGGCCGCCAGGCCGCCGATGGCAGAGAAGCCTAGGAAGGCGGGGATATAACCTGCCTCATCAATAAACCACCCAGCGATGGGTGACCCGATGGCCTGCCCGCAGGCGATTGCCAGAAAAGGCAGTACTGGGCCCAGGGCAGGGCGAGTGCCAAGGATGCGCACACCCTGCACCAAATAAAGTCCAGTAAGCATCATATAGGCCATGCCAAAGGCAGCTGCCGAAATAATGCCAATGCTCATCAGGTCAGGGAATTGAGCGAGAACTAGCAGCGCGAGCGATAAGATACCTAACGTCACGGTATGCGTTGTCTTGGCACCAAAGCGATCGATGAGATCACCCACTGCGCCACCAGCCAGTCCGGCAATGCCAATGGCGAACCAGACCCAGGCCGTATCGGATGCCCGCAGCCCACCCAAGCTGATTAACATATCTGGTGCGAATACCCAGTAAATACTGCTGGTAAAACCCATGGCAGCGGCCAGGCTACTTAAAGTCACGATGGACTGTGTCTCAATGGGAGTCACGCGTGTGTAAGGCGCATAGCCCACGGCTCTGGCAGCGGTTGCTGTCCGGTCAGGCAGCAAGCGCATCGCGATGACTGCAATGATGAGTGATAGCACCGCGAAGCTGACATAAGCCCCGCGCCAATTGGCGAGTAGGTAAAGAGAAACCGGCAAGGCCATCGCGACACCAATGCTGGTGCCGGCATTATGTACGGCATTAACCCGCGCTCGAAGCGCTGGCGTGACACTTGCCGAGACGGCGTCCGCCAGCACTGGCGAGGATAGCCCAGTGCTGATGCCACACAGGGCCACAGCTAGTGCCAGCACCATCCCGTTGGGTGCGCTTGCAATGACAATCAGCCCGGCGGCTGCCAGGGCGACAGTGAGCGCGCCGGCGCGTCTTGGCCCCATCCACTCGCTAAGTTGTGGTGCGATGACGATCGCTAAGATAAAGCTGGCAAAGGGCAGAGCGCCGACCAGCCCCGCCT
>CBFHTR010000045.1:0-4282 GCA_965658695.1 Spiribacter sp.
GATGGATAAGCGCGAATACAAATGGGCCTGGCTGATGGTCCTGCCCGTGGTTTTGATCGTGGCCTTCAGCGCCATCATGCCGTTGATGACCGTGGTGAATTACTCGGTGCAGGATATTTTTGGCCCGGGTTCGCGATTCTTTGTCGGTACGGAGTGGTTCAAAGAGGTATTGCGTGACCCGGCGCTGCACGGGGCGTTGATCCGGCAGATCATCTTCTCGGCCTCGGTGCTGGTCATTCAGATCCCGTTGGGGATTGCGCTGGCACTGTGCATGCCGAAAAAAGGCCCCTGGGTGTCAGTCGCGTTGGTGCTGCTGGCGCTGCCGTTGTTGGTGCCATGGAATGTGGTCGGGACGATCTGGCAGGTTTTTGCCCGCCCGGATGTTGGCCTTGCCGGTGTGGCGATCAACAGCCTTGGCTTCGATTACAACTATACCGGTGACTCCATTGATGCCTGGTTCACTGTGTTGATTATGGATGTCTGGCATTGGACGTCACTGGTGATCCTCCTCTGCTACGCTGGTTTGCAGGCCATCCCGGATGCCTTTTATCAGGCCGCCCGCATTGATGGCGCCTCGCGCTGGGCAGTGTTCCGCTACATTGAACTGCCCAAGCTCAAAGGAGTGTTGCTGATCGCGATTTTGCTGCGCTTTATCTTTAGCTTCCGCATCTATGGCGAGCCGTTTGTACTCACTGGCGGTGGTCCGGGTAACGCCACCACATTCCTGAGTCAGAGCCTGACCACCATGGCGGTGGGGCAGTTTGATCTGGGGCCAGCGGCGGCGTTTTCGCTGATCTACTTTTTGATCATTCTGCTGTTTAGCTACGTGTTTTATCTGACCATTCTCAACATGGACCGGGAGGGTTGAGCCGTGGGTTCTAATCGCCGCTATATCTTCCTTGGCCTGTGGCTCGTGTTTTTGATGCTGCCAATTTATTGGCTGATCATGATGTCGCTGAAGACCAACCAAGAGATCCTCTCCACATTCTCTTTGTGGCCGCAGAATCTCACGGTGGATAATTACATTAAGATATTCACCGACCCCACCTGGTATCAGGGCTACATCAATTCCACGCTCTATGTGCTGATGAACGTGCTGATTTCGCTCACTGTGGCGTTGCCGGCCGCCTATGCCTTCTCGCGCTATAACTTCCTCGGCGATAAGCATCTGTTCTTCTGGCTGCTCACCAATATCATGGCGCCGCCGGCGGTGTTTCTGCTGCCATTCTTTGAGCTCTACCAGAACGTTGGCTTGTACGACACGCATATCGCTGTGGCGCTGGCACATACGCTGTTCACGGTGCCGCTGGCGGTCTGGATTCTGGAAGGCTTTATGTCCGGCGTGCCCAAGGAGATCGATGAGACCGCGTATCTCGATGGTTACTCCTGGCCGCGGTTTTTCATCACCATTTTCCTGCCGCTGATTCGCTCTGGTGTGGGTGTGACGGCGTTCTTCTGCTTCATGTTCTCCTGGGTTGAGCTGCTGCTCGCGCGCACGCTCACCTCGGTAGAAGCTAAGCCGATCGCTGTAACCATGACACGCACAGTTGGTGCCTCGGGTCTCGACTGGGGGCTGTTAGCCACCGCGGGCGTGCTCACGCTGGTGCCTGGCACTTTGGTGATTTGGTTTGTGCGCAAGCATATCGCTCGGGGCTTTGCCCTGGGTCGGGTGTGATCGGAGACAGATGCAATGAATGACAGTGGTTTTAGCCTCGCTTGGATGGCCTGGACACAACCGGTCGCGATTTTCTTTATCAGTATTGCGTTGATGTTGTTGGTCTTTGGTGTCCTGCAGTTTGTCTATCCCACACACGAGCGCCGCGGCTTTTTGCCGGTACCCACCACCCGCGGCGATCGACTGTTTATGAGCCTGCTCGGAGCGGCTTTTATCCATCTCATTTGGCTGGCGTTCAGTGACGGCAGCCTTTTGATGGCCTCAGGCATTAGCGTCGTTTACGCGGCGGTCATGATGCGCTGGGGCTGACCGAATGGCAGGTGACGTTGCGCCTTGCCTGTTTTAAGGGGACAAGTGCCGGATAGGCCGGTGCCGCTGTCCGAGAGCAACGGGATGATTGATTCCCTCTAGGAGGAGAAGAGAATGAAAGAGCATAAAAATGCCATGCGGCCATGGACTGCGCTTGCAGTCGCTGCTGCACTGGGTGTTGGTGGGCTGGGCAGTGCCCAGGCAGCCACAGCAGAGCAGATGGCTGCTGCCGAGAAATGGGTTGAGGAGTTTCAGCCCTCAACGTTGAGCCGTGAAGAGCAGATGGAGCAGCTCGAGTGGTTTATTGATGCCGCCGAGCCTTTCCAGGGTATGGATATCTCGGTGGTCTCCGAGACGATCGCTACCCACGAGTACGAAGCCAGTGTTTTGGCTGAGGCCTTTTCGGAGATGACCGGTATTAACCTCACCCATAATCTGATCGGTGAGGGCGACGTGATCGAGGCGCTGCAGACCGAGATGCAGTCAGGTGAGAGCATCTACGACGGCTACGTTAATGATGCTGACTTGATTGGTACGCATTACCGCTATGGTCAGGTCATCCCACTTTCCGATTACATGGAAGGTGAGGGTGCCGATGTCACCTCGCCGTACATCGATTTGGATGATTTTATTGGTCTCGATGCCGTCACGGCACCGGATGGCAAGCTGTATCAGCTGCCAGACCAGCAGTTCGCCAACCTGTATTGGTTCCGGTATGACTGGTTCCAGCGCGAGGATCTGCAAGCGCAGTTCCAGGACATCTATGGCTACGAGCTGGGTGTGCCGGTGAACTGGTCGGCTTATGAGGACATCGCCGAGTTCTTTACCGAGCATGTTGGAGAGCTTGACGGCCGTGAGGTCTACGGCCACATGGACTACGGCAAGAAAGATCCTTCGCTTGGCTGGCGTTTTACCGATGCTTGGCTCTCCATGGCTGGTGCCGGTGATCAGGGCCTGCCGAACGGTCTGCCTGTCGATGAATGGGGTATCCGTGTTGAAGACTGCCATCCAGTCGGCTCTGATGTCAGCCGCGGTGGTGCCGTTAACGGCCCAGCCGCTGTCTATGCGCTGACTAAGTACATCGATTGGTTGGGTGCCTATGCACCGCCAGAGGCCTCGGGTATGACCTTCTCGGAGGCCGGTCCGGTGCCTGCACAGGGTCAGATTGCTCAGCAGATCTTCTGGTACACCGCGTTCACGGCTTCCATGGTGGAAGACGGCCTGCCGGTAGTGAACGCCGACGGTACGCCGAAGTGGCGTATGGCTCCTTCTCCGCACGGGCCATACTGGGAAGACGGTATGAAAGTGGGTTATCAGGACATTGGTTCCTGGACTTTCTTTGAGCATGCCGATCCGGATCGTCGTAAAGCAGCCTGGCTGTATGCGCAGTTCGTGACGTCCAAAGTGGTGTCGCTGAAAAAATTCCACGAGGGCCTGACCCCGATTCGTCAGTCCGACATCATGCATGAGTCGATGACTGAGCGGGCACCGGAGCTGGGTGGTCTGGTGGAGTTCTATCGAAGCCCGGATCGGGTGATGTGGACGGACACGGGTACCAACGTGCCGGATTATCCGCGCCTGGCGCAGCTTTGGTGGTCCAACGTGGCGGCGGCCGTGACCGGTGAGGTGACTCCGCAAGAGGCCATGGACAACCTGGCCAGTGAGCAGGACCGCGTCATGGAGCGCCTTGAGCGGGCCGGCGTGCAGGATATCTGCGGGCCGCGTCTGAATGAGGAGCGTGGTGCCGATTACTGGTTTAACCAGCCGGGTGCACCGAAGCCACCGCTGGATAACGAGAAGCCGCAGGGCCAGACCGTGCCTTACGATGATCTCGTTGCTAGCTGGCGGGCCAGCATGTAATTGGACTTCTCTCCAGAAGAAAGAAAAGGGGCCTGCGGGCCCCTTTTTTTATGGTTATTCAGGCTTGACCTACCCCCCTGGGGGAGGGGTAGCCTAGTGCCATGAATGATCAAACTGAAAAAACCAATGAAATTACGCTCACCCTCAGCGGCGTCACCTGTGGTGGTTGTGTCTCGCGTGTCGAGAAGGCATTGGCCGGCGTTGATGGAGTGGAAACCGCCAGCGTTAATCTGAGCATGGGCACCGCCCGCGTGGCGTATGACCCTTCAGATACCAATCCCGATGCCATGATCGCGGCCATTGAGTCGGCCGGCTATGGTGCGCAAGCGCCGGATGAAGCGGTCGATGAAACCGATGACGCCGCTTCCGGGCCTGACGTCGAGCGGCAGTCGTTGCGCCGGCAGGTGCTGATTGCGGCTGCCTTTACTTTGCCCCTGG
>CBFHTR010000046.1:0-4212 GCA_965658695.1 Spiribacter sp.
GAGCTAATGGCGCAATAATGCTTGAACGAAAACCCGGAAATCATCAAGCCTATGCAGGACAATATCCTCGGTAATCGCCATGTCTAAAGACTGATAGTTGTGGACAGCAATGTTGCGAAACCCAACCATTCGCTTCATCGCGTCCGCAGTCTGCTGATCCAGATAGCCAGCTTTGAGCACTAAATCAAAGGCATCACGACTATTTTGAGGAATACCTAACCGGTCGCGCCGAACGACGTGCATAGCCATATCTATCGCGGTCTCACAGGCCCTTAGCAAGTTGAGCACAAGGGCATCTTGGTGCGTGTAATCGGTGGCCAACTGATCACCGGCAGCCTTAAATTCTTCGGTAGCACGAGCAATACTGCGCTCGATACTTTCGGCTCTGTTGATCAGGACATCATCCACCATAGACACTGCCCCGCCTGGCGATGTCCGCCAAAATACCTGCCCTTTCTTCATTGAGTCGGGCGTAGTCGCTAAATGCGAAGTCTTCAAACTCCGAGATGTCAAAATCGGATAGGCCGTAGAGGCGTTTGCCACCGGCGATAATTTGTACTTTCAGCACTGCTGAGGCGGTCTTCAGGTCAATCAGATCAACATCATGACCAAGCTCGCTGGCAAGAGACTGTGCGATGTCATAGCGCTGCAACTCACTCAAGGGCTGAGAGGCAAGAACGCCGATGTCCACATCACTATCCGGATGCCATTCAGATCCAGTTGCAGAGCCAAATAAATAAATCGCTTGCAGGTCAGGAATAACCGACCTTAAAAAGGACGTTAGGCGCTTCTCAGCTGCCGCATCGAAATGACTAGACATGGCTGGAGCATAGCCAACCCTGGCAAGCGAAACAAATAGCGGCTGCCTGAGTCCCTTTGCAACACGGACCTACGCTGAGCGGGCCGTGCCTAAGGCGATAACGAACCAAGCCGGCAGGTCGTCTGCTAGACGATAGATTGCCTGAAAACGCTCACGGCGCTCAGAGACAAAGCCAGACTGCCGGAGTAACTGCAGGCTCTCGCGAATCGCGGAGACATCCTGATATAGCGCATCGGCCAATACCTCAGGCTCGAGCTCACCAGCCTCATTTAAGCTTGTGAGAATATCCACGCGCAGCTTATCGCTCATGACGCGATGGAAATCAGCGCGAGAAATAGCTGGGCTGAGGGACAAGGCGTTTGCACTCATTTGATGCACTCCCGTAAGCATTTGCCGGATTGTTGACCCGGTCGTGTTACAGGAGTGTGAATGCAAGAGAGGAAATGGCGTCCCCAACGGGATTCGAACCCGTGTCGCCACCTTGAAAGGGTGGTGTCCTAGGCCGGCTAGACGATGGGGACGCTGTCTAAACGACGCTGCGGATAATAGGCAGGCAGGCTGCTGCCGTCAAGGCGGATTCTCCTACGTCCATTTCGCAAATCATGGTAAATTGTTAACAGTTTGCTCGTGAGGAGGAGAAAGCAGCATGAATGTCAGCGAAATACGCGCCTGGGCACTATCAGAGTCACTCGGGGGCGAGTGGCGCATTTCTGGGCAGAGCTGGAGCCGGATTAATACGGTTTTGGTGAAGATCACCACGGAAGATGGCCACACCGGCGTAGGTGAAACCAATCTGCGTACAGCCCCACGTGCCGGCGTTGCCACGATCCGTGATCATCTGGCGACATCCGTTATCGGCCGGGATTCACGCGATATTGAAGGCATCTGGTGGTCGATGTTCCGCCGCGGACGTCCGCGCGGACACACCCGAGGGTTTTACCTCAAGGCCATGAGCGGAATCGACATGGCGTTATGGGACCTTGACGCGCGGCGTCGTGGGGAGCCGCTGTGGCGTGCGCTGCGTGGCGTTGGCGAGCCACGCGTGCCTGTCTACGCTTCAGCGGTAAGGGTGTTTGACCGTGTGGAAGAGGCTGTTGAAAAGGCGCAATCCTTTGTCGATTCGGGCCATCAGACAGTCAAGGTCATGGTCGCCGGTCGCGAGCGGGCTTACGATTTGGCGGTTTTGCGCAGTATCCGCGAGCGCTTTGGCGAGTCCATCGACCTTTGCATTGATGCCAACTCAAGCTATGAGACCAATGAGGCCGTACGCTTTGCCGTGGCCGCACAGGATATCGATTTGCTGTTTTTTGAGGAGCCGGTGCCACCCGATAATCTGCGCGGCTACCGGCGCCTGCGTCAGGTCTCACCCGTTGGCCTGGCGGCCGGGCAGTCCGAGTTCACCGTATTTAGCGCCGAGCCACTGCTTGCCGAAGGACTGATTGATATCTTCCAACCCAATGCCGGGCGCGTCGGTGGCCCAACGGGTGTGCGCTACATGCAGCACGCTGCCCTCCCACATTCCATCAAATTCTCCGGTCATGTGGGTGCATCGTCGGTCGTCAACGGCCTGGCAGCCCTGCATCTGGCAGCCGCCGCGCCGGAGCGCACGGTGGCTGAGTATTGGGAAGAGGACTCACCATTAATTGATATTGCCGAGGCGGCTTACCCGGAAGTGGTGGATGGCCATGTCCATTTGGGCGAGGCTCCCGGACTGGGTGTGGAGCTGGATGAGGAAAAACTAGATGCGATGGCCATCGAGACGGTGACCATTAACGCCGATTCCAAGACTTACAGCCAATAAAAGGCTCAATCCGTGCTGGCGGTCGATGATCGCCAGCGCACCCAAACATCGGCCACCCAGCCGGCGAGCATATTCACCACAATAATCCGCACGGTCTGGAACATCACCACTTCTGGCACCCCAAGCCCCAGCGCTGCCGCGGTAATGACCATCTCTGCAATACCCCCCGGGGCTACGGCAAGCGCCATGGTAGCCAAGTCCAGATCAAGCCCAATCACCACGGCGAGGCCAAGCACCACCCCAATGATGAGCGCCGAGGTAATAAGCGAGAGCAGTAAGCCAATCCCCAAGAGCCGCGGCAGACGCATGACATCCTCACGACGGAATCTGGCGCCCAGCGCAAGCCCAATACTGATCTGAGCGACGATAAAAAGGATCGTTGGCACGGTCGCGCCGGGGAACCCGATCATGGTATCCACCAGCGAAATCGCCAGGGCGGAGACGACAAACGCATTTTTTATCCCAAAACGGGATAGACCCAGCCCGCCTAACCAACCCAGCACCAGAATCAACCCCAGCGCCCAATCGAAGCGGCCATGGCCAAGCTCATAACCCAGCGTTGGCTCTCCAGAGGTCACAAAAAAAGTGAGAATGGGCGGGATAACCAAGACAATCGAACTTACCCGCATCGCCTGAATAAGTGCGATCGCAGTACTGGCCCCTGCCCTGCCATCTCCAAGAAACGCCATCTCGGCAACACCACCAGGCAGATTGGCGAGCAAGGCTGTCCTTCGATCGAGTCGGGCCTGCTTTGCCAATAGCTCAGAGGCCAATACAGCAATGACAATGCTAATCAGAGCTGCCGCAATCATAAACGGCAGCACGCTAAGCAGCCCAAAGAGGATGGATGCAGAGAGCGTGTGGCCCACCGTGGTGCCTATAACAACTTGAGCCCCCCGACGTATCCAGCGACTCTCGCCAATGCCATAACCGGCAAGCCCCGCGGCGGTAGACACGAGCATCGGGCCGATAATCCACGGCAGCGGGATATCGATCTGCTCGCCAAACCAGCCAGCGAGCGTCGCAAGCCCAATCAGCAACGTGAGACGAAGCAAAGAGAAAGCCGTCACGGCATATAGCGACCGCCATCAACGTGAACTGTTTGACCGGTCACGTAACTTTGGGTCGGATCGCAAAAAGGCAGCACCGCGGCCGCCACATCCTCTGAGGTGCCCGTCATACGCGCCGGGCCTTTTTCTTCTTTATGCGGGGCCGACTGACCGGGACGACGCTCAGTCTCAATAGCACCCGGGACAATGCAATTGGCGCGTATACGCTCAAGTCCCTCTTCGGCGAGCGCGCGAGTCAGCCCCTCGAGCCCGGTTTTTGCCGCAATCACATGCGGCCGATCAACGGCTGGCCGATGCGCACTCAACCCGCCAAGATTAACGATTGCCCCTTTTCGCTCATTTGGTAGGCGCTGGAAAAGGCGCTGCGCCATATAAAAGGCACCCCCGAGCACCACGCCTAACACGGCGTTCCATTCGTCGGGCTGAATCTCAAGAAGCGGGGTATGTGGGCGACTGGCTGCACCATTGACAAGGATACTCACGGGACCGCCTAGCTCGCTCTCGGCGCGGTCAAAGACTTT
>CBFHTR010000047.1:0-4127 GCA_965658695.1 Spiribacter sp.
GCCAAAGTGGTAAAAGGCGGCCGTCAGTTCGGCTTTACCGCACTCACCGTCGTTGGCGATGGTGAGGGTTCGGTCGGGTTCGGATACGGCAAGGCACGTGAAGTGCCGCTTGCGGTGCAAAAGGCCATGGAAAAAGCGCGTCAGAATATGCGCTCGGTCAACCTGAACGGCCCGACACTGCAGTATCCGGCAACCGCCAACCACGGTTCCAGCAAGGTCTTTATGCAGCCGGCCTCAGAAGGTACCGGCATCATCGCCGGCGGCGCCATGCGCGCGGTCTTTGAGGTGGTTGGTGTGCAGGACGTGCTGGCCAAGGCGATCGGTTCCCGCAACCCAGTGAACGTGGTCCGAGCCACCATCAAGGCGCTAACCGATTACAGCTCTCCGGAGCAGGTGGCGGCCAAGCGTGGCAAGACCGTTGAAGAGATTCAGGGCTGATCATGGCAAAGAGTAAACAGGTTCGTGTCACGTTGGTGCGCAGCACCTGCAAACGGCTGGCCGCGCACAAGGCATGCGTTGCCGGGCTGGGTTTGCGGCGGATGCATCACAGTGTCGTGGTGGAAGACACCCCGGAGAATCGCGGGATGATCAATAAGGTCTCCTACATGCTCTCGGTCGAGGAGGTCTGAGTAATGCGACTGAATTCACTGCGCCCAGCCCCCGGGTCACGTCGCGACGCTGAGCGCGTCGGTCGTGGTGCCGGCTCGGGTATGGGCAAGACCGCGAGTCGCGGTCATAAAGGCCAGAAATCCCGCAGTGGCGGCTTTCACAAAGTCGGCTTTGAAGGCGGCCAGATGCCGCTCCAGCGCCGGGTGCCCAAAGTGGGCTTCCGTTCGCGCAAGGGGCTTTATGTTGCTGAGATCCGTCTCTCAGAACTGAGCAAGGTGGATGGCGACGTCGTCTCTCTGGAGACACTGAAAGCCGCTGGCATCGTCGCGCGTAACATACGCGAAGCCAAAGTGATTGCCTCTGGTGAGGTCAGCCGTGGAGTCACCCTGCAGGGCATTCGTGCCACGGCCGGTGCACGGGCAGCCATTGAAAAAGCCGGCGGCAAGGTCGAGGGCTAAGTGGCACGCGCGCCCGGCAATATGGGTGCCCTTGGGGGCATGGGCCGGCTCACGGAGGTCCGCCAGCGGCTGACTTTTGTGGTGCTGGCGCTGGTGATCTACCGGCTCGGTGCGCATATCACGATTCCAGGTATCGACCAGGCTGCGCTCGCGCAGATGTTCGAGCAGCAGTCCGGCACGATCCTGGACATGTTCAATATGTTCTCTGGCGGCGCGCTGGGCCGTTTGTCCATTTTTGCGCTGGGTGTCATGCCGTATATCTCGGCATCGATCATCATGCAGCTGTTGAGCGCGGTGATTCCATCGCTGCAGCAGCTGCGCAAAGAGGGTGAACAGGGCCGCCGGGTCATCACCAAGTACACACGCTATGGGACTTTAGGTCTGGCGTTGTTCCAGGGCATCGGCATTACGGTGGCGTTGCAGAACCAGGGTGTGGTGATTACGCCTGGGGCGAGCTTTGTCTTCATCGGCACCGTGACGTTGGTGACGGGCACCATGTTCTTGATGTGGCTGGGTGAGCAGATCACTGAGCGCGGTATCGGTAATGGTATTTCGCTGATCATTTTCGCCGGCATCGTCGCGGGACTGCCTGCGGCGCTGGGCGGCACGCTGGAACTCTCGCGAACCGGTGAGCTGGCGATTGCGGCGGTGCTGCTGCTTTTGGTGCTGGCGCTGGCGGTGATTTGGTTCATTGTCTTCATGGAGCGCGGTCAGCGGCGGATCACGGTCAATTACGCCCGTCGACAGCAGGGCCGGAAGATGTACGCCGGGCAGACAAGCCATCTGCCGCTGAAGATCAACATGGCCGGCGTGATACCGGCAATTTTTGCCTCGAGCATCATCCTCTTCCCGGCGACGCTCGGGCAGTGGTTTGGCGAGGTGGAGGGGCTCTCCTGGATGCAGCGGCTGGGTCAAAGCCTGAGTCCTGGTCAGCCGCTGTACATCGCGTTTTACGCCGCGGCGATTATATTTTTCTGTTTCTTCTACACCGCGCTCGTGTTTAATTCGCGCGATACGGCTGACAACCTCAAGCGCTCCGGGGCATTCATCCCGGGTGTGCGGCCGGGTGAGCAGACCTCGCGCTACATTGACAAGGTGATGACTCGACTGACCCTGGTGGGTGCGGCCTACATCACTGCGGTTTGTCTGCTGCCGGAGTTTCTCATCCTCTACTGGAACGTCCCGTTCTACTTCGGCGGCACCTCGCTGCTGATTATTGTGGTGGTGGTGATGGACTTCATGTCGCAGTTGCAGGCCCATCTGGTCTCGCACCAGTACGAGCCGCTGATGAAGAAAGCGAATATGCAGGCGCACGGCCGCGCGGGCGGCGGGCTCCTGCGCTAGCAGGAACAATTGGAGATGGGACGATGAAGGTACGTGCCTCGGTCAAAAAAATCTGTCGTAACTGCAAGATCATTCGGCGCGGCGGCGTCGTGCGCGTGATCTGCACCACCGACGCCCGGCATAAACAGCGCCAGGGCTGAAGAACGACTTGAATGAAATGCGGTTATCCAGCTAGACTAGTGGGTTTCCGTGAGCAACGAACAACTCGGAGTAACGGCTAATGGCCCGTATTGCTGGCGTTAACATTCCGGCCAACAAACACACAGTGATCGCCCTGACCGCGATTTACGGCGTCGGCCGTACGCGTGCCGGGGAAATCTGCAAGGCAGCCGCTGTGGCGCCGGATCGCAAAGTTGGAGAGCTATCTGAAGACGAGCTCGAGCGCGTGCGTGCCGCCGTCAACGAGTATGCCGTCGAGGGTGACCTGCGCCGGCAGGTCGCAATGGATATCAAACGGTTGATGGACATGGGTTGCTATCGCGGCATCCGCCATCGCCGTGGCATGACGGTGCGGGGTCAGCGTACCCGTACCAATGCGCGCACCCGCAAGGGTCCGCGTCGCGCCGTCACCCGTTAACGCTTAAAAGCAGGACAGCATTCGAATGGCCAAGCCAACTACCCGTACTCGCAAACGCGTCAAGCGTACGGTTGTCGATGGAATCGCGCATATCAACGCGACGTTCAACAACACGGTGATCACCATCACGGACCGCCAGGGCAATGCGCTTGCCTGGGCCAGTTCCGGTGGTAGTGGTTTCCGCGGCTCACGCAAGAGCACGCCCTTCGCCGCCCAGGTGGCTTCGGAGCGCGCGGGTGAGTCAGCCAAAGATTATGGCCTGAAGAATCTGGAAGTGCGTGTTAAGGGCCCCGGCCCCGGTCGCGAGTCGGCTGTTCGTGCGCTCAACAATGTGGGTTACCGCATTACCAATATCGAGGACGTGACGCCGATTCCGCATAACGGATGTCGTCCGCCCAAGAAACGTCGCGTCTGATCAGAGGTTATAGACATGGCACGTTATATCGGACCGACCTGTAAGCTTGCCCGCCGCGAGGGCACGGATCTTTACTTGAAAAGCGGCGTTCGCCCGCTGGATAGCAAGTGCAAGCTCGACACCCCGCCCGGCCAGCACGGTCAGCGCCGCGGACGGCTGTCGGATTACGGCCTGCAGTTGCGTGAAAAGCAGAAAGTCCGTCGCATCTACGGCGTCCTGGAGCGGCAGTTCCGTCGTTACTACAAGGAAGCCGACCGGCGTAAGGGCAACACGGGTGAGAATCTCCTGCAGCTGTTGGAGTGTCGCCTGGACAACGTGGTCTACCGGATGGGCTTTGCAGCGACACGGGCCGAGGCACGTCAGCTGGTCGCGCATCGGGCCATCGAGCACAACGGCCGGGTGACCAACGTGGCCTCCGCTGAGGTGAAGGCGGGCGACACCGTCTCGGTGCGCGAGAAAGCACAGAAGCAGCTGCGTGTTCAGGCTGCCATCGAGATGTCGCAGCAGAACGGTCTGCCGGAGTGGTTGGAAGTAGAGGCCAAGGCCTTTAAGGGAACATTTAAGCAGGTGCCGGATCGGGCGGATCTTCCCGCCGAGATCAACGAGCATCTCATCGTCGAGCTTTATTCCAAGTAAGCGCACTGATAGCGCGCTTGCAACGCAGGAGTTTCATTCATGCAGGGTCAGTTTAAGGACTTCCTTAAACCGCGGGTGGTCGATGTTG
>CBFHTR010000048.1:0-3690 GCA_965658695.1 Spiribacter sp.
GGAAGCCGTGGGCAAAGAGGTTGTAAGTGCCACCATAGAGCTGACTGGTGGTCACAATGTTATCGCCCACCCGCGTGATGCACTGAATGGCATAGGTGATCGCCGCCATACCCGAGGCCAGCGCCAGCCCGGCGATGCCGCCTTCCATCTCGGCTACCCGCTGCTCCAGCGCCCCATTGGTGGGGTTCATGATGCGGCTGTAGATATTGCCCTCGACCTTCAGGTCAAACAGATCGGCTCCGTGCTGAGTGTCATCAAAGGCATAGGAGACCGTCTGGTAGATCGGCACCGCCACCGCCTTGGTGGTCGGGTCGGGGGAGTAGCCGGCGTGAATCGCCTTGGTCTCAAGCTTCATGTTGTTTCTCCTCTCTGCGGTGCCGATGCAAAAAAAACGGGCCGAGGTCAGCAGACCCAAGCCCGTCATCATAAGCGCTAATCAGCAGATTGCCATCTAACGCCTTGGCATATGCTTATTCCAGCATGCTGCGAAGCATCCAGGCGGTTTTCTCATGCAGCTGCATGCGCTGGGTGAGCAAATCAGCCGTGGGCTCATCAGCGGCCTCATCGGCCAGCGCAAAGACCTCACGTGCTGTCCGCGCCACCGTCTCATGATCACGCACCAGCTGGCGGACCATCTCCATGGCCTCGGGCGTGCCAGCCTCTTCCGGGATACTGGTGAGCTTCTGGTACTCACTGTAGCTGCCCGGCGCGCGCTCGCCCAGGGCGCGAATCCGCTCGGCAATCTCGTCGACGGCGGTGGCAAGCTCGGTGTACTGCTCCTCGAACATGTTATGCAGGGAGTTGAACATCGGCCCGGTCACATTCCAGTGGAAGTTGTGGGTTTTCAGATACAGCGAATAGCTATCAGCCAGAACGCGGCTGACACCGGCAGCGATCTCGGTACGGGCATCCTCTTTGATGCCAATATTGATTGCGGGTGTTGCCATGATGACCTCCTTTTCTGATCGGTCAGGCTTTTTTGTAACGATTACAAACTAACACTTAAGGGCGACGAACCCAAGCATTGCTCTGGTCCGTACAGGCATAAATGCTTGGACAACGAGGTTACGCTTGCGTGCGGTTGCGCCGTTGAGGCGGATCAATTGGGGGGTCAATGGCTGCCGGCAATGTTGAGGCCGATCAAGCCGATGATGATCAACGCAAGGCTCGCGATCTTAATGGGGTTGAGTGACTCGCCAAAAAACACCACGCCCACCAGCGCAATCAGCGCTGTACCCAGCCCGGCCCAGACCGCATAGGCCACGCCCATCTCAATACGCTTTAAGACAAAGGCCAGTGCGGTAAACGCAAGCCCATAGCCAACGACGACCACCAGACTGGGGGCAAGGCGTGTGAAGCCATCGGAGAGCTTGAGCGCTGTGGTACCGATCACTTCCATGACCACCGCACCGATTAAAAGCAGCCAGGCGGGCATTGAGATGCCTTTATGTCATCCTACGATGCCGGAAGGGTAACACCGTCGCTCGCAAATCGCCGGCGCCCGCCTCGCTGCCGAAAAGCATGGCAAACTACGCGCTATGAAACGCTGGATTTACCGCATTGTTGCCGGGCTTTTGCTCGCGGGTTTTCTTCTGCTAGGCCAGGCGTTGTTTCTGGGCGATAACGCCAGCAATGGCGCCACCGGATCGGGCCAGGACAGCAGCCTACCGACCGCCTGGCAGTCGATGGCGACCGGGGAGCTAAAAATTGAGCCGGCGGCGGGCTCGGGCTTCGATCAGGCTATTTACCTGCCCGTGCGAATCGCCGATGAGCCGGCCGAGCGCGCGCAAGGCATGCAGCACCTACCAGCGCGTGTAGTGCGGGATCACCCGATTTGGTTTGTCTTTGACCGCCCACAACGCACCGGCTGGCATATGCGCAACGTGCGCATCGCCCTCGATATCATCTACGTGGATACGGCTGGCACGGTGATAGGCATCGAGCGCATGGAACCAGAGCAAACCGGCTACGGCATTAATGCCCCGATAGCCGCGGCACTAGAAGTCGCCGCCGGCCAAGCTGAGCAATTAGGCATCACGCCTGGGGCCCGTATCATTCAGGGGCAGTAGAAGCGACCTGCAAGATGCCAGGCGACGCTTATTATCGATCGCGCCTAAAGCAACGCGTCGACACGCTCAAGGTCATGCGGCCATTCAAGAATTTGGCGATCGGCGGTGATCAACGGCCCGCCATGGATCAACGCCGTTGCAACAATAAAACGATCGGCCGGGTCGCGATGAAAATCCTTTAGCTGGCAAGACTGCACCGCGACATGCCCATCAACAGGCACTTCAGTCAACCCCGCCCGCAGCCAGTCCATGCGCCATTGATTGGCGGGAACGGGCAGCTCAATGCGTCCACGCTCAGCCAGCATGGCCACTTCCCAAAAACTGATCGCGCTCACCGCAACATGGCCAGATCGCCACGCGATCGCTATGTGCTCCCGCGCGAGCGCGCCCAGAGCTGAGTCATCGCAATCCATCCACAAAAGCGTATGGGTGTCGAGAATCACTCGAGCGCCTTCCACAGATCATCTTCCAATGGCGCGATGACATCACCGTGGATTTTTAGTGCGCGATGGAGCCCGAAGGGAGTAGTAGAGCGGCCGCCAGAAAACGGACGCAGCTCAGCCACCGGGCGGCCGTTTTTAGTCACCACCCAGGTTTCTCCCGTCTTGGCGACATCATCCATGAGCGCAAGACACTTCGCCTTAAACTCCGAGGCTTTAATGGAATGCTGATTGGGGTTTTTTATATCCATGGTCATCACCATAGTCATATTGATTGCCAAAGACAAGGGATGAACGACGCACCGCCTGCCTAACCCTTCGCCGGTTTTCTCACCCGCACGTGTAGGTCGCGCAAGGCGCTCTCCTCGACCTCGGCCGGGGCATTCGTGAGCAGACAGGCACCGGTCTGCGTCTTGGGGAAAGCCATGACGTCACGGATGGACGTGGCCCCGGCAATCATCATCACAATCCGATCCAGCCCAAAGGCGATGCCGCCATGCGGCGGTGTGCCGTATTCCAGGGCATCCAGCAGAAAACCGAATTTCTCGCGCGCCTCGTCGGCACCAATGCCCAGGCGCTCGAAGACTGCCGATTGCATCTCGGGCCGGTGGATACGGATCGACCCACCCCCAAGCTCCGTGCCATTCAACACCAAGTCATAGGCCCGCGAGAGCAGCGCCTCGGGGTCGGCCGCCTGGTATTCCTCGAGCGTTGCCACCTGCGGGGCAGTAAACGGATGATGCAGCGCGTAGTAGCGGCCATCGCCCTCGTCGTACTCAAACATCGGGAAGTCGACCACCCAAAGCGGGGCCCACTCGCCTTCAATGAGATCCAGATCGTGGCCCACCTTCACGCGAAGTGCGGCCAGTGATTCATTGACCACCTTGGCCTTATCCGCACCAAAGAAGATCAGATCACCCGCCTGGGCGCCCGTGCGCTCAAGGATGCCGGTAATCGCCGCCTCGGGCAGGAATTTCAAGATTGGTGACTGCAGGCCTTCAGCGCCCTGGGCCGGGTCATTGACCTTGATGTAGGCCAGGCCCTTCGCGCCATAACGGCCAACAAAATCGGTGTACTCATCGATCTGTTTGCGGGTCAGCGCATTACCACCCGGCACACGCAGCGCGGCAATACGCCCGCGCGGATCATTCGCAGGCCCGGCAAAGACCTTGAATTCCACA
>CBFHTR010000049.1:0-3533 GCA_965658695.1 Spiribacter sp.
CGATTACCGAGGATATTGTCCTGCATAGGCTTGATGATTTCCGGGTTTTCGTTCAAGCATTATTGCGCCATTAGCTCACATCTTCTGCAGCTCTCCCGAGAAACAACCGGATTACACCCCCGGCAGACCGGCCAGTGCCATAGACTGTTCAGCATCGCTGGCTTGATCGTCAGTGAGGTTGCCCGCCAGATAGTCCGTGTAGGCCTGCATATCAAAATGCCCATGGCCGCAGAGATTAAACAGCAGCGCCTTAGACTCCCCTGATTCGCGACAGGCAATGGCCTCATCAATGGTGGCCTTGACCGCGTGGTTAGCCTCAGGCGCCGGGATGATTCCCTCAGCGCGGGCAAACTCTAGCCCGGCGGCAAAACACTCCAGTTGTCCGTAGGCCCGGGGTGCGATGTAGCCCAGTTCCGTCAGATGGCTGATCTGGGGTGCCATGCCGTGATAGCGAAGCCCACCGGCATGAAAACCCGGCGGCACAAAGCCGGAGCCTAGCGTGTGCATTTTGGTCAGTGGTGTCAGATGTCCAGTATCACCCCAGTCATAGGCATATTTACCTTTGGTGAGCGTCGGGCAGGAGGCCGGTTCAACAGCGATGAATTCGGTCTGTGGCCCGCCCCGAAGCCGCTCGCCCAAAAACGGAAAGGCAATGCCGGCAAAGTTTGAACCCCCGCCGGTGCAGCCGATGACTTTATCCGGATAATCATCCACCATCTCAAGCTGGCGCATCGCCTCGAGCCCGGAAACCGTCTGATGTAAAAGCACGTGGTTGAGCACGCTGCCTAGTGCGTATTTGGTGTCATCGCGCTGTGCCGCAAGCTCTACAGCTTCACTGATTGCGATACCTAGGCTGCCGGTGGAATCCGGGTTCTCCGCCAGTACGGCACGGCCGGCTTCGGTGGTATTGCTTGGGCTGGCAATACAGGTGGCGCCGAAGCTCTCCATGAAAGCGCGACGATAAGGCTTTTGATTGAAGCTGACTTTGACCATAAAGACTTCAATCTCAAGGCCAAACATGGCACCTGCGAGTGATAAAGAAGAACCCCACTGCCCGGCGCCGGTTTCTGTGGTGATGCGCTTTACACCCTCGGCTTTGTTATAGAAAGCCTGTGCTATGGCGGTGTTGGGTTTATGGCTGCCGGCCGGGCTGATTCCCTCGTATTTGTAGTAGATACGCGCCGGGGTATTCAGGGCCTTCTCCAGCCGACGAGCCCGATAGAGCGGTGAGGGACGCCATTGCCGATAGACATCGCGCACTGGCTGCGGGATTTCAATCTCCCGCTCCGTGCTCATCTCCTGCTCGATGACAGCCATAGGGAAGAGAGGAGCCAGGTCATCCGGGCCAACCGGTTCGAAAGTCACTGGATGCAGCACCGGCGCCATGGGCGCGGGCAGATCGGCATTAATGTTGTACCAGTGCTGCGGGATCTCGGTTTCAGGCAAGACGGTTTTTACGGTGTCACTCATTCTCAGTCGGCCCCTGTGCTAATGGGTTTTCAATACACCAAAGATAGCATTGCTCTAGTGTGTAAGGAGCGTCCGGGCCAGCGCATTATGCCTTTCAACCATGGTGGCAATGTCATGGCCGAGCAATTCACCTTGTTCGACGCGTCGCTCTCCACCGATGATGACCAGATCGGCTCTGGCCGGCGGACAGAATGCAAGTGCGCCCAGCGGATCGTGTACCGCTCCACCGGCCATCTCAAGCGCATCCAGGCGAAAGCCCGCGATATCCGCACACATCCCGGGTGCCAATTCCCCGATATCCTGGCGCCCCAGCACGGCAGCACCGCCGCGTGTAGCCATGGTCAGCGCCTGCTCGGCGGTCATCGCTGCCGCACCTTGCTCAACACGTTGGAGCAGCATGGCCTGCCTTGTCTCGGCAAGGAGATTGCCGCTGTCATTGGAGGCTGCCCCATCAACACCAATTCCAACCGGGATGCGGTGGCCGAGCATGGCATGAATGGGTGCAATCCCATTGCCAAGGCGCATGTTGGAGCAGGGGCAGTGGGCAACGCCTGCGCCACTCATCTCCAGTCGAATGATCTCAGGTGCAGAGAGCGTAATCATGTGCGCAAACCAGGCATCCTCGGCCAGCCAATCCAGTGACTCAATGTGGCCAAGCGGGGTTTTGCCCAGGTTCTCCAGGCACCAGGCATGTTCATCATGGCCTTCGGCCAGATGGGTATGCAGTCTCACCCCGTGGCGTCGGGCCAGCTCGGCGGTTTTTCGCATGAAATCCGCGCTCACGGAGTAGGGCGAACAGGGGGCAAGAACTACATGAAGGAAACTGCCGGGTGCGGGGTTATGGTACTGAGCAATCGCGCGCTCACAATCGGCAAGCACTGCCGCTTCATCTTCGGTGACGGCATCCGGTGTTAAACCGCCATCGGATTCGCCAATGGTCACCGAACCGCGAGCCACATGAAAACGCATTCCCATGGCCTGCATCGCCTCGATTTGGTCATCGATTTGGCAGCCGTTTGGCCAGAGGTAGTTATGATCTACCGTTGTTGTGCAGCCACTGAGCAGGAGTTCAGCAGCTCGGATTTGCGTGGCGCTGCGTAGGGCCTCGGGTGTTGCCCGCGACCAGATGGGGTTATGCACATGCAGCCAGTCCATAAGCCCCGCGTTCTGCCCGGCCGGCAGAGCACGCGTGAGGCATTCCAGAAAATGATCATGGGTGTTGATAAGGCCGGGCACAAGCACTAGCCCACTGGCATCAATGCAGTCCATCCCCGCTGTATCCAGATTTTCTGCAGGCCCCACCTCGGCGATGAATCCATCACGAATGATCAGGCTGGCATTGGCAAGCGGTGCCGCATCACTCCCTGGGTTGATAATCCAGTCTGCATTGACGATGGCGCGCGTTTTCATGCCTTGTCTCCTTGCCTTTGACTTGAACAATACGCTTCTCGCCTCCACTTCGTCTGCATAGGCGTCGGGATTTCCCGCCTGCATGGAGGATTCAATGACCAACGACGAGACGACAATCGAGCATGAGGCTGCCGAGCAGGGCGTGGAGCCATCGCGCAGCCTGGTAATTCCCAAACTGCCGGATGACGCGCTTATTCTGCTACCGGTCCGCAATATGGTGCTGTTCCCCAATATGCTGGTGCCAGTTGGGGTTGGGCGGCCAAAATCTATTCTCGCCGCACGTCAGGCAGTCCAGCACGAGCAGTCAATCGGGGTGCTTTTGCAAAAGGATGCCAGCGTTGAGGACCCCGGCCCGGACGATCTGAACATGATGGGCTCGATTGCCAACGTCATGCGTTTTGTGAATGGCCGCGAGGGCCACCATCACCTGGTATTGCAGGGAGTAGAGCGCTTTCGGGTAACGGAATTTCTAGAGGGTTATCCGTTTTTGGTTGGCCGGGTAGAGCGGGTTGACGAGACTCGGCCGCAAGGGCCGGAGGTGGAAGCACGCATGCTTGCCCTGCGCGATAAAGCGCTGGAGGCACTGGAGCTGCTGCCGCAGGCACCACAGGAGATCAGTGGCGTGCTGACCAGCATCGATGAGCCGGGTTTGC
>CBFHTR010000050.1:0-3459 GCA_965658695.1 Spiribacter sp.
CAGGGGCTTTTTTTATGGCTGATGCATGGTGGGTTCGAACCCCCGAGGCAAGCTAAGCGGGTTCGACCAATCAGCGGCAGCTGATTGGGACGCTGAGCGGCAGCGAAGCGCCCGAAGGGTAAGGCCCGGTAGGGCCGAATCAATCCCTCCCTCTCCGCCAGCCAAAAAAACAGCCCCATCAGGGGCTTTTTTTATGGCTGATGCATGGTGGGTTCGAACCCCCGAGGCAAGCTAAGCGGGTTCGACCAATCAGCGGTCTCTCACCAGTAGGCCGGGTCATTCAGTGCCTCGACGCATTGTACGGGGCCTTTTATTTGGCCAATCGGCAGTCCCGTCAATGACTGACCAAGCCAGCCTTCCGGCATATTGAGCGAAAAAGGCGCTGGTACGTCGGATTCGATGATAAGTGCAAAGCCCGTTTTGCCATAGAAGGCCGGGTCGCCGTAGGTGACTACGACTTCTACTCCACGCTGACGCAGCGTCGGTAAGGCGGTGTTAATCAGCTGCTGGCCAATCCCCTGACGCTGATATCCAACGGCAACGGCCATCGGCGCCAATAGCCACACGCTGCGTGCACCGCCGGTGTAGCGCATACGCGTGAAAATGATTGCACCGGCAAGGGTGTTGTTATCTTGGGCGACAAACGTGGCAATGTCGCTTTTGGGTGTTGTAGATAAGATCCGTGTGGCTAGGTCACCGACTAAAGCGCCTTCTTTACTACCCTCGGAGTCAGTGAACGTGGCGCTGAAAAGTGCAGCAATCTTGGCTGGCTGCTCGCCGTGGGCATTTTCGCTGATGAACATTGGCTGTGGCTCGCTTAGCTGGGGGCAAAATTATCCTTACGTTATAACAATAAAAAAGCCGGCACAGAGCCGGCTTTTATCGTAGGGTTTTAACGGTTGCCCTTAGTGCATAAAGGCAAAACGGGCAGCAAACAAAGCTGCGATGATCCACACGGCCACGTGCACCTCTTTACCCTTGCCGGCCAAAGCCTTACCCAGTACGTATGTGATAAAGCCAAGCCCCATACCATCAGCGATGGAGTATGTGAGCGGCATGGCAATCGCGGTGACAACGGCAGGTGCAGTATCGGTGATGTCATCCCAGTCCAGATCGGCCAGGCCACGTGCCATCATGCAGGCAACGAAAAGTAGCGCCGGCGCTGTGGCGTAAGCCGGAATCCCGCTGACCAGCGGCAGGAAGAACAGCGAGATGAGGAACATCACGGCAATGACTACTGCCGTCAGGCCTGTGCGGCCACCAGCGTTCACGCCAGCAGCACTCTCGATGTAAGTCGTCGTGGTGGAGGTGCCCAGTACCGCGCCGCCAATACTCGCGCCCGAGTCGGCAACAAGCGCGTTACGAAGACGTCCAAGCTTGCCTTCTTTATCGAGGAAGCCCGCGCGATGGGCAAGTCCCACCAATGTGCCACTACTATCGAATAGGTCGATAAACAGGAAGACCAAGACCACCGTGACAAGGCCCAGCTCAAGTGCGCCGGCGATGTCCATCTGAAGGAAGGTTGGGCTTGGGTCCGGTGGCAGTGAGACCACACCATCAAAATGTGCTGCACCGAATGGAATGCCGATGATGCTGACAGCCAGGATGCCAATCAACACCGCACCCGGTACTTTGTGGTAGCTGAGCGCCACCATGATGACAAAGCCCAGCGTGGCAAGCAGCGTTGGCAGTGCGGTTAGATCACCCAGAGTCACCAAGGTTGCTTGGCTATCCACCACAATGCCCGCATTCTTCAGCGCGATAATCGCAAGAAAGAAGCCAATACCGGCGGAAATGGCCATTTTTAGCGACATTGGAATCGCGTTAATAATCCATTCGCGAACGGGTAAAAGCGAGATGATCAAAAACAGCACACCAGAGACAAATACCGCACCCAATGCGGTCTGCCAGGCAATGCCCATGCCAAGGACGACGCCATAGGCAAAGTAAGCATTGAGCCCCATGCCGGGTGCCAGCCCGAATGGGTAGTTGGCGTACAGCCCCATGATCAGGCTGCCAAGTGCTGCAGCCAGGCAAGTGGCAACGAATACCGCACCCCAGTCCATCCCGGCATCGGAGAGGATGCTCGGGTTAACGACAACGATATATGCCATGGTGAGGAAGGTGGTTAGACCGGCGAGCAACTCCCGTCGGAAATCTGTGCCGTTTTCAGTCAGTTTGAAAAAGCGATCCAGCATTGTTCATGCCCCCAAAAAGTACCAAGCCTGCAGTATACCGCTGCGGCTTGGTATCGGCATGTGCTTTATTGCCCTGAAATGGGGCGGGTGGATTGGTGCGACTATTGATTGTGGCGCTTGAAAATCCGGGTAGCTCTGCCTTCGCCAACCAGAAGCGTTTCGAAAGCATCGCGTTGATCGCCCATCTCCATACCGGGAGACCCGAGCGGCATGCCAGGGACTGTGAGCCCCCGCCCCTCAGGCCGTTCGCTCAGCAGCGCTTTGATATCGCTGGAAGGCACATGGCCTTCAATGAAATACCCATCAACTGTTGCCGTGTGGCATGAGGTGAGGCTTGGGTCAATGTCGAGCCCTGCCTTGATGTCATTGAGCTGCTCAGGGCTTACATCATAGGCAGCCACCTCAAAACCGTTTTCCTCAAGATGTTCAATCCAGGCCGTGCAGCAGCCACAGGTTGGTGTTTTTGCAACATCAATACGCGGTGCAGGAGAAGCCATTACGCTGCCCGTGAACAGCACTAAGAGGGCGGTTGCAAGGTGTTGGGGCGCGCGCTGCAGCATGAAGGGCTCCTGTATCGATGACAATTTATCGTATCGCATTAGAGGCAGGTCAGTGTGGCAAGTTCATTCACCACCGCGCCATGGGTACAACCTTGACCCTAATGCGCAAAGACTCCATAATTCTCGCTCTTCGCATAGCGCCCGTGGCTCAATTGGATAGAGCACCTGACTACGGATCAGGAGGTTGGGGGTTCGAATCCTCCCGGGCGCGCCACAAAACGAAAAGACCGGCCACAGGCCGGTTTTTTGTTATAGAGCCCGGGAGGGTTCGAACCCCCAACAAGCAATGAGCGGGTTCGACCCGAGCGCGCAGCGCGAGAGCACGAGGCCCGGAGGGCCGAGCTAATCCTCCCGGGCGCGCCATATAACGGAAAGACCGGCCCTGTGCTTCGCGCTCATCCAATGAGTGTTTCGGCCAAGAAAATCCATAGCGGTATCGAGAAAATTGCCACCGGTGTGCCAAGCCCTGTTGAGGTACCAAGATAGGCCGAGGGGTTTGCCTCTGGCAGTGCGCCCCGCAATGTCGGGGGCCCGGAAATATCCGAGCTTGAGGCAGCCATCACGGCCAGCAGTACGACACCGCCAGCCGAAAATCCCGTGATTTCATGGGCAATCAGTCCAGCGCCGAATCCGATAAGCCCATGTACCAGTGGGCTAAAAAGGCCATAGGCCACATAGACATGCGCGACGCCTTTTAGCTC
>CBFHTR010000051.1:0-3452 GCA_965658695.1 Spiribacter sp.
TTCGATCATTACGGCCCGGTGAAAACCGGTGATTATGGTCAGCGCATCAACGGTGTATTGATTGCCATGGCCACTGGTAAGGCGCTGGCGTATGCCCTCTTTAATCTCCAGGGTCGCGGTCGGCTTTTTATCGACCCCGGCGAGGAAGTCTACGAGGGGATGGTGATTGGTCTGCACAGTCGGGATAACGACCTGGTGGTCAACCCGATGAAGGCCAAGCAGCTGACCAACGTACGTGCCGCGGGCTCAGACGAGAACATTATCCTCAGCCCACCGCAGCGCATGAGTCTGGAGCAGGCCTTGGAATTTATCGATGACGATGAGTTGGTCGAGGTCACGCCTACTGCGGTGCGCATCCGCAAAAAGTTCTTGCTTGAGCACGAGCGCAAGCGGGCAGCCAAATCCGGTGGTTAACTGCGCCGGCTAGTGATCGCGTTGGATGATGTAGCGGGCAAGATCGCGAAGTAGGTCGGCCTCTGGGCCAAAGTCATCCAGCGCGGTAATGGCTGACTCAGATAAGGTCTGCGCAAACTCGCGCGTCTCGGCAATGCCGATGAGTCCGGGGTAGGTGGTTTTTTGGTGCTCGGCATCCGCGCCGCTTGTCTTGCCGGTTACGTCCGTGCTGCCGGTCACATCCAGCAGATCATCTTGGACTTGAAAGGCCAGACCAATGGCACGGCCGTACTGATTGAGTGCCCGCACGGCGTTTTCATCGGCGCTCCGGGCGCAATGGGCACCGAGCTGCAGTGAGGCCAGTATCAGCATGCCGGTTTTGTGGATATGCATATCCTCAAGCTCGGCAATGGATGGCCGTCGGCCCACCGCGTCCAGGTCCATCATTTGTCCGCCGGCCATACCGCGTGAGCCAATGGCCTGAGCGAGCGTTTCGATCATCTGCAAACGCTTCTCAATGCTGGGTATTTCTGCCGCCGCTAACAGCTGAAAAGCAAGACTTTGCAGGGCATCTCCGGCAAGGATGGCCGTGGCTTCATCGAAGGCGCGGTGACAGGTGGCGCGGCCGCGTCGCAAATCGTCATCATCCATGGCCGGCAGGTCATCGTGAATGAGCGAGTAGGCATGAATCATCTCGACCGCGCAGGCCGGCGCATCCAGTACGGCACCGGTCTCGCCGAAAAGCGCCCCGGCCTGATAGACCAAAAATGGCCGCAGGCGCTTGCCGGGGCCAAGGGCGGCATAGCGCATGGCCTCATGCAGTCGATGAGGGATGAGGGCAGGGTTGGGCAGAACCGTGTCGAGTGCCGCCTCCACCCGCTCCCGAGACTCGCTAAGCGCGTTATTCAGTGAGGTCATCGCTCGCCTCGCCGAAGGGCTCCGGCTTGGCATCGGCATCCTTGCCCAAAAGAATTTCTACGCGCTGTTCAGCCTCCGTCAGGGCTTTCTGACACTGCCGTGTTAGTTTAATGCCCTGCTCAAAACACTCTAGCGATTGTTCTAGGCTTAGTTCACCGCGCTCCATTCGCTCGACCAGCGACTCCAGTGTTTTTAGGGCGGTTTCAAAATCTGGGCTGTCTTTGTGCTCACTCATAGGCGGAAGTTTAGCGCGCTCATGCGGACAACGCACTCGCCCAGTCGCGGCTTGCGCGGTACACTCCAGCGCTGATCCCGCTTCCACAGGAACGCTCTATACTTATGGGTGAACGCTACGACTCCGCGTCGATTGAGGTCCTCACCGGGCTTGACCCTGTCCGTCGCCGGCCGGGGATGTATACCGATACCACTCGGCCCAATCATCTGGCCCAGGAAGTCATCGACAACAGTGTTGATGAGGCCATTGCCGGTCATTGCAAGCGCATCGAGGTGACACTGCATCGTGACGGCTCCTTGAGCGTTTTGGATGACGGGCGCGGCATGCCGGTCGATATTCATCCAGAAGAGGGCGCGCCTGGTGTCGAGGTCATCCTCAGTACCCTGCATGCCGGCGGTAAGTTCTCGCGTGATAGTTATCAGTTCTCGGGCGGGCTGCATGGTGTGGGCGTGTCGGTGGTTAATGCGCTCTCCACCCGGCTTGAAGTCAATATCCGTCGTGATGGCCGCGAATGGCATATGACATTCGCCGATGGCGAGAAGATTCAGGATCTTGCCGCCATTGGTGACGTGGGCAAGCGTAATACGGGCACCCGTATCCATTTTTGGCCGGATGCGCGTTATTTCGACTCGGCAAAATTCTCACTGCCGCGCCTCAAGCATGTGCTGCGTGCCAAAGCGGTGCTTTGTCCTGGGCTGACAGTCGTGCTGCAGGAGGAATCCAGCGGTGAAGAGACGGTCTGGTTTTATGAAAACGGCCTCGCCGATTATCTCATTGGCGCGTTGGGCGAAGCCGAGCGCCTGCCGGCCGAGGCCTTCGTCGGGCAGTTTAGCGCCAAGCACGAAGCTGCGGAATGGGCTGTTGCCTGGTTGCCGGAGGATGGCGAACTGCTGCAGGAGAGCTACGTTAATCTGATCCCGACCATGCAGGGCGGTACCCACGTCAACGGCCTGCGTACTGGGCTCACCGAGGCGCTGCGTGAGTTTTGTGAATTTCGTAATCTGCTGCCGCGTGGTGTGCGAATTGCGCCTGAGGATGTCTGGGAGCGAGCAGCCTATGTGCTCTCCACCAAACTCGAAGAGCCGCAGTTCTCCGGCCAGACCAAAGAGCGACTGTCATCGCGCGAGTGCGCGACGTTTGTCTCTGGCGTGGTTAAAGATGCATTCAGCCTTTGGTTAAACGAGCATACCGATGAGGCCGAAAAGCTGGTGGAGCTGGTGCTCGCCAGTGCTCAGCGGCGCATGCGTGCCGCGCGCAAAGTCACGCGAAAGCGTGTCACCCAGGGCCCGGCATTGCCCGGAAAACTGGCCGATTGCAGCAGCCAGGATCCCGCCATCAGTGAGCTATTTTTGGTCGAGGGCGACTCGGCGGGTGGTTCAGCCAAGCAAGCGCGTGATCGTGAATACCAGGCAGTGATGCCGTTGCGCGGCAAGATCCTGAATACCTGGGAAGTCGATCCAGCCGAGGTTATGGCCTCGCAAGAGGTTCATGACATTGCCGTGGCGCTGGGGATTGAGCCGGGCTCGGAGGATCTCTCTGGGCTTCGTTACGGCAAGGTCTGTGTGCTTGCCGACGCCGACCCAGATGGCGCGCATATCGCCACACTGCTTTGTGCGCTTTTCCTGAAACATTTCCCGGCATTGGTCCGGGCCGGGCATGTGTTTATTGCCATGCCGCCGCTCTACCGTATCGATGTGGGTAAAGAGACCTGGTATGCACTTGATGAGCAGGAGCGCCAGGGCATTCTTGATCGTATTGCCGCGGAGAAGCGCAAGGGCAAGGTACTCACCACCCGCTTTAAGGGGTTGGGTGAAATGAATCCGCTGCAGCTGCGTGAGACCACCATGGCGCGAGATACCCGGCGTTTGGTGCAGCTCACCGTAGAGGCCCCGGAAGAGACGGAGAT
>CBFHTR010000052.1:0-3346 GCA_965658695.1 Spiribacter sp.
ACTACCGGGACGACGCCTAGCTCGAGCAATGCCCGCAGCGTCACCCGCGCGTTCAGATAGCGCTGCCGGTCGGCCAGATCATCGTGGGTCAGCAGCACCTGAGCCGTTTTTAGACCGAACTGCTGAAACTGTGATTCATACGCCTGCACAAGGCCCATCTGCCCAACCGCGGCAGCGGCCTGGAGCTGATGCAATGCACGTGGCCGTGCCGACCAGCCCAGCCGTTGCACACCCTCTGCCACCGAGCCCGAGGAAACCAGAACGATCTCAATGCCGCGCTCGCGCATGGCGACAATCTGCCGCACCCAGGCAGCGATGCGCGCGGTATCCAACCCACGACCATTATCGGTAACCAGGGCGCTGCCCACTTTGACCACCCAGCGGCGAGTCTGGCCGAGCCTGTTGCGATCAGTCATCTTCACGCCTCCCCTGCTCGGCATCCTCGCGCATTTGCAACAGTCGTTCCATCACCGCCTGACAGAGTGGCTCAACGCCTTGGCCCGTGGCCGCCGAAATCACGTATAACGGCCCTTCCCATTCAAGTGCGCTACGCAGGCGCTCTACCTGTTCATCAAGGCGATCAGCAGCAAAGAGATCGGCTTTGTTCACCACCAACCAGCGCTCACGCGCGGCCAGGTTTGCACTGTAGGCGGCAAGCTCATCAACCAGCGTGCGCACCTCTGCAACCGGATCGCGGCCTTCAAGGGCCGCTGCAGCATCGACCAAATGCAGCAGAAGCCGCGTCCGGGAGAGATGTTTGAGAAACCGGATACCCAGGCCCGCACCCTGGGCGGCACCCTCAATCAACCCGGGAATATCCGCCACAGTGAAGCTACTGCCAACACCAATGCGCACGACACCCAGACCAGGATGCAGCGTGGTGAAAGGATAATCCGCCACCCGTGGGCGCGCTGCCGAAACGGCCCGTAAGAAGGTTGATTTGCCCGCATTGGGCAGACCCAGCAGGCCAACATCCGCTAGCAGCTGCAGCTCCAGCGCCAGCGTGCGCCGCTCACCAGGCGTCCCCGGCACTGACTGCCGCGGCGCCCGATTGGTGGAGCTCTTGAAATGAATATTACCCAGGCCACCACGGCCACCCTGAGCCACACAAAGATGCTCCCCATCACGGGTGAGATCGCCTATGACCTCCTCGGTATCAGCGTCGCGGACCAGAGTGCCAACCGGCACCGGCACCACGATATCCTCCCCGGAGCGGCCGCTCATCTGTTTGCCCTGACCGCCTCGTCCACGCTCTGCCGCAAATCGCCGCGAATGCCGAAAATCCGCCAGGGTATTCAAGCCACTGTCGGCTTGCAGCCAGACACTGCCACCATGCCCGCCATCGCCGCCATCCGGACCACCGCGCGGGATATATTTCTCCCGGCGAAAACTCACACAGCCGTTACCGCCATCTCCGGCGATGACCTGAATACTGGCCTCATCGACAAATTTCATCAGTACGCTGCCTGGAATCAAAAAACCCCGCTCGAGGCGGGGCTTGTCATCGGACGCTTTCTGTCAGCCTCAGCCCGCCGGCTGAACGCTCACAAAACGCCGTTTGTGCGGCCCCTTGCGCATAAAGACGACCTGCCCGTCGACCTTGGCAAAGAGCGTATGGTCGGTCCCGATACCCACGTTTTCACCGGCGTGAAAATGTGTACCGCGCTGACGCACGAGAATATTCCCTGCCACCACAGCCTGGCCGCCGTAGCGTTTCACACCAAGCCGTTTCGACTGCGAGTCGCGACCGTTCCGGGTACTGCCGCCTGCTTTCTTATGTGCCATGAGTGATGTCTCCCGCTGTCGGTTAAGTGGCTCAGCCGGCCTTGATGCCGGTAATGCGAACCTCAGTGTAAGGCTGACGATGACCGTGATGGCGCTCGTAGTCCTTACGGCGCTTGAATTTCACGATCTCAATCTTGCGATCACGACCCTGCGCCAACACTTCAGCAGAGACGCTGCCGCCCTTTACGCGAGGGGCGCCAACTTCTACTTTATCGCCGTCGGCAACCAACAGGACCTCGTCGAATTTCACGGTCTCGCCGGCCTCAGCGTTGAGCTTCTCGACCCGCAGCACATCGCCCTCGGCGACCCGATACTGCTTGCCACCTGACTTAATCACCGCGTACATCTGACGAACTCCAAAGGGTTGATCCAAAGCCGCGGAATGATAAACCGCATCCGCGCGCCGGTCAACGGACATTCGCGCACAGTGCTTGACACCCCCTCGGGGGCTTCCTAGCATCAAATGCTTTGGCCACAAGCGGGACACGTCCGCATGGATATCGCCTCCATTCGCGAGCGCATCGACAACGACATGCAGGCGGTCGACCGTATCATCGAGGATCGACTGCAGTCAGACGTTGCCCTGATCAATCAGCTCAGCCATTACATCATCAACGCCGGTGGCAAGCGTTTGCGGCCAATGGTCACGGTGCTCATGGCGCGTGCGGCAGGCCATGACCCGGCCGATAGCCGGCATGCCCTGCTCGGCGCCACCGTCGAGCTCATTCACACCGCCACGCTTCTGCACGACGACGTGGTTGATGATTCGGCCCTGCGTCGGGGCCGCGACACGGCCAATCAAATCTGGGGCAATGAAGCCAGCGTGCTTGTTGGAGATTTTCTCTACACCCGGGCCTTCGAAATGATGGTTGAACTCAACGCGATGCCCATCATGGACACCTTTTCTCGAACCACCAACCGCATCGCCGAAGGCGAAGTCATGCAGCTGATGCATGTACACGACCCCGATGTTGATGAGGCGCGTTACGGTGAGGTGATTTACCGCAAAACCGCCGCGCTGTTCGAGGCCGGCTGTCAAATGGCCGCCTCGCTCCATGAACCGAGCAATTCAACCCGCATTCAGGCGGCAGCGGATTACGGCCGGCACCTCGGCATTGCCTTTCAACTGGCGGACGATGCCCTGGACTACGATGGTGACGCACAGGCAATCGGCAAAAACCTGGGTGATGACCTGGCAGAAGGCAAACCCACACTACCGCTCATTCATTGCCTGGCCCATAGCGACGAGGCCACCCGCAGCATGCTGCGAGAAGCCATTGAGCAAGGGGGCCGAGCGCAAATCACCGCGGTATGCGATGCGATTGCGCGTACCGGGTCGATTGCCTATACTCGCGGCCTTGCCGAGCAGGAAGCCGAGCGGGCCGAAGCCGCCCTCAAAGCCTTCCCCGACAGCGATTTCCGCTCGGCACTCAGTGAACTGGCACGGTTTTCCGTCGGCCGCAATCACTGAACCCAACCACGGGGTGTAGCTCAGCTTGGTAGAGCACTGTCTTCGGGAGGCAGGAGTCGCTGGTTCGAATCCAGTCACCCCGACCACTCG
>CBFHTR010000053.1:0-3261 GCA_965658695.1 Spiribacter sp.
AAGTGGCGAGCAAAGCGCCACCGTCGCACTCGCCTCGGCCGATGAAGTGCGGGCAGTGATCGCCAATGCAGCCGAAGCGCAGGCCACCTGGGGTGCCACACCACCGCTGCGCCGCGCTCGGGTAATGTTTCGATTTAAAGATCTAATTGAGAAAAACCATGACCGGCTGGCCGAATGCATCACCCGCGAGCACGGCAAGACCTTCTCCGATGCCAAAGGTGAGGTGATCCGCGGCCTCGAGGTCGTCGAATTTGCTTGCGGCATCCCGCATCTCATCAAGGGCGAATACTCCCCGAGCGTTGGCACGGGCGTGGACAGTCATTCCATGTACCAGCCCGTTGGCGTCTGCGCGGGCATCACCCCGTTCAACTTCCCCGTGATGGTACCGTTGTGGATGGCACCGGTCGCCCTCGCCTGTGGTAACAGCTTTATCTTAAAGCCCTCTGAGAAAGACCCCTCCGCCGGGTTGTTGCTGGCCGAACTGCTGCGCGAAGCGGGCCTGCCCGATGGCGTTTTCAATGTGGTCAATGGCGATAAAGAAACCGTTGATACCCTTTTGACGGATCCGCGCGTTGGCGCCATCAGCTTTGTCGGCTCCACCCCGATTGCTCAATACATCTACGAGACCGGTGCGGCGCACGGCAAACGCGTGCAGGCGCTGGGTGGCGCCAAGAATCACGCCGTGGTGATGCCGGACGCCGATATGGAACAGACCGTTGATGCGCTCATGGGCGCTGCCTATGGCTCAGCCGGCGAGCGCTGCATGGCCATCTCGGTGGCCGTGCCGGTGGGTGAAGAGACCGCCGATCGCCTGGTCTCGGCGCTGCGCCAGCGGCTTGAGACACTGACCGTGGGTGATGGCTTAAGCAGCCCAGAGCCCGAGATGGGCCCACTGGTCACCGCCGAACACCGCGACAAAGTCGCCGGTTATCTGGATATTGGTGTCGCTGAAGGCGCTGAACTGGTGGTCGACGGCCGCCAAAGCGCCTTACCGGAAGGCAATGGCTTTTTCATTGGCGGGTCGTTGTTTGATCACGTCCGTCCGGGAATGCGCATCCATGCCGAGGAAATCTTCGGCCCGGTTTTGAGCGTCGTCCGCGCCGCCGATTTCGAAGAGGCGCTGCATATCGTCAACGAACATGAGTTTGGCAACGGCACCGCCATCTTCACCCGCGATGGCGATGCCGCCCGCACCTTCAGCGACCGCGTCGCCGCCGGCATGGTTGGCGTGAATGTGCCAATCCCAGTGCCCATGGCCTTCCACAGCTTTGGTGGCTGGAAGAACAGCCGCTTTGGCGTACTGCACGCCCACGGTCCCGATGCCGTTCGCTTCTACACGCAGATGAAGACCATGACCGTGCGCTGGCCAGGCGGTGGCGTCCGCGAGGGCGGTGGCTCCAGCGGCACCGGCAGCCACTTTGTCATGCCGACGATGTAACTTGTCGGCACTGGCGGTAGGGCGATGTCGAAGGCAACAGACGGCGAACCGTCAGGTTGGCGATGTGACGAACTGCCCGCGACGACAACGGGCAATTGACTGCAAATGAGTGCGGGTGAGCTGATTCTGCTCAGCTTGTCGTAGGTCAAAGTCCATCTGCAGACGCAACCAAAACTCCGGCGACGTTTGAAAATACTTCCCGAAGAGCAATGCTGTCTTTGCGGTGATTCGCCGCTTGCCGCAAAGAATGTCCGTTATACGATTGACCGGCACATGAAGGTCACGAGCCAGCGCAGTCGGCCCCAGGCCTCTGGGCAACATAAAGCGCTCGCCAAGAACCTCACCCGGTGGAATAGGCGCAAGGGTTTGATTAAAGGGCTTCATTTCCATGACGCCTCCTGCGCTAAATGCCAGCTCGGTAGCGGAAAATCAGACGGCCAAGTCTCAGGTGGCAATGGCTCCGGTGGTGGGCCTTGGTCAGCGCGCCAGTCAGCGGGGCCGACTGTCATATGGAGGGCGCCGTGTTCTTCCTGTCGTCGAATCCTCAGCGCCCCCTCGCAATCTAACGACAGCTTCCTAGCCTTTCCCTCTGCGAACTCAAAATAAAGCTGCCAACCGTAACCAAGATCAATGCGCCAAAGCTTGGATGGTTGCGCCAGATGCTCACTGCCGGGGAAAGGCACAGATTCATTTTCAACCCAATGCAGGTTTTTACAACAAGCCTGTTTAACATCGTCAATCGACAAGGCAGCGTACAGAATGGCGAGATGCTTCCTTACCATGAAAAGAACCCGTGGATGCATCTCTTTGGGACACCGGCCTCGCCATATCGCCCGCACCAAGGGATCGCCAACAAACCCCAACATCAGACACGCACTCCGTTGCTTTAACTGTGTGGGTCAAAGAAGACCACAAACGATGCTGACTGTGAGCCACCATTGATCGGGCTTAACGTGCCGATGCTCGAATCAGTGCTCGGCCGGAAGGCCGCGAGGTCGCAAGACATACCAGCGGGCAGCAGGGGATATCTACCGGAGAGCACCTAGCATGTGTTTTTCCCCCATCAAAGCGTTGGATATCCATCGGATGGACGTAGGACGAAGTACGTCATGCTCAGCGGATTAATTTTGACGACTAGTGGTTGAAACCGCTCGCTTAAAAAACCAAAAACTTCAACGAAATGCTTTTAAAAATGGCTAAAAAGTCGTCAAGTTCTGTGAAAATCATAGAAAAGGAGGAATCATGCATTTTTCTTATGCTGGACGAAGAACGTCCATCCGATGGATATCCAACGCTCTGATGGGCTAAAAACGCCTATGCACCACTACCCCGCCAACTCACGCATCAACCCACCCCACCAAACACCTCCACCAAAAATTCGACACTGCTTCTGAAGTGAGCTTGAATGCTGGACGCCACGGACTTAGGCACTTGGTGGCGAAAAAGGTGTATCGATCATGTTCCTCTTTACAAAGCTCGCCGGCGCGCTGCTAAAGCCCTTAAGTCTCATTATCGCCGCGTTACTGTTCGGGCTATTACTGGCGGCGTTCACTCGCTGGCGACGAAGCGGTCTTGCGATCATTGCACTGGCGACTTTGGCGCTTGGGCTGATCAGTTGGTGGCCAGTGGCAAACTGGCTGACTACTCCGCTGGAATCACGCTACCCACCGCTTGCCATCCAAATAAGTGACGCCGACAAAGGCGAAGAGTCGCGTAGCGGCGGCAGCGATATAACCGAAGCCCAAGTCTCCGTAATCATCGTCCTCGGCGGCGGCGGTATTGATGCACCCTCCATCCCAATCAGTGGACAGTTGTCATCCACA
>CBFHTR010000054.1:0-3242 GCA_965658695.1 Spiribacter sp.
GGGTAATCCGCGACCAAAGCATCCAGCACCTCAGCGATCGGCGCCGGCCCGGCCAGATCAACAGTCAGCTCAGCGGCACCCGCGGCCTCGCGCAGCACACCAAATAATTCGACTTTCATCACTTCTCGCCCTCCCGGTGACCAGGATTACTCGGCCTGCGGCCTCGCCCTTCGGGCCGACTTGCGCTGACGCGCGCGTCGTTCAGTCCGCTTCGCTCCCTGTCGAACCTTCCAGGTTCTAACCCTGGACCTCTACTTATCCATAAAAAAGACCCCTTGAAGGGGCCTTTTTTATGGATGGCTGGGGGACCAGGATTCGAACCTGGGTTGACGGAGTCAGAGTCCGTAGTCCTACCGCTAGACGATCCCCCAAGAAACCCTTTAGCGCTTGGAGAACTGGGTTGCGCGACGGGCTTTGTGCAAGCCAATCTTCTTACGCTCAACCATACGCGCATCACGGGTAACGTACCCGGCCTTGCGCAGGCTGCCCTTCAACTCCTCGTCGTACGCGATCAGCGCCCGGGTGATGCCATGGCGAATCGCGCCGGCCTGGCCGCTGGAACCACCGCCTTCGACGCTCACCTTGATGTCGACCTTGTTCAGGGTCTCGGTAAGCTCGAGCGGCTGACGCACGACCATGCGTGCAGTCTCGCGACCGAAATACTCGTCAAGCGGCTTGCCGTTGACGATGATGTTGCCACTACCGACACGCATGTTCACCCGCGCGGCGGATGTCTTGCGTCGACCGGTTCCGTAATACTGTTGCACTGCCATCGATTATCCCGCTCCGGCTCAGATTTCCAGCGCCTGAGGCTGCTGGGCATGGTGGTTATGCTCGCTACCGCTGTAGACCTTGAGCTTTTTGAACATCTCCCGGCCAAGACGGTTTTTCGGCAGCATGCCTTTAACCGCGGTCTCGATGGCCCGCTCCGGATGCTCGTCGATGAGCTTCTCAAACGTGGTCGACTTCAGGTTACCGACATAGCCGGTGAAGCGATGATAGGTTTTCTGCTGCGCCTTACGACCCGTGACGTTGACCTGCTCGGCATTAATTACAACGATGTAATCGCCAGTATCAACATGGGGGGTGAACTGCGGCTTGTGCTTGCCACGCAGGCGAAAGGCGATTTCTGAGGCAAGACGGCCGAGGGTTTTCCCGGCGGCATCTACCACGTACCAGTCACGCTCCACTTCTGCGGGCTTGGCGCTGAAAGTTTTCATGTGCGATCGTTCTCTAGTGCCGATGCTTCTAATTCAAGACCGGGCATCGTACACAATGCCGCTTGGCCAAACAAGCTAATCAGCCGGATTTCTCAATGACTTCGTGGGTATGGGTCATCTCGCAGGCCTTGGCCAACATAATCGATGCCGAGCAGTACTTCTCGGCCGATAATTTCACCGCCCGCGCCACCGCGTCGGGCTTCAGCCCCTGGCCACTGACTCGAAAATGCAGGTTAATTCGAGTAAACACGGCAGGGGTGGTCTCGGCTCGTTCTGCATCCACATCGACTTCACAACCGGAGACGGGATGGCGACCTCGCTCAAGAATATGAACGACATCCACTGCCGAGCAGCAGCCGAGCCCTTCCAGCAACAGTTCCATCGGCCGCGGCCCGCGATCCTTGCCCCCCAAATCTGGCGGGCCATCAACCGTTAGTCGGTGACCACTACCGCTCTCGGCCTCGAAGGCCATCCCGTCAATCCAGCGTATATGGGCTTTCAAGCCGCATCTCCTATTCTTGGACCCCCTCATATGGGTCATGAATTTCGTCACAAGTCATTATAACTTCCGCCTCCCCTTTGCTTAAAAGAGAGACAACAAAAAACGGATTAGGGAGGTTGTATGAACCCCGAGACGCATCGTTTCTTCAATCGCTCCGCCATCCAAGAACTTCTTCAGCACTGTCGCCGCTCGCGATATCGCCCGGGCTCGTTGCTGCTGCATCGCGACAGCCCTAGCGATCGGCTCTACCTAGTCTTAAAGGGCAAGCTCACTGTCCTTGAAGACGATGAAAATGGCAAAGAACTGGTGCTTGCCTATCTCAACCCGGGTGACTTTATGGGTGAGATGGGGCTTTTTACCGACAAACCCACCCGCAGTGCCTGGATCAGGGCCCATACCCATTGTGAACTGGCCGAGATCAGCTACGAGCGTTTCAGCCGCCTGCAGCGACAATCTCCGCATCTACTCGAGCCGGTCATCGAGCAGATGACTCGACGCCTGCGCGATACCAGCCGTCGCTTCCGCAACCTTGCCTTTGAAGATGTTCGAAGCCGGGTGGAAGCCACCTTGCACGACCTGGCACGGGAACCCGACGCGATGACGCATCCCGATGGCATGCAGCTCAAGGTCACACGCATTGAGCTGGGCCGATTAGTGGGTTGTTCCCGCGAGATGGTTGGCCGGGTACTGCAGGATATGGAGGACGAGGCGCTCATTAGCACCCGCGGCCAAACCATCGTCTTGCATGGTGAAAGACCTCAGCCGGAAGTCGCCCGTGCCTGATTAGCTTTTAGGCAAAAAGCTCGGCTAAGCGCGCGCCGGGGTCCTCGGCGCGCATAAATGCCTCACCCACTAAAAATGCATGCAGGCCGTGATCACGCAAATAGGCGACATCGGCCTGCGTATGAATACCGCTTTCGGTGACCAGCTGCACATCACCGGTTAGTGCATTGGCTAGCCGCACGCTGGTCTCAAGATCGGTCTCAAAATTGCGTAAATCGCGATTATTAATCCCTACCAGCGGCGCTTGTAGCTTGAGCGCTCGGTCAAGCTCAGCGGCATCATGGACTTCAACCAATACATCCATGCCCAGCTCTGCACCCAGCGCATGCAACTCGGCAAGCTGCGTGTCATCCAGCGCCGCAACAATCAGCAGGATGCAGTCGGCCCCGAGCACACGAGCCTCAACCACTTGATAGGGATCGAAAATAAAATCTTTGCGGATCACCGGCAGGGCACAGGCACTGCGAGCCGCCTGCAGATGCGTATCGCCGCCTAGAAAGAAATCCTCTTCGGTGAGCACCGACAGACAGGCCGCACCACCGGCCTCATAACTCGCGGCAATGGCAGCCGGGTCAAAATCCTCTCGCAGCACGCCTTTGCTGGGCGAAGCTTTTTTTACCTCGGCAATGACTGCCGACTGACCCTGTGCGATACGTTTATCCAACGCGGCTTTAAACCCGCGCACCGGATCGGCCTTGGCAAGCCGCGATTCCAATTCCTGCATGGAGACCTGCGCC
>CBFHTR010000055.1:0-3237 GCA_965658695.1 Spiribacter sp.
AGAGCTCGAGCGCATGGAAGGTCGCTCATCGGTGTTTGTGAATATCACCCGCAATAAGACCCGGGCAGCGATTTCTCGGCTTGCCGATATGCTGCTGCCCAATGATGATCGCAACTACGGGCTAAAGCCCACCCCAATCCCGGCAGCATCCAAGCTGGTCCCTGAGGAGCAAAAGCAGGCTGCCAGAGAGGGTGCGGATGAAGCGGCGCGGGCGATGGAAGATCAGATCGCCGATGATTTCGAGGAGGCGCGCTACTACGCCCATGCCCGCGATATCATCGAGGATGCGTGTATCTATGGCACGGGCATCTTAAAAGGCCCCACCATCGTCAACCGCACCAGACAGGCCTGGAACACCGACCCGGCAACAGGCGTGTCTGTCCTCGAGATCCAGCAGGAGTATCGCCCCTCGGTCGAGCGTGTCGATCCCTGGGACTTCTTCCCCGATATGTCGGCCCAGAGCATGGAGGAGGCGGAGTTCGTCTTTGAGCGCAAGCTCATCAACAAAAAACAGCTCCGAGAGCTCGCCGAGCTACCCGGGGTGATGATCGATCAGCTCCGCCGGGCCATGGAGAACGAGGACGGTTACGGGCATATCGCCAATGACCGGCGCGATGAGCTGCGCGAGATCACCGGCGTTGATACCGTCTCTAACGCCAAGCGCTGGGAGCTCTGGGAGTATTGGGGGCCGCTTGATAAAGGTGAGCTCTCTGCAGCCGGTGTAGAGGTCGATGATGACCCGCTGGTGGAGTACACCGGCTCGGTGCTCATGGTCGGCAATCATGTGATTAAGGCCTCACTGAACCCGCTCGATACCGGCTCTATCCCCTACTCGACGTTCAACTGGGAGCAGGACGGCTCCTCGATCTTTGGCTTTGGTGTGCCGTATCTCATGCGCCAGCCCCAGAAGGTTACCAACGCTGCCTGGCGGATGATGATGGATAACGCCGCGGTCTCGGCTGGGCCGCAGGTGGTGGTGAATAAGCGCGCGGTGACGCCTGAGGATGGTGACTGGACGGTCAAGCGCATGAAGACCTGGCTTGCCACCGGGGATATCCCGGTCAATCAGGCTTTCGGTATCTACGCGATCAACTCCAATCAGGGCGATCTCTCGGCGATCTTCCAGATGGCTCAGCAGCTCGCCGATACCGAGACCAATCTCCCGATCCTGCTTCAGGGCGAGGGCGTTCGGGGCGGCCCGGGGGCGGGGACAGCAACCGGCATGCAGATGTTGATGAATAACTCCAACATCGTGCTGCGCTCGGCGGTCAAGAATTGGGATGACGGGATCACTGTGCCAACCGTGCGGCGGTTCTACGACTTCCACATGACCTACACGGACCGGCCTGAGATCAAGGGTGATTTCGATATCATCGCCAAGGGCACCTCGGTGCTGATTGCCCGTGAGGAGCAGCAAGAGAAGCTCATGATGCTGGCACAGCTTGCCGGCTCTAACCCGGAATTTGCCCGGATGACCGATTGGCAGGCGATGTATCGCGAGATCCTGCGCACCATGCAGGTCTCTGCCGATGATGTCACTCGCGATGACCAGGAGCTCGAGCAGCTCCAGCAGCAGCAGGGCCCTGATGTCGAGACACAGATTAAGGCCCAGGAGCTGCAGCTCAAGCAGCAGCAAGCCGAGCTAGAGGCAACCAAGGCCGCTCAGGAGATGGACCTCAAGCGCCAGGCACAGCTCTTCGAGCAGCAGTATAAGTCCGCAGAGCTCCAGACCCAGCAGGAGCGGGCACGCCTTGAGATCGCGCTTAAAGAGGGCATTACCTTAGCCCAGCTCGAGCAAAAGGCAGGGCTTGAGAGCCAGAAGCTCGAGGCGCAGATGCAGCAGACCGCAGCCGAGCTCCAAGCCGAGCAGCAGAGAACCGCGGCGCAGATCCAGACTGAGCGCGACAAGGTCGCTGCAGAGCTTGCCGATAAACAAGCCGAGCGGGCAGCCCGTGAGCGCAATCAGGCAATGGGCTTTGACAGCTACTGATGATGAAACACCGCATCGATCAAAACTCCGGGACTTGGCAAGCCGTCGCTGAGTGGGCCCAAGATCAGCGCGAAGGCGCGGTAGAGCGGCTCATCGGCGGCGCTAACCCTGAACACGATGAGCGCATCCGAGGCAAGATCCAAGCGCTCGATGAGCTACTGAGCCTGCCGGACTTCCCTGGCAGGTAAGCATCAACCCCCAACCCTAACCGCCCATCGAGGCGGTTTTTTTATGCCGATCTAAAGGAGATCCGCAATGAATGACGAGCCGCTCCATGATGAGCCGCAGTCGGAAGATGATTTCGAGACTGCATTTGCTGAATACGCAGGCGGTGAGGCCGCCGAGAAGCCAGCCGATGATCCGGCCCCCGAGCCGGAAGCGGACGAAGAAGCGCCGGAGCCTGAAGATGCCGGTCAGTCATCGGGCGAAGATGACATTGCCGCGCGTTTGAGAGCGCTTGAAGCCGAGAACGAGCGGCTCAAGCACTCCGAGGCCTCCCAGCGGGGGCGGCTCGGTGCCTACCAGCGACAGATCAACTCCTTGCAGTCGAAGCTGCAGGAGACCCAGAACACCCCCGGGAATGACGCCAAGAGCGATGAGCAAAAACGCCAAGAGGCAGCCGATGCTGCAGGCGTGAAGGATTGGGAAGCGCTCAAGGAGGATTTCCCCGAGGTGGCCAAAGCGCTTGATGCCCGTCTGGAATCTGAGAAACGTCAGATTGAGGCAGACCGGCAGCGACAGGCGCAACTCGAGCGGCAGATTGCCGAGCTGCAATCGGCCGTGCAACCCATCCAGCAACAGGCCCAGGAAACATACCTCAGAACCCAGGTCGACGCGCTCTCAGCCCGTCACCCGGATTGGCGTGAGGTGGTCGCTGCGCCGGCGTTCGCTGAATGGCTAAACCAGCAGCCTGACTCCCTTCGACGGTTGAGTGAGTCCAATGACGCCGCGGAAGCCGCCGCGTTGATGGATCTCTACAAAAGCCAGACTGGGGTGACAACTGCTGAGAGCAATTCTGCTGATAAACGCCAAGAACGACTGGCATCCGCTCAGAGCGTTCCCCGCCGTGGGGCCGCGCCTAAGCAAGGGGTGCCGGATGAGTTCGAGGCCGCATTTGCCCATTACGCAACCAAGAGGTAAACCACAATGGCTACCACAACTTATGGCTCAATCTCGCAGCGTACTGCTGCCTGGGCCGCCACGGAGATGCTCCAGCACGCGGAGCCGATCCTGGTGCTCTCGAAATT
>CBFHTR010000056.1:0-3224 GCA_965658695.1 Spiribacter sp.
CTACATACAAAGAAGCAATCAGGCCCCAGACCAAATCGGGTTCATTGTCGAACAGCAGCGGCCCCGGTGTAATACCGAGCGAAATCAGCATCGCCAGAAGAATCGCCATGGTGCCGCTCGCTGGCACACCCAGCGAGAGCAACGGTACCAAGCCACCACTTACGCCGGCGTTATTACCGGCCTCAGGCGCAGCCACACCGCGTTTATTGCCCTTGCCAAACGATCCATCTTTGTTATGCAACCGCTTCTCAAACGTATAGGCAAGAAAGGCCCCAAGCGTTGCACCCGCGCCGGGGAGAATGCCACCGACAAAGCCAATGACGCTTGAGCGGATCATCGTCCAGCCAGTGCCGGCAACCTCACGCAGGCCACCCAGGACACTGCCAATCTTTGGCCTCTCCTGTGTACCGCGGACATGCGAATCAATGAAAACCAAAAGTTCGCTGACCGCGAACAAACCAACCAAGGCAACAACAAAGTCAATGCCCTCGTAGAGCTCCAACATGCCGAAGGTATAGCGAGGCACGCCGGCACCCGGATCGAGGCCAACAGTGGCAAACATCAGCCCGATCAGTGTGGCAATAAGCGTCTTTAGTGGCCGCGTGCCAGTAATGCTGGCAATCGCAGAGAATGCCAACACATACAATGCGAAATACTCTGCCGAGCCAAAGTGAATCGCGACACTGGCCAGCATTGGCGCAAAAAACATCAGCGCGATAATGGAGATGGTCGCGCCGACAAATGAAGCAATGGCGGAGATGGCGAGCGCAGATTCACCGCGACCCTGCTGCGCCATCGGATAGCCATCGAGTGTTGTCATGATGGCCGGCTCATCACCCGGTATGTTCAGCATAATGCTGCTGATACGCCCACCATACATCGCGCCGTAATAGACACCGAGCAACAAAATCATGGCCGACTCAGGCGGCAGGTTTAAACCAAACACCAATGGGATCAGGATGACGATGCCATTAGCAGGCCCCAGCCCCGGCAGCGCGCCGACCAATGTCCCTGCAAATGCACCAAACAGGGCGAGCACCAGGTTGGTTGGAGTAAAGGCAACGGCAAATCCCTGCATCAGCAGGTTCAGAGTCTCCATCTCAACCTCCGAACAAAAGGCCAACCGGAAGGGGCAAGCCCAACACCCAATCGAACAGGCCGAACAAGAAAACGCTGATCGAGGCACCCAGAATCAGGGCATTGCGACGGGTTGCACCCAGCTGCAGAGCAAGCACAAATATCGCAGCCGCCGTTGAGGGAATAAAACCAACCGGTTCCAGTACAAAGGCGTAGGCCACCAGCGTTGCTACCGCAAGCGCCTGTTTAACCAGAGCCAATCCATGCGGAAGCGGCGAGCCCGGGTCCGGACGAAATATCAAAATCAACGAAGTCACGCCCAAAAACCCAGCCAGCAGCAGCGGGAAGGCCGAAGGGCCGAGGGGGCCCGAGGCGAATGCGCTCGTATACCCCCGGCCCGTCATGCCATAGGCCACCGCCAACGCAAAGAGGCATGCGCCGACGATGCGGTCCGTCATTGCAGCAGCCCGATATCCCGGGAAAGCTGCTCGAGCTCGGCGACCTGGGTGTTCACGAACTCATCCATGTCCGCACCAGTCCGCTGGAAGGGCACCAAGCCATTGTTGGCCATAGCCTCTTTCCATTCATCAGAGTCATAGACGGTCTCAAGCGCAGAAACCCAATAATCATAGGCTTCGTCACTCATATCACCACCGGCATAGAAACCACGCCAGTTGGCACCCACCACATCGACACCCTGCTCGGCAGCAGTTGGCAGGTCAGAGAAATCGCCAGGCAGTTTCTCATCGGAGAGCACTGCCAACACACGAATCGTACCGGCCTCAATCTGCCCAGCGGTCTCTGAGAGATCGCCAGTAAACGCATCAATGTGACCACCGCGCATCTGCGTGATTGCTGCCCCACCGTTGTTGAAAGAGACGTACTTAATCGAGCGCACGTTCTCAACACCGGCCGCGCCAGCCGCCAACAGGACCTTCATATGATCCCATCCACCAACAGCACTGCCACCACCAAAGGAAACACCGTCAGGGTCGGCTGCAAGCGCATCCATCAGGTCACCAAGATCTTCATGCTCGGAGTCAGGTGCGACAGCAATGACACCAAAGTCAGCACCCAACGTGCCCAGCCAGCGAACCTGGTCAGCGGACATTCCAGCGTACTGGTTCTGCGCAAGGCGCGTGGTCGTTGCGGTACTTGCGGCGACGATCAAATCGTCATCATCCGCACGCTTACTCACAACATTGCTGTAAGCAACACCGCCGCCAGCACCCGCCATATTCGTCACGGTCATGGAACCTTCAATAAGATCCAGCTGATCCATGATTCGACCGACAGACCGACAGGTAAAGTCCCAGCCACCACCGGGGTCAGCAGGCGCAATGCATTCCGTGTTGGACGGCAATGACTGCGCATGCACGCCGGGGAAGCCAACAAGCGCTGCGGTAGCAGCGGTCGCCAATAGCCACTTCTTCATCATGATCTCCTCCAATTGTGTTTTTCGTCCCGATTATTTGAGCAGGGACGTATAGTGGAGATTAGGACACAAAAGCTGTCATAAGCCTGACAGGTTAGGCCAATGAGATTATTGCTGATCGAGGATACGCAGGATATCGGCGAAGCCGTCTGCATCAGACTGCGTCAGCTCGGACACGCTGTGGAGTGGGTGGACTGTGGTGCGGACGCCATGGGACAGCTACAACATGAGACCTTTGACCTGGTCATTCTTGATCTCATGCTGCCTGATATGGACGGCGCACAGATCCTAGCGGCCCGACGCGAAGCCGGTGACAGCACACCGTTTTTAGTCGTCACAGCACGTTCACGAGTTGATGACAGGGTCGATGTTCTTGATCTGGGCGCGGACGACTATCTGGTAAAGCCCTTCGACCTTCGGGAATTGGAGGCGAGGATTCGAGTTCTGCTGCGCAGAGGGGCAGGACAGGCAGACAACAGGATTCGGCATGGTGAATTAATCTTTGATCGCAGCGCGCATCAGATATTTCTCAACGGCACGCCGCTCGACCTGCCCAATCGTGAGTTTCGCTTACTGGAAATCTTTCTCTCACGGCCAGGCCAGGTTCTCAGCAAGGACGTGCTGACGGACCATTTATTCGGGCTCTCGATCGACTCGCCCTCACCCAATGCCATTGAAGTGTATGTCGGCAGGCTACGTCGACGCCTTGAGG
>CBFHTR010000057.1:0-2889 GCA_965658695.1 Spiribacter sp.
TGTGGATGAGCGCGCTCTTCCCGGCCGCCACACTGGTCTACGGCGCCGCGCTGGTGACGGGCAACGAGTTCACCGGTCGCGTGGCCTCGCGCATGACCTGGATTGCGGCGGCTGCCGGGCTCATCGGGCTGTTGGTGCGCTGGCATGAGACCCATTTGTACGAAGGTGGCATCGGCTACATCCCGGTGAGCAATCTCTACGAGGTGTTTGTGCTCTTCGCGGTGATGACGGCGCTGATTTACCTCTACTACGAGGGCGTGCACAAAACCCGCTCCATGGGCTTTTTTGTCCTGCTGATCATCACCGCCTCGGTGGGCTTTTTGCTCTGGTATCACTTTGACCGCGGGGCCTATCAGATCGAGCCGCTGGTCCCTGCACTCAACAGCTATTGGATGAAGATCCATGTGCCGACCAATTTCGTGGGCTACGGCTGCTTTGCCATTGCCGCGATGCTGGGGGTGGCCTATCTCATTCGTGATCGGGTGAGTGATGACAGCCCCTGGGCCAAGCGGCTGCCGACGCTCAAGCAGATTGACGATGTCAGTTATCGGGCGATTGCGCTTGGCTTTGCCTTTTTTACCGTGGCGACGATTCTCGGCGCACTGTGGGCCGCGGAGGCCTGGGGGGCTTACTGGCAGTGGGATCCCAAAGAGACCTGGGCGCTGATTGTCTGGCTGAACTACGCCGCCTGGCTGCATTTGCGCTACACCAAGGGGTTGCGGGGTCGGTTTATGGCCTGGTGGGCGGTGATCGGACTTTTTGTCACCACGTTTGCCTTCCTGGGCGTTAACATGTTCCTCTCAGGGCTGCATTCCTACGGTGAGCTTTAATCCATGCGAGGTTTGATGATGCGCGTATTGCTGATGATCGCCGGTGTGTTGATGGCGGCCGCCGTGCAGGCGCAGCCCTATCAAGTGCTGCCCAACCCGCAGGCCACGGAGGGCACAGGCGTTGAGGTGCGTGAGTTCTTCTCCTACGGCTGCCCGCATTGTCATGACTTTGAGCCGGTGATTGGCGCCTGGGCCGAGGCCATGGGCGATCAGGTGACGGTGGTGAAAACCCCAGTGACGTTCGGCCGCGACAGCTGGCGTCTGCTGGCCCGGGCCTATTACGCCGCGGAAGCCCTCGGTATCGTCGAGATCACTCACCCGGCCCTGTTCGACGCCATTCATGAGGATGGACGCGCCTTTCGCAACCGCGACGATGTCGCGGCCTTTTACGCCGACATCGCGGATGTCACCGAAACGGATGTGCTCGCCGCACTGGATTCTTTCTCGGTCAATTCCAGCGTCAGCCGTGCTGAGCGCATCGTCGGTGCCTATCGGGTGATGGGAACGCCGGCGGTGGGTGTAGCCGGTCAATATCTGATTGATGTCCGCGCGGCAGGTGGCCAGCAGGGCATGCTTGAGGTGGCCGAATCCCTCGTGGCCGAGGAAAGTGACAATCCCTGAGGCGCAGATGCCCGCAACGCTGCGCCTGATGAGCTTTAACATTCAGGTGGGCATTGAAACGCGCACCTATCATCAGTACTTCACCCGCGGCTGGCGGCATCTGTTGCCCGATGCCCAGCGCCTGCCGAATCTGCGTCGCATCGGCGCACTCACCCAGTCATTTGATCTGGTCGGCCTGCAGGAGCTTGATGCCGGCAGCCTGCGCAGCGGCTTTGTCGATCAGGCGGCGTTCCTGGCCCAGGCCGGCGACTTCCCGCATTGGTATCAGCAGACCAACCGCCCATTGGGGCGATTTGCCCAGCACAGCAAGGGGCTTTTAAGCCGCCTGCCGGCGCAACAGGTGACAGAGCACCGCTTACCGGGACGCATCCCTGGGCGCGGTGCGCTAATGGTGCAATTTGGCGCGGCGCCAGCCGAGTTGGTGGTGGTGTTGTTGCATCTTTCACTCAGCCAGCGTGCCCGGCTCTCGCAGCTTGCGTTTGTCGCCGAGCAGATCGCCGATTTTGAGCATGTGATCGTGATGGGAGACTTCAACTGTCATTCACGCAGCCCAGAGTTGCAGTATCTGTGCGCTGAGACCGGTCTGCGCGAGCCTTTGCATGACCTGCCCACTTATCCCAGCTGGCGGCCCGAGCGCAATATCGACCATATCCTGGTCTCACCCAGCCTCACGGTGGAGTCGGCCGAGGTGCTGGATGCACCTTTCTCCGACCACCTGCCGATGACCATGACCGTTGGCCTGCCGGCTGCGTTCAATGCGTCGTCTTTGCCTGCAGCAACGGCGCCAGCGCTGGCCAGATGTTGTTGAGGATGACCGGCTGGGCCGCTTCGTTGGGGTGAATGCCGTCGGCCTGCATGAGCGCAGGGTCTTCGGCAACACCGGCTAAGATCTTGGGCACCAGCGCCACGCCGGTTTCATTGGCGACTTCTTCGTAAACGCCAAGGAACCGATTGATGAAAGCGCTGCCATAGTTGGAGGGCAGGCGAACGCCGGCCAGAACCACCTTGGCGTCGGCCGCACGGGCAGTGGCAATCATGTCGAGCAGGTTTTGCCGGAACGCCGATAGCGCAACACCACGCAAGCCATCATTGCCGCCAAGTGCAATAATGACGATATCCGGGTCATGCGTGGCAAGCGCACCGGGTAGCCGGGCGAGTGCGCCGGCCGTGGTATCGCCGCCAATGGCGGCATTGATTACCGTAGCCTCTGGGCCAAGCCGCGACTCGAGTAGCGCCACCCAGCCATCTTCGGTGGCCATGTTGTAGGCCGCCGACAGGCTGTCGCCCAGGACGAGTACACGCGGGGCTTCGGCAAGCGCCGGCCCGGCACTGACAAGCCAGACAGACAACAGCAACACCGCCTTGAGGAGTCGATTTCGCATGCCAGCCAACAAGGACGCTACCTCCACCGCTTCTCCCATTCTCGAGGCGCGCGCAT
>CBFHTR010000058.1:0-2795 GCA_965658695.1 Spiribacter sp.
CCAAGGGTTTTGACTTTGCCCTTGTGCGGTGTGAACTCCACCTGGCGCTCGGCCAGCAATTTGCCATGCCCCTGCAGCCACTCAATCTTGTTGGCTTTAAAAAGCTGTTTGATACCACCGGTGAGATCCGAGACCACCTTGTCCTTGCGCTTGATCATCTGCGGCACATCAAGCTTGGTGCCTTCGATGTGAATGCCATGACCGGCAAGCTCGTTTTGCACATGGTGATAATGCTCGGAGGAATCGAGTAACGCTTTGGACGGAATGCAACCCACATTCAAGCAGGTACCACCGAGCGCCGGCTCACCATCTTTGCGCACATATTCATCGATAACCGCCACGCTCATACCGAGCTGGGCGCAGCGAATCGCACCCACGTAGCCGGCCGGACCGGCACCAATGACAATCACGTCGTAGGAATTCGCCATTTGCTTGACTCCCGAATGCGTTGAATCAGACCTCGAGCAACAGGCGTGCCGGGTCTTCGAGCATGTCTTTAATCGTAACCAGGAATTGGACCGCTTCTTTGCCATCGATAATGCGATGGTCATAAGAATGCGCCAGATACATCATCGGCCGGATGACCACCTGTCCATTCACCGCCATCGGTCGCTCCTGGATCTTATGCATCCCCAGAATGCCACTCTGCGGCGGATTGAGAATGGGCGTGGAAACCAGCGAACCAAAAATACCGCCATTGGTGATTGTGAAAGTGCCACCGGTGAGCTCGTCGATCTCGATCTTGCCCTGTTGCGCGCGCTGGCCAAAATCAGCAATCGCCGCCTCAATTTCGGCAAAAGACAGCTGATCGGCGTCGCGCAGCACCGGCACCATCAACCCGCGATCGGTCGACACGGCGATGCCGATATCGTAGTAACCGTGGTAGAGGATATCGGTGCCATCAATGGAGGCATTCACCGCCGGGAAGCGCTTCAACGCCTCCACTGCAGCCTTCACAAAAAAGGACATGAATCCCAGCTTGGTGTCGTGCGCCTTCTGGAAAGAATCCTTATAACGCGAACGCAGATCCATCACCGGCTGCATGTCCACCTCGTTGAAGGTGGTCAGCATGGCGGCTGTCTGCTGGGCCTCAACCAGACGCTCAGCAATACGCTGACGCAGGCGCGTCATCGGCACGCGCTGTTCTTCACGCGCACCCGCCGGAATGGCAGCAGCAGGCGCGGCCGCTGGCGCAGGCGCCGAGGCGGATGCTGGGGCTGCGGGCGCGGCGGCTTTCTGCGCCCCACCCTGTTCGATAAAGCGCAGCACGTCTTCTTTGAGAATGCGCCCGCCACGTCCCGTCCCCGGGATCTGCCGCGGATCGAGGTTATGCGATTCCACCAGATTACGGACCGCAGGGCTCAATGCCGGCGCTTCCTCGGCGGTCGCCGCAGCTGGTGCCGCTGCATTGGGTTCAGAAGCGGTCGGGGCTGACTGCGCCGGCGCCGGCTCGCTGGCCGCGGGGGCAGCAGCACCATCACCGGCCGTCAGCACAGCCACCACTTCACCAGCGGTGACCGTCTCGCCCTCGGGTTTGAGAATCTCGCCGAGCACGCCATCCTCGGGCGCCGGCACCTCGAGGACGACTTTATCGGTCTCGAGATCAACGAGGTTTTCATCCCGCTCCACTTTATCACCCGGCTGCTTATGCCAGGTGACCACTGTTGCCTCGCTGACCGACTCCGGCAGCGCGGGTACCTTGACTTCAGTGCTCATCGACTCCTCGCTCTCCCTTATGCGTTAACCGTGCCGAGCGCATCCGCCACCAGACGGCGTTGCTGCTCATGATGAACCTTGGCATAACCGACCGCCGGCGAGGCGGACGGGTCGCGTCCTGCGTAACCGAGCTTTTGCTCGCGCGTCACGCACTGCGTGAGGTGGTGATAGATCTGATACCACGCGCCCTGGTTTTTGGGCTCTTCCTGACACCAGACCACCGATTTGGCGGTTTTGTAGCGGCGCTTGAGCAGCGCCGAGAGCTCCGCTTCCGGGAACGGATAGAGCTGCTCGACCCGCACGATAGCCACATCGTCGATTTCCTGACGACGGCGCTCCTCAAGCAGGTCGTAGTAGACCTTGCCACTGCAGAGCACCACGCGCTTGACGGCGCTGGCCTTAAGCCCCTCGGTCTCATCGATCACAACCTGGAAGCGGCCTTCCGAGAGGTCATCCAACACCGAGGTTGAAAGCTTATGCCGCAGCAAGCTCTTCGGTGTCATCACCACCAAAGGCTTGCGCCAACGACGCATCATCTGCCGTCGAATCATGTGAAAGTGCTGTGCCGGCGTGGAGGGAATGCAGACCTGGATATTCTGCTCGGCGCATAGCTGCAGAAAACGCTCGATACGCGCTGAGGAATGCTCCGGGCCCTGTCCCTCGTAGCCATGCGGGAGGAACAGGGCCAGACCACAGAGCCGGCCCCATTTGGTCTCACCCGAGGCGATGAACTGATCAATCAGCACCTGTGCGCCATTGGCAAAATCACCAAACTGCGCCTCCCAGATCACCATGGTCTTGGGGTCTGCCGTGGCAAAGCCATACTCAAAACCCAGCACTGCCTCCTCTGAGAGCAGCGAATCAATCACGACAAAATCATCCGGGTCATCGGTGATGGTTTTCAGCGGAGTGTGGGTAGAGCCGTCTGCGGCGTTGTGCAAAACCGAGTTGCGGTGAAAGAACGTACCGCGCCCGGAATCCTGACCGGTCAGGCGCACCGCATGCCCCTCTTCCAGCAGGCTGGCGTAAGCGATGGTCTCGGCAAAACCCCAGTCCATAGCCAGTGCACCCGCGGCCAT
>CBFHTR010000059.1:0-2770 GCA_965658695.1 Spiribacter sp.
GCCTCGGTGATGGCTTCGCGTGAGTCGGTCACCTCGGCGCCAGCAGCAACGTGGGCGCCGACTGCATGGAGACCGTTGATGTCGATTGAGTGTGCGATGACCTCATAGAGTTCACTGCAGACCGGCTCTGCGGCGATGGGCCCTGAGTCAAGGTCGATGTTCGAGAGCGGCATTGCGCGATCCTTTCGCAGAGTGAAAGTTTTAAGACAGAGCAAGAATGGCGCGGGCGAGCTCTTTACAGTCGCGAGAGCGCTGATCGAGTAGGGCTGCGATATAGCGCCATTGCCGGTCAGGGATTTTCTTCTGCCCGGATGCCCAATAGCGAACGACTCGCTCAGAGACTGCGAGGTCTCGGGCAAGATTGGTTTGCCAGCGGTTGCCGTATAGAGCAAGCCCGACCAGCTCGAGGCCGGCCGGGTCGCGGGTGAATGTCGAGCTCATGCCGCTTCTTCTTGAATACCTTCGGTAAGTGCCTGGGCGATCTCATCCCAGTTTACCGCAGACCAGCACTGCTCGAGGAAGTCGCTGAGTAATCCGCCCTTTGGCGGCTGGCTTAGCATCTCGCACTCCTCGGCGATAAAGCGAATATGTTCCTCGGCTTCACGGGCATCAACGCCGGAGTCCGCATAGGCAGGGTCGTCGGCGAGCATGGCGGCGAGGTCATCGCCGTACCAGAGGTTCACAAGCCAGGTCTCGCGGTTCGTCCAGCCGTTGTAGGTTGAGTCGTTCATAGTGGTTTCCTTTTTTGTGTCTGTCTCATCAGTACCGAGTGACGCCCGGCAGACGCCCCGCAGGGCGTTTCGACTAATCGATCTGTTGGTCTGCGACCACCTCGGGCTCGCTGCCATAAACCGGCAGCTCAATCCACTTGCGCAGGTACTGGTTGGGGTAGAGCACTCGGCCGCTAGGGCCGCCCGCAGCAACCGTCGGGCCGAGACGCTGCCAGCCGCCTTTAGTGACTTTGGTCCACTTGAGGAAGCCTTTTAGCTTTCCCTTGTTTTGTCCTCGGACGTAGCGAGGCAGCAACTCAAGTGCCTCGTCTCCAAACCACTTGCGAGCAAGCTCCTCACCGAAGTCGGTGGCGAGACGGGCGCTGCGTTCTTCAATGCGTGCGTTAGACATAGTGTTGGCCTCAGATAAAAGGTGAGCGCGTTATGCGCTCATCATGTTGATTGCTGCTTCTTTGCGGCTATCGAACCGCTTGCTGCTAAAGCATTTCTTGCAAAACATTGCTTCGCTGGCGCGCTCAATCGTGGAGATATCCACTACGCGCAAGTTCATGCTGCGTGAGTTGCACGGCGCAGCGTTGCCATTGGTGATGTGATAAGTCCCGTTGTGAGTACGTCCAACATACATAGCGTGGCCTCCTAAAGAATCATTGAATGAGGTTCCTAGTTTAAGGAACCATTTAACGCTGTCAAGTAGTAGAATCAATCACTTACAGGAATCTTTCCCGATGGGGCGTCCAAGCAAGGCAAAAGAAGCGATTACCGACGAGATTTGTCGCAGGATTGCCTCAGGGGAGTCGTTGCGCTCGATCTGCCGCGATGACCACCTCCCGGCACTGTCCACGGTGACGCTGTGGATTGCCGATGGCAGCCATGAGGAGTTCTCGGCACAGTATTTCAAGGCACGCGAGGCGGCGGGATATGTGCATGCTGATCGCATCCAGGAGATCGCAGAGTCGGTGCAGAGCGAGCAGGTCAATCCCCAGGTGGCCAAGGTTGCGCTCGATGCCTATAAGTGGACCGCTGAGCGGATGGCGCCTAAGGGCCACAGCCCCCGCACGATTCAGGATCACCAGTCGAGCGATGGCTCGATGACCCCGAAGGAGCCGATCAGTGACGAGGAGCTCGATCGCCGGATTCGGGAGCTGACAGGCCGTGATGACTGACCAGCACATTGAGCGGCTGCTCCATCAGATCCGTGACGGATGGATGACCGAGGCGCAGCGGGAGGCAGCTTGGGAGGCCATTCGCCAGGCACGCCGATGAAGCTAACCCGTCAGCAAAAAGAGGAGCTCCTAGAGCTGCTCGAGGAGCGGGCTCGCCGTAAGCGCTACCGGCTCATTGATGACCTGTTCCCGGAGAGCGGCGATCACCGCCGGGAGCTCTACCCGAAGCACATGGAGTTCTTCCGGGCAGGCTCTATCCACCGTGAGCGGCTTTTTATGGCCGCCAACCGCGTGGGCAAGTCGGTCGCCGGCGGGGCGGAGATGACCTACCACCTCACAGGGCTTTATCCCGATTGGTGGGAGGGGCTGCGGTTTGATGAGCCGATCCGAGCGCTCGCTGCTGGGGATACCAGCCAGACCACCCGGGACATCATCCAGCACAAGCTGCTTGGCGGGCTCTGGGATACGCCTGAGTTCGGCTCAGGGCTCATACCGCGGGATCTGCTAGGAAAACCCACGCCATCCCGAGGCATTGCTAATGCCTATGAGGAGATCACCGTTGAGCACGTCTCAGGCGGTACATCGCGGCTTGCGATGCGCTCCTACGATCAGGGCCGGCGGATCTTCCAGGGCGTTGAGCAGCATGCGGTGTGGCTCGATGAGGAAGTCCCGCGCGATGTCTATGAAGAGGCGCTGGTGCGAACGATGACTACCCAGGGGTTGGTTTGGATGACCTTCACCCCACTGCAGGGGTTAACGCCGCTGGTGGTGGATTTTCTTGAGACTCGATCCGAGCAGGAGCCGGTATGACTGAGACGATCCTCGCCGCCTGTCTGATCGGCTGGCTGCTCTCTCTAACCGAGCACTAACAACACC
>CBFHTR010000060.1:0-2364 GCA_965658695.1 Spiribacter sp.
GCCCACAGGATGATGTGGTGGCCTTTACCGATGCCATCGCCCGTTACGAGGGCAATGCCGTTGAGGTGGAAGTCCCCAGCCAGCAGGGCGAAGGGGCCTCGGCCATTATCGAACAGGCCAAGCGATTTCTTGGCCTGGCCGCGCTGCTGACCGTGATCGTGGCCGGTGTAGCCGTGCTGCTGACCGTGCGCCATTACGCCGAGCGCCAGATTACCGGTGTGGCGGTGATGCGGGCCATGGGTGCCACCCGGCAGCGCGTGTTACAGCTTTTTATTGGCAAGCTGCTTTGGCTGGGGCTTTTTGCCGGTGCCGTGGGCGCGGCGCTTGGGTTTGTGCTGCATTTGGGTATGCTCGGGCTGGTCGCCGATTTGCTTGGGGTGGAGCTGCCGCGGGCAGGCTGGCAGCCGCTGGCCACGGGCTGGTTGACGGCGGCCGCGGCCCTGCTTGGCTTTGCCCTGCCCACGCTCATGCGCCTGCGCGATGCTCCGCCCATGCGTGTGTTGCGCGCCGATCTGGGTAGTGGACTGTTGCGCGGGGGCATGCCGCTTTTCATGGCGGCATTGGTGATCTTGGCGCTGATGGCCTGGCAGGCCGGCGATGTGCGGGTGACCGCCAGTGTTTTTGGCGCGGTCGCCGGCACGCTCGCGCTGCTGACCGCGATTGCTGCGGCGATTGTCTACGGTGCCCGGGCATGGGCACGCCGCGGTGGGCAGTCGCGGCTTCTGTGGCTGACGGGTTTCACCCGCCGACCCTTGACGGCGGTGATCCAGATTGTGGCCGTTGGCGTCGGGCTGATGAGCCTCTTTTTGCTGGCGGTGGTGCGCAATGATCTGCTCAGTGCCTGGCAGGCCGAAATCCCGCCGGATGCCCCCAACCAGTTTTTGATCAACATCCAGTCGGATGAAGTCGACGGCGTGCGCCAGACACTGGCCGATGCTGGGATAGAGACCGTGTTCTACCCCATGGTCCGAGCGCGGCTCACCCAGCTCAATGGCGAGGCGATCAGCGCTGAGGACTACGACAGCCCACAGGCCCGACGCCTGACTCGGCGAGAGTTCAATCTCTCCTGGGCCGATACCCTGCAGCCGGATAACGAGATTGTTGCCGGTCGCTGGTGGGACGGTGTCGATAACCCCTCCGCCCAGCTGTCATTGGAGACGGAGTTTGCCGAAGAGATCGGCGTGGGGATTGGTGATCGACTGACGTTTGTCTCCGCCGGCAGCCAAGTCAGCGCAGAGGTTACCAGCCTGCGCGATGTCCGTTGGGAGAGCTTTAACGTCAACTTCTTTGTCCTCGGTGCGCCGGGGACGTTTGATGATATGCCGCGGACCTGGCTGACCAGTTTTTATCTGCCCGAATCCGACACCGCGCTGCTCAATGATCTGATTCGGCAATTCCCCAGCGTGACACCCATTGATGTCACCAGTGTGCTCAGGATTGTGCGCAGCATTATCGACCAGGGTTCGAGCGTCGTTGAACTGATGGCGTTGCTGACACTCGCTGCCGGCGTGCTGGTGCTGCTGGCCGCGCTACAGATCACCGGCGAACAGCGCCGCTTTGAAAGTGCGCTGCTGCGGGCGCTGGGCGCCAGTGGCAGCCGCATCCGGCGCATGGCGCGGCTGGAATTTTGGCTGATTGGCGCGATTGCCGGTGGCATTGCGGGTATTGCCGCGACCGGCGCCGGCGTGGTGGTGGCCGAGGTGCTGTTTAACCTCGACTACCCCTTCCGCCCGGTGACCTTGCTGATCGGTGCGGCCGTCGGTGTAGTGACCGTCTGGGTGGCTGGCGGCCTGGGCGCCCGGCGCTACTACCGCACCTCACCCATGCGGCTTCTGCGCGAGGGTGGATAGCGCACAAGGAACTGAGCGCCCCGGGGTGTGGCCGAACATAGAGGAGTTGCGATCACGGAGCCGCCATGACACGCCTGGAGCACGCCTTTGAGGAGAACGTCGCCGAGCCCATTCCCTGGGATCGGCTGCTACACGCCTCCATCGGCCGGATGACCGGCGGAATCTCGCCGACTGCCCTGCAATTGGCCTTTTTTGACTGGGCCGGACACCTGGCACTCAACCCCGGCCGACAGACGGCGCTGCAGGAAAAAGCCCTGCGCAAGGCCCTGCGGCTTGCCGCCTATGCCGGGCATTGCATGGCCGGTGATGCCGAGGGCCGCTGCATTGAACCGCTGGAGCAGGACACCCGCTTTGATGACCCGGCCTGGCAGCGCTGGCCATTTTCCCTCATCCATCAGGCCTTTCTGCTGCAGCAGCAGCAATGGCATGTCGCCACGACTGGCGTGCCCGGCGTCGATCCGCATCACGAAGAAGTGGTGAACTTCACCGTCCGGCAGATGCTGGATGTCTTCTC
>CBFHTR010000060.1:2374-2700 GCA_965658695.1 Spiribacter sp.
GAGGGTGGCATGAACCTCATGCGCGGTGCGGCTAATTGGCTGGAGGATACCCAGCGCGCCATCGCCGGGCACTCGCAGTCGGATGGCAGCGAGTTTGTGGTGGGTGAAAACCTCGCCGTCACGCCGGGTAAGGTCGTTCATCGCAATGCCCTTATGGAGCTGATTCAGTACGAGCCTGTCACCGACAAAGTCCACCCAGAACCGATCCTTATCGTCCCGGCCTGGATCATGAAGTACTACATTCTGGACCTGCGCCCGGGCCGTTCGCTGATTGAATACCTCGTCAGCCAGGGCCATACGGTGTTTGTGGTCTCTTGGAAAAACCC
>CBFHTR010000061.1:0-2675 GCA_965658695.1 Spiribacter sp.
AAGGCGACCGGCGAGCCGGGCGAGAGCAACTATCCCGGCCAATTGAACGGCACTTGGGTGAAGGCAGCGGATTTACGCTATGGCGAGAACCCACACCAAAGCGCTGCCTACTACCGGGACATCGACCCTGCCCCGGGGAGTTTTGCCACCTACACCCAGCATCAGGGTAAGGCGCTTTCCTACAACAACCTGGCCGATGCCGATGCGGCCTGGAGCTGTGTTGGTGCTTTTGACGCGCCGGCCTGTGTCATCGTCAAGCATGCCAACCCCTGCGGTGTGGCGACGGCTGCCAACATCACCGATGCCTACGATGCGGCCTTTGCAACGGATGCCACCTCGGCTTTTGGCGGGATCATCGCCTTTAACCGGCCGTTGGATGAGGCCGCAGCGCAGGCCATTATTGATCGGCAGTTTGTTGAAGTGATTTTGGCCCCGGCGGTCTCCGCAGCCGCGCTTCAGGTCACCGCGGCCAAACCGAATGTCCGCGTGCTGGAGATCCCGCATGGGCCAGTTGCCCCGCAGGGATGGCGTCTGCAGCCGATTGGTGGCGGGCTCTTGCTGCAGGATCAAGATGCCGCCTTGATGGCTGATGAGGGCCTGCGTCGGGTGACGAAAACGCCTTTGGATGCCACGCTGGAAGCCGATCTGGATTTCGTCTGGCGGGTGGCTAAGTTTGTTAAATCCAATGCCATCGTCTATGGCCGGCATGGCCGGACATTGGGTATTGGAGCCGGACAAATGAGTCGCGTGGATAGCGCGCGTATCGGCGTTCGCAAGGCACAGGATGCCGGTCTCTCGCTAGAGGGTGCGGTGCTCGCCTCGGATGCCTTCTTCCCATTTCGCGATGGCATCGATCAGGCAGCCGAAGCGGGTGTCGCCGCTATCATTCAGCCGGGCGGGTCGATGCGCGATGAGGAAGTCATTGCCGCGGCCGATGAGCATGGTATTGCGATGGTCTTCACCGGCATGCGGCATTTCCGTCACTAAGTTCAAGGGGATGGCATGAAGATATTGGTGGTGGGTAACGGCGGCCGTGAACACGCACTGGCCTGGCGGTTAGCGCGATCACCGCGCACCAGCCATGTCTACGTGGCGCCCGGCAATGCCGGCACAGCGCTTGAGTCAGGCGTGAGCAACGTCAATGTAGGCGCCGAAGATATCGACGGGCTTTGCGATATCGCCCGAAAGCGCGAGGTGGAGATGACCATCGTCGGGCCGGAAGCGCCGCTTGCCGCCGGTATCGTTGATGCCTTCACCGCTGCCGGTTTGGCCTGTCTGGGCCCGGGCAAAGCGGGTGCCGAGCTGGAGGCCTCCAAGGCCTTCGCAAAGGATTTCTTTGCCCGCCACAACATCCCATCGGCGGCTTATCGCACATTTGATGATTTAGATGCTGCGAGCGCCTACATCCATGAGCGTGGCGCGCCGCTGGTGATTAAGGCCGACGGCTTGGCAGCCGGAAAAGGTGTCACGGTGGCGCACACTCTGGATGAGGCCCTGTTGGCTGCCGAGGAGATGCTCGGTGGTGCCTTTGGCGAGGCCAGCGCCCGCATTGTGGTGGAGGATTTTCTTCAGGGTGAAGAGGCCAGCTTTATTGCCCTGGTGGATGGCGAGACGGTCTTGCCGTTGGCCACATCGCAGGACCACAAGGCACGCGATGCCGGCGACCAAGGCCCGAATACCGGTGGTATGGGCGCCTACTCACCCGCACCGGTGGTTACTGACGCGGTTCATTCGCGCATTCTCGAGACGGTCATTCGGCCCACTTTGCGCGGGCTGGTTGCCGAAGGACGTGGCTACAAAGGCTTTCTGTACGCGGGGTTGATGATCGATGCCGCCGGAGAGGCCAAAGTGCTGGAGTTTAATGTGCGATTGGGTGATCCGGAGACGCAGCCCATTCTCATGCGCCTTGCCAGTGATCCGGTGGATCTTTTTGAGGCGACATTGGCGGGTCGTCTGGGGCAGACGCAGGTGGATTGGGATGTCCGGCCCTGTCTGGGTGTGGTGCTTGCCGCTGGCGGTTACCCCGGTGCCTATGATCGCGGCCATGTCATCGAGGGGCTACCTGAGCAGGACCTTGCCGATGCCAAGATCTTTCACGCCGGCACCGCGCTGGATGATGAAGGCCGGGTGATCACCGCCGGTGGGCGCGTGCTCTGCGCCTGTGCTCTGGGTGGCGATATTCTCGCCGCGCAGAAGGCCGCTTATGATCTTGCCGCTCAGGTGCATTGGGAGGGCGTTTTCATGCGCTCGGATATTGGTCATCGCGCGGTCCGCGCGCTGTTAGGGGAGGCAGAGCAATGACAATTGCCTATTGGTGTGTTTTGGCGATGATCTTTCTGCCATTTGTCTTTGCCGGGCTTGCCAAAAGCGCCGGGCAGTTTGATAACGCCCGGCCGCGACTGTGGCTTGAACAGCAGCAGGGCTGGCGGCTGCGCTCTCACTGGGCGCAACTGAATACCTTCGAGGCCTTCGCCCCGTTTGCCGCTGCCGTGATCATCGCCCATCAACTGGGTGCCACCCAGTCTGTGGTGGATATTCTGGCGGTGCTTTTTGTGCTCTTTCGAGTGGCTTTTGGCCTGGCCTATATTGCCGATAAGCCAATGATCCGCAGTTTGGTCTGGACGGCAGCCTTTGCCTGCACCGTGGGGTTATTTATCGCCGCGGCGCTCGCCTGA
>CBFHTR010000062.1:0-2503 GCA_965658695.1 Spiribacter sp.
TGGCGAGTGTTCGGCGATGCGTCTCCCGGATTGGAGCACCAAGCCGAGGTAAAAGTATTCAATAGCGCCCATCTACAGCAGCGGGTGGTCGGCAAAAAAACGCCCCGGCGATGCGGGGCGTCTTGGTGCTCGGCCTAAAGCCGAGTGGCTATCATCAGCCAGAAATTACATCGACGGCTCAAACACGCGCAGCGTGTTGTACTCGCCATCCTGAATCTCCCAGTGCGCGAAAGTACCACCAACATCACCATTGGCATCAAAGTCGACGCTGCCCGAAGCACCCTGGTAGTTGATGGCGGCGCCGGCCTCAAGCAGCTCAACGGCACGGGCAAATTCACCCGGGCCAATCACTTCGCCATCCGGGTCATTGATTACGCGCAGATTGTCGCGAATGGACACCGGATCGGTGCTCTCACCGGCGGCAGCCGCCAGGGCGATGCTGTAGACCGCATCGTAGGCGGTGTCGATATACGGCACCGGCGGGACCTCGCCGTAGGCGGCCTCGTAAGCACTCTGGAAGTGCTGCGCGGCATCGGTATCATCGCGCGCCTCAGCGGCGGTACCAAAGCTGCCGTTGAGGAACTGGGCACCGAGATTCTCGATGATCACCGGTGATTTCATCCCATCGGTGAAGATAAATTGTGAGAAAAACCCGCCTTCCAATGCTTGACGAAGGATGGTCTGACCGTTTTCCGGATACCCAATCAACAATAGATGGGATTCTCCTGACGAAATCTGGCCAAGTTCGCCTCTATATGATGCCTGTCCTTTTTCGTAACCAGTAGTGGCAACTACTGTACCTCCCGCCGATTCAAAGGCAGCAGAAAAAGACTCTGCCAACCCTTCACCATAGTCATTATTGACATGAATGATCGAAACTCTATCGACACCCTCAGATAAAGCGACTGAAGCCAAGGCAACGCCCTGGTAAGCATCCGATGGGGTGGTCCGGAAAAGGAAGTCGTTATCGTCCAGATCCGTCATCACTGGCGAGGTGGAGGCGTTGGAGATCTGTGGGACGCCCTCGACCGCAGACACACTGCTTGCCACCGGAATGGTCACACCGCTGGAGAGCGCACCAACAATCGCTGAGACACCCTGTACCGAGACCAGACGCTGCGCGGCGTCCACGCCAGCCTGCGGCTCGGTCTGCGTATCGGAGACTTCCAATGTAATCGGCTCACCCATCACGCCGCCGGCCTGATTGATCTCGCTGATGGCGAGTTCGACACCGTTGCGCGAGCTCTCACCATACGCCTGCAGCGCACCTGTCATAGGCATCAGCGCACCGATGCGAAGCTCAGCCTGAGCAGCACCCGCTGCCATGACAAGAGACAGCGCACCCAAGGCGCCGACGATTTTGCCACTGGTTTTCATAGTCCATACTCCATTGGATGGTTAAGGTTTTGTGACACCGCTGCAGAATAATCGACGCCCACCACCGAAAGCAAAGCCTACACAGGCGCAGATTGCTCCGCTGCAAGCGCCTCCAGCATGGCTTCGGCCTCCATCCACTCCGACTCGGCCGCAGCCTTTTCCTGCTGCAGGCGCCCCTGGCTTTTCAATAAAGCCGCCAGCTCATCTCGATGCGCGGATTCATAAAGCGCAGCGTCGGCCAGGCGTGACTCGATCTGGGCAAGCTCTGCATCCAACGCCTCAATTTGATTGAGCGCCTGCTGGATGCGTTTTTTAACCGGACGCAACGCCGCCTTGGCCTCGGCCGTTGCCTGCCGACGGGCGCGTTTTGCCTCACGGCTGTTGTCGGTATCTGCTGCCGTCGATGCTGCCGGCTCGGCCACGGAATCACTCACCCGCGAAGCCCGTTCATCACGGGCCAGCCACCGGCGGTAATCATCGAGGTCACCGGCAAAGCGCTCGACACCGCCGTTAGCGACTAACCAATAATCCGCCGCCGTACTCTCGAGCAGGTAGCGATCATGCGAGACCACAATCACTGCGCCGTCAAATCCCTGCAGCGCCAGATTGAGCGCATGGCGCATTTCCAAATCCAGATGGTTGGTCGGCTCATCCAGCAGCAATAGGTTGGGTGTCTGCCAAACCAGCAACGCGAGGACCAGCCTGGCCTTCTCGCCACCAGAGAACGGCGCGACCGGCTCTAGTGCCTGATCGCCAGCAAACCCAAAACCGCCCAGAAAATCTCGCAGTCGTTGTGGATCGGTATTGCGACTCAGGCGCTGCAGATGTTGGAGCGGGCTGGCCGCCAGATCCAACTGCTCAAGCTGATGCTGGGCGAAATATCCCACGCGTAGTTGCTTGGCGCGACGAATATGCCCGGCAATGGGGGCAAGCTCACCCGCAAGCGCCCGAATCAAGGTTGATTTACCCGCCCCGTTACGACCCAACAACCCCACCCGGTCGCCGGGTGCCAGACCCAAACGCAGTCCCTCAAGGATTGGCGCATCCGCATAGCCCAGCGCAACATCTTCCAGACTCAACAGCGGATTGCCCGCCTGCGGCGCTGCCGGGAATTCAAAGACAAAGG
>CBFHTR010000063.1:0-2499 GCA_965658695.1 Spiribacter sp.
TGACCTCTCGGGTCATGCTCCCGGACATCCCTTATGAATTTCTCATCATTATCGCTGAGGCGATGCAAAAGCGCATACAGGAGGAGCGATGAACGCACTACTAGCTGCCGCTCTACTCGCCTGTCTAGAGGGTGAGGCGCGTTGCATCATCAGCGAGCAAGGCCCGGTTTCTCGGGTTTATATCTGCGGGCTGCCGATCGATGAACCCGGCAAGCCTGTCCATTTTGGTTTCAACGGGTTCGGTGGGGGTTACCTCATCGCCATTTCTCCGGAGTGCAGAGATGCTTGACACAATCGTTCTAGTGATCGCAGGCGCGGTGAACATGCTGCTGGGGTGGATTGCGTTTCTGCTCTGGAGTGCGATCCAGCAGGAGCGTCGCGCCCGCCAAGCCGCTGAGGAGCGGCTGCAGAACGAAGTGAGCAAGGTTGAAGATCAAATCACTGCCCACCAGACCTATGCCGCTGAAACCTATGTGCGGCGCGATGACTATCGAGCGGATATGGCGGAGCTCAAGACGATGATCCGCCAAATCCTCTCCAAGCTCGATGACAAGCAAGACAAATGAACACCGAGGCGATCCGAGATCAGATTAAGCGCCACGAGGGGCTGGTGCTGCATGCCTATGAGGACCACCTAGGCTATTTGACGATTGGCTACGGGCGACTGATTGATGAGCGACGCGGTGGCGGCATCTCCGAGGCGGAGGCCGACCAGTTGCTGACCAATGACATCGCCCGGATCATCGCCGATCTCGAGCAGCGTATCGACTATCTGCATCGGCTGCCTGAGCCTGTCCAGCATGCGTTAATCAACATGGGGTTTCAGCTTGGCATCAACGGGCTGATGGGCTTTAAGAAAATGCTCACAGCGATTGAGGCAGGCGATTATGAGCGAGCGGCGAGCGAGGCGCTCGACTCCCGCTGGGCAGAGCAGACCCCGGGGCGTGCCAAGGAGATCGCGAACCTGATCGCATCGGGGGCGAAATGATCCAGCAGCTTTTGACCGCAGGGCTTGGCAAGGCGGTTGATGATGTCCTTGGGCGGTTTTTCGAGGATAAAGATAAAGCCGCCGAGGCCGCCCACGAGCTCCGGCTTGCGATGCTCGATCACGACAAGACCGCCCAAGAGGTCGCCCGTGATGTCGTGGTGGCTGAGGCAAAATCCGATCACTGGCTGACCAGTGCCTGGCGGCCAATCACTATGCTGGTGTTCGTTGCGATTGTTGCGAATAACTACATCCTCGCCCCCTACATTGATTTGATTTTCGGTGCCGGCCTGCAGCTAGAAGTGCCAGAGCCGATGTGGGATCTAATCAAGATTGGCTTGGGTGGCTATGTGGTTGGCCGTAGCGCGGAGAAGGTCGCAGAGCGAGTGCGGCGATGATGCAGCGGCTGATCGACACGCTCACTTATTGCGCCGATGCCGGCGAGCCGGTGGGGCATGCCACGGTCGAGGCGCTTGATGATCTAGTGGATTCGCTGACTGAGATTGCTGAGGCGATCGAGGCGGGCGGAGATGCAGAGACTGCCGCGGATTTGCGGTTTTTATTAAACGACAGCGAGGAGTGAATCCTATGAAAGGTGGAAAGAAAAGCATGAAAGGTGGCGGTAAGGCCTACAACGAGCACAGCGCTGAGAAGCGTCGCGCTCAGGACCCGGCCAAGGTCGTCACCGACGCATTTAATCGCGCACAGAAGGGCGCATAAATCTCTGCGCAAACAGAGATAAGGGCCTGGGTGAGGCACTGCCTCTCTCAGCCCTGTGAACACTTTGCCGGGCTGCCGCCGTGCCCTTATGCCGAGGCGGCTTGGCAGTCGGGTGAGGTCTCGGTGATCGTCACTGATCGCCTAGGCCGTGTCTCGACACTCAAAAAAGAACTCCCCCCTGAGCTCGGTCAGACCTATGTGGTGGCTTGGACCAAGCCCTGGGGGATGACACCCCAGGCGTTTGATCAATGGATCGAGCAGCAGAACCTCGCCCACCGAAGCATTTGGGCGATGGGGTTTCACCCGCAGGCCGATGAGGCCGAAGGGATTGAGCCGCTGCCTATCGAGATCGAGAGCGAATACGCTGTGATCTTGCTACAGCGTATTGAGATGGTGGTGGCAGCCTCGGAAAAGCTCATGGGGACTGGCTACTACCGCGGCTATAGCAAAGCAGAGCTTGAGGCGCTGCATGCGCGCGCCAAAATGACTCAAGGAGCATAAGAGTGGGCGATGTCACGGATTTCAACAAAGCGCGGCAGTCCAAAGAGCCGCTTTTGATTCTCGAGGATATCGCCGATGCCATCCGCGAGAGTGAGCTTCCCATGCCCGATTCGCTGCTCACTATCTATCGGCTTGAGTCAGGGGAGATTAGGCTCGCGCATCACTGTGAGCTCTATGACGCGCTTGCGATGCTAGAGCTTGCCAAGACGTATTTGATCGCCCAGGAGGGCGAGGGCTAGAACTGCTCGGTGAGGCAGTGATGGATTGCCTCGGTGATGGCTTCACGGGAGTCG
>CBFHTR010000064.1:0-2488 GCA_965658695.1 Spiribacter sp.
CGTAATGGCCCGGTTGCCGATGGTCTCGCAGAATTCACGAAAGCTCCCCGGCCGCTCGGGGATGGTCACCGCCAGCACGGCCTCGCGATGCTCGCCGAGCTCCGCGCGCTCGGCCACATGCGCGAGGCGCGAGAAATTCATGTTCGCCCCGCAGTTAATGCCGATCAGCGTCTGCCCGGTCACGCCCTCGCGCTCGACGTATTTCTTGATGCCCGCCACGGCTAGGGCGCCGGCGGGTTCCATGACCGTACGCGTATCCTCAAAAATATCCTTAATGCCCGCACAGATCTCATCGGTGGAGACCAGCAGACACTCATCCACCAGCTCGCGTGCGATGCGGAAGGTCTCCTTGCCGATCTGCCGCACCGCCACGCCATCGGCGAAGATGCCAACTTCATCCAGGGTCACACGCTTGCCCGCGGCCATGGCGCGCGAGAGGGTCGGCGCGTCTTCCGGCTCGACGGCGATGATTTTGATATCCGGGCGCAACTGCTTGATGTAGGCCGCAATCCCAGCGATCAGTCCGCCTCCGCCCACTGGCACGAATACCGCATCAATCGGACCTGGTCGTTGCGAGAGGATTTCCATGCCCACCGTGCCCTGGCCGGCGATTACATCCGGGTCGTCATACGGCGGGATATAAGTCAGCCCGCGTTCCTCGACGAGCTTCTCGGCATGCGCTTTGGCGGCATCGTAGGTATCGCCATGCAACACCACCCGACCACCAAAATTGCGCACAGCATCCACCTTGATGCTGGGTGTGGTGCGCGGCATGACAATGGTTGCCTTAATGCCGAGTTTTTGCGCCGACATCGCCACGCCCTGCGCATGGTTGCCGGCGGATGAGCAGATCACGCCGCGCTCGCGCTGCGCCTCGCTGAGCTTTGCGATCTTGTTGTAAGCCCCGCGGATCTTGAACGAAAAGACCGGCTGCATGTCTTCTCGTTTAAGCAGGATGTGGTTGTTCAGACGTCGTGAGAGATTCACGGCTTCGGTAAGCGGTGTTTGCTTGGCGACGTCGTAGACACTCGCGGTGAGGATGCGTTGCAGATACGATTTCATAAACGCAGTTTATCGGACATAGGTAAAGGAGACACCATGAGCGCAGAAGCGCAGAAAAAAGTCGCCGCCGAGGCCGCCGTTGAGCAAGTCCAAGCCGGCAGTGTTATTGGTGTTGGTAGCGGGTCGACAGTAAACCATTTTATCGACGCGCTGGCCGCCGCTGATATTGAGGTTGAAGCCGCCGTTGCCGCCTCCGAGGCCAGTGCTGAGCGCCTGCGTGGCCATGGCATTGAGGTGCGGGATGCCAATAGCGTCACCGAGCTGGCCGTTTACGTGGATGGCGCCGATGAGATCAACCGCCATCTGCAGATGATTAAAGGCGGCGGTGGTGCGCTGACGCGCGAGAAAATTATCGCCGCGCTCTCCAAACAATTTGTCTGCATCGTTGATGCCAGTAAGCAGGTCACTGCACTGGGTGATTTCCCACTGCCGGTGGAGGTCATTCCCATGGCGCGATCCTACGTGGGCCGGCAGTTGGTCAAACTCGGCGGCCGGCCGGAGCTGCGCGAGGGCTTTACCACGGATAACGGCAACATCATTCTCGATGTCCACGGCATGGATCTCTCCGAGCCGATTGCCATGGAGCGGTCGTTAAATAACATCGCCGGCGTAGTGACGAACGGGCTTTTCGCTCTGCGGCCGGCTGATGAGCTGCTGGTCGGCACTGAGACCGGGGTGCAGCGGTTCACGGCGGCTTAAGTCAGGATCGGTCTGGCCTAATCGCGATGCAGAAAACCCTTGTGACGATTGGCTTAGTCATCTTGCTCATCGGCCTGCTCTGGCCGGTGATCAGCAAACTTGGCCTTGGCCGGCTGCCGGGTGACATCTTGGTGAAGCGCGAGGGTTTTACCTTCTATTTTCCGCTCGCCACCTCAGTCATCGTCAGCGTTGTGCTGACATTGATTATTTGGTGGTTCCGGCGGTGATCAATAGTGCCTGTGCGCGGTGCCCTCATCATGTATCTGATAGGGCACCCGCACGTCGGTTGCAGTCGCCGGAAAGGCCTTTTGATCACGGGTGACCAACAGCGCATATTCGCAGCGAGCCGTCGCCCAGATAATGGCGTCTGGCAGCTTCAAGTTGCGTTCTCTTCTAATCTTTACAGCCGCCTCCATAACCGCAGCATCGACCGATATGACGCGGAACTGTTGCAGAAAAGATCGAACAGCAACATCCTCCTCTGGCTTAGCGCCCGCCAAAACCTCCATCCAGGTGATTGCGCTAATAAGAAGCACATCATGTTGCAGGATTTCCTCACGCGCACATTCCGAACCTGTTAGATAGTCGATGAGAATGTTCGTATCAAATAGTGCCTTCATTAATCATCCCACTCGGCGCGGATACGGCGCTGATAATCAACACCACTGCCGATTTGCTCCCGCCGCGCACGCCAAAGACCAAAAGCGGCATCATCCTTTATTGATGG
>CBFHTR010000065.1:0-2486 GCA_965658695.1 Spiribacter sp.
CACATTCTCCAGCAGCGGCAGCAGATCACGAATGTTCGAGATCTTCTTGTCGCAAAGCAGGATGTAGGCATCCTCAAGCTCAGCGGCCATGCTCTGCTGGTTGTTGATGAAGTAAGGGCTCAGGTAGCCGCGATCGAACTGCATGCCTTCCACGACGTCCAGCTCGTTCTCCAGACCACTGCCTTCCTCGACGGTGATCACACCTTCTTTGCCGACCTTCTTCATGGCTTCGGCGATGATCTCACCGATGGCCTTATCAGAGTTGGCAGAGATGGAGCCGACCTGCGCGATGGCGGTGTCAGTCTCGCAAGGCTTAGAGAGCTCGTGCAGCTCTTTGACCGCGGCGGTCACAGCTTTGTCGATACCGCGTTTCAGGTCCATTGGGTTCATGCCGGCTGCGACGGCCTTCATGCCCTCGCGGACAATGCCCTGCGCCAGCACGGTGGCGGTGGTGGTGCCATCACCAGCGGCATCAGAGGTCTGCGAAGCAACCTCCTTAACCATCTGTGCACCCATGTTTTCAAACTTGTCCTGAAGCTCGACTTCCTTGGCGACAGAAACACCGTCTTTCGTCACCGTCGGGGCGCCGAAGGACTTATCCAGCACCACATTACGGCCACGCGGGCCCAGGGTGACCTTCACAGCATTGGCCAGCGTATTTACACCGGCGACCATGCGATGGCGGGCGTCATCACCAAAACGTACGTCTTTGGCTGCCATTGTTGCTATTCCTCTCGATTCCGTTTCCTGTGGAGTTCGTTAACTGCCGTGATAAAGGGCTTAGCCCTCGACCACCGCCATGATGTCGTCCTCGCGCATGACCAGGACCTCTTCCTCACCGACTTTAACTTCGGTGCCGGAGAATTTTCCGAAGAGGACCTTGTCACCCACCTTCACGTCGAGGGCACGGACTTCACCGTTGTCCAGACGCTTGCCATTGCCGACAGCCACAACCTCACCCCGGATGGGTTTCTCAGTTGCGGTATCAGGAATGACGATGCCACCGGGGGTGGTGCGCTCTTCTTCCATGCGCTTGACGACAACGCGATCGTGTAGCGGGCGAAGATTCATCTGTCTAATCTCCCTGAATCAATTAAGTTGATTGTTGAACCTGAGCGAGTTGTTAGCACTCGCCATAGGTGAGTGCTAATGATAGTGACGAAACCTTTCACGTCAATACCTTGTCCGTGGTTTGGGGTCAGCAGTGGTAGAATTCAAGCGTTATGCAGCCAATTGTCACATTAACAACCTGCCCAAACCGCAACGTGGCTGACGCCATCGCCGAGGCTTTGGTGGAAAGACGCCATGCTGCCTGTGTGAATATCATCCCGGGCTTGCAGTCGGTGTACCGCTGGGATGGCGAAATGCAGCGCGATGAAGAATGGCTGCTGTTGAGCAAAACCACACAGCAGGCCTATGCCGGACTTGAAGCCTGCATCCTCGATCTGCACCCGGATGATCTGCCGGAGATCATCACCCTGGATATCACCGGTGGATTGGCCGGCTATCTGCAGTGGCTTGGCGAAGAGACGGAAAAAACTCAATGACGCACCCGTCTCGTCGCTGGCTGTCATCACCCCTCATTTTAATCCTCGCGATGGCCGCGGCTATGCTATGCGCTGCGCCGGCAGCGGCCCAAGGCGGCCTGGGCGGGCTCTTTGGTGGCGATGACGACATCCTGCCAGTGGATTCGGCATTCGCTTTTGGTCTCGACGCCGATACGGATGAAGAACTGGCTGTAGAGATCGACATCCAGCGCGGCTATTACCTCTACCGCGATGCCATCGCCATTCGTGTTGGCGAGACGCGGATCGATCCCGCCGATATCGCCTTCCCGGGTGCAGAAATCAAAGAGGACGAATTCTTCGGCCGCCAGCCCGTCTACACCCGGCCGGTCACACTGATTATTGAGACAGCCACGCCGATCGACACCACCGCCCCAGTCAGCATCGACTTTCAGGGCTGCGCGGAGGCCGGCGTTTGTTATCCGCCCTATACCGTGCGCTTTGACAGTGCAGATGCAGCAGGCGAATACATCATCAACCCCGGCGCAACACTGCTCACGCCCAGCGATGACAGCGGCGATGCGCCCGCTGCGCTAACGCAGGCACCGGCCCCCGGAGCGGGCGGGGGCGAAGCCGGCCGGCTAGAGCGGCTGCTGAATGAAGCAAGCCTGCCGGTCATGCTGGCGGGCTTTTTCGCAGCTGGACTGCTTTTAGCCTTTACCGCCTGCCTGTACCCGATGATCCCGATTCTGTCTGGATTAATCGCGGGCGACCCGCATCGAAGCGGCAGCCTGCGCGCCTTTGGGCTATCCCTGGTCTATATCGAGTCAACGGCCATCACCTATGCACTGGCCGGAGTGGCGGCTGGGATGACCGGCGCAGCCATCCAGGCCGATTTGCAGTCGCCCTGGGTGCTGGGTGGCTTTGCCGCCATGTTTGTTGTCCTTGCGCTCGGCATGTTCGGGGTTTTTGAGCTACGCA
>CBFHTR010000066.1:0-2413 GCA_965658695.1 Spiribacter sp.
GCGGTCTCTGAAATTCAGGCCAAGGTTGCCAGCCAGCGTAATGTACTGCCCGCCGAGGCGCAGGATCCAGTCATTGAGGCCAGCACCGGCGATCAGACCGCGCTGATGTACATGGCAATCTACAGCGAATCCGTACCCGTCCCGGAAATCACCGATTTTGTAAATCGTGTCATCCAGCCACAGGTCCAGGCCCTGCCGGGCGTGGCGAAGGCGCGGGTATTCGGCCGCTCACCAGCGATGCGCATTTGGCTTGACCCGGATCGCATGGCCGCACTCAATGTTACTGCCGCTGAAGTCCAACAGGTGCTTCGCGCCAATAACTTCCAGGCCGGCATTGGCAATACCAAGGGCCCGTATACGCAAATCAACCTCTCGATCACCACGGATGTGAATGATCCCGCGCAGTTCAACCGCCTGGTGGTACGGCAGGAAAACGGTACGGTGGTGCGGCTTGAAGATATTGCCGTGAGCGAGTTTGGCTCGGAGACCTATAGCTCGGCGGCCTGGTACAAAGGCCAGCCCTCGGTGTTTATTGCCGTGGAGCAGGCGCCCGGCGCCAACCCACTGGATGTAGCGGGCGCGGTCACAGAATCACTGCCAGCCCTGCGCGCTCAGCTTCCGGACGGTGTTCAGCTTGCCCTGCCATATGATGCCAGTGAGTTTATCGAGGACTCGATTAACGAGGTCTTCAAGACCATTCTCGAGGCCGTTGGCATCGTGCTGGTGGTGATCTTTCTGACCATCGGCTCGTTGCGCGCGGCCATTGTCCCGTCGCTTGCCGTGCCGCTGTCGCTGGTGGGCGCGGCAACCATCATGCTCGCACTGGGCTATTCCCTGAACCTACTCACCCTGCTCTCGCTGGTGCTCGCCATCGGACTGGTGGTGGATGACGCGATTATCGTCGTTGAGAACATCCACCGACATATCGAAGATGGCATGTCGCGGTTTGATGCAGCGATTACTGGTGCGCGCGAGCTGGCCGTGCCAATCATCGCGATGACCACGACATTGCTGGCGGTCTATGCACCGATCGGCTTTATGGGCGGGCTGGTTGGCACGCTCTTTACCGAATTTGCCTTCACGCTGGCCGGCGCGGTGCTGATCTCCGGCGTGGTGGCGCTTACCTTCTCGCCCATGGTCTCGGCCAAAGTGCTCAAGCCTCATGGCAACCCCGGGCGCTTTGAATCGTTTGTCGAGCGCGCCTTCAACAGCCTTGCCGCTGCCTACAAGGGCAGCCTGCACCGTCTGCTCGATACCAAAAGCGTGCTGATTTTCTTTGGTATCGCCGTGCTGGCCTCGAACTACTTTATGTTTGTGACCAGCGAGAATGAGCTGGCGCCGACCGAGGATCAAAGCATCTTGTTTTTCCAGGGCTCGGCGCCGAGAACCGCAACGTTTGACTACCTAAGCACCTTTGCCGAGGAGTATCAGGACGCGGCTGAAAGCATCGATGAATATGACGCCACCTTTATGATTCTGGGCGGATTTTCCCCGGATACCGTCTTTGGTGGCATGAAGCTTATGCCCACTGGCGATCGCGAGCGTAGCCAGACCGAGGTGCAGGGCGAGATGAGCGCCAAGTTCAGCCCCAACCCCGGGTTTAGCACGGCAGTCTTCCCGCGGCCGAGCCTGCCAGGCTCCGGCGGCGGCCTGCCCATTCAGTTTGTGCTCACTACATCCGAGAGCTATGAGGCGCTCGATGCCATGGCCGGGCAGATGATTGGCCAGGCCATGGGCAGCGGGCAGTTCATGTTCTTGAAAAAATCCGTGGAGTTCGACCGGCCTATGACGACCGTCGAGGTGGATCGTGATCGCGCCGCCGATCTGGGTATCACCATGGAAAGCCTCGGGCGCACGCTCTCGGGAATGCTGGGTGGCGGTTATGTGAACCGCTTTAACCTGGATGGCCGCAGTTATAAGGTGATCCCGCAGATTGATCGGCCCTTCCGGTTGGATGCCCGCATGCTTGAGGACTACACCATCGAGACGGCAAGCGGCGAATCCGTCCTGCTCTCGAGCATCGTGCGCTTTAGCGACTCAGTCGTGCCAAGCTCGCGCGATCAGTTCCAGCAGCTCAATGCGGTGACACTCGAGGGTATTCCCGCACCCGGCGTGCCATTGGGTGAGGCCCTGGCTACGCTGGAAGGACTTGCTAGCCAAACGCTGCCGGCCAGCACTACGGTGGATTACACCGGCCAGTCCCGACAGTTTGCCAATCAGGGCAGCGCGCTGGTTCTGACCTTCTTTTTATCGATTCTTGTGATCTACCTGGTGCTCGCCGCGCAGTTTGAGAGCTGGCGCGACCCGGCGATTATTCTGGTCTCAGTGCCACTGAGTATTGCGGGTGCATTGATCTTTATCACGCTGGGCTTTGCCACGGTGAACATCTACACCCAGGTTGGGCTGATTACGC
>CBFHTR010000067.1:0-2330 GCA_965658695.1 Spiribacter sp.
GAGTCCGCGGCGCGGGCTGGATGATTGGTTGATGGCTGAGAAGACCACTGCCAAGCGTGTCCCGCTGGTCCGCGAGCTACTCGCTGATCTGGATACGCCGCTATCCACCTATTTAAAGCTGGCCGCAGCCTCTGGCAGTTACCTCTTTGAATCCGTCCAGGGCGGCGAGCAATGGGGTCGGTATTCAATTATTGGCCTGCCCTGCAAGCGCCAATACCGCATCTTTGGCCATCGCGTTGAGACCTGGGTGCAGGGCGAATGTGTGGCCAGTGAGCAGGTGGATGATCCGCTTGCCTGGGTTGAGGCCAAGCATCAATCCATTGAGGCGCAAACCGGTGATGATCTGCCGGAGTTGCCGCGGTTTTTGGGCGGTCTGGTGGGCTATTTTGGCTACGACACCATTCGTTATATCGAGCCGCGGCTTGCCGAATGTCCCAACCCCGATACGTTGGGTGTGCCGGATATCCTGCTCATGGAATCCGAAGAGGTGCTGGTCTTCGACAACCTGGCCGGCCGGCTCTATTTGATTGTGAATATCGACCCGGCTGAGTCCGGCGCGCGTGAGGCAGGTGAAAAGCGCCTGGATGCTCTGGCCGCACAATTGCGTGCCGAGACGCTGGCCTACGCGCGGCCTGCGCCGGCACGTCAGGTGGCCGAGGCAGATTTTGAGTCCTCCATTGAGCAGGAGGACTACTTAGAAATAGTCGAGCGGATTCGTCGGTATATCATTGATGGCGATTGCATGCAGGTGGTCCCGTCTCGGCGCATGAGTGCCGATTATCACGGCCGGCCGCTGGACCTTTATCGCGCGCTTCGCTGCACCAACCCATCGCCTTATCTGTTCTTTTTAGATTTTGGCGATTTTCAGGTGGTGGGGTCATCGCCAGAGATCCTGGCCCGGCTGGAAGATGGTGAGGCCACCGTGCGGCCAATTGCCGGTACTCGCCGACGCGGTCGCACGCGCGAAGAAGATCTGGCATTGGAGCAGGAGCTGCTCGCAGATCCGAAGGAGCGCGCCGAGCATCTCATGCTGATCGATCTTGGGCGCAATGATATCGGTCGGGTGAGTGAGACTGGCAGCGTGCGGGTCACCGATACCATGACCATCGAGCGCTACAGCCATGTCATGCATATCGTCTCCAACGTCACCGGGCGTCTGCGCGCAGGGCTGGGGCCCATGGATTTGCTGCGCGCCACGCACCCGGCGGGGACGCTCTCCGGGGCGCCGAAGATTCGGGCGATGGAGATTATCGATGAGGTCGAGCCGGTGAAACGCGGTGTTTATGGCGGCGCGGTGGGGTATCTATCGTGGTCGGGCAATATGGATACCGCTATCGCCATCCGTACCGCGGTGATTAAAGATGGTCGCGTGCATGTGCAGGCCGGCGGCGGTGTTGTGCACGACTCTGATCCCGTCGCGGAATGGGAAGAGACGGTCAACAAGGGCCGGGCGTTGTTCCGGGCGGTGGCTATGGCCGAGGCAGGGCTTGATCAATGATCCTGATGATCGATAACTACGATTCGTTCACCTACAACCTGGTGCAGTACCTAGGTGAGTTGGGTGCTGAGGTTGCCGTCCATCGCAATGACGCGATCGGCATTGAGGATATCGAGCGCATGGCACCAGAGCGGATTGTGCTCTCGCCCGGGCCCTGCACCCCGAATGAGGCAGGCGTCTCGCTGGATGTTGTGCAGCATTTTGCTGGCAAGTTGCCGCTGCTTGGGGTTTGTCTGGGGCATCAGGCCATTGGCCAGGCCTTTGGCGCCGATGTGATTCATGCCAAATCGGTTATGCATGGCAAGACATCCTCGGTCCATCACAACAATACCGGGGTGTTTGCCGGGCTGCCGCAGCCCATGGAAGCCACGCGTTATCACTCGCTGGTGCTCGATGCCGAAACCCTGCCGGAGTGCTTTGAGGTGACAGCCTGGACGCAGTTTAATGACGGCAGCCTTGAGGAGATTATGGGTGTGCGGCATCGCACGCTCGATATCGAAGGCGTGCAGTTTCACCCGGAATCCATTCTCACGCGCGCCGGTCATGACCTGCTGCGCAATTTCATTCAGAGGTAAGCGCCATGGAGATGCCGGCCGCTATTCGACAAGTCATGGATCGCACGGATCTCAGTGATGCTGAGATGACGGCGGTCATGCAGCGAATTATGACCGGTGAGGCGACGCCGGCGCAGATCGGCGGGTTTTTGATTGGGCTTGCCATGAAAGGCGAGACGGTCACGGAAATTGCCGCAGCAGCGCGTGTGATGCGCGAGCTTGCGGTGAAAGTGGAGGTCGACCGCGAGCATCTGGTGGATACCTGCGGCACCGGTGGG
>CBFHTR010000068.1:0-2290 GCA_965658695.1 Spiribacter sp.
GCAGGGTTTAACGGTCTGAGCATTGGCAATCACGTGACACCGCGGCTAACCACCATCGTCTCACCCCGGCTTCGCATGGGCCGGCGCGCCGCCGAAATGCTGCTCGCACGCATCCGCGGCGAGACCCTGCCGCATAAAGTGCGCGATATCGGCTTTCGGTTATTGGTGCAGGAGAGCGCTTAGCGGCTGGCGTAATTGGCGTCGAGCCAGTCGCGGTAGGCGCCGGACTGGGCGCGCTCGACCCATTCGGGGTTATCGAGATACCACTGCACCGTCTCGCGCAGGCCGTGTTCGAAGGTATGCGCCGGGCGCCAGCCGAGCTCGGTTTCGATACGAGTCGTGTCGATGGCATAACGCCGGTCATGACCGGGGCGGTCGGTCACGGATTGGATGAGGTCGTGGTAACTGGGCGCGGCAGTGGCCTCGGTGGGCACACCGGCAGCAGCGGTGCTGCCGGACGCGCTGGCGGCACCGGACAGCGGCCGCAGCTCCGTTAAAATATCGCAAATTGCCGTGACCACTTGGCGGTTGGTCCGCTCGGCATTGCCGCCAATGTTATACGTGCGCCCGATCTCGCCTTGCTGCAGCACCAGCCACAGCGCCTCGGCATGATCCTCGACATGCAGCCAATCACGGATCTGGCCGCCGTCGCCGTAAACCGGCAGCGGCTTGCCGGCGATGGCGTTCAAGATCATCAGCGGAATCAGCTTTTCCGGAAACTGATATGGGCCGTAGTTATTGGAGCAATTGGTGATCACCACCGGCAGGCCATAGGTGCGATGCCAAGCGCGGACCAGGTGATCGCTCGCCGCTTTGCTGGCCGCATAGGGCGAGCTGGGCGCGTAAGGCGTGTTCTCGGTGAAGGCGGGGGCGTCGAGCGGCAGGTCGCCGAAGACCTCGTCGGTGGAAATGTGGTGGAAGCGGAATCGGTCTCGCGGGCTGCTGGCGGCCTCCGGCGACGGGGTCGCGCTGCCGGCGGCGGGCGCCTCGCTAGCAGCGACATCTGGACGGTCATCTAGCGACTGCCAATACTCGCGCGAGATCTCGAGCAGGTTCTGGGTACCCACGACGTTGGTTTCAACAAAGACTTCAGGACCTAGAATCGAGCGGTCGACGTGGCTTTCCGCCGCCAGATGCATCACCGCATCGGGGCGATGTTCGCGGAACACGCGCTCGAGTGCGGCGCGATCGCGGATATCGACATGTTCAAAGGTGTAGTCACTGGAGGCCGCTACCGTGGCATCGCGCGCAGTGCTTGCCTGTGCCCCGGCGGGATCGCGAAGGGCGCTTGCCTGTACCCCGACGGCGTCAGCGCCACCCGAGCCCCCGGCCGGCCCACCATGCAGCCCCGGCAACGAATCCAAATTGCCGGCATAAGTCAGCGCATCCACATTGACCACATGGGCCAAACCGCGGCTGGTGAGCAACCGCACCAATGCCGAGCCGATAAATCCGGCGCCACCAGTCACCAATATTTTCACAAGCCTTTTCCTTGGCGTTTTAAGTCACGATAAAAATTTTCATGCGGACCGAGCATAAGGAGCTTTACGGTGGCTGCATCAACGATTCGGTAAGCAAGCAGATACTCCGTATTGGCCATGCGGAATTTATGGACGTGGACGCCGGCTAGATCACCTACCTTTTCCACGCCAATCAGCGGATTCTCAGCAATTTCACGGACTGCATGATCAAGCGAAATTTTCTGCCCCGGATGAAGCTTTTTTTGCGTTCTTTTGAATGTAGGCGTAATCAATATACGCATAGATCACCCGCTGGATTAGCGGTTGCTAGCCAAACTGATACTCTTCGATCGCTTCTTCCTGATCAGCCATCAGAATTTCCCGAATCACACTAAACGGCAAATCAGGATTCTCAGCAGCAATGCGGCCAATCTGCGACCAGTATTCAATTTGCTTTGGGACAGACCGATGCTCGGCGGCCGCGTATCGCTTCGCGTTTTCCACCAGGGATGCGGACAACTTCACGTTAATCGCCATGAGGTTTCCCTCTATTTCGACTTGATGCTGCCAATATTACCACTATTAGTTCCAAAAAGGTACTTAAAGGTTCTTTCAGCAACTAACTGCCGTACCCATTCGGGTTCTGCTGCTGCCAGTTCCAGGCGTCGCGCATCATAGTGTCGAGGTCGTGTTGCGCATGCCAGCCGAGGTCGCGGTGGGCGCGGGTGGGGTCGGCGTAGCAGGTGGCGATGTCGCCGGGACGGCGGGCTGCGACTTTGACCGGGATTTTGTGGCCACAGGCGCGCTCGAAAGCGGCGACGGCTTCATAG
>CBFHTR010000069.1:0-2279 GCA_965658695.1 Spiribacter sp.
GCGCCCGTAGCTCAGCTGGATAGAGTGTCGGCCTCCGAAGCCGAAGGTCGCAGGTTCGACTCCTGCCGGGCGCGCCAACTTCTTCGAAGCGAGAAAGCCGTGAAAGCGTATTTCGATAGCCGTCAGGACTTACACCACCCCAAGACCTACTTCACGCGCGGTCAGATGCGCGCCCCGCAGGAAATACCGGAGCGGACTGGGCATATCCGTGAGGGGCTGGAACGCAGCGGCGTCTCGCTCGCCGGGGTACAGGATCACGGCATAGCACCGATTCATCGGGTGCACGATCTGGGCTATCTGCGCTTTCTCAAATCCTGTCATGAACGCTGGACCAGCATGCCGGAAGACTGGGGGGATGAAGTCCTCTCCAACATCTTTGTGCGTTCACCGAATTCGTTGCGAGGCATACTTGCCGAAGCGGCACGCTATCTGGCTGACGGCAGCTGCCCGGTTGGCAGACACACCTGGGAGGCGGCCTATTGGTCGGCTCAGGGCGCGGTTTGCGCAGCCAATGATGTCCTGGGCGGTGAGGCGATGAGCTTTGCGCTGTGTCGGCCACCGGGACACCATGCCCGCGTCGATGCCGCTGGTGGGTTCTGTTATCTCAACAATGCGGCCATCGCTGCCGAACATCTGCGCCGACGCTTCCCCCGTGTCGTTGTGTTGGATACCGATGTCCATCACGGCCAAGGCATCCAGGAGATCTTCTATCAGCGTGATGACGTGCTCTATATCTCTATCCATGGCGACCCGACCAATTTCTACCCGGTCGTGACCGGCTTTGAGGATGAGCGCGGCGAAGGCGCTGGCGATGGATACAACATCAACCTGCCGTTACCACACGGCTCCGACGCGCAGGCGTTTTTTGCACGCCTGCACGAGGCCATGAACGCCATCCAACTGTTCGCACCGGATGCGCTCGTGTTCTCGAACGGCTTTGATATTTATCACGAAGACCCACAGGCCAAGATTGGTGTCGACTCCACCGACATCCAGCAGCTTGGCGCCAAGATTCGGGGGTTGAATATCCCAACGGTTGTGATTCAGGAAGGCGGCTATCACTACGAGAGCCTCTGCCGTAACACCGAGGCGTTAATCAAAGGCTTGCAGGCGGTGTGACCGGCGGCAGGACGGTCCTTGGGGCGACGACCGCCGCCCTTGCCTTTTCCTCCATCACCCAACTTTTCCCATCCGCAATCGCACCGGAGATTGCTGCGGCCTTGGGCGTCACGCCTGCGCTGATCGGTGTGCAAGTGAGCCTGGCCTATTCTGGCGCGATGATCTCCTCTTTAATCGGCGGCGGGGTTTCACGGCGACTTGGCGCCTGCCGTACCACCCAGCTTGCCATCCTGCTCTTTGGCCTGGGCGGATTGCTGGCTGCTGTTGCGGATATCCGCAGCTTTATCGTCGCCTCCCTTTTGATCGGGCTGGGTTATGGGCTCACCAATCCCGCGGCTTCCCATCTGCTTGTCCGCTTCACCAATCCGAACCGCCGCGGGCTGGTCTTTGGCCTCAAGCAAACTGGCGTGCCACTCGGTGGTGTGATCGCCGGGATGCTGGCGCCCATCTTGGCCGTGGCCTTTGGCTGGCAGACGGCCATGGCCTCGCTGGCACTACCCGCGCTGCTCGCCATCGTCTGGCTGCAGCGATATCGCCCAAGCTGGGACGATGATGCCGACAGCAATGCGCGGTGGATATCCTCACCACTTGCCGATATTCGCCTGGTCTGGGCATTGCGGCCTTTGCGCTGGCTGGCGTTGGGGTCATTTTTCTTCTCAGCCAGCCAATTGTGTCTAACCGTATTTACTGTGACATTGCTGGTGGAGGATCTGGGGATTGCACTGGTTACCGCCGGTCTTCTGATGTCGGCCGTGCAGATCAGTGGTGTTGGCGGACGTATCTTTTGGGGCTGGGTGGCTGACCGGGTGGGGAACGGCTTGCGCACGCTCATCGCCATCAACGCCGTCTCTGCGATACTGGCACTTGCAGTGGCCAACCTGCAGCCAGGCTCAAGCCTGCCGATCGTGGCAGCGCTGCTTTGCACATTGGGTTTGGTGGCACTGGGCTGGAATGGTGTCTTCCTTGCGGAGGTCAGCAAACGCTCACCGCGGGCGCACATCGCTCGCTGCTCCGGGGGCGCGCTTTTCATCACGTTTGCCGGCGTATTATTTGGCCCGGCTGCGTTTACCGCCCTGCATACACTCACGCAGAGCTATAGCCAGACCTTCATCCTGGTGGCAGCGAGCAGCCTGGTGGGGATCGCGTTGATTTTCGCGGCT
>CBFHTR010000070.1:0-2272 GCA_965658695.1 Spiribacter sp.
TTATCGAAGACGCTCATCGTGTCGTAAATGACAGGGAACTGGAAAACCTGGCCGATATTGCGCTGCTCAGGCGGTAGCTGAGTGACATCCTGGTCACCAAATAGCACTTGACCCTGGGAGGGGACCAACAGTCCCGAGATGATATTGAGCAGCGTGGTTTTGCCGCAGCCGGATGGGCCCAGCAGCGCATAGGCGCCGCCGTCTTCCCAGACATGCTGCATGGGCTGCAGGGCATAATCGCCGCCAGGGGCGTATTGATGCGCCAGATTGTTGAGTTCGATTCGCGCCATCGTCTTATTCGCTCTGAGTATTCGGTGCCGCGGCCAGCCGGTCCGCGCTGTCAAAGGCGTAGGCCCGGGCCGGGTCCAGATACAGGTCAAACTGCTCGCCGGGATGAACCGAGTGCACACCGCGCTCTTCGATCACCCAGTCACGGCCATTCACTTCAACGTGGATATAGGTGACGGAACCGGCGATTTCGGCCACTTCCACCTGACCATGCAGCGGGATCAGGCCGTCCGCTGCCTCGACAAACAGATGATGCGGGCGAATCCCCAGGGTGTAGTGCCCTGGCGCCAGATCGCGCATGTGCGCTGGCAATGGCGCGCGCAACAGTCCCTCGACTAGCAGATGTCCGTCAACGACTTCCACGGGCATCAGGTTCATCGGCGGGTCGGCAAACACCTGCGTGACGGTGGTATTGGCCGGATGGCGGTAGCATTCCGCAGTCACACCATGCTGGATCACCCGGCCCTCGTGCAGGACCGTGGTTTTACCACCCAAGATGAGCGCCTCTTCCGGCTCGGTCGTGGCATAGACCACCACGGTATCGCGGTCGGCGAAGAGATTGCGCAATTCCGAGCGCAGGCCTTCGCGAAGTTTGTAGTCAAGATTGACCAAAGGCTCGTCCAACAGCACCAGCTTGGCTTCACGAACCAAAGCGCGCGCCATGGCGCAGCGCTGCTGCTGGCCACCGGAGAGCTCAGACGGCAGACGGTCGATAAGATGATCGATGCCCAGGCGCTCGGCCTCGGTATGCACGCGCTTTTCAATCTCGCTTTTGGAAAGCCCGGCGAGTTTCAGGGGTGAGGCGATATTGTCGTAAACGCTCAGAGAGGGATAGTTGATGAACTGCTGATACACCATGCCAACCGAGCGCTTTCGCACCGGCGTTTTGGTGACATCGACACCGTCCTCAACCACGCGACCGCTATTGGGTGGCTCAAGGCCCGCCATAATGCGCATCAGCGTTGTTTTACCGGCCTCCGTCAGCCCCAGCAGAACGTTGAACTCCCCCCGCTCGAACGTCAGGTTGATGTCCTCCAAGAACATCTGACCGCTAACGCTGCGATGAACCCCCTCCAGCATCAGACTCATTACGCGCTTGCCCTCTTTTTATTCTGACCCGCAAACCAGGCATCCACCCGGGCTCGCGCATCGGCATCCAATTGCAGTCCAAGCTTGCTCCGCCGCCAGATGGCATCCTCGGCGGTCATCGCCCACTCGGACTCGGCAAGATACCGCAGTTCCGCTTCGTAGAGATCAGCGCCGAAATGCTCGCCAAGCTCATCCAGGGATTGGGCATTGCCCAATAATGTCTCGGTGCAGGTGCCGTAGTTACGCGCAAGCCGCCAGGCCATCTCCGTCGGCAGCCAAGGCCGATCAGCCTGCAGGGCTGCGAGATAGCGGTCAAAATCCCCATCCGGCATCTCACCGCCCGGTAGTGCCTCATCCCCAGTCCAATCCTTAACCGGCGCACCCAATAGCGGGGCAATGCGGTCCACTGCCTGACGCGCGAGCGTGCGGTAAGTGGTGATCTTGCCGCCGAACACCGAGAGCAGGGGCGCGGCGCTGTCATCAAGATCAAGGCTGTAGTCACGACTCACTGCCGAGACATTGTCTTCCTCGCTCTCGTCATACAGGGCGCGCACACCGGAGTAGGTCCAAACCACATCGTCCGGGCCAATCGGTTTTTTGAAATAACGATTAAGCGCATCGCACAGATACTGGATCTCTTCCGCGCTGGCCTCGGCATCGGCCGGGTTGCCCTCATAGGCCACGTCCGTGGTGCCAATCAGGGTGAAATCCTTTTCATAAGGAATCGCGAAGATCACCCGACCATCGTTGTTCTGGAAAAGATAAGAATCTTCATGATCGAACATTTTTGGCACGACGATGTGACTGCCCTTGACCAAGTGCACGTCTTTGTCGTCGTTGCGGTGCATCGACTCACCCAAGAACTTCGCCACCCAGGGGCCGGCTGCGTTCACAA
>CBFHTR010000071.1:0-2198 GCA_965658695.1 Spiribacter sp.
TGCTCACGGTCGTGTACCTGAGCCTTGCCTACGAAGAACATTGATTAGAACTGGATTTTACTTTTAGACGACCCCTTATCGGAGGAATCATGGAAGCTATCGCACAGGTTCAGGCGTTTACCGCCATCACTATCGGACTGATCTTCGCCTTCGCGGCTGTCGGTACCAGCATCGGCTTTGGCCTGCTGGGCGGCAAGTTCCTCGAAGGTATTGCCCGCCAGCCTGAAGTGGCCGGTGTCCTGCAGGTCCGCATGTTCATCGTCGCTGGTCTGCTTGACGCGCTGTCCATCATTGGCGTGGCGTTTGCGGCGCTTCTGATGTTCGCCAACCCGCTGCTCGGCGCGCTGAGCTGATTTTTTCGGGAACCGCGAAAACCTGCCAACTGGCAGACATCGGAGACTAGACCGTGGGCATTAACGCAACGCTGATCGGACAGATGATCACCTTCACGGTGTTCATTCTGTTCACCATGAAGTTCGTTTGGCCGCCGATTAAGCAGGCCATGAGTGAACGCGAGAAGCGGATCGCGGACGGTCTCGCTTCTGCAGAGCGCAGCCAGCATGAGCTGGAACTGGCCAAGGAGCGGGCGGCTGAGCATATTCGCGAGGCCAAGGCGCAAGCCGCGGAAATCATCGAAAAGGCCAACCGTCAGGGTGTGAGCCTGGTTGATGAGGCCCGTGAAGAAGCGCGTGCCGTTGCCGAGCGTGAAAGAGCGGCCGCTGAGGCCCGGATCGAGCAGGAGGTGAGCCAGGCCCGTGCCGAGCTTCGCCGCAATGTCTCGGATCTGGCCATCCTTGGCGCCAGTCGCATTCTCGAGCGCGAGGTGGACGCCAAGGCCCACCAGCAGATGCTCGACGAGCTGGCCGATCAGGTCTAAGGCAGAACGACAATGGCGCAGGAAATTACCACCGTTGCTCGACCTTACGCCGAAGCCGCCTTTGAACTGGCGCGGGATGCCGATGCGCTCGCTGCTTGGGCTGACGGCCTGGCGCTCGCCGCCATGGTTGTGGCTGATGAGCGGGTCACGGCGTTGCTGGGCAATCCCCGCGTCAACGCAGAGCAAAAGGGGGCGTTTCTGCTTGAGGTCTGCGGTGATGCGCTGGATCTCAAGCAGCGTAATTTCATTCGTCTGCTGGTCGATCGCGGGCGGATCATCTTGTTGCCCGAGATTCGGGCCCAGTTCGATGATCTGCGTGCAACGCATGAGAAGACACTGACAGCTGAGCTGATCAGCGCACAGCCGGTCGACGACGCAGTCCGCGATCGGTTGGCCGCTGCGCTTTCAGCGCGTCTTGAGCGCAAGGTCACGCTCGAGACGCAGATAGACGAGACGCTTATTGGCGGTGCGATTGTTCGCGCCGGCGACATGGTCATCGATGGTTCGGTGCGCGGCCGCCTTGAGCGGTTGACCGGCGCCCTTAGCCGCTAAGAGGACAGATTAGATGCAACTTAATCCGACGGAAATCAGCGACCTGATCAAACAGCGCATCGAGCAGTTCGACGCAGTCGCCGAAGCCCGCAACGAGGGCACGGTCGTCAGCGTGACGGACGGTATCGTACGTATTCACGGGCTGGGCGACGCCATGCAAGGCGAGATGCTCGAGTTCCCGGGTGAGACCTACGGCATGGCGCTCAACCTCGAGCGCGACTCGGTGGGTGCCGTGATCCTGGGTGATTACTCTCACCTGAGCGAAGGGGATGCCGTACGCACGACGGGCCGCATTCTCGAGGTGCCGGTTGGTGAAGGACTGCTTGGCCGCGTCGTCAACGCGCTGGGTGAGCCCATTGACGGCAAGGGCGCGGTCGAGGCTGCCGGCTCCTCGCCGGTGGAGAAAGTCGCCCCCGGCGTGATTTCTCGCCAGTCGGTGGACCAGCCGGTGCAGACCGGTCTGAAAGCCATTGACTCCATGGTGCCAGTGGGCCGCGGCCAGCGTGAGCTGATCATTGGTGACCGCCAGACCGGTAAGACGGCGGTGGCGATCGACGCCATCATCAACCAGAAAGGCACCGGCATTAAATGTATTTACGTGGCGGTGGGCCAGAAGGCTTCTTCCATTGCCAACGTGGTGCGCAAGCTCGAAGAGTACGGCGCCCTCGATCACACCATCGTCGTCGCGGCATCCGCGGCAGAATCGGCCGCGCTCCAGTTCATCGCGCCGTATGCCGGCTGCACCATGGGCGAGTACTTCCGTGACCGC
>CBFHTR010000072.1:0-2181 GCA_965658695.1 Spiribacter sp.
CATTCTCACCGGGGTGCTACAAATCATCGCCGGTTGGATCCGGCTGGGCGCTTTGATGCGCTTTGTCTCGCGCTCAGTGATTACTGGCTTCGTGAATGCATTAGCAATCCTGATTTTTCTTGCCCAAATTCCCGAATTAACCGGTGTCACTTGGCATGTCTATGCAATGACCGCCGGCGGGCTTGCGATTATTTATTTATTTCCCTATCTCACCCGTGCGGTCCCTTCGCCATTGGTGGCCATTGTTGTCCTGACTGGCATCGCGATCTTTTTAGGGCTTGATATTCGCACCGTTGGGGACATGGGTGAGTTGCCCGACACGCTGCCGGTTTTCTTGCTGCCAGACATTCCGCTGACCCTCGAGACGTTGTGGATCATCCTGCCGGTTTCGATCACATTGACCGTTGTGGGGCTGCTGGAGTCGCTCATGACCGCTTCGCTGATCGACGACCTCACGGATACCACCAGCAATAAAAACCGCGAGTGTGTCGGCCAGGGTGTGGCCAATATTGGTGCGGGCTTCATGGGTGGCATGGCCGGTTGCGCGATGATCGGACAGTCGGTGATTAATATTAAATCCGGTGGCCGGGGGCGTTTGTCTTCGCTTGCCGCGGGTGTCTACCTTCTGGCGATGTTGATGCTGGCGGGAGACCTGGTCGCGCAGATTCCGATGGCGGCACTCGTGGCGGTGATGATCATGGTCTCGATTGGCACGCTCAACTGGCAGTCATTGCGCGATCTACGCACTAACCCAAAGAGCTCCAGTGTGGTGATGCTGGGTACGGTGGCGGTGACTGTGAGTACGCATGATCTCGCCATGGGCGTGCTCACCGGCGTGCTACTGTCGGGATTTTTCTTTGCCCACAAAGTGGGTCAAGTTCTGGTTGTTCAATCACGCACCGAGGATGAAGGCCGTGCCCGTCACTACCATGTTGTCGGGCAGGTGTTTTTTGCCTCGGCAGATCGGTTTGCCGACTCGTTCGACTTTCGCGAAGTGATCGATCGGGTTGTCATTGATGTCAGTCGCGCAAACTTCTGGGATATCACGGCAATCAGTGCGCTCGACAAGGTAGTCATTAAATTCCGCCGTGAGGGTACTGAGGTGGATGTTGTGGGCTTGAATGAGGCCAGCCGTACCTTGGTGGATAAGTTTGCCGTGCACGATAAAGACGGTGCCGAAGACATTCTGCTGGGGCATTGAGAAAGCACATGCGAAAAAGCGTAGAAAAAGTCCTGGCCTGTGTCGATCAATCACATTACGCCGAGTATGTGACTGACTATGCCGCTTGGGCGGCGCAAAGGATTGGCCATTCTCTAGAGTTGTTGCATGTGATCAACCGCCACCCGGAGGTGGCGCATGATGCTGATCACAGCGGTGCGATTGGTATTGATACCCAGGAGCAGCTCCTCCATCGACTGTCTGAGAATGACGAGGTGCGGCTTCGTGCGCGTCGCGAGCAGGGCCGGATATTTTTAAACCGCCTGCGTGAGCGTGCCGACGCCGCCGGTGCTCGGCAGACAGACACCCGGCAGCGGTTGGGCGAATTGCAGACCACGCTGGCCGAGCAGGAGGAGGCAGTGAGCCTGTATGTATTAGGTCGTCGCGGGCGTTCTGCCGAGTCCACTCAGCGCGATTTGGGGCGTAATGTGGAAAATGTTGTCCGTGCCCTGCGTAAACCCATCCTTACAGTCACTGATGAGTTCAAAGAGCCGCGGCGTGCGTTAATTGCCTATGACGGAGGCAATGTCACCCGGCGTGGCGTTCGCATTATTGCTGCCAGCAAGCTATTCCGGGGTATGCACATTCATTTGTTAATGTCTGGCAAGCGTCCACGGGATGCCGATAAGCAATTGGATTGGGCCAGAGAGAAATTAACAAAAGCTGGGTTTGAGTCGACCGCTTCGTATCTCCCGGGCGATCCGGAACGGGTGATTGCTCAAGAAGTGCTCGAGCGCGAGATTGATGTGCTCATTATGGGTGCTTACAGCCATTCATGGTGGCGTCGGCTGCTGTTAGGGAGCAAGACCTCTGATCTGCTGCGCTCTGCAAGGGTTCCTACCTTGTTATTAAGGTAGTCGCTGTGGTTGTTCTATAAACGAGATGATGGTGCCCAGGAGAGGACTTGAACCTCCACGGGGTTTCCCCCACTAGCACCTGAAGCTAGCGCGTCTACCAATTCC
>CBFHTR010000073.1:0-2127 GCA_965658695.1 Spiribacter sp.
TGGCCGATAGTGTAAAGCAAACGCGCGAGTTGCCGTAGCGCGCTTCGCTGTCACTAAGTTCTGCCATACTGTTTGGCTTGCAAGGCTAGGGGGAGCCTCACGCGTGGTCGTTTTCCTTTTGTATATGGCTGCCGGCGTTTTTGTCGGGCTGGCCTCGGGGCTCTTTGGTATTGGTGGTGGCACGATCGCCGTGCCCGCCATGCTGCCGATATTTGCCGCACAGGGTATAGATCCGGATGTCGCCATGCATCTGGCGGTGGCCAGTTCGATGACCACCATTGTTGTGACCGGGCTATCGTCTGCGCGAGCACATTGGCGGTTGGGGAATATTCTCTGGGATGCACTGCCATGGCTGGTCGGTGGGCTGGCGCTTGGCGCGTTGCTGGGCACACAAGTGGTGGCGAGCCTTGGTGGCGATGCCCTGCGGATGATCTTTGCTGTATTCGTGTTGGTGCTTGCAGTGCGTATGTTTATTGCGGGTCACCCGCGATCAACTCGGGTGATTTTGCCGCGGATGGTTGTCGCGGCAACGGGTGTTGTCATTGGCGCCATCTCGGCGCTGGTGGGCATTGGGGGAGGCGCCATGATGGTCCCGTTTCTGGCCTGGACCGGCGTGCAGATGCGTGAGGCGGTCGGCACCTCGGCAGCAGCCGGAGTTTGTCTGGCCTTGGCGGGCACGCTGGGATTTATCTACGCGGGCGGCGGTGACGAGCAATTGCCGCCATTGAGCACCGGCTATATCTATTGGCCGGCAGTGATTGGGATTACGATTGCCAGCGTCTTTACCGCGCCATTGGGGGCCAAGCTTGCAAGCCGCCTGCCACAGGTTTGGCTGCGGCGGGCGTTTGCGGTGTTTTTGGTGGCCGTGGGGCTGCGCTTAATGCTTAGCTAAGCCCCAGTTTCTTTTCCAGGTAGTGGATGTTGGTGCCACCAGCCTGGAAGCCGCTATCGAGCATTAACTCTTCATGTAGCGGCGTGTTGGTTTTAATGCCCTCAACTACCAGTTCGCTTAAGGCTGTGCGCATCCGTGCAATGGCGCTGTCGCGATCCTCACCCCAGGCGATCACCTTGCCGATCATCGAGTCGTAATGCGGCGGCACGGTATAGCCGGTGTAGACATGTGAGTCGACCCGAATGCCCGGGCCACCCGGCGGGTGATACAGCGTGATTTGCCCAGGTGAGGGTAGAAAGCGCTCTGGGTCTTCGGCGTTAATACGGCATTCGATGGCATGGCCGCGGAAGTTGATATCTGCCTGACTGAATGACAGTGGGTCGCCGTTCGCCACCCGGATCTGTTCGGCCACCAAATCGCGACCAGTCACCATCTCGGTGACGGGATGCTCTACCTGGATTCGGGTGTTCATCTCAATGAAGTAAAACTCGCCGTCTTCATAAAGAAACTCAAAGGTGCCTGCACCGCGATACCCAAGCTTGACGCAGGCCTCAGCGCAACGCTTACCAATAGCGGCGCGTTCTGCATCGCTAATGCCCGGAGCGGGGCTTTCTTCGATGACTTTTTGATGGCGGCGCTGCATGGAGCAGTCACGCTCACCCAAATGCACGGCATTACCGTGTTCATCAGCCATAACCTGGATTTCGATATGACGAGGGTTGCCCAGGTATTTCTCCATATAGACCACATCACTGCCAAAGGCATTAGCCGCCTCGGTGCGGGTCAAAGAGATGGAATGCAGCAGGCTGCCTTCCGCATGGACCACCCGCATGCCGCGGCCGCCACCGCCTGCAGCCGCTTTGATGATGACCGGATAGCCGATCTCGCGGGCAAGCTTCAGATTTTCAGCGTCGTCATTGCCAAGCGGTCCACCCGAGCCCGGCACACAGGGCACACCGGCGGCTTTCATCGCATCAATGGCCGAGACCTTATCGCCCATCAGGCGGATGGTCTCGGCACGTGGTCCGATAAAGCGGAAGCCGGATTGCTCGACGCGCTCGGCAAAGTCGGCGTTCTCGGAGAGAAAGCCAAAGCCGGGGTGGATTGCGACCGCGTCGGTGAGCTCGGCTGCACTGATGATGGCGGGGATGTTCAGGTAAGACTCGGCAGAGCTGGCACCACCAATGCAGACGGATTCATCGGCCATGCGCACGTGTTTCAGGTCGCGATCGACG
>CBFHTR010000074.1:0-2037 GCA_965658695.1 Spiribacter sp.
CTCGGGCGTGTGGCCAGAAACACAACTACACAAGCCATTACCGCACTGGCTGACAGCCGCGCATAGAGTGGCTCCACGCTGATCCACATCCAGGTCCAACTGGCAGCGACCAGCACTAGCGCGGTGATCTTTGCCCGCGGGCGAATGGCGCGATGGTCCCGCCAGTCGCGCAGTAATGGGCCAAAGCGTGGATGGCTATAGAGCCAGGCATGCAAAGCCGGAGAGCTGCGCGAGGCGCAGTAAACCGCCAGCAGTAAAAAGGGTGTTGTGGGCAGCAGCGGTAGCACGGCGCCAACACTACCCAAGCCAACAAAGAAAAGCCCCAGGCCCAGCCAGAGTCGGCGCTTTAAGGCCTCGCGTAGGGTTTTGGGCGGCGCATTCAGCGCGGGGTCCCATTGCTTGTTGTCCCGGTGTTTTTCCGTACTCAACGCCTGTCTTCTCGTTGCTGGGTGATCCACGTCAACCACCCGATGATTGATGCCCGCTATGGTAACGCCATTCACAGTTAATGGAGGTTGGCTGCCATGGCCGACAACCTGATTCTCGATCGTGAGCTGCTGCGTCAGTATGACGTCACCGGCCCGCGCTACACTTCATATCCGACCGCGGCTCAGTTTACCGAGGTCTTTGATGCGCAGCGATACCGTCAGCGGGTGACCTGGAGCAACGAGGACCCAATGCCTCGGCCGCTGTCGTTATATGTGCACGTGCCTTTTTGCCGCACCGTATGCTTCTACTGTGCTTGCAACAAGGTGATCACGGCCAACTATCGCCGTGCTGAGCGTTATCTTGAGCGCCTGACCCAGGAGCTCGATCTGCAAGCGGCGCTATTCGATGATGACCGCCCCGTGGAGCAGTTGCACTTGGGTGGAGGCACGCCGACGTATTTCACCGATGAGGATCTCGCCGCGCTGATTCAGGCTATCGGCGATCGCTTTCCACTGGCTAAAGGCCCGGAGCGGGAATTCTCCATTGAAGTGGATCCCCGCACCGTGAATCGTGAGCGTATTGCCGGTCTGGCCGCACTGGGATTCAACCGGCTTAGCCTGGGTGTGCAGGATTTTGACCCGGATGTGCAAAAGGCCATTAACCGTATTCAAAGCGTTGAGGACACGGCCGCGGTGGTGGATGAGGCTCGGCGTCAGGGCTTTCACTCGATCAATTTGGATTTGATGTACGGCCTGCCTTATCAGACGCCAGAGCGTCTGGCGCGCACGCTCGATTCAGTCATGGCCATCCGCCCCGATCGGATTGCGCTATACAACTACGCGCATATGCCGCAGATGTTCCGTATTCAGCGACAGATTAATGACGAGAGTCTGCCGCCGGCCGAGACCAAACTGACCCTGCTGATAGAGGCCATGCAGCGGCTTTCTGCCGATGGCTATCAGTACATCGGGATGGATCATTTTGCTCTGCCCAATGACGAGCTGGCGCAGGCCGCCAACAATGGCACGCTGCATCGCAACTTCCAGGGCTATGCCACACGTCCCGATCTTGATTTGATTGGCCTGGGTGCCTCATCCATTGGCCAGATCGGTGATGCTTATTGCCAGAACAAACGTGACCCAGAAGGCCATGCCGAAGCAGTATCCGCTGGGCGGCTGCCCATTTGGCGGGGTGTGGAGCTCTCTGCCGATGACAGGCTGCGTCGGGACGTGATCCAGGCGGTGATGTGTCAGGGTGGTGTAGATTTTGCTGCCGTTGAAGAGCGTCACGGCATTATGTTCCGCCAGTACTTTGCCCCCGCGCTCGATGAGCTGAGTCCGTTGGTGGACGATGGGCTGGTGGAAATCAGCCGTGAGTCATTGCGGGTGACGGAGCCTGGGCGGTTTTTCCTGCGTAATGTAGCGATGCCGTTCGATGCCTATCTCGCCGAAGCCCGCGGCGAGCGCCGCTTCTCACGCGTCATCTGATCCGCCCAGAGAGCGCGGTGGCCATTCGGCGGAGAGCACGGCCGTGGCATTGCCGATTTCGGTTGCTTACACCGGGCGATTTTGATCCGCCTTTCATTCGCTAGACGGTTGTGAAGTTGCC
>CBFHTR010000075.1:0-2003 GCA_965658695.1 Spiribacter sp.
CTGAACCGTGAGCGGGCCTCACTGGAGAAGGTGGTGGGTGGCCTGCAGTCGCTCATCAGTGGCCTGGAGGATGCCGGTGAGCTGCTCGAGATGGCGCGCGAGGAGAGCGACGAAGAGACGCTAAACGCCGTGGCCAGTGACCTTGCCGATTACGAGCGCATCATCGAAGGGCTTGAGTTTCGTCGCATGTTCTCTGGTGAGATGGATCCAGCTAACTGCTTTGTCGATATTCAGGCTGGTTCAGGTGGTACCGAGGCGCAGGACTGGGCGGAGATGCTGCTTCGGATGTATTTGCGCTGGATCGAGGATAAGGGCTTTGCTGGTGAGCTGATTGAAGTCTCGGAGGGCGAGCAGGCCGGGATTAAATCGGCCACGATTCGCGTTGAGGGCGATCATGCCTTTGGTTGGCTGCGCACAGAAACGGGCGTCCATCGTCTCGTGCGCAAGTCGCCGTTCGACTCCGGTAATCGCCGGCATACATCATTTGCCTCCGTTTATGTCAGCCCCGAGTTGGATGAGGATGTTGATATTGAAGTCGATCCTTCGGATCTTCGCATTGATGTCTATCGTGCCAGTGGTGCTGGTGGGCAGCACGTCAACCGAACCGAATCGGCAGTGCGGATAACGCATATGCCCACCGGTATTGTGGTGCAGTGCCAGAATGACCGCTCGCAGCATAAAAATAAGGCCACGGCCATGAAACAGCTGCGGGCCAAGCTATACGAGCGAGAGATGGAAGCACAGCGCGCCCAAGCGGCAGTGCTGGAAGAATCCAAGGCCGATATCGGCTGGGGTAGCCAGATTCGCTCGTATGTGCTCGATCAAAGCCGTATCAAAGACCTGCGCACTGGCGTGGAAGTGGGTAATACACAGGCAGTGCTCGATGGCGATCTGGATCAGTTTATTGAAGCCAGTCTCAAGGCCGGGCTCTAGGGAAGAAAAACAATGAGCGATATCGAAGAAGAACACCGTCTGATCGCCGACCGTCGCCGCAAGCTCGAGGCCTGGCGTGAGACTGGTGAAGCGTTTCCTAATGATTTCCGGCGTGAGGACATGGCCGGCGACCTGCAAAGGCGCTGTGCCGAAATGGATGCCGAGCGTCTGCAAGCCGAGGCCATTGCCGTGCGTGTGGCAGGCCGGATTGTCCTCAAGCGGGTGATGGGTAAGGCAAGTTTTGTCACGTTGCGCGATATGAGCGGTGATATTCAGCTTTTCCTGCGGCGTGATGATCTGCCAGAGGGCGTCTACGAGGCATTCAAGGGCTTTGATGTCGGCGATATTGTTGGTGCGGCCGGAGCGCTCATGCGCACACGCACCGGCGAGCTAACCGTCCATTGCGAGACGCTTCAGTTGCTGACCAAGTCGCTGCGTCCGCTGCCAGAGAAATACCATGGGCTGGGGGATACTGAGGCACGCTATCGCCAGCGCTACCTGGATTTAATGACCAACCCAGACGCCCGGCATGTCTTTCATACGCGCAGCCGCATTGTTCGCTATATCCGTGATTTTTTTCATGACCGCGGTTTCCTCGAGGTTGAAACACCGATGATGCAGCCCATACCGGGCGGCGCGGCGGCACGGCCTTTTGTCACTCATCACAACGCGCTTGAGCTTGATTTGTATCTGCGTGTCGCACCTGAGCTTTATCTCAAGCGCTTGGTGGTTGGCGGTATCGAGCGGGTTTATGAGATTAACCGTAATTTCCGCAACGAAGGGGTCTCTACTCGCCACAACCCCGAATTCACCATGCTCGAGTTTTATGAGGCCTATGCCGACTATCGCGATGCCATGGATATGACCGAGGCGTTGATGCGCGGGCTGGCGCAGGATGTCTGCGGCAGTGAGCAAGTCACTTGGCAGGGTGTCGAAATTGATCTCGGCAGGCCTTTCGAGCGCATTTCGGTAGCCGACGCCGTGCTGGCGCAAAACCCCATGCTCGAGGGCAAACTGCATGACCGTGACGCATTACATGCGCGTGCCGAGGCGCTCGGCATTGAGGTGCA
>CBFHTR010000076.1:0-1969 GCA_965658695.1 Spiribacter sp.
ACGACTTTAACGTCCTGCCGCTGGAGCGCATTGTCGAGGCGCTGCGCACGCGCGAGCCACTGCCTGAGCGCAGCGTTGCGATCACCTTTGATGATGGCTACAGCAGCGTTGGCGAGGTCGCCCATCCATTGCTCGCCGAGCGCGGCTGGCCCTATACCGTTTTTGTGAATACCGGTCCGGTCGATTCAGGCTATACCGGTTATTTGAGCTGGGATGCGATGCGGGCGTTGGCCGATGAAGGCGCGCGTTTTGGCAATCATTCCGAATCGCATGCGCCGCTGTTTGAGCGCCATCAGGATGAGACTCGCCCGCTTTGGCGCGAGCGCATTCGCGCGGATCTCGAGCGCGCGCAGGCTAGACTGGTAGAGGAGCTGGGCAATGCGGCTCATCAATCCCCAGCCTTGCTTGCTTACCCTTTTGGCGAGTACAGCATCGAGCTGATGGATCTGGCCGCGGAGATGGGCTTTGTTGCCTTTGGCCAGCAGTCAGGTGCGCTCGGCGAACATGCCAATACGCTCGCGCTGCCACGTTATGCCATGAATGAGCGTTTTGCGGAGATGGACGGATTTACCACCAAGGTGCATTCGAGTCCGATGCCGGTTGTGGACCAGGCGCCGCTGGATCCCGTGCAAGTGAATGCCCAAGCGCCTGAGTTGACGCTGGAGCTGGCCGCGGAGGCCGACATCACGCCAGCGCAGGTGACCTGTTTTTATCGTGGCGAGGTCCTGCAGCCGCAGCTTGTCGAAGATGGCCGGCGATTCTCGGTGCAGGGCGAGGCCGATCTGCCGCTTGGCCGCAGTCGCTACAACTGCACCGCACCCAATCCGGCCGGTGGGTTTTATTGGTTCTCCCATTTGTGGATCTTCGGGCCCGGGGGTAGCTGATCATGTCTGCGCCGACGGCGGATCGCATTCGGCTTCTGCATATTACTGATACGCACCTTCTCGCTGATCCCAATGGCGAGCAAGGCGGCGTGAACGTCGAGGCAAGATTTCGCCGTGTGCTTGAGGCCATGCGCCCCTGGGCCGAGACGGCGCATGGGCTGATCCATACCGGCGATCTGGTTCACGATGAAAGTGCAGAGGGTTATCAGCGTCTGCATGCGGCCCTGGCCACCCTGCGCCTGCCCGGCCTGGTGATGCCAGGCAATCACGATGACCGCCGGCTGATCGCGCAGACATTTCGCGAGGGTGGCGTCACTGCGGGGCGGGAAATGCGCTTAGGCGCCTGGTCGGTGATCGCCCTCGATACGCTGGTCGAGGGTGAGGTCGCCGGGCATTTGCCGGCCGCTGAGCTCGCAGGGCTGAGCGATGCGCTTGCCGCAAGTGAGGCCGCGCATATTCTCATTGCCCTGCATCATCCACCATTGCCAGTTGGAACAGCCTGGCTGGATGCCATCGGCCTGGATAATCCAAAGGCATTGCAGGCGCTTCTGGCGGCGGATCAACGCGTGGCGGGTGTGCTGTTTGGCCATGTGCATATGGCCTTTGATGCCCAATGGGATGGCCTGCGGGCGTTGGCAACACCGGCCAGTGCAGTTGAATTTGTCGCCGGGGCCGAGACCTTTACCCGCGGCAACGGCCCGCCCGCTTTTCGCTGGATTGATCTGGCAGCCGATGGCGTGATCACGACTGGCGTGGTGCAAGTGCCACTCGATTGATAGGGTATCGAGTATTACCAACCTGATGGAGGCAAACGCGATGGAATATCGCTCGTGGATGTGTGTGGTTTGCGGCTGGATTTATGAGGAAGAAGACGGGCTGCCGGAAGATGGCATCGCCCCTGGTACGAAATGGGAAGACATCCCCGATGATTTTGTCTGCCCTGAATGCGGCGCGGGTAAAGCTGACTTTGAGATGATCGAGATTTGATGATGAAAGCGCCTGTGGCGGGGCTGTATGTCATTACGGCCGCCTCACGTGCTCGATCGCTGGAGCAGGGTGTCGCCGAGGCCATCGCCGGCGGTGCC
>CBFHTR010000077.1:0-1927 GCA_965658695.1 Spiribacter sp.
CGTCATTATCCTCAAAGACCGTAATATCGCTGCCAATGCTCCAGTGCCAACGCTCACCCAAGCGCTGATGAACACCGGTCTGCAGGACACCAATCCAACGATTACCGCCCGCGTTGAGGTTAACGCCCTCAAGGTTGCGTTCGGCCTGGTAGTCACCGATGGGCGCTACCACATACCCGGCAATTCCCCAGAATCGGCCCGCGTCTCGAGTAACGTAAGGCCAAATGGCAGTGGCCAGCGCCAAGTCACCCACGCCGTCGTCCCCGGCGAGCGTCGTACCGGCCTCGGCCAGTGTTTGGCCAGTGCGCTGCAAGATGGCCTGATTCAGCGTCGGATCATTAAACGCCAATTCACCATAGGCGTAAGCCGGCATCGAGCCGATCGAAAAGCCGTGCCCCAGGCGAAGTTTTAATGCCTGGCGATCAATTTCTCCGGCGATGGGGCCGATCGTGTCGTTGTCGATGAGCCCCGAAGATGTTCGATCCTGATACTCCAGGCTGATTGCCGTTATCCCCGGCGGTGGCGGGATGCCATCCATGGGGCCCAGATCAAGCGCATGGCTGGGGTGGATTAAAAACACCGTTAACAACGCCAACACGGCCCGCGTCGACAGCAGTCTGCGACTGAGCTTTGCCAGTAAGACACCCGCGGTTAGCCGCGACACGCTACCCCCAATACAACGAATTGCTGACGAAAACACCAATCCTTAGTATGAAAGTAATCTTTTGCAAGGTCCAGTAAGCTTTTGCGCGACACGGCAAGCAATCAATGGATTTATAGCGTCGAGCCCGCCGAAAGTGCCGCAAACTGCTCTTTAATATGATCGGCCAGCGCCTCGACAGCGGCACCGCGTGCCGGCATACGCAGCAGCAAGACCTCGTAATCACCGAGCGCGGTGAGCCCCGCCTCATCCTCTTCGATGACGCGTAGCGGCGCCTGCACCAGGCTGCGCGGGAACGGCGTGACAGCAATATCCTGCAGTGTGGCCGCCTCTTGCGACCCGGTATGCTCGCAGGTATAGGCCACCCGATAGCGATGACCACTGCGGTTGAGCGCATTCAACGCCATACGCCGCCAGGCACAACCACGATCAGCCACAGCCAGTGGCAACGGCGTCCGCTGCACTGCCACACCACCTTCTCGGCCGGCCCAGACCAGCGGTTCACGGAATACCGGTTCAGCAAGCGGATGCGGCGAGACGCCTGCCTCGGCGATCAACAGGGCAATATCCAACTCACCAATATCAAGCCGGCGCATCAAATCGGGGCTCCGGCCAACGCGCACGTTCACCTGGACTGCTGGATAGTTACGACTGAACTGCGAGAGCACCGCGGGCAGGATGCGGGTGCCAAGATCATCCGGCGTGCCCAGGCGCACGGTACCGCCCACCTGTGGCGAGAGGAATTGCCCCACCGCCTCATCATTGAGCTCCAGGAACTGCCGGGCATAACCCAGCATGACCTCTCCCTCTGGTGTGAGATGCACCTGACGGGGCTCGCGAACAAACATCGCCCGGCCCAGCATTTCCTCTAATCGCTTGATCTGCATGCTCACGGCCGAGGGGGTGCGAAACACCTGCTGTGAGGCGCGGGTAAAGCTCCCCGTCTCGGCGATGGCGACAAAAGTCCGCAGGATATCCATATCCAGCAGTGGCAATCCTTGCGGCGAGTTGGCGGGGGCAGATGTCGTCATATTGGCAAGCCCAGCTTTTGTGTTCAGAAAAATTCAACTGAAAGTTTATTCTTTTTCAGTTGCCTGAACATGTCAATGATTCGACAATAGACAAACTCAAACAGGTAACAGCGCTAATACGCTGTTCTTTATCGCAATCACGGAGGTAAAAGCCATGGCTAACCCATCCCCTCGCCAGAACCACGCCATCAACCTTCGTGAAGAAGGCAAGCGAAGCGTTCCGGAAATCTACATG
>CBFHTR010000078.1:0-1808 GCA_965658695.1 Spiribacter sp.
TTGGGCTCCGATTGCTGGTCGGAGCCCGGATGCGGCGCCGACTCTGGGTGCGGTGCCGATTCCGGCCTCGCCAACGGAATATCCGCGCTCAGCGGCAAGGCATTCAACGCCTGCGCGATACGCTGATCGATGGGCGAGACGATCTGCGCGCCGTTCGACCAATAGACCTTGTAGCCCAGATATTCCGGCGGGTTGTGGCTGGCCGTGAGCACCAGCCCGGCGGCCGCTTCCAGCTCCAGCGTGGCAAAGGCGGCCAGCGGCGTCGGCGCATAGTCATCAAACACATGCACGCCAAGCCCCGCGCCGGCGATGGTGCGCGCGGCCGTCTCGGCCAGCGCCTTCGAGCCGTGACGGGCGTCATACCCGATCACCACACCGCGCTCGGCGGCATCCGGCACCTCGGCGCGCAGGACATCGGCAATCACTGCGGTGACGCGCTGGATGAGCAGATGGTTCATATGCGCGGGGCCGGGGCCTTTCAGCCCACGCAGGCCGGCGGTACCAAAAGTCAGCGGCGACGCAAAGCAGGCCGCCAGCTGATCAAGCGCCGCGTTCTGAGGCGGGTCATGCCGCTCTGGATTGGCCGAGCTTTTTTCAGGCCTGCCAGTGCTTGCGCTCGCCGTTGAAGGGTGAGCTTTTTCACGCCCCGCCCCGTCAGACGCCGCCGCCTCAATCAACCGCGACAGCGTCTCGCGCGTCTCCGCATCGGGATCCGCATCGCGCCAGGCGCGGGCCTGGGTAAGTAGCTGCTCGATGTCTGCTTCCATGCGGTAATCACCGGTTGTCGATTTCTAAAGTTCAGATCTTAACGCGTTAGCAGAAATTACGTTATCCAATCAACGCATCATTAGGAGCACAACCTAAAATCGAAAGGGCAAGTAGTGCATACAGAGCCGTTGCAGACGTTGGACGTCCATCGGATGGACGGAGGACGTAACGCGTAACAGTAAGAATTCGCAAAAATCAGGGTCTATAGGCTAAATTTTGGGACGGCACCTTCAAAAAATACGCTTTTAAAGCAGAAATTCCCACCAAGGTCTCGTTTACGCGTTACGTAAGACGTCCTACGTCCATACGATGGATGTCCAACGTATTAACCGCCTAAAAACACCCCAAACTGGCAAAAGCGGCGCAATCTGATCAGCGAAAGCAAAGCCACGACCGAAGGCACTGACATCAGTCCCATCATTCAGAGACATTGGTGCAATGCTAAGCATCGTAATTGACACCAGCGTTCTAGTAGCGGGGATAAGATCATCCAGCGGGGCATCCAGAGAAGTGCTTCGGCGCACGCTGATCGGTGAGTACAGGCCGGTTTATGGAACTTGCGCTTGCGGCTGGTTCAGCGATTTTAGTCACGCATAACGTTCGAGATATAAAGCGTGGTGAATTACACTTTTCCTCGTTGCATATCTGCACGCCGAGTCAGCTGATTGGAGGTTAGCCATGAGTAAGGTGACGATTGACTTGCCCACCGCGCAGCTCAAGCAGCTTCGTATCCTTGCTGAGGCCGAGGGAATCACGCTCGATGAGATGATTCGCCGCATGACGGCAGCCGCTTTGACTGCCTATGAAGTGCGTGAAGACTTTCGCAGCGCCGCCAAGCGTGGTGATCCTGAGAAGGCACTGAGGGCATTAGACTCAATCGGCACCGAAGACGAGAGCTGACGCAGCCCAGTGGTTTTGCCCACCTGACGCGGGCCGATGAGCACTTGAATCAGCGGCTGAGGCGCCCTTAAACGCTCTGCTAGTTGTGCGACAAAAGGACGCTCAAACCTCGTTTCCAACTGCTTTACATTTTACTAGGT
>CBFHTR010000079.1:0-1750 GCA_965658695.1 Spiribacter sp.
GCATCGCGGCCAGGGCGCGGTGGAGGCCGTGATCGAGAAAGTGGCCGCTGTTAGCGCTGGCTGCCAGCTCGATGCCATCAACATCCCTGAGATCCATGAGGAGCCCTCGCGCAGCAGTCAGGGTGAGCGGCGTAAGCCTTTTGCCCCGCGTATGGCACCGCGTGACTTGGCGCTGGTGATTCGCAAGCGACTGGGGCTTGCCTGCATGATCAATCATGTTGTTGTGCACCACGATAGTCCAGCATCGCTGTGTGACTGGGCGCAGCAGACCTGGGAAGAATACGGGGTTCAGGAGTTTGTTCTGGTGGGCGGCGGCCGGCATGACACGGCCTACCCGGGGCCTGGTGTGCCCCAGGCCAATGGTTTGCTGCGTGAGAAAACGAATATTCCGGGACTGCGTATCGGCAATATCTGTATCCCCTCGCGGGATGCTGAGGCTGCCCGCATGGCAGCCAAGGTCCGTGCCGGGGCGGATTTCTTTACTACACAGATTCTCTACGAGCCTGAGGGTTTTACCCGCACCCTCGACGATCTACAGGGCGAATCCGCTTTGCCGCAAGAGGTGCTCGTGGCCGTTTGCCCGGCCCGGACTGAGCGCAATATCCGATTTTTGCTCTGGCTTGGTGTGAGCATTCCAGATGCGCTGCAGGAGTGGTTAACGGAGGCCGAGGCTGACGTCCCCGCACGCTCTATCGAGCAGATTGGCAGGACTTGGGCGGCGATACTCGACCGCCAGGCCGACGCTGCGAATACCCGGCCACAGATTGGCCTGAATTTGGCGCCCATCGGGGCGATTACCGCGCAAACCACCATTGAACTCGCGCAGGATCTGGCCGCAATGCATGCCAAGCGGCTGAACACGGTATGATGCAACCATGAATGATATGGCTCGTGTATTCCGTGTGCTTGGCTGGGTGTTTTTGGCAGTTGCCGTAAATATCGTCGGCATCGGGATTGGTGCGCTGTGGATGAAGATTGGCCCGGAGGCCATCAGCCTGTTGCTCGACCCGAGTAACATGGTGATTTGGTTGACCACGGCGCTCACGTTTACCCCGGCGGTGGGCAGTTTCTATGCCGCCTGGCTTATCCGTCGGCGCGAGGCAAAAGCTTCCCAGGATTAAGGCGGTCTGCAGGGTCCAGCGCGTGTTTAATGGCGCGGAGCAAATCCTGTTCTACCGGATCTTTGAGCCGCGCCATCTCGCCGGGTTTAAGCTGACCCACCCCATGCTCGGCGGCGAATGAACCGCGGTAGTCCATCACCACATCGTGCACGATGCCCGTCAGTGCCTCCCACTTTGCTAAAAACTCGGCATCGGCCATGGTCTGCGGCCGGGTGAGATTGAAGTGGATATTGCCATCACCGATGTGGCCAAAGGCACAAACCCGCACGCCGGGACAGGCTGCGGTGACTTGCGCGCTGGCTTGCTCGATAAAATCGGGCATACGCGAGACGGGCACCGAGATGTCATTTTTAATGCTTGCGCCTTCATGCCCCTGGGCGCCTGGGATGGAATTGCGCAGTCGCCAGATATCCGCTGCCTGCGTGGTGTCCTCAGCTACGCGATAATCGATGGTCACCCCGGCATTGGCCAGACTTTGCTCTAGTCGGGGCTGTAGGCCTGCATCTGCGGCACTGCTGCTGGCTTCTACCAGTAAATACCAGGGATGTTCGGCATCGAGTGGCTCTTGGCAGCCATTAGCATGCCGAATGGCATAAGCAAGCGGCCGGCGGGCCATGAGCTCACAACTG
>CBFHTR010000080.1:0-1700 GCA_965658695.1 Spiribacter sp.
CCATCGCCATTATCGGCGCCAGCCGACGGCCCGGATCCGTAGGCGCAGTCCTCGCCCGCAATCTCTTTCAGGGTGGTTTTGACGGTCCTATCATGCCGGTGAACCCCAAGCACCAGGCGGTTGAGGGCGTGCTTTGCTATCGCGATATCGATGATCTGCCCATCACGCCCGATCTGGCCGTCATCTGCACACCACCATCGACAGTCCCAGACCTCGTCGATCAACTGGCCAAGCGCGGCACCCGTGGCGTTGTTGTGATTACCGCGGGCTTTGGCGAGGGCGATGACGAACAAGGCATGGCACTGCGACGCTCCATGCTGGAGGCAGCCAGACCGCATCTCACCCGCATTATCGGCCCCAACTGCTTAGGCACCTTGGTCCCAGGCGTTGGCGTGAATGCCAGCTTTGCCCATATCGCACCCCCAGCGGGGCGAATTGCCTTTGTCACCCAATCCGGTGCCATCGTCACTTCAGTCTTGGACTGGGCCAAGCGCCGGGATATCGGCTTCTCGCACATGATTTCTCTCGGCGACATGGCCGATGTGGATTTTGGCGATATGCTCGATTATCTGGCCAGCGATCCAGACACTCGCGCCATCCTCCTTTATATGGAGGCGATCACCGATGCGCGCAAATTCATGTCCGCTGCCCGGGCTGCTGCGCGCATGAAACCAGTGATTGTGGTCAAGGCCGGCCGGCACGCCGAAAGCGCCCAGGCGGCGGCCTCGCACACCGGCGCATTGGCCGGCTCGGATGATGTTTATGACATGGCGTTTAAGCGCGCTGGCATGCTTCGCGTAGACACACTCAGTGAGCTGTTTGCCGCTGTTGAGACGCTCGCCACCACCGAACCGCCACCCGGCAGCCGCCTGACCATCCTCACCAATGGCGGGGGCATCGGTGTGCTGGCAACCGATGCGCTAATCGGTCATGGCGGCAAACTCGCTCAACTCTCGGACGAAACCGTTGATGCACTCAACGAGGTGCTGCCAGTGACCTGGTCGCATGGCAATCCGGTGGACATCATTGGCGATGCGCCCGGCAAGCGGTATGCCGATGCGCTCTCAATTCTTACCGAGACGGAAAATGCCGACGCCGTTTTGGTGCTGAACTGTCCAACGGCAGTGGCCGATAGTATGGACGCGGCCGAGGCCGTGATTGCCGAGCATGAACGCAGCCAAAGCGGCTACAAACACCGCCCGACATTACTCACGAGCTGGGTGGGTGATTACACCGCACAGCATGCCCGCCGCCGCTTCTCCGAGGCCGGCATCCCCAGCTACAGCACCCCAGAAGCAGCGGTGCGTGCCTTTATGCACATGGTCAACTACCGCCGCAACCAGGAGCAGTTGCTCGAGACCCCTCCATCGGTGCCGGAGCGCTTTAGCCCGGATCACGCCAGCGCCAATGCCCTTATTGAGAAAGCCCGCGCTGAAGGCCGGGAAATACTCAGCGAACCGGAGGCCAAACAATTGCTGGCGGCCTATGGGATTGGAATTGTACCTACAGAGGTGGCCGCAGACCCGCAGGCTGCTGCTGGCGCAGCGGACCAGCTTGGCTACCCCGCGGCGATTAAAATCCTCTCTGCCGATATCACGCATAAAAGCGATGTCGGTGGCGTGGCGCTGGATCTTGAAGATGCCGCGGCGGTGCAAAATGCTGCCGAGGCCATGCAGCGGCGCGTTGCTCAGACCTATCCC
>CBFHTR010000081.1:0-1578 GCA_965658695.1 Spiribacter sp.
GCTTGCCCTTCAGGAAGCCACCGCCGGCTTTGAACCAAGCGAGATCCGTCCGGTTGGGGATGTTGTGCCAAGTCCAGGCAAGCGCCATTAACGCGACACAGGCGGTAAAGAATGGCCCAACATAATTATGGGTCATCATCGCTACCCCAGCGTAAGCGGCGAAGCCTTCCGGTCCCAGCAACGGAATCATCACCGCCCGGCCGAAAAGCAGGCTCAGCCCGGTGATCGACAACAAGATGAACATCGTGGCCGTTGACCAGTGCAACACCCGCTCCCAGAGTTTCCAGCGTGGCACGACTCGGCCAGATGGACGCTCATCGAGTCGATGTTTACCGCCGATGAAGTAAACCAGTGAAATACCAACCAGGGCGATGCCCATAACCCACGGCATGATCGCGGCGACAATGCCATTGCGCAGCTGACGCCAGTTCTCACCGCCGTTCTGAATCAGAACACCGGTCTCATCTCCGCGCACGGTAGTAATGCCTTCGTTACCCACTCGGACATCGCGCCAAGTGGTTTCTGAACGTGGATTGGTCTGCTCAAAGCTCTGGGCTTCGGCAATTTCCACGAACAGGTAACCACCCAACGGTGCCACCATGGCGCCGACGGCGATCAAAAGCAGGCTCCAGAGCATAATGCGCACGTGGGCGCGTTTGGCATTGGCCTTTCTCTGTTCGCGATTCTTCATATCTGCATCCTCCTTCAACGAAGGCCGCCTCAGCGGTCTGTTTGCACCGCCTGGAAGCGATCGTGCAGAGTGCTTCGCAGTTCCTCGGTACCCGAGCGTGACATCAGTGGGTCTTCATCGCCCTTGTAGACGCCCGGATCATAGAGCGTGACGTCCTTGGGATCTTCGTAGCACCCGACCAGCAACACCGTGGTGAATACCAGCCCGATCACCAACCGCCACCGCGACATGTGCGTGCGGGACGTAATCATAACGACCTCCTTGAAATGACAGTGGTGGCGTTAAACGCCACCACCATAGGCCTTGTCCCAGCCCCAGGTCTGCGGACGACCCGAGCGCCGCATAATGCGCTCGCGATAGATATCCGCCACCATGTCGCCGTCGCCGGCGAGCAGGGCCTTGGTCGAACACATCTCAGCACAGGCCGGCAACTTGCCCTCGGCAACGCGGTTGGCACCGTACTTGGCGTACTCGGCGTCGGCGAGATCCTCGGTTGGACCACCGGCACAGAAAGTGCACTTGTCCATCTTGCCGCGAACCCCGAAGGCCTCCTGCTGCGGATACTGCGGCGCGCCAAATGGACACGCGTAGAAACAGTAGCCGCAACCAATGCAGAGGTCTTTGTCATGCAGGACGATGCCGTCATCAGTGGTGTAGAAGCAGTCCACCGGACAGACGGCCGCGCACGGCGCGTCAGTACAGTGCATGCAGGCCACCGAAATCGACTTCTCGCCCGGTACACCATCGTTCAAGGTGACCACGCGGCGTCGGTTCACGCCCCATGGCACCTCGTTCTCGTTTTTACATGCGGTAACGCAGGCGTTGCACTCAATACACCGCTCAGCGTCGCACAGGAATTTCATTCGGGCCATTTTGGCTCTCCTTCA
>CBFHTR010000082.1:0-1410 GCA_965658695.1 Spiribacter sp.
GCGCGCATCCTACAGATCATGGTGTGAATGCGCAGCAAAGGTTTTGCATCCGGCTGGTTTGAATGATGAGATGCGCACATGAACTGGATGGACATGATTGAACGCCTGCAGCCGATGGTTGTGAGCTTTGCCGGTAATTTGCTTGCCGCGATCGTCATTCTGGTGGTCGGGCGATGGGTGTCGAAACTGGCGGATCGGCTCACGCACCGGGCGCTGCAGCGCATGAAAGCCGATGCACTGGTGGAGCGGTTTGTCGCCAATATTGTGCGCATCCTGGTGCTGGTTGCAGCGGTGTTGGCGGCGGTCAATCAGCTCGGTGTGCAGACCACCTCGTTGATTGCGCTCTTGGGTGCGGCAGGCCTGGCGGTGGGGCTGGCGCTGCAGGGCTCGCTGGCCAACTTTGCCGCCGGCGTTTTGATAATGACTTTCCGCCCGTATCGCATCGGCGACTACATCGAAGCCGCTGGCGCGGCCGGCACTGTCGATGATCTGCAGCTTTTCACCACCGTGCTGACGACACCGGATAACCGGCAGATCATCATCCCCAATGGGCAGATGATGAGCGGCACCATCACCAATCACTCCGCACATGCCACGCGTCGGGTGGATCTGACAGTGGGTGTCGATTACGCGGCCGACAGCGAGAAGGTCCGTCGCGTGCTCACTGAGCTGGTGGAGGCTGACGCCCGCATCCTGAAGGACCCCGAGCCGTTTATCCGTATGACACGGCATGGGGATTCTGCCGTTGAATGGACGCTACGGGTGTGGGCGAAGAGCGAGGATCAGTGGGCCGTTTATTGGGATCTTGTCGAGGGCAGTAAACGTCGTCTGGATGAGGCGGGTATTGGCATTCCGTTCCCGCAACGCGAGATCCATCTCTACCAACACCCGCAGCAGGATTAGTCTTCTGGCTTGAAATCCGGCGGTGGCGCCGATCCCTCGCCAAAGAAGAATTTCTCCATTTCCTGCTCCAAGAATTCGCGTGCCTTTGGATCAATCGGTGAGAGCCGGTATTCGTTGATCAGCATGGTCTGATGTCCCAGCCACATCTGCCAGCCTTCCTGGCTGACATTGTCGTAGATGCGCTGGCCGAGCTCGCCCGGATAGGGCATGCGCTTGAGCTTGGGGCCTTCGCGGCCTGCCTTGATGCAATGGACCGTGTCGGTCATGGCCGGATCTCCTTGTCTGTAATCAGTCGTTTCACCGGAGCGGGCAACCCCCGGCTGGTGGATGACTGGCTGTTATACCAAACCGATTCCCCATCCCGCATCTCGATGCCCTGTGCCAGTCGTGCGTAAACAGGATGGATATCCAGAGAGAAATGCGTGAACTCATGACGCAATGGGGCGGCTTGGCGGATAGCTTCAATCACGATTCCCATTTCGGATTTCGCCCAAGCGACGGGGTCTT
>CBFHTR010000083.1:0-1381 GCA_965658695.1 Spiribacter sp.
GCGTTTCTCTTCTGTGCTGGTGGCGCCATGTTCATCTACTCGGGCTATCGGAGTTACCTCCTTGTGCTCTTTGGTGACTGGCCGGCAACGCTTGATAGCGACTCGCTTTTCGCCATGGCTGGTTTTTTTGCCTTGTGGTTTGCGCGAGATTTCTTGGACTTGCCGCGTTATCAGCCAGGCATTAACAAGGTGATTCCATGGGTGATGGCCGCGGCCCTTTTCATTGCTGCCATGCCGCTTTTGCAGTTCCCGATCTGGTATGCCGCGATTGGTGTCAGTGTCATCGGTATGCTGATTGCGCCGCTTGTTACATGGGCAGCCTGGACTGGCTGGCGCCGTGGCCATCCGGGGGCCCGGTATCTTTTGCTGGCTTGGGGCACACTGATGACGGCGGTTTTTATCCAGGCGCTGCGTAATTTCGGTTTTGTCCCAACCAATATGATTACCAGCAACCTGCTTCAAATTGGTTCACTGCTCGATATGTTGTTGCTTGCCTTTGCGCTGGCGGACCGGATTCAAACAGAGCGCCGTGGGCGTGAGTTGGCCCAGACCCAGGCGCTTGAGGCCGAACGCAAACTTGTCGAGGGTCTGCGCGCCTCCGAGCAACGCCTTGAGCATATGGTTGAGGACCGGACCCAGGCGCTTGAGCGTGCGTTGGGGCGTGAGCGAGAAACGCTGGATCGGTATAAGCAATTTGCCGGATTGATCTCGCATGAATTTCGCAATCCGCTTGCGGTGATCCGTGGCCAGTCCAACGTCGCCATCAAGGAGCGGGATCGTGGCATTGGCTGCCCAACTGAGCGTTTTGAGACGATTGATGAGGCCGCAGGCCGATTGCAGGTGCTGTTTGAGCAATGGCTTGAGACCGACCGCCTCTCCAAGAGCGGTCAAAAACTTGAGCTAAAGCGGCTTGTCCTGGCCGATTGGCTGCCGCGGCTGCTAAAACCCGGCAATCTGCGCCTGGGGCATCCTTTGGTGTTTGGCGCACTGGATGGCGTGATCGAAGCAGACGAAGCCCTCGTTGGCAGCGCATTCCACAATCTCATTGATAACGCCGCGAAGTACTCGCCGGCCGGCAGTGATATTGAGATCAGCACCACCGTGAATACTGATGAAGTCGGGATCCATGTCCAAGACTCCGGCATCGGCTTGTCGCCTGAAGAGCAGCGACAGATTTTTGATAAGTATTACCGCGCCTCGGAGAGCCAAAGCACGCCTGGCCTGGGGCTTGGTCTCTTCTTTGTCGATCAGGTGATGCAGGCCCATGCTGGCCGCGTTTGCGTGGACACCAAGCCGGGGAAGGGCAGCACTTTTACCTTGTGGTTTTCTCGACGGTGAGGGGGTCCGGCCTGCCTAAACCGCGTCAGCGCCATCGGCCGCG
>CBFHTR010000084.1:0-1367 GCA_965658695.1 Spiribacter sp.
CGATTACCGAGGATATTGTCCTGCATAGGCTTGATGATTTCCGGGTTTTCGTTCAAGCATTATTGCGCCATTAGCTCGCATCTTCTGCAAATCTCCCGAGAAACAACCGAATTACACCCCCGGTAGCCCCGCCAGCGCCATGGACTGCTCGGCATCGCTGGCCTGATCGTCGGTGAGTTTGCCGGCCAGGTAATCGGTGTAGGCCTGCATATCAAAATGCCCATGGCCGCAGAGGTTGAATAGCAGCGCCTTGGACTCGCCGGATTCACGACAGGCGATCGCCTCGTCAATGGTGGCCTTGACCGCATGATTGGCCTCTGGTGCCGGGATGATGCCCTCGGCACGGGCAAACTCTAGGCCAGCGGCAAAACAGTCCAGCTGCCCGTAAGCGCGAGGCTGGATGTAACCGAGCTCGGTCAGGTGGCTGATCTGTGGGGCCATGCCGTGGTAGCGAAGCCCGCCGGCATGAAAGCCCGGCGGCACAAAGCCCGATCCCAGGGTGTGCATTTTGGTCAACGGCGTGAGATGCCCGGTATCGCCCCAGTCATAGGCGTATTTGCCTTTGGTGAGCGTCGGACAGGAGGCGGGCTCAACGGCGATAAATTCCGTGGCTGGTCCGCCGCGGAGTCGTGCACCAAGGAACGGAAAGGCGATGCCGGCAAAATTTGAGCCACCGCCCGTACAGCCGATGACTTTATCCGGATAATCATCAACCATCTCCAGCTGGCGCATCGCCTCGAGACCGGAAACCGTCTGGTGCAGCAATACATGATTGAGCACGCTGCCGAGTGCGTATTTGGTGTCTTCGCGCTGGGCGGCGAGCTCTACCGCCTCGCTGATCGCAATCCCCAGGCTGCCCGTGGAGTCGGGATGCTCAGCCAGTACCGCCCGCCCGGCTTCGGTGGTATTGCTGGGGCTCGCGATACAGGTGGCGCCAAAACTCTCCATAAAGGCCCGGCGATAGGGTTTTTGGTTAAAGCTCACCTTGACCATGAACACTTCAATCTCAAGCCCAAACATGGCGCCTGCCAGCGATAACGACGAGCCCCATTGCCCAGCACCGGTTTCGGTGGTGATGCGTTTAACGCCTTCGGCTTTGTTGTAAAAAGCCTGCGCTATTGCGGTGTTGGGTTTGTGGCTGCCAGCAGGGCTAATCCCCTCGTACTTGTAGTAGATGCGCGCCGGTGTATTCAGGGCTTTCTCCAGCCGCCGAGCGCGGTAGAGCGGCGAGGGCCGCCACTGTCGGTAGACATCGCGCACGGGCTGGGGGATTTCAATTTCGCGCTCGGTGCTCATCTCCTGCTCGATCACCGCCATGGGAAAGAGTGGGGCAAGATCATCCGGTCCCACCGGCTTGAAAGTCACCG
>CBFHTR010000085.1:0-1093 GCA_965658695.1 Spiribacter sp.
TGCCGGCGCGATACTGCTCAAGCTGCTGTGGATTGGCCGCAATGACCTCATCCACCATGGCCTCGATCGCCGTGCTGTCAGTGACCTGTTTCAGGCCTTTCGCGTCGATGACGGAATCGGCATCGCCCTCGCCCTGCCACATGGCCTCGAAGACCTCTTTGGCGATTTTCCCGGAAATGGTCTCATCCAGGATCCGGCTGAGCAGACCCGCCAGCATGGCGGCGTCAATTGGCGCATCGTTAATCTCGATGCCTGCCCGGTTCAACGCACCGGCCAACTCTCCCATCACCCAGTTAGCGGCCAGCTTGGCATCGCCGCAGGCCCCGGTGACCTGCTCAAAATAATCAGCCAGCTCACGGCTTGCGGTCAGAACACCGGCATCGTAGCTGGACAAGCCATACTGACTCATGAATCGCTCGCGCTTGGCATCGGGGAGTTCCGGCAGCTCAGCACGTACCGTTTCGATCAGGTCTGGCGTGATCTCCAGCGGCAACAGATCCGGGTCGGGGAAGTAACGATAATCGTTGGCCTCCTCCTTGCCGCGCATTGATCGGGTCTCACCCCGATCCGGGTCATACAGCCGGGTTTCCTGGATGACGCTACCGCCGTCCTCCAGCAACTCGATCTGGCGCTCGATTTCGTAGTTGATGGCGCGCTCGACAAAGCGGAAGGAATTGAGGTTTTTAATCTCTGCGCGTGTGCCAAAAGCCTCACTGCCAACCGGGCGTACGGAGACATTGGCATCACAGCGGAAGCTGCCTTCCTGCATGTTGCCATCGCAGATGCCCAGATAGCGGACCAGCGAATGCATTTTCTTCATGTAGGCGACGGCTTCTTTGGCCGAGCGCAGGTCCGGCTCCGAGACGATCTCAAGCAGCGGAGTACCAGCGCGATTGAGATCGATCCCGCTCATGTTGCCGAACCCCTCATGCATGCTCTTGCCGGCGTCTTCTTCCAGATGTGCACGGGTGACACCGATGCGCTTGCGCTCGCCATCCTCCAGGTCAATATCCAGATGCCCCGTCCCCACAACCGGAATCTCGTACTGGGAGATTTGATACCCCTTGGGCAAGTCGGGGTAGAAGTAGTTTTG